>NZ_CAXTHG010000015.1:0-100067 GCF_964244005.1 uncultured Friedmanniella sp. | reverse complement strand
CGGACGACGGGATTCGAACCCGCGACCCTCACCTTGGCAAGGTGATGCGCTACCACTGCGCCACGTCCGCATGCTCCGGGTTCGAGTGCGTCCTCCCCGGTGCGAGGTACGACATTAGCCGAGGGCGCGACGGGAGTCCAAACCGATGGGCGCCAGCGCGTCGCCGCTAGGCTGGCTCGGTGCCGCTCGCCACCTCGGACCGCCCGCTGCCGACCGCGACGCTGAGGGTCTGGGCCGACGGACGGCTGTACGCGGATCCCGCCGAAGCGCGCGTACCGGTCACCGACCACGGCCTGGTCGTCGGGGATGGCGTGTTCGAGGCCCTCAAGGTCACCGCGGCCGGACCGTTCGCCGTCCGGCGGCACCTGGAGCGGCTCGACCGGTCCGCCGCCGCGCTGGCTCTACCTGCGCCTGACCACCGGACCATCCGCGCAGCGATCGACGACCTGCTCGACGGCCAGTCGGTGTCGCTGGCCAAGATCCGGATCACCTACACCGGCGGCCGCGGCCCGCTCGGGTCCGGCGCCGCGTACGGGCCGCAGACCCTGGTGGTCGCGCTCGACGGCGCCGAGCCGGCCGGCCCGTCGGCCACCGTGGTCACGGCCCCGTGGAGCCGGAACGAGCACGGCGCACTGGCCGGGGTGAAGTCCACCTCCTACGCCGAGAACGTCCGCACCCTGGCCTTCGCCGTCGACCGGGGCGGCAGCGAGGCGCTGCTGCTCAACACCGCCGGCCACGTCTGCGAGGGCACTGGCTCGAACCTGTTCGCCGTGCTCGACGGCACCGTCGTCACCCCGCCGCTGAGCTCCGGACCGCTCGCCGGGGTCACCCGCGAGCTGGTGCTGGAGTGGTGGCCTGTGCAGGAGCGAGACCTGACGCTGGCCGAAGCGATGGGCGCCGACGAGGTCTTGCTGACCAGCTCGTTGCGCGACGTCCAGCCGGTCGGCCGATGGGACGACATCACCTACGGCGCTCATCCGGTGACCGAGCGGATCGCCGCGGCCTTCGCCGAGCGTTCGGGCGCCGACCTCGACCCCTGAGCCCGGACCGCGGTGACGCCGACCGAATTGGGCAGCCGAGCACAGCGTGGGTTAGGGTTGTCGACGCCCCGCGAGGGGTATGAGGGCGATTGGCGCAGTGGTAGCGCGCTTCGTTCACACCGAAGAGGTCACTGGTTCGAACCCAGTATCGCCCACCCTCAGCACTCCTGGTCGTGACCATCTGCCGGCCCTTTGGTCGGGAAGAGGCGTATAGGTTGCCAGTTGTGAGCGTTCCCACTGCACCGTCAGCATCCGTTTCCGGTCGCTTCGGCTGGGCCGTTCTCGGTCCGGGCAGCATCGCCAGGCGCTTCGTCTCCCAGCTCCCGTTCAGCGCCCGCGGAGCGCTGGTGGCGGTGGGAAGCTCCGACCCGGACCGGGCGGCGGCGTTCGCTCGGCAGTTCGACGCCGCGTCCGCCCGCACCGGGACCTACGCCGAGGTGCTGGCCGACCCGGGCGTCGACGCCGTCTACGTCTCCACCGTGCACACCGGTCACGCCCACCTCACCCTGCAGGCGCTGGCCGCGGGCAAGCACGTCCTCTGCGAGAAGCCGCTGGCGCCCAACCGGGGCACGGTGATGGCTCTGGTGGACGCGGCCCGAACCAGCGGTCGGAGCCTGGTCGAGGCGTACATGTACCGCTTCCACCCGCAGACGACGAAGGTGCTCGAGCTGGTCGGGGCCGGCGCGATCGGCGATCTCGCCCACATCGACGCCTCCTTCGCCTTCCGCACCGGCGGGACCACCGGCCGGCTCTTCGACGTCGACCTCGCGGGTGGCGGCATCCTCGACGTGGGCGGCTATCCGGTCTCGATGGCCCGCGCGGTAGTCGGCGCCGCCGAGGGTCGTCGGTTCGCCGAGCCGATCGGCCTGACCGCAACCGGGACGATCGGGGCCACCGGCGTCGACGAGTGGAGTGTCGCCCACCTCACCTTCGGCGGCGGGGTCACCGCGTCGGTCCGCACCGGAGTCCGGCAACAGGGCGCCAACACCGTGTCGATCTACGGGTCCCGCGGCACCATCCACCTGAACGACCCGTGGACCCTGGGCGACGACCCCGTGCTCACCCTTGCCGTCGTGGGTGAAGAGCCGCAGGAGCTCCGCTTCGGTGACGCCCGACCGTACGCGCTCGAGGCGGACGCCCTCGCCGCCAGCGTCGGCGTGGGCGAGGCCCCGCAGCTCAGCCTGGACGACTCGCTCGGCAACGCCCTCGTGCTCGACCAGTGGCGCGCGGCGATCGGCCTGCGCTACCCGTTCGAGGCCGAGGACGCCAACATCCCCACGGTCTCGGGCGCTCCGCTGACCGTCGACCCGCAGCACCCCATGACCTACGGCGAGATCGCGGGCGTCGGCAAGCCGGTCTCCCGGCTGGTGATGGGCGTGGACAACCAGCCCGACCTGGCCCACGCGTCGGCGATCTTCGACCATTTCTTCAGTCAGGGCGGCAACACCTTCGATACCGGGTACATGTATGGCCGCGGGCTGCTCGAGGGGCGGCTCGGCCGCTGGATCGCCAACCGGGGCCTCCGCGACGACGTCGTGGTGATCACCAAGGGCGCTCATACCCCGCACTGCGACCCGGAGTCGATCACCCGCCAGCTGCTGGAGAGCCTGGAGCGCCAAGGCACCGACTACGCCGACATCTACATGATGCATCGCGACAACCCCGAGATACCGGTCGGTGAGTTCGTGGACGTGCTCGACGAGCACTACCGGGCCGGCCGGATCCACGTCTTCGGCGGGTCGAACTGGACCCCCGCGCGGATGGACGAGGCCAACGCGTACGCCGCCGCCCACGGCAAGCAGGGCTTCACGGTGCTGAGCAACCACTTCGGCCTAGCCGAGGCGTACGACGTGCCGTGGGCCGGGTGCGTGCACGCCACCGACCCGGCGTCCAAGCGCTGGCTGGCGGAACGGCAGATTCCGCTGCTGCCCTGGTCGTCGCAGGCGCGCGGCTTCTTCACTGGCCGCGCCCGACCCGAGGACCGTACCGATGCCGAGCTGGTGCGCTGCTACTACAGCGACGGCAACTTCGAACGACTGCGACGCGCGAGGCAGCTCGGCGCCGAGCACGGGGTCGCACCCACGGCGATCGCCCTCGCCTTCGTGCTCTGCCAGCCCTTTCCGACCTTCCCGCTCTTCGGTCCGCGCACGATCAGCGAGTGCCGCTCCTCGATGGCCGGTCTCGGTATCGAGCTCAGCCCTGAGCAGGTGGCGTGGCTGGATCTCTCCGGGTCACCCCGCAGCTGACCATCCTGGCCCTCGACATGCGTTAGACGGTCTTGATGACGGCCGCGAGCGAGGAGGTCATCGACTCGCCCGCAGCCGCAGTCTCAGTGCTCCCCGGCCGACGTGCGGGCAGCCTGCCCCGCAGCGGACTGCGCCCAGAACCGCGTCCACTGCCGCGATCCGAAGACACCGTCGCTGAACTCGGCCGCGTTGCCGATCGAGCGCTGCCAACGGCGGACGGCGGCGACCCGGGCGAGGCCGCGTTCGCCGGGGTGCGACCGGGAGGCTCGCCGGAGGAAGCCGCGCCGGAGCAGCTCCGCATCGGTGGCCGCGACCGTCGCCGGGTCCCCGGCCTCCCAGTCAGCCAACGACCAGTGAGCCACGGCCCGGGGTGGGGTGGGTTGTCCGCCCGCGTACGCCAGGATCTGCTCGACGTTCAGCGCGCCGGGATCGCCGTGGTCGTTGATGCTGACGTGCTGGTGGCCGAGTACGCCCCGGAAGCGGTCGTACTCAGGTCCGCTCATCCGGACCGGGCTCGCTCCCGCCGACTGCGGGTACGGCAGCCAAGCCGGAGCGAGCGCGAGCGGCAGCTCCCAGTGCTCGTGCAGCCAACCGACGAACGCGCCCAGGTCGTGCAACGCCTGGTCGTCGAGGTCGGTGACGAAGCGGCCGGAGTCGGCGTGCCGCGGGTCGCAGTAGCAGGAGATCTCCAGCTGGGCCACGTTGTCCCGGTTCTCGCGGACCGCGGTCCCGCTGCCGTCGACGAGTGCGCGTGCCGACCCGTTGACCGGCAGGTGCTGGCGCCAGGCGTGCCGCCAGGGCTCGTACGTCAGGGTCGGGGTGATGGCGCCACCCTGGTAGCCCGGCCAGCCGCCCGCGGACTCGGTGGTGTGCAGGACGAGCTTGTCGATCCGGGGCATGGTGATGGCGCCCTCGCCGAACCATTGGCTCCGCAGGTCGGCCGGCGGGTAGAAGCGGCGGCTCACCATTGCGGGTTCACCACCTTGGCGTAGGCCCAGCGGCCCTCGCGCGACTTCTCCAGGTGCAGGTGCGGTCCGGTGACGTTGCCGGTCGAACCGACGTAGCCGATCACTTCGCCGGCCTTGACGCGCTGCCCGACCGTGACCGTACGGCGGGACTGGTGGGCGTACATCCACACGTGCCCGTCCTCGCCGGCGATCTGGGTCCAGTTGCCGTAGGCGCCGCCCCAGTCGGCCCGGACGACCTTGCCCGAGACGACGGCGACGATGGCTGAGCCGTTGGGCGCTGCGTAGTCGCAGCCGGTGTGGAACCCGGCGGCGTAGCGGCGGTCCTTGATCCCGAACGGGTACGTCGGCCGAAAGCCGGGCACCGGGCTTTTGAGGTTGCCGCCACCGCCAGCAGCCGGGATGTCGTGGCCCTTGCCGCTGACCAACAGCTCCCAGGTGCGGGGGCCCGGATAGCCGTCGGCGTTCGGACCGGTCCAGCCCTGCGCCCGCTGGAACGCCGCACAGGCGTTGCGGTCGACGACCCCGAAGTCGGGGCTGGCCCCGACAGCGTAGAAACGCTTGGCGCCGCGGGCGATGAGCATCGTGCCCAGCCGGGTGACGGCCGGGTCGCTGTGCCCCAGCGTGAAAGCCTTGCGCCCCGGAAAGCGGTCGGGGTCGGCCGGGACCGCGGCGAACGCGGCCATCGCGACGGCCGGTACCGGCACCGGGTCGTCAGCGGCCTCTGGCTGAGCGGTGTCCTCGGGAGTGAACGTCACCTCGAAGAGGTCGCTCGGATCGGGGACCGGGGTCTGGAAGTGCTCGGTGTCGGGCAGGGTGGCGACGTCGGCCGTCTCCTGCGAGGTCAGGGTGCTCATGCTGGGTGCCCTCCTGGTCGAGGCGCCGGCGTGGCCGCTCGGGTGTATGGAAGGAGGACGTTCCCGGCGCACGGCTGATACAGGGCTCGAGTCGATCGAAAAGATTTCCGGTAAAGGCACAACTCGCGAACAACTGGACATTTGCTGGAAAAGGCGGTTCCGCCGGCGACCCCCGATCACTAGCATTCAGCCATGTCTGCACTCGACGAGGAGATCAATCCAACGGTCGACCTCCTCGGCGGGCCGTACGCGTACCGACAGCGCGACATCGTGGTCGCCAGCCAGCACGCCGCCCTGGTCACCGGGCTGCTGGGCGAAGCCGGGGTCACGGTTGACGAGGTCAAGGCGAGCGAGCTGCTCGGGCTGACGCTGCTGCAGCTCGAGGACGTCGAGGCCGCAGCCGCGGCGATGGTGGCGCTAGTCGGCGAGGCCGAGGGCCGCCCCGAACCAGACCAGCCGTTGGACCAGGTCCTCTGGGCGCTGCGCACGTTGAGCGGCCGCCGGTATGCCCAGTGGAGCCCGACGATCGGGAAGAACCGTCTCGTGGGTCAGGTCCAAGGTGTGGGTCGGGTCAACCACAGCGGCGGCGGCGACCCGATCCGGGCAACGGCGCCGGGCTGGAGTACGCGAGCCACCGGCCCGGGCCGTGGGACACGGGTGGGCGTGCTGGACACCGGTCTCTACCCGCAGCCGTGGCTAGCCGGCGGCTGGGCGGCGCGCTACTCCGACCTGACCGGCGCTGTCGACACCGCTCTTTACGCGGACGGGCACGCCACCTTCATCTCGGGCCTCATCCTGCGCGAGGCCCCCGGGGCAACGGTCGAGGTCCGGCGAGTGCTGCAGTCCACCGGTGTAGCAGCGACCAACGGGAGTGCCGACTCCTGGAGCGTCGCGGAGGCCATCGTTGACTTCGGGCGCAGCGGACTCGACGTCCTGAACCTGTCATTTGTCTGCTACACAGAGGACGGTAACCCGCCGCTGGTCCTGAGCACCGCGATCGACCGGCTGCCTCCCGACCTGCTGGTCGTGGCCGCGGCCGGTAATCACGGCGGCGTGGCCGACCCCGAGGGCCGGCCGCTGCGAGCTGGGCAGGCGACTAAGCCGGGCTGGCCTGCGGCCCTCGACGACGTGGTGGCTGTGGGTGCGCTCGAACCTGACCTGGCTACGAGCGCATCATTCTCACCTGATGCTCCATGGATCGACGTACTCGCGCCAGGGGTTGATGTGACCAGCACCTACCTGCCCCGGGCCCGGCCGGATGAGAGCAGCCCGGCGGTCGAATTCCCCGACGGGTGGGCCACCTGGAGCGGTACTTCCTTCGCGGCAGCGACGGTGAGCGGCGTGGTTGCGGCCAGCACCGAGCCTGGACGGGTCTCGGCCCGCTCTGCTGCCGAGGACCTGCTCGCGTCGCTTCCCGAGACCGCGCAACCGGCGCTGGCTTGGAGCGGGGCCAAGGTCTTGAAGCTGGCCCAGATCTGACGCTGTGCTCTCCCCGCCACCGCTGGTTGCTGCCAAGCTAGACGTGAGCCAGGACAGCGCGCTGGAGGTGCTTCGACTGGCGGCCGCGGAGCCGGCGCGGGCGGAGGAGCTCGGAAGCGCGCTCGAGCGGCGGGCCGCGGAGGAGCATGACTGGGCGGCGGTCGGCATCACCCGCCGGGCGCGAGGCATCGCGGCACTGCACCTGGGCCGACTCGACGATGCCGTGCTGCACTTTCGCGGCGCCATCACGGCGGCCAGTCGAGCTGATGACCAGACCCTGGTCGGCGAGGCGCGCGGCAGTCTGGCCTCGGCCCTGGTCCAGCGGGGTCAACCGGCGCAAGCCTTCACCGAGATCGACGCAGCACTGAGCGTCCTGACTGGTCTCGCCGCTGCGCGAGCTCGGGTGCAACGCGCAGCCATCCTGCAAGAACTCGGGGAGGTCGACCGAGCGCTTGACGACCTCCGGGTGGCGTTGCCGGTGCTACGCCACGCTCAGGATGTGCAGTGGGAAAATCGAGCGCTGTCCAACCGGAGCTTGCTGCTGATGACTCGGCGACAGTTCTCGGCTGCTGAGGCGGATCTGCTGCGGGCTCGCGCGCTCTGCGCCGAGCATGGGCTGGTGAGTCCGGCCGCGTACGTGGAGCAAAATCTGGGTTGTCTCCACACTGACCGCGGTGACGTGCCTCGCGCCCTCAGCCACTTCGACGCGGCGGCCGAGCTGTACGCCGCCACCGGCACCCAGGAGGGATCGCTCCTCGTCGACCGGGCCAAGGTGCTGCTGTCGGTCCGGCTGGTCACTGAGGCGCAGGCGGCGGCCGAGGCAGCCGTACGAGTCTTCGCCGACCAGAAGCGGCGGGTGCACCTGCCCGAGGCTCAGCTGCTGGTCTCGACGGCGGCACTCCTGGCGGGTGACTACCTGACCGCTGCCGCCGCCGCCAAGTCCGCCGCTGCGGCGTTCGGTCGGCTCGGTCGGCCCGAGTGGCGGACGCTGGCCCGGTACGCCGAGGTGCAGGCTCAGGTGGGCGCGGTGGCCGGTGACGGCGGTGACGTCCGGCGGGAGGCGGGCCGGACGTCGGTCCGGCTGGCCCACGTCCGGTCGGTCGCGGACGACCTCGAACGAGCCGGCTGGACCGTGCCCGCGATGGAAGCGCGCATCCTCGCGGGCCTGCTCGCCCTCGGCCGCGGCCAGCCGGCGGCCGCCCGGCAGGACTTCGCCATCGCTGCCCGGGCTCGTCGCTGGGGACCTGCTGAGGTGCGGGTGCGCGCCTGGCTGGGGGAGGCGTTGCTGCGCGAGGCCGAAGGGTCCCGACGCGGCGCCCGGTCGGCGTTGCGGGCCGGCTACCGGATCGTCGAGGAGTACCGCGAGTCGCTGGGTGCGACCGAGCTGCGCGCCCACGTGTCCGCCCACCGCGGCGCGATCGCGCGCGCCGGTCTGCGGATGGCCCTGCAGGACGCCGACCCGGCCGCCGTGCACGAGTGGGGCGAACGGGGACGCGCCAGCGCGGACGTGCTGCGCCCCGTACGGCCGCCTGCCGATCCCGCGTTGAGCCAGAGCCTCGGCGACCTGCGGACCACCATGGCCGAGATCGAGGAGGCCCGGGGCGAGCGGGAGCCGACCGGCGCCCTGGTCGCCCGACAGATGGCGTTGGAGCGGCAGATCCGCGAACACACCCTGCGGTCCGACGGTGATCACGCCGACGGCGACGCGACCCGGCCGCGGCGCAGTACCGTGCCCCGGTTCCGGCAGCTGGCGGCCGAGCTCGGCTCGACGGCGCTGGTCGAGTACGTCGACCTCGACGGCCGGCTGCACGCCGTGACCCTTGTCGACGGCCGGGCCCGGCTGCATCCGCTGGGCGACGACTCCTACGTCCGGCACTGCCTCGACCACCTGCCGTTCGCGTTCCACCGGCTCGCCTCCCCGACCACCCGGGCCTCACAGCTGAGTGCGGCCGAGCAGGTGTGGCGGCGGGCGGCCGACACCCTGCACCAGGTGCTGCTCGCGCCGCTGGCCGGCGTGCTGGGCGACCGAGCCCTGGTGGTCGTGCCGACCGGTTGGCTGCAGTCGGTGCCGTGGGCGGCCATCCCGTTCTGCACCGGGCGTCCGGTCAGCGTCGCGCCGTCAGCGACCCTCTGGTCGGGATCCCGGCACCGACGGCCGGCGAGCGAACGCCGGCTGGTGGTGGCCGGACCGGGCCTGGCCGGCGCGGTCACCGAGGCGCAGGCCGTGGCGGCGCTCTACCCCGGCGCTCAGCTGTTGCTGCCCGCCGAGGCGTCCGCGGCCGTCACCGCCGCCGGTTTCAGCGGAGCCCGGCTGGTCCACGTCGCCGCGCACGGTCGGTTGCGCTCGGACAACCCGCTCTTCTCGGCCTTGATGCTGGGGGACGGCCCGTTCACGGTCTACGACCTCGAACAGCTGACCGACACCCCGTACGAGGTGGTGCTCGCTGCCTGCAGCACCGCCCTGTCGAAGGTCACGGTCGGCCAGGAGATCCTCGGGCTGGCGAGCGCCCTGCTGATGCGCCAGACCGCCTCGTTGGTGGCGCCGGTCGTGCCGGTGCCCGACGCGGAGACCACGCCGGTGATGACGTCCTACCACCGGCACCGCCGCCAAGGGCTCGGTCCGGCGGCCGCGCTGGCCGCGACGCAGCAGGAGTTCGCGGGCGGCACCGTCCGGGAGCGGATCAGCGCCGCCGCCTTCATCTGCATGGGTTCCGGGGACGGCGCGACCGGCCTCGACGCTCAGCCCTCCGGCTTGACGTAGGTCCACTCGGTGACGGTGGTGCTGCCGGTGCGGCTGATCCGGAACCGGAAGGCCCCCTCGACCGGCAGCTGCAGGGTGAAGCAGCCGAGGTCGTCGGTCACGACCTGGAGCGACAGTCCGTTCGGCCCCTCGACGGTCACCTCGCGCACCCCCTCGGGCACGATCTGGCCGAAGAGCGTCTCGCCGGTGATCTCGATCTCCATCGACAGCGCTTCAGACTCGAACACGACGGTGCGGGTGTCATCCACCTCGCGGGTGCCGGCGAGGTCGCGTTCGAGCAGGGAGTCATAGACCAGGCTGGCCAGCTCCTCGTCGAGCGAGGCGTAGGAGAAGGCGTCAGAGGCGTTCGCCAGCAGCAGCTCCTCCTGCCCGTGCCGGGCGGCGCCCATTGCTTCCTTGAGCGCGGCGAGCAGCGCGTCGTCGTCGCGGTAGATCTCGGGTTCCATCTCCAGTGCCTCCTATCTCGTTTCTCAGGTGTCGTCGGTGGTGCGCAGCGCGGCGATGGCGGGGCTGCGTCGCAGGCGGTCGAGGGCACGGGCACGGGTGGGGCCGATGCTGCCGATCGGGATCTGCAGCCGGTCGCTGATCTCAGCGTAGGAGGGCGGCGGGTCCTCGATCAGCAGCGACAGCAGCTGCCGGTCGCGTTCGGACAGACCCGCGAACGCGGTCAGCAGCGCCTCGTGCCGCTCGGTCTGGACGAGGCCGTCGGTGAAGTCGTCGGACCATGGCTGCCAGGTCGGACCGGACGAGACGCCACGGTCCAGGATCGGCTCCAGGCTGGTGACCCGTTTGGATGACGCGAGCAGTCGCAGGCACTCGTGCCGGGTCGTGGTCACCAGCCAACCCGGCAGGGCGGCCGGTTCACGGAGCCGGTCGAGGTGCTGCAAGAGCCGTAACCACACCGTCTGGGTGACGTCGGCGACGTCGGCCGAACCCAGCCGGTAGCGCGACGCCACCGACAGCACCAGCGGCATGAAGCGGCGGACGAGATCGTCCCACGCGGTGCGGTCCCCGGCCGCCGCGGCGCGCACCAGCGAAGAAACGGTGACGTCGTCATCATCCACGTCCCACTCCTGTTTCCTCGGGCGCCGGCTGCGCTCGACATCAGGACAGATGGTCCGGGCGGGGGCCTGATACATGAAACCAGTGCTGAGGGGTGCGGGGACAGCCCTTCGCCTGTAGAGATCTCGCTGACGCCGACCCGCGACGGGGCCGGAGCGGACGGTGCGGAGCGTCGGCGCCCGGCGGTTTAGGCTGGGCCGGGGCCCTCAGCTCCGATCCGTCACTCTGGGAAGGTCCCCTGAACGTGCCCAGCATCTCGATCACCCTCGTCCGCGACGACGCTCGTGAGCAGCAGGTGGTCGAGACCGGGACGACTGCGCTGGACGTCTGGGGCAGTGACCGCACCGTCGTCGCCGGCCGGATCGGCGGCGAGCTGGTGGACCTGAGCCGTGAGCTGGCCGACGGCGACGTCGTCGAAGCGGTGCTCATCGACTCACCTGAGGGCCTGAACGTGCTGCGCCACTCCGCCGCGCACGTCGCCGCCCAGGCCGTGCAGGCGCTGCACCCCGAAGCCAAGCTCGGCATCGGTCCGCCGATCGTCGACGGTTTCTACTACGACTTCGCCCTCGCCGAGCCGTTCACGCCCGAAAGCCTGCGTGAGCTCGACAAGCTGATGAACCGGATCGTCAAGGAGCGGCAGCGCTTCCGGCGCCGCGAGGTCAGCGACGACGAGGCCCGCGCCGAGCTGGCGGACGAGCCGTACAAGCTGGAGCTGATCGCCGACAAGGGCTCCGCCGCCGGTGGGGAGGACGCAGCCAACGTCGAGGTCGGCGCCGGCCAGCTCACGATCTACGACAACCTGCGCCGTGACGACTCGGTGGCCTGGCGCGACCTCTGCCGCGGCCCGCACCTGCCCCACACGGGCTACATCCCCGCCTTTGCGTTGACCCGCAACTCCGCCGCCTACTGGCGCGGCGACCAGGCGAACGCCCAGCTCCAGCGCCTCTACGGCACGGCCTGGCCGAGCCGGGAGGCGCTCAAGGCGTACCAGACCCGGCTGGAGGAGGCGGCCAAGCGGGACCACCGGACCCTCGGCCGCGAGCTGGACCTCTTCTCCTTCCCCGAGGAGATCGGCTCCGGACTGGCCGTCTTCCACCCCAAGGGCGGCATCCTGCGCAAGGTGATGGAGGACTACTCGCGGGCTCGGCACGTCGACGCGGGCTATGAGTTCGTCAACACCCCGCACATCACGAAGGCCGACCTCTTCGACATCTCCGGCCACCTTGGCTTCTACGCCGAGGGCATGTTCCCGCCGATGCACGTCGACGAGGAGCGGCACGCCGACGGCACCGTCAAGCGGCAGGGCCAGGACTACTACCTCAAGCCCATGAACTGCCCGATGCACTGCCTGATCTTCCGGGCCCGGGGCCGTTCCTACCGCGAGCTGCCGCTGCGGCTGTTCGAGTTCGGCAGCGTCTACCGCTACGAGATGTCCGGCGTGGTGCACGGGCTGACCCGAGTCCGCGGGATGACCCAGGACGACGCCCACATCTACTGCACGCCCGACCAGCTGCAGACCGAGATCAAGAGCCTGCTGCAGTTCGTCCTCGACCTGCTCGCCGACTACGGCCTCAACGACTTCTACCTCGAGCTGTCCACCCGTAACCCCGAGAAGTCGATCGGGAGCGACGAGGAGTGGGAGCAGGCGACCCAGGCGCTCCGCGACGCGGCCGAGAGCACGGGGCTCGACCTGGTGCTCGACCCTGGTGGGGCCGCGTTCTACGCCCCCAAGATCAGCGTCCAGGCGCGGGACGCGATCGGACGCAGCTGGCAGCTCTCCACCATCCAGGTCGACCTGATGCTGCCTGAGCGGTTCGGACTGGAGATCACCGCCGCCGACGGCACCCGGCAGCGCCCCGTGATGATCCACCGCGCACTGTTCGGCTCGATCGAGCGCTTCCTGGGCGTGCTGGTCGAGCACTACGCCGGCGCCTTCCCGCCCTGGCTGGCTCCGGTCCAGGTCGTCGGCATCCCCGTCGCGGGGGAGTACGACGGTTATCTCGGCGAGGTCGTGCAGCAGCTGCGCGCCGCCGGGGTGCGGGCCGAGGTCGACACCTCCGACGACCGGATGCAGAAAAAGATCCGGACCGCGCAGAAGGCCAAGGTGCCGTACATGCTGATCGCCGGCGGCGACGACGCGGCGGCCGGTGCGGTCTCGTTCCGCTACCGCGACGGCACCCAGAAGAACGCCGTCCCGGTCGCGGAGGCGGTCGCTGAGATCACCGACGCCATCGCCCGGCGGGTCCAGGTCTGAGCGCGTGAGCGAGCCGAACGACCCCCAGCCGACAGACGACGCAGCCGCGCTCCCCGGCGGTCCGGACGGCTTCGAGCGTCTCTGGACGCCGCACCGGATGGTCTACATCGGCGGCCAGGACAAGCCGACGACCTCCGACGCGGCGGAGTGCCCGTTCTGCACCATCCCGCAGCGCGACGACCGCGACGGCCTGATCGTCCACCGCGGCCCGCTGACGTTCAGTGTGCTGAACCTTTACCCGTACTCGCCCGGGCACCTGCTCGTGTGCCCGTACCGGCACGTCGCCGACTACACCGACCTGACCCTGGCCGAGACGGCCGAGGTCGCCGCCATGACCCAGCAGGCGATGCGGGTCGTCCGGGCCGCGAGCGCGCCGCACGGCTTCAACCTCGGCCTCAACCAGGGCGCGGTCGCCGGCGCCGGCATCGCCGCCCACCTGCACCAGCACGTCGTGCCGCGCTGGGCCGGCGACGCGAACTTCCTGCCCGTCGTGGGCCAGACCAAGGCGATGCCGCAGCTGCTCGACGACACCTGGCAGGTCGTCCGGGCGGCCTGGGACGGGTTGGCCCCTTCGACCGGCTCAGGACAGAGCCCTTCGACCGGCTCAGGACCAGCCCCTTCGACAGGCTCAGGACACAGCTGATGCTGGAGCGGTTCCGCGGCCTCTCCGCGGCGGTGCTGGGCCCCCTGGTCCGGCTCCTGCTGCGGCTCGGCGTCTCACCTGACCTGGTCACCGTCCTCGGCACGGTCGGTGTGGTTGCCTCCGCCCTGATCTGCTTCCCCCAGGGCTGGCTCTGGCAGGGCGCCCTGATCGTCACGTTCTTCGTGCTGTCGGACATGCTCGACGGCCAGATGGCCAAGGTCAGCGGGTCGGCCAGCAACTGGGGGGCGTTCCTCGACTCCAGCTCCGACCGGCTCGGTGACGCCGCCGTCTTCGGCGGGATCCTCCTCTACTTCACCTACGAGGACCACTCGACGCTGTGGACGGCGGTCGCCCTGGCCGGCCTGGTCTTCGGGCAGTGGACCTCCTACGTCAAGGCTCGCGCCGAGAGCCTCGGCTTCACCTGCTCGGGCGGGCTGGCGGCCCGGGCCGACCGGCTGGTGATCATCCTGGCCGGCGCGCTGCTCGCCGGCTTCGGCGTCCCGTACGTGCTGCAGATCGCGGTGCTGGTGCTTGCGGTGACCAGCATGATCACCGTGCTGCAGCGGATCGCCCAGGTCCGTCGGCAGGCGGTCGTGCTCGATGTCCGGCCTGTCTGAGGGGGCTTGGGCGGACCGGGCCCGGGACGCGGTGCTGCGCGGGCTCTACCGCCTCGGCTGGCGTACGGCCTCCCGGCTGCCGGAATCGCTCGTCCGGGTGCTCGTCGGGGCTCTCGGCCGGCTCGCGGTCGTACGGCCCGGCCGGCACGTCCGGCAGCTGCGGCACAACCTCGCGGCGGCCACCGGCACGACCGTGCCCGACGGGCTGCTGGCCAGGGGAGTCGCGTCCTACCTGCGGACCTTCTGGGAGGTGCTGGCCTTGCCGGGCTGGTCGGCGACCGCCACGGTCGGACGGGTCCAGACGGTGGGGGAGCAGGCGCTGCGGGACGCGTACGCCGGGCCGGGTGCGGTGGTCGCGCTGCCGCACAGCGGCAACTGGGACCTCGCCGGGGCCTGGGCCTGCCGGACCGGGATGCCGGTGACCACGGTGGCCGAGCGGCTCTCCGAGGCCGAGTACCAGGCCTTCGTCGCGTTCCGCGAGTCGCTCGGCATGGAGGTGCTCGCCCACGGCGACCCCGGCGTGATCTCAGGCCTGGCGGGGGCGCTGCGTCAGGGCCGGCTGGTCTGCCTCGTTGCCGACCGCGACCTCGACGGCACCGGCGTACCGATCAGGTGGGCTGGGCGTGCGGTCACGATGCCGGCGGGACCGGCGATGGTGGCTCGCCGCACCGGCGCCGTGCTGCTGCCGGCCGTCTGTTCCTACGAAGCCCAGCAGATGGTGATCCGCTTCGGGACGCCCATCGCCCACCGGCCGGGCCGGGCCGGACTGGTGGCGATGACCCAGGAGGTGGCGGACTTCTTCGCCGCCCGGATCGCCGAGCAGCCGCAGGACTGGCACCTGATGCAGCCCTTCTTCGACGCCGCCCCCTACGCCAACCCGCACGCCGGAGCGCGACGATGAGCAGCGACGGGCTGCGCGTCGGGCTGGTCTGCCCCTATTCCTTCGAGCGACCGGGCGGCGTGCAGAACCACGTGCTGGGGCTCGCCGCCCACCTGCGCGACGCCGGCCACGACCCGTACGTGCTGGGCTGCGGCGACCCGGCGGCGCTGGCCGGGGTCGACCTGGCCGACGACGACCTCCGTCGGCGCTTCACCTCCGCCGGTCGGGCCTGGCCGGTGCGCTACAACGGCTCGGTCGCCCGGCTGACCTTCGGGCCCGGCAGCGCCCGCCGGGTCCGGCGCTGGCTGGCTGAACACGACCTCGACCTGCTGCACGTGCACGAGCCGATGACCCCGAGCGTCTCCGTCCTCGCGCTCTGGGCAGCCTCGGTGCCGGTGGTGGCCACCTTCCACACCGCCACCCCGCGGTCGCGGTCGATGCGGCTGGCCGGCGGCACGATGCGCGGCACGGTGGCCAAGATCGACGCCGGGATCGCAGTGTCCGCACCGGCTCGGCAGGTCGTCCGGCAGTACCTCGACCGCGACGCCCGACTGATCCCCAACGGCTTCCGGGTGGCCGACTTCTCCCCGGCCCAGCGCTCCGGCGGACCGTGGCGGGGCGGGGCGCGACCGCGGCTGGTGTTCCTGGGCCGGGTCGAGGAGCCGCGCAAGGGGCTGGACGTGCTGCTCGCCGCGCTGCCCGCCATCCGCGCCGCCGTCCCTGGGCTCGAGGTGGTGGTGGCTGGGCACGGCCACCGGGCGCTGCCCGCCGGGATCCGGCGCGAGGCCGACGTCCGCGACGCCGACAAGGCCGCGTTGCTGGCCGGGGCGGACGTCTTCGTCGCGCCGCACACCGAGCGGGAGAGCTTCGGCATCGTGCTGCTCGAGGCGATGGCCAGCGGGGCCCCCGTCGTCGCCAGCGACCTGCCCGCGTTCACGGCGCTGCTGCAGCACGACCCGGACGCGCCCGGCCGAGCGCTCGGCGAGATCTTTCCCGCGGGGGACGCCCCTGCCCTGGCCGCGGCGGTCCGCACCGTCCTGGCCGGGCCGGACCCCGTCCGGGTGCAACGCGGGCTGCAGCACGCCCGCCGTTTCGACTGGGCCGAGGTGGGACCGCAGGTCGTGTCGGTCTACCGGGACGTGCTCTCCCCGCACGGGGCCGACCCACCGCCCCGGCTGCCCGTCGGGGCCGGACACGCCCCCGCGACGTAGGAGGCCGGGGCTCACGGCATCTAACCTGGACGGGTGATCGGCGACCAGCGGGGGAGTGCGGGGCCTGCCCCGCCGCCGGCGCTGCCCGCCGTGGTCGCGAGCTACGACACCGACAAGGTGTGGACCGTCCCCAACATCTTGAGCTTCGGCCGGCTGGCCGGGGTGCCGTTGATGGTGTGGCTGATCCTGGTGCCGCACTCCGACTTCCTCGCCGTGGTGGTGCTGGCCGCCGCCGGGTTCACCGACTGGCTGGACGGCTTCCTCGCCCGCCGCTGGCACCAGACCTCCCGGGTCGGCCAGATGCTCGACCCCATCGCCGACCGGCTCTACATCCTGGCGGTCGTCGTCTGCCTCGCGCTGCGGGCGGTGATCCCGTGGTGGCTCGTCGCGGTGCTGGTCGCGCGCGACGTGCTGATCTTCTTGCTGGTGCCGCTGCTGCGCACCCGCGGCTACTCCTCGCTGCCGGTGCACTTCCTGGGCAAGGCCGCCACCTTCAACCTGCTCTACGCCTTTCCGCTGATCCTGCTCGGCGCTCCGGACGGGATGGACCTGGCCGCCACCCGGGTGCTCGGCTGGGCGTTCGCCCTGTGGGGGACCGGCCTCTACTGGTGGGCCGGCCTCCTCTACCTCGTCCAGACGCTGCAGCTGATGCGTACCGTCCCCCAGACCCACCGCCTCGTCGGCTGACCGCGACCATGCCTGCCACCCCCAGCCCAGCCACCACCAGCCCAGCCAGCACCAGCCCTGCTGCCGCCCCGGTGCGGTCGTCACGTCCGCCCGACGCGAGCATGGACCTGCTGCTGCAGATCATCCGTCAGCCGATCGACCCCGACTACGCGATCGTCGCCGCCCGCGACGCCCGCGACGGCGTCCGGTCGTCGCGCCGGCACTGGCTGCTCGCCGCGGCGGCTGTACTGGTCGGGGCGCTGTTCGCCGTGGCTGCGCTGCAAACCACCCGGTCGGCGCCCGCGCTGGAGTCCGAACGCCGCGGGCTGATCGCCCGGGTGCAGAACGCTGAGACCGCCCAGGACCAGCTGCGGGACCGCGCCACCGCACTGTCGGCCGAGAACGCGACGTTGCGGGCGGCCGCGCTCGGTAGCGACGCCGGTTCCCAGGAGCTGCAGAGCCGGATCAACCGGCTCGACCCGGTCGTCGGTCTCGTCGCTGTCCGGGGTCCCGGGGTCGACGTGGTCGTCGACGACGCGCCCGGTACCGCCGACGACGAGCGGGACCGGGTGTTGGACGTCGACCTCCAGATCCTGGCGAACGGGCTCTGGCAGGCGGGTGCGGAGGCGGTGGCGATCAACGGCCACCGGCTGAGCGCCCTCACCGCCATCCGCAGCGCCGGGGACGCCGTCACCGTCGACTACCGCTCGCTGACCCCGCCGTACCGGGTCGAGGCGATCGGCAACCCGAAGACCCTGCCGGCTGCTTTCGCCGAGACCGCGGCCGGCCCCTGGTGGCACGACCTCGCCCAGAACCGCGGCATGCGGTTCACCATGGCCGGCGCCGACGACCTCGTGCTGCCGGCCGACCCCGGGCTGACCCTCCGCTACGCCAAGGAGGCGCGATGATCCCCCTGCTCGGACTGCTGGCCGGGATCGTGGTCGGCTTGGTGCTCGAACCGAGCATCCCGCTCGTGCTGCAGCCCTACCTGCCGATCGCGATCGTCGCGGCCATGGACGCGCTGTTCGGCGCGTTCCGGGCCTATCTCGAGGGCAGCTTCAGCGACCGGGTCTTCGTGGTCTCGTTCGTGTCCAACGTGCTGATCTCCGCCGCGATCGTCTACGTCGGCGACCAGATCGGCGTCGGGTCGCAGCTGTCGACCGGCGTGGTGGTGGTGCTGGCGATCCGGATCTTCACCAACGTCGCGGCCATCCGGCGGGTCCTGTTCCGTGCCTGAACCGTTCCGCCGCGGCGCAGCCCGGACGCCGGACGCCCCCTCGCGCCGGCGGCTCAGCGCGCTCCGCCGCAGCCAAGCCCGCCTCAGCACGACGCGTGCTGAGCCTGCCGAGGGCGGAGCAACGCGCCCTGAGCCTGCCGAAGGCCTCGACGAGCTTGCGCCTACGGCCCATCCAGGCGCCACCGGCTGGCGGCGGGTCTGGCGCTCGCTGGTCAACCCGGGACGCGGCCAGGTGATCGCCGCGGTGATGTTGTTCGTGGTCGGGATGGGCGGGGTGATGCAGATCCGGGTCAACCACGCCGACGACACCTACACCAACGCTCGGCGCGAGGACCTGATCCAGCTGCTCGACGGTCTTGGCTCGGAGTCGCGCCGGCTGGAGAGCGAGATCGCCGACCTGGAACGAACCCGCAGCGAGCTGCAGTCGGGCGCCGACACCCAGCGGGTGGCGCGGGAGGAGGCCGAGCAGCGGGCCTCCGAGCTCGCGATCCTCGCCGGCACCGCGCCCGCGGAGGGGCCAGGGATCCGGCTGCGGATCGCTGACCCGCAGGCCAAGGTGGGCCCCGACGTGCTGCTCGACGCCGTCGAGGAGATGCGTGACGCCGGCGCCGAGGTGATCGAGGTGAACGACACGATCCGGGTGGTCGGCAGCAGCTGGTTCGGTGGGGACGCGAAGTCCCTGGTCATCGACGGGTTGCCGGTCCGTCGGCCGATCACCCTCGAGGTCGTCGGCGACCCGCACAGCCTCGAGGAGGCGGCCCAGTTCCGTGGCGGGATCGTCAGCGAGATCACCGGCCCGACGATCGGCGGCCAGGTCCAGATCGACCAGGCGGACAGGGTGGTGGTGGAGTCCTTGCACCCTGCGCGAGACACTCAGTACGCTCAGCCCTCATCGGTGCCGCCCACCCCGCGCTGAGCACCGCTCGACCGGGTCCGGTGCGCGATCGCGCGGGCCGCCCGACCACCACCAACCAGGAGATCCGTGTCGGACTATCCCGAAGACCTCAAGTACTCCCTCGAGCACGAGTGGGTGCGCAAGGGCAACGCGGCGCTCGTGCGCGTCGGCATCACCGAGTACGCCGCCGACCAGCTGGGCGACATCGTCTTCGTCTCGCTGCCCGCGGTCGGGGAGTCCGTCGCTGCCGGTGACGCGTGCGGTGAGCTGGAGTCGACCAAGAGCGTGTCGGACCTGTTCTCCCCGGTCCCGGGCGTCGTGTCGGCGGTCAACCCGCTGCTCGAGACCAGCCCCGAGACGATCAACAGCGACCCGTACGGCGACGGCTGGCTCTTCGAGCTCGAGCTGGATCCCGACGCCGACCTCGACGCGCTGCTCGACGCAGACGCATACGCCGAACAGGCCGCCGGCTAGCGGTATTGGGGGTTGACCAGGGGTTCTGGCCGTCCCACGGCGCGGCTACAGTAGCGCCATACCCTCAGCCTCGACCTTTGATCGACCCCCGCCCGACCGCGCCGCCGACCGCCGAGTCTCAACCGAAAGCCGACGCTCATGCCGTTCTGCACCAACTGTGGCCACGACAACCCAGAAGGCTCCAACTTCTGTGGCCAGTGCGGGTCCGCGCTGAACGTCCCGGCGGCCGCCGCCGTGGCCCCGTCCCCGGTGTCGGTCCCCACGCCGGGACCGAGCGAGACCGCCCGGGTCGAGGCCGACCGGCCGTCCGCCGGTGACACCACCAAGACGATGGCGGCCGTCGTCGAGGGCGGGGACCCCGACACCCTGCTGTCGGCCGACGAGGAGGCCGCCGTCCGCGCGCTGCCGGCCGGGTCGGCCCTACTGATCGTGCAGCGTGGCTCGAACGCCGGAAGTCGCTTCCTGCTCAACACCGAGAGCTCGACCGTGGGCCGCCACCCGGAGTCGGAGATCTTTCTGGACGACATCTCCGTCTCGCGGCGCCACGCCACTTTCGAACGGACCTCGCGGGGCACCCTGGTCCGCGACTCCGGCAGCCTGAACGGCACCTACGTCAACCGCGACCTGGTCGATGAGATGCTGCTGCAGCCCGGTGACGAGGTGCAGATCGGCAAGTTCCGGCTGGTCTACTACGGGAGCACGCAGGCCTGAGCGCGAGCGGCCACCGACCCCGATGACGAACCCTCCCGTGTCGAACCAACCCGAGCTGAGTCCCGCTCCTGCCGGGCCCGCCTCCTCGGTGACCCGCAGCATCGGCCAGATCCTGGCGACGCTCAAGGGCGAGTTCCCCGACATCTCCATCTCCAAGATCCGGTTCCTGGAGTCTGAGGGGCTGATCGCCCCGCAGCGCGCCCCGTCGGGCTACCGCCGCTACTCCGGCCACGACCTCGACCGGCTGCGCTACGTGCTCAGCGTCCAGCGCGACCACTACCTGCCGCTCCGGGTGATCAAGGAGCACCTGGCCCTGATCGACAGCGGCCAGCCGGCTCCCTCGCTGCCCGCGGTGGCCCGGAACGGAGTCGAGGACGAGACCGAGACACGCCCCGCCCCGACCCCGCCGGCTCCGGCCCCGACCCCACCGCGCGCTCCGGTCCGGATGACCCGGTCCGACCTGCTGGAGGCCAGCGGCCTCAGCGACGCCGCGTTGTCGGAGCTCGAACGCACCCAGATCGTGCAGCCGCGCCGCGGCACCGTGCACTACGGCCGCGACGCCCTGACCATCGCCATCGCCGCCCGCCGGATGGCTGAGTACGGGATCGACGGCCGGCACCTCCGAGCCTTCAAGATGTCCGCCGACCGCGAGGTCGGCCTGGTTGAGCAAGCCATCGCGCCGCACGTCCGTCGCGCCGGCGGCAACCGAGACGTCCAGGGCGAGGTCACCCAGCTGGTGATCAGCTTCCACGCCGCCCTGGTCCGTACGGCGATGGAGAGGTAACTGTGCCTTTTGCCCTCGCTCCGCTCGGGCGTGGATCGCGCTCTGGCCCTCCGTCGACGTCATCGCCGGTGAACGAAAAGCGTGTTCACCGGCTCCTCCTTTCGACAGAGGCGCGCGATCCGTGCCACCCGAGTCTGGTCGTTGGCCCCGACGGTTCCTGGAGGATCTGGGACGTAGGGTGAGAAGCATGCGCGAGCTCGATGTGGTGGGTGTCCGGGTGGAGATGCCGTCGAATGCGCCGATGGTGCTGCTGCGCGAGGTGGGCGGTAGCCGTTACCTGCCGATCTGGATCGGCGCGAGCGAGGCCTCGGCCATCGCGAACGCCCAGGAGGGCGTCGTCCCACCGCGTCCGCTCACCCACGACCTGATGGTCGACACACTGTCCACCTTGGGTCACCGGCTGACCGAGGTGCACATCACCGAGCTCGAGGGCGGCACCTTCTACGCCGTGCTGCTGGTCGACGGGGTCGAGGTCAGCGCCCGGCCCTCCGACGCGATCGCCCTTGCCCTGCGCGTCGGTTCGGACATCTACTGCGCCGACGACGTCCTCGACGAGGCTGGCATCGAGATCCCCGAAGCCGAGGAGGACGAGGTGGAGAAGTTCCGCGAGTTCCTCGACCAGGTCAACCCGGACGACTTCGTGACCGGCGAGGAGCCCAGGTCCTGACCCTCGACCACTGGTCGAGAGTCTCCGCGGGCCTGCCTGCGACGAACCTCAGGTTGGAGTCGAGAGTTGGGACCTAAGTCCCGAGTCTCGCGGCGTGTCGTTGACCGGCCCGAGCAGCGGCCCGTAGCGTCAGCCGGGTAATGCCGACCATGGAATTACGCACGGAGAAGTCGGGCGAAGATCTGCCCGGTCGGCACGAGACCCGGAGGCCAGACGTGAGCAGCACCGAACGACCCGTCGACGCGGCGGTGCATCCTCGGTCCGACGAGGACGGGGAGGCGCTCGGCGCTGCCCAGGGTCTGCTCTTCGAGGGCGACTTCTCTCCGATGCCGAGCGACCTCGGCTTCCGCGGCCCGGTGGCCTGCAGCGCCGCCGGCATCACCTACCGCCAGCTCGACTACTGGGCCCGGACCGGGCTGGTCGTGCCCGAGGTCCGGGGCGCCACCGGCTCGGGCACCCAGCGGCTCTACAGCTTTCGCGACATCCTCATCCTCAAGGTGATCAAGCGGCTCATCGACGCCGGCATCTCGCTGCAGCAGATCCGGACCGCCATCGACCACCTGCGCGCCCGCGGCGTCGACGACATCACCGAGGTGACGCTGATGAGCGACGGCGTCTCGGTCTTCGAGTGCACCTCCGACGACCAGGTCATCGACCTGCTCCGCGGCGGCCAAGGCGTCTTCGGCATCGCCCTGGGCGGGGTCTGGCGCGACATCGAAGGCACCCTTGCCGCACTGCCGTCGGAAAAGGCGGTCACGGAAGATCCGATGGCTGCCACCTCTGACGAGTTCTCCCAGCGCCGCCGCGCCCGCGCTGCCGGCTGAGCTGCCCGCCGCCAGAGCTGCCCGACGTGAGTTGACCCCCGGGACAACTGGGTTCTGACCAGTCGGCCAGGTAAGGTCGGACACGCCGCAACGACGACGCGGGAGAGCTCGCCGGATCAGCGATGACCGGTGGCGCCGAAGGGGCAACATCCCCGGAACCTCTCAGGCACCCAGACCGCGTCCGCCTGGCAGCTCTGGAACCCACCGGGTGACAGAGGGGGAGTGGACCGCGCTCGTCCGAGCCGTGGGCCGCATCTCCAGGACGCGCGAAAGAAGCCCTCCCTGTGCCCGACGCCGCACCGCTGCCCGCCACTACGTTGACCGTCCCGACGCCGCCGACCGTTCCCCCCTCCCCGTTCGTCGGCCGGCACATCGGCCCGCAGCCCGACGAGCGCGACAAGATGCTCGCCGCCCTCGGCCTGACCACGATGGACGAGCTGGTCCAGCAGGCGATGCCCGACCGGATCCGGATGACGGCCCCGCTCGACCTGCCGCCGGCGCTGACGGAGTCCGAGACGCTGAACGTGCTGCGCGACCTCGCGGCGCAGAACCAGCCCCGGACCGCCATGATCGGCCTGGGCTACGCCGGCACGGTGACTCCCTCGGTGATCCGGCGCAACGTGCTCGAGGACCCCGCCTGGTACACCGCGTACACGCCCTACCAGCCGGAGATCAGCCAGGGCCGGCTCGAGGCGCTGCTGAACTTCCAGACTGTCGTCTCCGACCTCACCGGGCTGCCGACCGCGGGCGCCAGCCTGCTGGACGAGGCCACCGCGGTGGCGGAGGCGATGACGCTGGCCCGCCGTTCGGTGAAGACCGGCCAGACGCTGCTGCTGGACGCCGACAGCCTGCCCCAGACGATCGGCGTCGTGACCACCCGCGCCGCCGCGCTCGGCCTCGACGTGACCGTCGCGTCCGGGCCGCTGCTCGAGGCGCTGGCCGAGGTCGACGCGTTCGCGGTGGTCGTCCAGACCCCCGGCGCGAGCGGACGGCTGGCCGGGACCGACGAGCTGCGGGCGGTGGCCGACGCCGCCCACGCGCAGGGCGCCCTGGTGATCGCTGCCTGCGACCTGTTGGCGCTGACGGTGACCACGCCGCCGGGGGAGTGGGGCGCTGACGTGGCCGTCGGCTCCAGCCAGCGGTTCGGCGTCCCGCTCTTCTACGGCGGCCCGCACGCCGGCTTCATGTCGGTACGCAAGGGCCTGGAGCGGACACTGCCCGGCCGGCTCGTCGGGGTCTCCAAGGACGCCGCGGGGACGCCCGCGTTCCGGCTGGCCCTGCAGACCCGTGAGCAGCACATCCGCCGCGAGAAGGCGACGTCCAACATCTGTACCGCCCAGGTGCTGCTGGCCGTGACCGCCAGCATGTACGCGGTCTACCACGGTCCCGACGGCCTGCGCGGCATCGCCGGGACCGTGCACGCCCAGGCCGCGGCCCTGGCCGGGGACCTGGTCGAGGCTGGGGTGGAGGTCGTGCACCGCTCGTTCTTCGACACCGTGCTCGCCCGGGTCCCGAGTCGGGCGGCGGCCGTCGTCGCGGCAGCCCGCGAGGGTGGCGTCCACCTGCGTCACGTCGACGCCGACCAGGTCGGGATCGCCGTCGGTGAGGACGTCACCGCGGCCGACCTGGACGCTGTCCGGCGGGCTTTCGGGGCCTCGGCCGGCGCGAGCACTGCGGGTGACCTGGCCGGCAGCGAGCGGCAGAGCGCCTACCTGACCCACCCGGTGTTCAACACCCACCACAGCGAGACCGCCATGCTGCGCTACCTGAGCGCGCTGGCCAACCGGGACTTCGCCCTCGACCGCGGCATGATCCCGCTCGGCTCGTGCACCATGAAGCTGAACGCGACCACCGAGATGGAGCCGATCTCCTACGACGGCTTCGCCAACCTGCACCCGTTCGCCCCGCTCGAGGACGCGCAGGGCTACGCCACCTTGATCGAGGAGCTGGAGAGCTGGCTGTCCGAGGTGACCGGCTACGCCCGGGTCTCGCTCCAGCCGAACGCCGGCAGCCAGGGCGAGCTCGCGGGGCTGCTCGCGATCCGCGGCTACCACCGATCCCGCGGTGACGTCGACCGTCGGGTCTGCCTGATCCCGTCCTCGGCACACGGCACCAACGCGGCCTCGGCGGTGATGGCCGGGATGAAGGTCGTGGTCGTCGGGGCAGAAGAGGACGGGTCGGTCGACCTCGACGACCTACGGGCCAAGATCGAGACCCACCGCGACGCGCTGGCCGCGGTCATGGTCACCTACCCGTCCACGCACGGCGTCTTCGAGGAGGGCATCACCGACCTGTGCGCCCTCGTGCACGAGGCCGGCGGCCAGGTCTACGTCGACGGCGCCAACCTGAACGCGCTGCTGGGTCTGGCCCAGCCGGGGAAGTTCGGTGCCGACGTCAGCCACCTCAACCTCCACAAGACGTTCTGCATCCCCCACGGCGGCGGCGGTCCCGGCGTCGGTCCGGTCGGGGTGGGGGAGCACCTGGTGCCGTTCCTGCCCGGCCACGGATTCTTGCATGAGCACGGCCTCGACAGCACCGGCGAGGTCTCGGCGGCCCCGTACGGCTCGGCCGGCATCCTGCCGATCAGCTACGCCTACATCGCGATGATGGGCGCCGACGGCCTGACCGCGGCGACCAAGCACGCGCTGCTGGCCGCCAACTACGTCGCCGAGCGCCTCGGTGGTCACTACCCGGTGCTCTACGCCGGCCGTAACGCCCGGGTCGCCCACGAGTGCATCCTCGACCTGCGGCCGATCACCAAGGCCAGCGGCGTGACCGTCGACGACGTGGCCAAGCGGCTGGTCGACTACGGCTTCCACGCGCCGACGATGAGCTTCCCGGTGCCCGGCACCTTGATGGTGGAGCCGACCGAGTCCGAGGACCTCGCCGAGATCGACCGCTTCTGCGACGCCATGATCGCGATCCGGGCCGAGATCGACCGGGTGCAGAGCGGTGAGTGGCCGGCCGAGGACAACCCGCTGGTGCACGCGCCGCACACCCAGGCCGTGGTCACCGCCGACGAGTGGACCCACCCGTACAGCCGCCGGACCGCCGCCTTTCCGGCCGGCCTGCACACGGGTCCGCTCTACGCCGACGGCTACGACAAGTACTGGCCCCCGGTCGGGCGGATCGACGGCGGCTTCGGCGACCGCAACCTGGTCTGCACCTGCCCGCCGCCCGAAGCCTTCGAATAGCCACCCCACCAGGCACGCGACCCGAGCTCTGCGCTGAGTACGGGATCATCGCGAAGACTTGAGCCGCGACTACACGGCTCAAGTCTTCTCAATCTTTTCACCAGCCGCTAGGCCGACCTCGAAGCAGCTCGAACCCTCAGCTTGGCGGCTGGACGAGGACCCGTTCTCGAGGGGCTCGACAGCCTTGGGCACGTCTTCGAGGCCTCGCAGACTCAGGGCGCGACGGGCTGGCTAGGGTGAGCGGCGTGGACCTCGCGGCGCTGGTCGACCGGGTCGGTCCGATCCTCGGCTTCGTCGTCTGCATCACGGTGGTCGCCGAGCTGGCCAGCGGGATCGGCGTCTTCACCACGCTGGCGCGGGGGGCCGCTCGGCTGGCCCGCGGCTCGGTCCTCGCCCTGTGGCTGCTCGTCGTCGCCGTCGCGGTGCTGGCGACGGCCGTCCTGTCCCTGGACACCACGGCCGTCCTGCTGACGCCGGTGGTGCTGGCGCTGGCTGCCCAGCTTCAGCTCGACCGTGCCGTGTTCGCGTACACGGCGGTCTGGCTGGCCAACACCGCCTCGCTGCTGCTGCCGGTCTCGAACCTCACCAACCTCCTGGCGGTCGGCCGACTCCCCAGCTACGACGCCGTCCGGTTCGCCGGTCTGACCTGGCCGGCCGCCGTGGCGGCGGTCGTCGTCACGGTCGCGGTCCTGGCGCTGCTGCACCGCCGTTCGCTGCGGGGGCGCTACGCACTGGGGCCGGCTGCGCCCGTGGCGGACCGCCGGCTGCTCGTGCTCGGCATGACGGTCTGCACCCTGCTCGGTCCGGCGTTCCTGCTCGGGGTCGACGTCTTCGTCGGATCTGCGGTCGCGGCCGGGGTGCTCGTGCTGGCGTGCGCGGTGTCGCGGCCGGACCTGCTGCGCTGGCGGCTGCTGCCCTGGCCGCTGGTGCTGGGGGTCAGCCTGCTCTTCGTCGCGGTCCAGTACGCCCACGACCACGGGCTCGGTACGCTGCTCGACGCCGCGGCGGGCCGCGGCGAGGGCTGGACGGCCCTGCTGCGGCTGGCCGGACTCGGCGCGCTCGGCGCCAACGTGGTCGACAACCTGCCCAGCTATCTCGCCCTCGAGCCGGCCGCCGCCGACTCGCCGGTCCGGCTCGCCGCTCTGCTGGTCGGCGTCAACGCCGGACCGCTGGTCACGCCGTGGGCGAGCCTGGCCACGCTGCTCTGGGCCGCCCGCTGCCGCAGCGCCGGCGTCGACGTCTCCTGGGGTCGCTTCGCCCTGCGCGGCCTGGTGCTCGTACCCCTGCTCCTGGTCAGCGCGGTGACCGCACTCTGGCTGGTCTCGGGCTGAGGTCTTCGACGACCAGGCACCCCAAGCGAGGTTCGGACACCCCTGCTGAGGCCGCCGTGGTCGACTCCGGCGCGCCTCGAGCTTCTCCCCCTCCGCTCCCGAACCCGACTTGTCAGCGTCCATGGTCGCCCCGGCGACCACCGGCGCTGACAACTCGGTAACCGGGGGGATGGGGACCGGACCGGGGCGCCGGTGCCGGCCTGGCCCCACTGCCTCCGCAGGCTCAGTGAGCGGCCGCGGCCTGCGCGGGCGGCTGGCCGATCCCGGCGAGCAGGTCGGCGTACCAAGGCACGGTGATGTCGAACGGCTTCCCACCGCGGATCCGGTCGAACTCGATCGCCCGCAGCTCGTCGCCGCGCTCCTCGTCGTGACCGACCACGCCCGGCTCGCCGCGCAGAGCCGAGTCGACCGCGAAGTCGGTCATCGAGCGGATCAGGTCGAGGTCGGCCTGGTTGGCTGCCGCGGACCGGGAGAAATAGCCGGACTTCTGCACGAGCACCTTGGCCGCGCCGAGGCGCTCGGCGAACTTGCTCGCAAACCAGGCACCCGGGTTGACCTTGTCGATCCGGACGTGCCCGAACGGGTCACGGTCGACCTCCGCGCCGCTGCTCTCGAGCTCGGCGACGATCGTGTCCAGCCCGGCCCCCTCGGAGACGAACAGGTTGACCGAGCCGACGGCGTCCATCACCGCGCTCAGCCGTTCGGCCTCGGCCTCCAGGTCGAAGACGGCCTCCGGGACATAGACCCCGTGGACGTCCCACGCCTCGCGGCTGAGCCCGATCTCGGGTAGCCACTCGCGGGTGTCCAGCCAGTCGCGGTACGCCTGCGCGGTGGCGGCGGTCAGCCAGCCGCAGTGCCGGCCCATCACCTCGTGCACGATCACCATCCGCGACCCCGAGTTGTGCTCGGCGACCACGTTCTCGGCGAACCGGGCGCCCTGCTCGGCCGCGGTCCACGCGCCGAGCGACTGCCGGATCGGGATCACGTCGTTGTCGATGGTCTTGGGCAGGCCCACCACGGTAAGGGCGTAGTCGTTCGCGGCGAGGAAGGCGGCCAGGTCGGCCGCGGTGGTGTTGGTGTCGTCGCCGCCGATGGTGTGCAGCACGTCCACCCCGTCGGCGGTGAGCCGGTCGGCGGCGGCCTGCAACGGGTCGACGCCCTCGGCCACCAGACCACGCTTGACCAGGTCTGCGGCGTTGGTGAGCTTGACCCGCGAGTTACCGATCGGGGAGCCGCCGAACGCGTGCAGCAGACCAGCCTTTTCCCGGATCTCGGGGGTGACGACGATCGAGTCGCCCTGCAGCAGGCCCTGGTAGCCGTAGCGGTAGGCGATGATCTCGACCTCCGGGGCGAGGGCGGTGTACCGCTCGATCAGCCCTCCGATCGCGGACGAGAGACAGGGGGCGAAACCGCCGGCGGTGAGGAGAGCGACCTTGGTGACCATGGTCATGAGCCTAAGGGAGAGCGAACACCAGTAGTCTGTCGCCGCTAAGTCTTGGGCTTGGCGGCGCCCAGGCACGCACCTCGCGGCGTTCTCCTCGTCGTGCTACGACCCGGTAGCCCTTCCTCGTCGGCCTTGCGATGCACGCACCTGGACGCCGCCAAACCACAAGGCTTAGCGGCGACAAACTACTAGGCTCGCCCCATGGCCCGCTACCTCGACGTGCACCCGGTCAACCCGCAGCCGCGGACGATCAGCCAGGTGGTCGAGCTGTTGCGGGCCGACGGCCTGATCGCCTACCCGACCGACTCCTGCTTCGCGCTCGGCTGCCAGCTCGGCAACCGCGACGGGCTCGACCGGATCCGCTCGATCCGTCACCTCGACAGCTCCCACCACTTCACGCTGGTCTGCGCCGACTTCGCCCAGCTCGGCCAGTTCGTGCACCTGGACAACGCCGTGTTCCGGGCGGTCAAGGCGGCGACGCCGGGCCAGTACACGTTCATCCTGCCCGCGACCCGAGAGGTGCCGCGCCGGATGCTGCACCCGAAGAAGCGGACCGTGGGCGTCCGGATCCCCGAGCACGCCACCGCGCTCGCGATCGTCCGCGCGCTGGGTGAGCCGCTCGTCTCCAGCACCCTGCTGCTGCCGGGCGAGGACGCGCCGATGACCCAGGGCTGGGAGATCAAGGACACCCTCGACCACGTCCTGGACGCCGTCGTCGACTCTGGCGACTGCGGCGAGGAGCCGACCACGGTCGTCGACTTCTCCGACGGCACGGCCGTGATCACCCGGGTCGGCGCCGGCGACCCCGAACGGTTCGAGGCCCTCGCGGCCTGAGCCGTGACCAGGAAAGACGTTGCGACATGGTGCCGCGTACTCGCGGCACGATGTCGCAACATCGTGGGTTCAGGCGACGTACGGCGGGCCGGTGGCGATCAGGACCTGCCAGCCCCAGGCCGCCAGGACGACGGGCTCACCGGCGGTCAGCTGGACGACCTCGGAGCTGGCGAAGTCGCGGTAGTGACCGGGGTAGAGGTCCTCGCCCAGGGCCGTCTCGACGGGTGAGCCGGAGAAGTTGAACAGGGCCAGCACCCGGTACCGCTCGTCGCTGCGGACAAAGCTCAGCACCTGGCTCGGCGCGTCGTTGGGCACCGGCACCATGTGGGCGCCCCAGCCGCCGCTCCACAGCGCGGGGGTGTCGCGCCGCAGCGCGATCAGCCGCCGGTAGAAGTCGGCCATCGGGTCGTTGCGCCACTCGATCGGGTCGCGGTCGAAGAACTTGAGCCGCCGCCGTAGTCCCGCCTCCTGGCCGTTGTGCACCAGCGGCATGCCGCGCCCGACCACCGAGAGCACGATGGCGGCCTCGAGCGCGTCGCCGAACATCTCGTACTCGGTGCCTTCCCAGGCGTTCTTGTCGTGGTTGGCCACGAACATCATCCGGATGCTGTCGTCCGGCCAGGCTTTGCGGTCCCAGGAGTAGAAGATGCGCAGCAGCTCCACGTCGGCCTCACCCATCGCGATCGCGTGCAGCGCCTCGTTCCAGCTCCAGGCATAGCTCATGTCGAACGCGGCCCGGTGCAGGTCTCGCGACTCCCACTCGGCCAGCAGGAAGACCGGTTTCACCTGGTCCAGCTCGCGACGGACCGTCTCCCAGAAGTCGGTCGGTACAAAGCCGGCGACGTCGCAGCGGAAGCCGTCGAGGTCGTACTCGCGTACCCAGTGCACCATCGCCTCGGTCATGTACTGGCGCAGCTCGGGCACCCGGTAGTCGAGGTCGATGATGTCGTCCCAGTCCCACCACGGCGTCGGCGTGACGTCGCCCTTGTAGTCGCGGGCGTACCACTCCGGGTGCTCGGCGAGCAGCGTGCAGTCCCAGGCGGTGTGGTTGGCGACCCAGTCCAGGATCACGCGGAGGCCCAGCTCGTGAGCCGATGCGACGAAGGCGCGCAGGTCGTCCGCGGTCCCGAGCTCGGGGTTGACGCCGTAGTAGTCGCGGACCGAGTACGGCGACCCCAGGCCGCCCTTGCGGTGGCTCTCGCCGATGGGGTGCACCGGCATCAGCCAGAGGATGCTGACGCCCAGCTCTTTCAACCGCGGCAGGTGCTCGGCGGCCGCGGCGAACGTGCCGACGGCCGTGAACTGACGGGTGTTGACCTGGTAGATGGTCGCGTTCCGGCACCACTGCGGGTGGCTGATCTCCACGTCGCGGGCGGGCAGGTAGCGATCGTCAGCCAGCATCGGCCTACCGTAGGGCATGTCTGCAGCCGCGAAGCCCGACGTGCCGCACGAGGTCTCGGCGCAGTACGCCCGCGATCCCCTGGCCGGGCTGGACGATCCGGCAGCCGAGCCCAGCACGGACCTGCTCCGGCACGCCGTGCTGCTCTTCGGCCCACCCGACGGTCCGGCGCGGTGGGCTACCGCGGCGCAGCTGCTGGCTGAGCAGCCCGGACTGCCCGCCACGAACGTCTGGGTGGCGGCCGCGGCGGCGGACCTCGGTGCGCTGGGTCGGCACCTGGCCGCCGACCCGAGTGCCGCCGGGCGCGAGGGTGGGCCGTTTGGCTGGCCGCCCCTGCTCTACCTGACGTACGCCCGACTCGGCTCCGGTGATCCGGTCGGCTGCGCCGAGCTGCTGCTGGACGCCGGTGCGGATCCGGACGCCGGCTTCCTGTGGCAGGGCTTGCCCACCCCGTTCACCGCGCTGACCGGTGTGTTCGGCAGCGCCACGGCCGAGCAGCCGGCGCACCCCGACGCTGGCTCCCTGGCCCGGCTGCTGCTGGACCGCGGAGCGGACCCGAACGACGGCCAGGCGCTCTACAACCGGATGTTCGTCGTCGACGACTCCCACCTCGAGCTGCTGCTGGCCGCCGGACTCGGCACCGGCGACGGCGGTCCTTGGCGGCGGCTGCTGCCCGACCTCACCGACTCACCCGTCCAGCTGCTCGCCAGCCAGCTGGGCTGGGCCGTCGTGCACGGCCTGGTGGAGCGGATTCGGCTGCTCGCCGGCTACGACGTCGACCTGGTCGGACCGGTGACCGGCAGCTGGTTGCCGACCTCGCTCGGCCGGACCCCGCTCGCGCTCGCTCGTCGGTCCGGCCGGACCGAGGTCGCTGCTCTGCTGGCCGAGCTGGGCGTCGCTGAGGAGGTGGACGCGGAAAGTCGGCAGCTCGGCCGGTTGCTGACGGGGGACCTGACCGAGCTCGACAGGACCGACGTCGACCGGCTGCAGCAGCGGTACCCGTCGTTGGTGCTGCGCGCCGCTGTGGCCGACCAGCTCGAGGGGGTCCGGCTGCTGGTCGGGCTGGGCTTCGACGTGAACGCGCGAGGCCGCCAGGACCTGCCGCTCGAGCAGCCGTGGGAGACGGCGCTGCACCACGCGGCGGGGGAGGGCAAGCTCGAGCTCGCCGCGCTGCTGCTCACCCTCGGCGCCGACCCGGCCGTCCGCGACCACCGCTACGGGGCGACCCCGCTGGCCTGGGCCCGCGAGCTCGAGCAGGCCGACCTGGTCGCGCTGCTGGAGCTGCTCGGTCCGTCGGACCGCGACCGGGCGGCCGCCGATGCCTGAGGACCCTGACCCGGTGCTCAGACTTCGGGTACCCGCCTTTCTCCGTCAGCAGGCCGCCCGCGGCACCCATGTCGGTGCCCTCAGGCCTTGGTCAGGCTCGACTCCTTGTGCGCGGCCTTCGAGCCGGACTTCTCCGACTCCACGATCCAGAAGGGCTCGTCCTCGGAGGCGTTGAAGTGCTGCCCGTCGAAGGTGAACCTCTTCGTCTTCTTCTCGACCGTCTTGCCGGTGGTCTGTCCCTGGGAGGTGTTCCAGTGAACGAGGTCGCCTGTGCTGAGTGCCATGGCCCGAGCGTAGACGGCACCTACCCGCGATAGCTCTCGAGCTGGCTGACCGGCCGGCCTCTGGTGTCCTCGTCAGGGTCCTGGACGTACACGACGCGGTCCCGACGCTGGCGCCCGGCTCAGTCCCGACCAGACAGCTGCGGCTGCCGGCTGCTGACCGTGTCGTAGACCCACTGCAAGCGGTCCCCGGCGTGGCCGTCCTCGCGGTGGCTGAAGAGGCGGCGGAACTCCGCGTGCGGCTGCTCGAAGCGCCGCGCCAGGCCGTCGAGGTCCTGCAACGCGGCGATGACCTCCGGGCTGGTCCGCAGCACGGGGCCGGGGGCGAGCGGCTCGAGGTCGAAGTAGAAGCCGCGGAGGGAGTCCCGATAGCTCTCCAGGTCGTAGGCGAAGAAGATCAGTGGCTTGGCGGTGATCGCGAAGTCGAACATCGTCGAGGAGTAGTCGGTGATCATGACGTCCGCGGCCAGGTAGAGGTCGGGGGCGTCGGCGTAGCGCGACACGTCGACGACGCCGGACCGCTGCATCGGGTCGGCCCGGTGCGTCACCTTGTAGTGCAGCCGCGGCAGCAGTGCGAACGTCGGTCCCAGGGTGGCGATGAAGTCGTCGACGTCGAGGGCCAGCTCCACGTTGGGCGTGCCGTCGGCGTAGAACTCGTCGTCACGCCAGGTGGGGGTGTACAGGACGGCGGTGACGTCGTCGGCGATGCCGAGGGAGGCCCGGACCTGGGCCCGGACCTCGTCGGCGTCGGGGGAGGACAGGATGTCGTTACGCGGGTAGCCGACCTCCAGGATCTCGCCGGTGAACCCGAACGCATCACGCAGCCGCGGGGTGCTCTCGGCGTTGGGCGACAGCAGGTAGTCCCAGCGGGCGACGTCGCGGTCGAGGTTGGCCAGCACTCCTTCGGGCGCCCAGAGGACGTCGTTGTGGATCCGCTTCAACGGGGTGCCGTGCCAGGTCTGAAGGTAGACCGCGCCCGGCTTCTTGTCCCAGTCGAGCTCGAGGTGGCTGTTGGCGACGATGAGGTCGGCCTGCTCCAGCGCGGCGCGGGTCTCGGGCCCGTTGACCGGGACGGTGCTGACGCCGGCCGGGAAGCTGTCCGCGTGCCGCGGGTCGCAGCGCCAGACGTGCTCGTCGGTGGGGTTGGCCCGCGACCAGCGCTCGTAGAGGGCCCGCGGGTTGTCGCTGTATCGGCCTTCGAATGAGTCGTAGACGATCTTCATGATGCCCTCCTCGGGGTGGGGTTGGTGACGCCAGAACCGACGGGGGACGGCTGGGAGTGGTCGAGCAGCTGTTCCAGCTCCGACCAGGAGTCGACCAGGACGGACACGCCGGCGTCCTCGAGCTCAGCGATCCGCTGCGCCCGTTCCGCGGCGGGCACGTAGCCCAGCATGCCGACGGTCACCAGACCGGCCGCGACGGCCGACTGCACGCCGGGTACGGCGTCCTCGACCGCGATCGCCGTCCCGGGCGCCGGCGAAAGCCGGTGCACGGCCCACCGGTAGACCGCCGGGTCGGGCTTGCTGGTGGGAACGGGCAGGGAGTCCTGGGCACTGAAGCGCCGGTCGGCGGGGAACAGGTCGGCGAGGCCGGTGCTGGCGAGGCTGACGTCGATCCGGCTGCGGGCGCTGGAGCTGACCACCGCCAGCCCGAACCTGCGGGCCAGTCGGCGCAACGGCCCGCTGACCTCGGGATCGGGCTGCAGCACGGCGCTGAGGTGCCGCATGACCGCCTCGTTCTCCTCGACGACCCAGCGCTCGACGTCGCTGCGGAAGGGCTCGGCGACGACGTCAGCGCCGTGCATCTGGGCCAGGCGGACGATGGAAGCGCGAAAGCTCAGACCGTTCGCCGCCTGCCGCAGCTCGTCGGCGCTGTACCGCTTCGACACGCCGAGCCGCTCCAGGCACCGGTTGGCCACGACCACCGACGCGTCGAACGCCGGTTCCTCGGACCCGAAAAGGGTGCCGTCGGCGTCGGACAGCAGGGTGGTCACCGCGGTGAGGTCGAGGGACGGACCAGACACGCTGACTCACCTCCGCCGTCGGGATCGGGACGTCCCGCCACGGATCGGACGGATGGGTGATCGTACGCTGCCCAGGCCAACGCACAGCAAACGGCGTCGCCGGGCCGCGCTCAACCACGGCCCGCCCGCCGCCGCGCTCAGGCGTTCGCCGCCCGGCGGACCTCCTCGACCTCGCGCTCGACCTTGGCCACGTACGCCTTCGGGTCGGTCTTGCGTTCGAGCCCGCCGGCGGTCATCGACCGGGTCTTGCCGAAGACGGCGCGCTCGCCCCAGCCGCGGTCGTGCTGGCCGTAGACCCAGGCGACGTTGGCGAAGGAGTTGGCGTCGCGTCCGTCCAGGAAGTAGGTGTTGTTGAGCCGCAGCGTGGTCGCGTACGCCTCTTCCGGGGTCGCCGACCACTCCAGGATCTTCTTGCCCCAGTACATGCGCATGTGGTTGTGGAGGTAGCCGAGCTCCTTCATCTCGGTCATGGCCGCGTTCCAGTACGGGTCGTCGGTCGCCGCGTCCTCGAGCTCGCGGGCGGTGTAGCCGGGCTCGCGCGGGTCGCCCGCGTGCTCGGCCAAGGTGGTCCGCGCCCAGGCCGGCAGGCACGAGTACTGGTCGTAGTCGGGCTGGTGGTAGACGAAGTTCATCGGCAGCTCGCGCCGGACGATCAGCTCCTCGAGGTAGGTCGAGACGTTCTCGTCCTCGCCCTGCTCGCTGATGGCCAGCGCGATGGCGATGGGGGAGATCTGGCCGAAGTGCAGGTACTTGCTCATGTGCGACACGTGGTCGGTCTGCGGCTGGTTGCGGTTGGCGGCGTAGTCGGCGAACTGGTCGCGCAGAAATCTCTGCAGCACCGCCGTCGCCGCGGACGTCCCGCCGGTGAACAGCGGTACGGGTCGCACCGTGTGGTCGAGGTCAAGACTAAGGAGCAGCGTGTCCAGGTCGGACAGATCCTCACCCTCGACCTCAGGTGCAGCGGTGTCCTTCAGCTTCGTCTGCGGCAGGTCGACGAGAAAGCGGTCCAGGTGGCGGGTGATCTTCGGCCGGATGGTGCGGGCGGCGTGCTCCTGGTGGTCGCTGGCCAGCTCGACCGGCACCACCACGTCGCTCTCGACCTGGACGACCGCGCAGCCGGCCGCCGCGGCCACGTGCTCGCGCCACTGTCGCTGCGGCCGCAGATAGCCGCGGTCGCACACCACCAGCGCCGCGTCGGCGGCGAGCCGCAGCGCCACCTCGTCCGGGGCGCCCCGCTGCACGACGAACGGCACCGACCGCTTGGCCAGCGCGGCTTCGACGTCGGCCAGCCCCTGCAGCAGGAAGTGGTAGTGCCGCAGGTTCGCCTCGGGATAGCCGTCCATCAGACCGAACGCCACGAGCAGGGGCTGCTCGAGCTCGTTCGCCCGATGGATGGCGTACTCGAGGGCGTGGTTGAGCTCGCTCCGCTGGGACTGCTGCATCCAGTACAGGACGTAGTGCCCGTCCTCGCGGACCGGGTCGTCGTTGAGCAGCTGCACCCGCTCAGGCTGCAGCCCGGGGTAGAGGTCGTGGGGAGCCGGGGTGGGTTGCGCCTTTACCTTCGCCATCCGCACAGGCTAGGTGGACCCTCCGACAGTTCCGGCCAGCCCGAGCTGCCGCCGGCAGCATCATCGGCAGCGTGCTACGCGGTCTGCACCAGCGGCACGATAGCCACAGAGGACCGCCCGCGTCGGCCCGGGACCCGTCCGGGAGACTGGGCCGGGTCAGAGCGGTCACGGCAGAAGGCACACCGGCAGGGTGGCCGGAGGAGGAACCATGGTCGACGCGCAGGACCAGATCAGTGACGAGCAGGTCAAGGAACGGGTCGAGGAGCTGCTCGCGCAGCTGACCACGGCCGAGAAGGCCGGCCAGCTCACCCAGTACTTCTACTTCGGAGCACCGGGCGAGGCGATGGCCGACGGCACGCCGGCCCAGGGGGCGATCGTCGAGTCGGCCCTGAGCCGGGGCGAGGTGGGCTCGCTGCTCTTCGTCACCGACCCGGCTGAGAGCAACCGGCTGCAGCGGCTGACCGTCGAGGGCCACCGGTTGGGCATCCCGGCGCTCTTCGGTTTCGACGTCATCCACGGGCTGCGGACCATTCTGCCGGTGCCGATCGCGCTGGCGGCCTCCTGGGACCCCGCGACCATCGAGCGGGGCCAGGCAGTCGCCGCGCGCGAGGCACGGGCTGTCGGCATCCACTGGTCGTTCGCGCCGATGGTCGACATCGCCCGCGACCCGCGCTGGGGCCGGATCATCGAGGGCGCCGGCGAGGACCCGTTCCTGGGGGCCGCGGTCGCTGCGGCGCAGGTACGGGGGTTCCAGGGCCCGGCGCTCGGCACCGCCGACCGCGTCATTGCCGGACCCAAGCACTTCGCCGGCTACGGCTACGCCCTCGGCGGCCGTGACTACGACGAGTCGAACATCTCCGACGCCGAGCTGTGGAACGTCGTCTTCCCGCCGTTCCAGGCGGCCATCGACGCCGGCGCCCGCAACGTGATGACCGCCTACATGGACCTCAACGGTGTGCCGGCGGCCGGTAACCGCTGGCTCTTCACCGAGATCCTGCGCGACACCTTCGGCTTCACGGGTTTCGTGGTCAGCGACGCGAACGCCGTCCGCGACCTGCACACGCACGGCTTTGCCGCCGACCCGACCGACGCGGGCGTCCGTGCGGTGACCGTCGGCGTCGACATGGAGATGGCGATCGTCGACCCGGCGTACGCGCACCTGCCCGAGGCGGTCGAGTCGGGCGCAGTGGCGCTGGAAGCGCTGGACACCAGCGTCCGCCGGATCCTCGAGGCCAAGATCCGGCTCGGCCTGCTCGACGACCCCTACGTGGACGAGGAGCGGGCCCGCACCGTGCTCGCCGACCCTGAGCACCGCAAGGTCGCCCGGACGGCGGCGGAGCGGTCGGCGGTGCTGCTGCGCAACGAGGGCGGGCTGCTGCCGCTCGACCCCACCGCCCTGGGCTCGGTGGCGCTGATCGGGCCGATGGCGGACTCCAAGCGGGACACCCTCGGTCCGTGGGTCTTCGACTTCGACCTCGAGGAGACGGTCACGGTCCTCGAAGGGTTGCAGCACAAGCTGGGCGATTCGGTCGCGGTCGGCTACGCGCCGGGCGTCCGCCCCGGTCAGCGCTCTTTCCCCTCGCTCTTCGACATGTTCCCCGGCAACGCCCCCGAGGACCCCGAGGACTTCGACGACGAGGCCGAGCAACTGCGGGCCGTCGAGCTGGCCCGGGCGGCCGACGTGGCCGTCGTCGTGGTGGGGGAGTGGCAGAACATGATCGGGGAGAACTCGTCCCGGTCCTCACTCGACCTGCCGGCCGGCCAGCTCGAGCTGCTGCAGGCCGTCGTCGCGACCGGCACGCCGGTGGTGCTGGTGGTGCTGAACGGCCGCCCGCTCGACCTCCGCTGGGCCACCGAGCACGTACCGGCGATCCTCGACCTCTGGTACCCCGGCAGCCAGGGCGGGACCGCCGCCGCGAACCTGCTCGTCGGCGACGTCTCGCCGGGAGGCAAGCTGCCGTTCACGTGGCCGCGGACCGTCGGCCAGGTGCCGATGATCTACAGCCACACCGTCTCCCACGACCCGCAGAAGCAGGGCCAGCGCTACTGGGACGAGGCGAGCACGCCCCTGTTCCCCTTCGGTCACGGGCTCGCGTACTCGACCTTCGCCTACGCCAACCTCAGCGTGGACCGCGACACCGTCGGTCCGGAGGAGACGGTCACCGTCTCGGTCCAGGTCACCAACAGCGGCGAGCGGGAAGCCGACGAGGTGGTGCAGCTCTACCTGCACCAGCGCTACGGCACCGCCTCCCGGCCGATCCGCGAGCTGAAGGGCTTCTCCCGGGTCACGCTGGCGGCCGGGGAGTCCCGCACCCTCACCTTCCCGGTCGGTCCGGAGCACCGGCGCTACTGGAACGCGGCCGTCCGCGACTTCGTGCTCGACCCGTCCACCTTCGACGTCTGGGTGGGTGGCGACTCGACCGCCGAGCTGGGCACGACGTTCGAGGTGCGCCCGGCCTGATCACGTTGGTGGCTACGGCCGGCCGACCTCCTCCGACAGCTGGGCGAGCACCCCGCCGGCGTAACCCCGCCAGAGGCGTCCGACGAGCGGGACCAGCAGCCGGGCGGGGGCCGACCGGGCGTGGAGGTTCCACTCCCAGGTGGCCTCGGTCGTGGCGCCGACCGCCCGGAAGCTCCAGGACTCCTCGATCGCCCTTACTACCGGCTTGAACGGTCCGGACAGCACGGTGAGCCGGTTGCTGAACTCACGCGGGGGGTCGAGGGTGAGCATCTCCTCCCGCATCGTGCCCCCGTCGGCGGTGACGAAGACCCGGGTCTGGCCGATCGTCTCCCACGCACCCTGCTGGTCGCGGACCTCGACGATCGGCGGCATCGGGCCGTACCGGCGGGCGTAGAGCTGGGGGAGGGGCAACGACAGCGTCGCCTCGAAGACCGCTTCGACCGGGGCGGCGATGGAGCCGGTCCGGCGGACGGTGGTGGGGGTGGGCATAGCCGGATCGTAGGGCTGGTCAGCCGGCGGTGGAGCGACAGGGGGCACAGACTCCGAGCAGCGCGCTGTGGCCGGGGTCGAGCCGGAACCGGAACTCCTCCTCCAGCCGCTGCTGCAGAGCCGTCATCGTGTCGGCTGGGGCGTCCAGGACGGTCCCGCACCGGGTGCACTGCAGGTGGACGTGCGGCCTGGCGTCGCCGGCTGCGGGCTCTGGGACCGTCAGGTGGTAGACGGTGGCCGTACCGCCGAGGTGGATGTGGGCGACCAGCCCCAGGTCGCCGAGGGTGGCCAGCGCCCGGTAGACGGTCGCCCGGTGCACGTGCGGCGCCCGCTCGGCCGCCCGGGTGACGACGTCCTCGGCGCCGAGGTGCTCGTCGGTCCGGTCGAGCACGCCGAGCACGGCGAGCCGGGCCGGCGTCACCCGTTCGTGCCGGCTGCGCAGCAGCGCGACCGCCGCCGCCACCCGCGCACTGCCGTCGGTCTGCTGGGACATGGGACCAGTCTGCCTGCGTTGTCCGGCGGACGCCGGATCTACGCGTCCCGAGATGGTCGAGGGCCCCGAAGGGGTTGCGTGGGCTGGTGCACCACCCCCCTAGCGGCGGCGCGCACCGCCGGAGACCCACGCGCTGTAGGAGCGCAGCGAGGCGTTGCCCGGCCGACGCAGCCACGGCCAGGGGTGCAGCTCGGCCACGGTGAGCTGGGCGGCCCGGGCGGCCCAGCCAGGGACCGGCGCGTACGTCGTCGCCAGCCGGTATCCCGCCAGCTCGGTCACCGGCGAGCCGCGCCGTACCTCGAGCGGCCGGGCCTGCGCCAGCTCGCCGAGGGTCTCGGCCAAGAAGACCAGCCGTTTGCCCGACAGCCGCAGCCGACTCAGCAGTGGCTCGTCGAAGACGAACACCGCGGGCCGGTCGGGCTCGGCTGCCAGGGCGGGGTCGCCGGTCCCCAGCGACTCCGCCGTCAGCCAGGTGACCTCCCCGCCCCCGCCCTCCACCTCCACGGGACCGGCCGGAGTCGGACCAGTGCCGAGGTCGGGACCGTCGACCGCCGGCCCGAGGTCGGCGTCCGGCCAGTCCTGGATCGGGCAGGCCTGCCGCAGGGGGCACCGACGACACAGCTGCGGGGCTCGCTTCTCGACCTGCCACCGGCTGAAGCCGTACGCCTTGCCGCTGCCCGTCCCCGTCGTCCACTGCCAGCCGAGCCGGTTGGCCGCCCGCGACCCGTCGAGCAGGTGCGCGAACATCTCCTGCTCACCGTCGCGCCAGTCGGCCCCGGCCCGGACAGCCCACTGCGACGCGAGCCACATCCGGGTCTGGTTGACCACCCAGCCGTCGTGGTGCAGCTCACTGACCACCGACTCCAGGCAGGCCATCTCGGCCGGCCACGGCTCACGCGTCCAGGTCGAGGAGCGGGGCTGGTCGCGGCGCAGGGCCCGACCGAGCGCCGGTCCGGTCCGGGCGTAGAGGTGGCGGGCGTACTCCTGCCAGAGCAGCTCGTCCCGGTAGCGCTTCCGGTCCTGGTCGGGGGCGTCGGACACCCGAGCCCAGACCTGGGGCAAGGTGAGCAGTCCGTGCCGGATGTACGGCGACATCCGGCTCGCCCCGCGTTGGGACTCGGGCAGCACCGTGCTGCGCTTGCGGGCGTACCCGGTGATGTCGAGCTGAGCCAGTGCGGCGTCCGCCGCGGCCTGACCGCCCGCGAAGCCGCCGGCCGCGATCGCGTCGGGACCCTCCAGCGTCAGGTCACCGAGGTGCTCACCGACCCAGGCGGTGACGGCGTCGAGGTCAGCCGGAGGGGTGGGGAGTACGGGCACGAGGTCATTCCCACCGCTGGCGGCCGATGGATGCGGCGGCCGGTCCGGCCGCTCGTGGTCACCCCGTGAGCTCTCCGGGGGCGGAAGGGAACCTCACCGCGGTCGACGAGGCGGTCCGACGGACCCGAAAGGCTCGGTCGCCCGCCGGCGCGGCTCGGGGGAGCCTCGCGGGACGCCGCACCAGATGCGATAGCGTCGCATCTAGGGCAGGTGCCCGTGGGCAAGAGTCAAGCAGCTGAGCGGGGACCCGATGGCAGAGCAGCGCAGCAAGGGCTTGCCGGTCGGCCGGCTGACCCGGCTCCGGCGCTTGCTGAGCCGTCAGGAGTGGCGCTCAGTGATCGCGATGGCGGGTTTCGTGGCGCTGCTGCACGTCGTCGGCTGGGGCGTCCTGGTCGGGCTGGTCGCCCCGGCGAACTACCAGGTCAGCACCACCGGAGTCTTCGGGATCGGACTGGGCCTCACCGCGTACACGCTGGGGATGCGGCACGCGTTCGACGCCGACCACATCGCCGCCATCGACAACACCACCCGTTCACTGATGGCCGAGGGCAAACGTCCGGTGTCAGTCGGCTTCTGGTTCTCCCTCGGCCACTCCACGATCGTCTTCGTGCTCGTCGGCCTGCTGGCCCTCGGCGTCCGCGCGCTGGCTGGTCAGGTCGAGGACGACTCGTCGATCCTGCAGCGGGTGACCGGCGTGGTCGGTACGGCGGTGTCGGGCACGTTCCTCTACCTGATCGGCATCCTCAACCTGGTCATCCTCGTCGGCATCGTCAAGGTGTTCCGGCGGATGCGGCACGGCGAGCTGGACGAGGCAGCCCTGGAGGCACAGCTGGCCAACCGTGGCCTGATGAACCGCTTTCTCTCCGGCGTCACCAAGGCGGTCCGGCAGCCGTGGCACATGTACCCGGTGGGCGTCCTCTTCGGCCTGGGCTTCGACACGGCGACCGAGGTGGGGCTGCTCGTGCTGGCCGGCGGCGCGGCCGCGTTCAGCCTGCCCTGGTACGCCGTCTTGACGCTGCCGGTCCTGTTCGCGGCCGGGATGAGCCTGCTCGACACCATCGACGGCTGCTTCATGAACTTCGCGTACGGCTGGGCCTTTTCGCGGCCCGTCCGCAAGGTCTACTACAACATCACTGTGACCGGCCTGTCGGTCGCGGTGGCCCTGATCATCGGCACGATCGAGCTGCTCTCGATCCTGACGGACCGGGTCGGCATCACCACCGGCCCGCTGGCCGCGGTGGCCCACCTCGACCTCAACGAGGTCGGGTTCGTCATCGTCGGACTCTTCGTCCTCACCTGGGCCGTCGCCCTCGCCGTCTGGCGTTGGGGACGGGTCGAGGAGAAGTGGGAACGCAACCTCCGAGCCGACTGATCTCAGATCGTGTGTGGAGAAACCCCGCGTAGTCGAGAGGTTTCTCCACACAAGTCTTGAGGGTCGGCCTCAGACGAGGTCGTACCGGTCGGCCATCATCACCTTGGTCCAGGCGGCAGCGAAGTCCCGGACGAACTTCGCCGCGGCGTCGTCGCTGGCGTAGACCTCGGCCACGGCGCGCAGCTCGGAGTTGGACCCGAACAGCAGGTCGTTCCGGGTTCCGGTCCACCTCACCGCACCGGTGGCGGAGTCGTGACCGGTGTAGGTTCCCGGGTCGCCCTCGACCGGCTTCCAGTCGGTGCCGAAGGCGAGCAGGTTGACGAAGAAGTCGTTCGTCAGGGTCCCGACCCGCGTCGTCAGCTGACCATGCGTGGAGCCGCCGGAGTTGGCGCCGAGCACCCGCAGCCCGCCCACCAGGACGGTCATCTCGGGCGCGCTGAGGCCGATCAGGTTGGCGCGGTCCACCAACAGGTACTCCGCCGGCAGCCGGTGGCCCTTGCCCAGGAAGTTGCGGAACCCGTCCGCCGTCGGCTCCAGCGGCACGAACGACTCGACGTCGGTCTGCTCCGGCGACGCGTCGGTCCGGCCGGGCGTGAACGGCAGCTGGACCGGGTGACCGCCGTCGACGGCCGCCTTCTCCACCGCCGCGTCGCCGGCCAGGACGATCAGGTCGGCGAGGGAGATCTTCGTCGGTCCGGCCGCGTTGAACTCGGCCCGCACCCCCTCGAGCGCCTGCAGGGCCCGGTGGAGCTCCTCGGGCTCGTTGACCTCCCAGCCGTTCTGCGGCTCGAGCCGCACCCGGGCGCCGTTGGCCCCGCCGCGCTTGTCGCTGCTGCGGAACGTCGAGGCCGACGCCCACGCGGTCGCGACCAGGCGGGGGACGCTGAGCCCCGTGGCCAGCACCTGCTGCTTGAGCGCGGCCACGTCCTCGGCGGTGACCAGGGGGTGGTCGACGTCGGGGACCCGGTCCTGCCAGATCAGCGCCTCCTGCGGCACCTCAGGGCCGAGGTAGCGCTGGATCGGGCCCATGTCGCGGTGGGTGAGCTTGAACCAGGCCCGCGCGAACGCGTCGGCGAAGACGTCGGGATTGGCCAGGAACCGTTGGCCGATCTCGGCGTAGATCGGGTCGACCTTGAGCGCGATGTCGGTGGTGAGCATCGTCGGCGACCGCGTCAGCGAGCCGTCCTCGGGGTCGGGCACGGTGTTGGCCGCCGCGCCGTTCGTGGGCTGCCACTGCCAGGCGCCGCCCGGGCCCTTGGTGAGCTCCCAGGCCAGGCCGTACAGGTTCTCCAGGTAGCTGTTGCTCCACCGGGTCGGGGTGGAGGTCCAGGTGACCTCGATGCCGCTGGTGATGGTGTCGCGACCCCGGCCGGTGCCAAAGCTGTTGAACCAGCCGAGGCCCTGCTGCTCGATCTCGGCGCCCTCGGGCTCCGGACCCACATACTGCTGCGGGTCGGCGGCACCGTGGGTCTTGCCGAACGTGTGGCCGCCGGCGATCAGGGCGAAGGTCTCCTCGTCGTTCATCGCCATCCGGGCGAACGTGTCGCGGATGTCGTGGGCCGACGCCGCCGGGTCCGGGTTGCCGTTGGGTCCCTCGGGGTTGACGTAGATCAGGCCCATCTGGACCGCGGCGAGCGGCTGCTCGAGCTCGCGGTCGCCGGTGTAGCGCTCGTCACCCAGCCAGGTGTCCTCAGGGCCCCAGTAGACGTCCTGGTCGGGCTCCCACACGTCCTTGCGGCCGCCGGCGAAGCCGAACGTCGGCAGGCCCATCGACTCCAGCGCACAGTTGCCGGTGAAGATGATCAGGTCGGCCCAGGACAGCCGGGCGCCGTACTTCTGCTTGACCGGCCACAGCAGCCGCCTGGCCTTGTCGAGGCTGGCGTTGTCGGGCCAGCTGTTGAGCGGGGCGAAGCGCTGCATGCCCGCCCCGGCGCCGCCGCGACCGTCGGTCACCCGGTAGGTACCGGCGCTGTGCCAGGCCATCCGGATGAAGAAGGGGCCGTAGTGGCCGAAGTCGGCGGGCCACCAGGGCTGGGAGGTGGTCATCACCTCGCCGACGTCACGCCGGAGCTCGTCGAGGTCGACGCTCGCGAACGCCGTGCCGTAGTGGTAGTCGGCGTCCATCGGGTCCGAGGACGCACCGTGCTTGCGCAGCACCGCCAGGTTGAGCGACCGCGGCCACCACCGCTGGTTGCTGTTGCCGCCCTCGGTGGGGTGGCTGATCCGGCCGAAGCCGACCGGGCAGCCGGCCGCCTGCTCGTCGTTCATGTGGGCTTCGCGGGTCGTGTTGTCGACCTGCTCGGTGCGTTCGTTTTCTGACATGGAGAAGAGTGACCTCAGATGTGTTCGGGAGGATGGGTGTGACGCTGGTTTCCACCGTCCCTCACGCGCTGCGCCAGATCAAGTCGACTGCCGCGCGCGTGGGCACTTTCTCCGGCTTACTGGTGAACCGCGACCGGCTCGCGCTGCTCGACCTGCGCGGCCGCCGGCTCAACGGGGCTCCCCAGCGACAGCCCCTGACCGCGGCGCCGGAACAGACACGCCGCGAGCACCGCGCCGAAGGCGAAGAAGCTGGCGCCCCAGGCGTACGCCACGGCGTAGCTGTGCACGGCCGCCTCAGCCGCGACGGCGGGGGTCGTCGGCCGGTGTTCGGCGAGGTAGGTCATGGTCGCGCTGGCCGCGAGCGTGTTGAGCAGGGCGGTGCCGATCGAGCCGCCGACCTGCTGGCTGGTGTTGACCATGGCTGACGCGACGCCGGCGAACTGCCGCTCCACGCCCAGGGTGGCGGTCTGCATCGACGCAGGCATGATCGACCCCATCGCGAAGCCCAGGATCATCAGCGGCGGCAGCACGTTCGCCGCGTAGGTGCTGTCCAGGTCGAGCCGGGTGAGGTAGAGCATCCCGGCGCAGCCCAGGACCATGCCGAACGGGACCATGATCTTCGGCCCGAGCCGGGGCGCGAGCAGGTTGGTCGACAGCTGGGCGGCGAGCACCAGCATCGCGATCATCGGCAGGAAGGCGATCCCGGTCCTGATCGGGGTGTAGCCCAGCGACGACTGCAGGAAGTAGGTGACGAACAAGAAGATGCCGAACATCCCCGCGCCGGCGATCAGCACCGAGCTGTACGCCGCACCGCGGTTGCGGTCCAGCACGATGGTCAGCGGCAGCAGCGGGTGTGACGCCCGGCGCTGCCAGAGCACGAACGCGACGAGCAGGACGCCGGCGGCCGCCAGCAGCCCCCAGGTGAGCGTGGCGCCCCAGCCGTCGGTCTCGGCGTTGGAGAAGCCGTAGACGAGGGAGAAGAGGGCGCCGGAGACGAGCAGCGTCCCCGGGACGTCGAGCTTGGGCCGCGGGCCGGTGCGGTCGCCCGGGGTGACGAAGATCAGGGCGCCGAGCACGGCCACGACCGCGATCGCGACGTTGATGTAGAGGGTCCAGCGCCAGCTGAAGTTCTCGGTCAGGACGCCGCCGAGCAGCAGCCCGACCGCGCCACCGGCGCCGGCGATGGCGCCGAAGACGCCGAACGCGCGGGCCCGCTCCCTGGGGATGACGAAAGTGGTGGTCAGGACGGCCAGCGCGGTCGGCGCGAGCAGGGCCCCGAACGCGCCCTGCAGCGCGCGGGCTCCCACGAGGGTGCCGAAGCTGTCCGCTGCACCGCCCAGCGCCGACGCCACGGCAAAGCCGACCAGGCCGACGACGAAGGTGATCTTGCGCCCGATCAGGTCCGAGAGCCGGCCGCCGAGCAGCAGCAGGCTGCCGAAGGCGAGGGAGTAGGCCGTGACGATCCACTGCCGGTCGGCGTTGGAGAAGCCGAGGTCAGTCTGCGCCGAAGGCAGAGCGATGTTCACGACCGTCGAGTCGAGGACGATCATCAGCTGCGCCAGAGCGACCGTGGTGAGGGTCCACCACCGGCCGGACGGCCCGTTCGGGCCGTTTGCCGCGCGACGAGGGGTTGCCGAGACCGAGGACATGGTGACACTTTAGGAGGTACCACGTCGTATCGAAACTTGTTAGTCTCGAATTAACGCTGTAGTTACCTGCGTGATCGGGAGGGCCCGGACCATGATCGAGCGCACTGTCGCTGAGCCGGCGCCCCCGGCCCTCCGACCTGGCCGCAAGCGTGACCACAGCCGGGATCCGGAGATCCTGGCGGCCGCCCTGGACGTGCTCGCTGAGACCGGCTACGAGGGCATGACCCTCGACCTGGTCGCGGCCCGCGCCAAGGCGGGCAAGGCCACCCTCTATCGCCGCTGGTCCGGCAAGGCCGAGCTCGTCGTCGACGCGGTGGCCTGCCTCAAGAGCGGCGAGGACCAGCTGCCGGACACGGGCAGGCTCCGCGGTGACCTGATCGCCTCGATCCGCTCCCACTCCCTGGCCGAGGGCGAACGCAAGCTGCGCATCATGGCCGGCCTGATGTCGATGCTCAGCCGAAACCCCGAGCTGGCCGAGGTCACCAACGCGATGATCGTCGAGCCGCGGGCGGCCGCGATGCGGATCCTGATGGGCCGGGCCGTGGACCGGGGCGAGATCTCCGCCGACTGCGACCTCGAGACGATCTCCCTGGTCGGCCCGTCGATGGCGGCGTACCGGCTGTTGATCTTGCAGCAGCCCGTCGACTGCGCGTTCATGGTGTCGCTGGTCGACGCGGTGATCCTGCCCAGCCTGGGGCTGCCGCCCGGCCGCGGGACCAGCCCGTCCGGCGACGACACGCAAACCGGGGCGCAGTGACTGCCGACCCGACGCGCCCCCAGGCGGACGACACCCCGCCGCCCCTGCTGGGGTCGGCGCCGAGCCGGCGGACGTCCCGGTTCACCGGCTTCACCTTCAGCCGCGCCCGGATCCTGCCGGTCGTCGGCACCGTCGCCGCCTTGATCGTGCTCGGCAGCCTGCTGCCGTACCTGTCGATGCCCTACATCAGCTACGCGGCCGAGCTCGCGCAGGAGAACGCCACCCTCTTCCCCGCCGCCACCTTCATCCGGGGCGTCGACCCGCTGTGGCTGCCCGGCTACGAACCCGGACCGACGACCGCGCAGATCCAGCTCGCCCTGGCGTTGTTCAACCTCGGGCCCAGCCTGCAACAGATCGGGGCGGTGGTCGCGGTGCTGTTCGGTGCATCGCTGTTCCAGGACGAGATCAACAAGTTCTTCTGGTGGCCGCTGCACCTCAGCGGCTGGCTGCTCGCGCTCGCGCCCATCCCGCTCTTCGTCGGGCTCGCCCAGCTGCACGCCGTCGACGTCGCCGTGAGCATCGAGATCGGCTGGCTACCCATCACACTCGCCGGCGCCCTGGTGGTCGTCGCCACCTTCCGCGCACGCAGCCGGATCGACACCTACGCCAGCATCTAGCGCACGCGTCCCGAGCCTGTCGAGGGCCGAGCGGGTCAGAGGTCGCGGACGTGCAGGCCGTCGTCGAGCAGCAGGAAGGCGCCCTGCAGCATGATCGCCACGCCCGCCCCGGCGGCGCGCGGGTCGGGCCGGCGGAGCTGCCAGAGGGCCGCTCCGCCCACGACGTAGGCCGCATCGGCGACCACGCTCACCCGGAGGATCCTCCGCAGCTGGCGCCGTTCGCGGTCCAGGGCGGCGGGCGCGTACGCGTTGGCCAGCCGGCGCATCCGCCGCCCCTGGAGCAGGTGCGCGACGGCGACGATCCCGAGATCCGCCGCACCCCAGCCGAGGTGCTGCTGACCGAACGCGCGCCACCAGGGGTCGCGGCGGCTCGACAGGATCCCACCGACGGCGAGGCTCGCGACAGCCCAACCTGTCGTCGTCCGGGCCAGTGACCGTTGACGCTCCCAGGGATCCATGGGACACATTCGACCACGGGCAGGGCGTTCGGACCTCAGAGGTCGAGGAGCTGCTCGAAGAATCCGCCGAACCCGCGGTCGCGGTCGACGAGGTGGATCTCGAGGATCCAGTGGCACGGCCGGCCGGTGGGGTCGAGGCGTCGCATCGGTGCGTGGCTGCCGGTGGTGATGTAGCAGTCGACCTCGTCGCCGATGATCCGCTCGTGCGGGAACTCCCCGACCAGGTGCCCGGCGTGGCTCGCGCCATGGCCCCAGCCGGCGTCGGCGATCAGGCCGAGGACGTGCGCGAACAGCTCCTCGCCGGTGATGTCAGGGTGGTCGACGAAGTGTCGGCGGCCCTGCTCCCACAGCCGCGGCAGGTCAGCGGCGACCCGGTGCTTGACCGGGTCGTCGCCGAGCACGTACGTCCGGCCGACGTCGGCCTCGAACTGGTCGAAGATCGGCCCGAAGTCGAAGAAGACGATGTCGTCGGCGCTCAGCACCCGGTCCGGCGGGTTCTCCCGGTACGGCTGCAGCGTGTTGACCCCCGAGCGGACGATCCGCTTGTGCCAGAAGCGGCGGACCCCGAAGAGCTCGTTCGCCAGCTCGCGGATCTGGTCGCTCAGCTCGCGCTCGCCGCGCCCGGGCCGTACCCAGCCGCGGCTGACCACCTCCTCGAACAGCTCGAGGGCGTGGTCCTGCGCCGAGGTCAGGGCGGCGGTCCGGGAAGCCTCGTCGACAGTCACGGCACGACGTTAGTGGGTGCCAGGCTCAGGGTCAGAGAGTCTGCGCCTTCACGATGAACGGGCTGGCGGCCTTGAGCACGCTGGCTCGCGTCGCCGGCTTCTCGAAGGCGCCCTGGTAGACCCCGCCCTCGGCCGCCTTCTTGCCGAGGATCCCGAGGATGGCGGCGTGCCGAGCCTCGACGCCGAAGATGCTGGCGGCCGCGGTGAGCAGCGCCTTCTCCTTCAGCAGGCTCGGCGCCGCACCCAGGTAGGCCTGCACGCCGAGGTTCTCGAAGGTGTACGCGGTCTCGAGATAGCTGCTCTTCGTCTTGAAGGCCGCTCCGAAGTCCACCTCGGGCGCGGCCACAGGCGTGGAGCCGAGACTGCTGATGGTGTCCTTCAGCGCCACCACGTGCGCCTCCTCGTCCTTCTGGATGGCTTCCAGATAGTCCTTGGACTTGCCGCTGAGCAGGCCGGCGTTGTTGCCCTGCCGGTAGAACTCGGCCTCCAGGTACTCGAGGGTGAGCGCGTAGTTGAGGACGTCGGTGGCGCCGCTGAACTCGTCGGCGGCGAACGCCCACTTGGCGCCCAGCATCTGCAGCGCGATCGCGCCGGGGATGACCGCGGCGGTGCCTCTGATCAGGTCTCTACGGTTGATCATGGTGTCTCCTGTCAGGACTTGATGAACTGGCCGGCGGCCTTGAGGACCGTTTTCATGGTGTTGTGCTTCTCGAACGACGCCGGGAACGGGTTGCCGCCGAGCAGGTCGGCGACGACCGCGGCGTGCCGGGACTCCACGCCGGCGATGGAGGCCGCCGCGGCGAGGATGTCGCCGTCGTTCACCCGCGCCACCTGCCCGTGGTAGGCCGTCACGCCCAGCTCCTCGAAGACGGAGGCGGTGGTGAGGAACTTCTTCTTGCTGGTGAAGGTGCCGTCGGGATACTTGAAGGACGGTTTCGCGGCAGGCTTGCCCCCGAGGGACTTCACCGTGCTGGTCAGCACCTCGACGTGGTTCTGCTCGTGGTCCCGGATCGGCTTGACGAGCTCGAGCGCACGACCGGTCAGAGCGCCGCCCTTGACCCCGCGGGTGTAGAAGTCGGCCTCCAGGTACTCCAGGGTCAAGGCGTAGTTCAAGATCTCCAGGTCGTCGGCCTTCGCGTCGGCGAGCGCGAGCCCGTCGTGTCGGGAGGCGGCCACCAGGGTGGACCCCACCCCGACCAGGACAGCAGCGCGGAGGAAGCGGCGGCGCTGGTGTTCGTCGGAGAAGGTCATCACCGGCGCTCCGTCGAACAGGAGGGGAGTGTCCGCTGCGGAAGGGGCGGACGTGGTGGGCGACTCGTCTGAGCTGGTGGCTCCCCCTCTGTCGGTACCGGGGGTCTCGTTGCTGTGCGTCATGAAGCCTCTCTCGATCGGGGTCAGAACGTGCTGGTCGTGCCGTCGTCTGCCGGCTCCCCCGAGCGCAGGCCTGTCGCAAGTAGCCGAAGGGCTATCCCTTTCCTTTCGCGTGCGCATCGCCTGCGCTCGCTCGGACCACGATCCGGTAGACGGGGTTGCCCTCGGGATGGCACGCGAAGAGTGTCAACAGCCGTGCGTCGGGGTCTTTGCCCGGCTTGAGGACGAACGCCGGGTACTTCGCCTCGCGGACGATCGTGGTGTCGCGGACGCGGAACGTCACGGCGCGGTGCTGGCCGACCGAGACCACGATCTTGTCCCCGGGTTCCAGCAGGTTGAGGTACTTGAACGGCTGGGTGTGAGTGTTGCGGTGACCGGACAACACGGAGGTGCCGGCCTCACCGGGCAGTGGGGTACCCGGCCAGTGCCCCGGCCCATGGTCGAGCGCCTTGGCGTAGACGCCTTCGCCGTAGCTGACGTTTAGCCCGATCCGAGGGATCCGGATGCGGCCCACCTTCTGGTACTTGCCCGGCGTGGTCCTCACCGCGGCGGCCGCCTTGGCCGACACGGGGGTGTCGTAGCCCTGCCCAGCCGGGTCGGCCAGCTCCTTGCTCAGCGCGGCGACCGCGGCCGGCGACGGGACGGGCGCCTTGCGCTGAGCGCGCGGCTGGGCAGCCACCGCCTGCTTGATGATCGCGGACGGATCCGCGGACGGGTTGGCGACCGGACCGTGCCAGCTCACGAACCAGGGAGCCACCGCGCACACCGGGATCAGCAGCGCCCACCACCACTGCCGGAAACGGCGCGGCGCAGCCGAGTCAGACGCGAGCGAGGGCCGGCGGAACCAGCTCACAAAGGGACCTCGTGTGCTCCCACGACGGCAGCCGTCGCGATGTGGTCAGTGGCCTGTCAGTGCGTCACTGGCGGTACGGGTCCCCGAGCTGAACGTGCGCCGATTATCTTCATCGACAGTGCCACCATCCGGCACATCCAGACCGATGTCAACCACCTCCGGCGCAACCGACCGCTGGACCTCGGTGGGCTGCGGAAGGTCGTCACCGACGTTGCTGGTCGGCGCGAAGCCGGACACCGTCGTCAAGGTCCCGGCACCCCCAGGCTCTACCCGCTCGTCCAGGGTGGCGCGCCGGCCGACGCCACCATCACGGTGACGTACAGCAAGGGTGCAGCTCGAGGTCGGTCCTGCTGAGGCCGCTGCAGCCGTGCTGCGGGCTGTCCGCAGGAGGGCCGACGAATCAGGGTTCGTCTCCGTGAGACCACCGTGGATGCGTGCGCTAAGGTGCCACCCGTGCCGAAAATACGGATTCGCGATGCGGCGGCCTACCTCAGCGTCAGTGACGACACCGTCCGCCGATGGATCGACGTCGGCATGCTGCCGGCCGAGACCGACGAGCACAACCGCAAGGTGATCGACGGGTTTGCCCTGGCCACCTTCGCCCAAGCCCAGGCCAACCCGATGACCGACCCGTCGCGGGTGGATTCTTCGGCCCGCAACCGCTTCGTCGGTCTCGTCACCAAGATCACCGTCGACAAGGTGATGGCCCAGGTCGAGCTGCAGTGCGGGCCGTACCGGGTGGTCTCGCTGCTGTCGAGCGAAGCCGTCACCGACCTCGGGCTGGAGCTCGGCTCGGTCGCCGTCGCCGTGATCAAGTCGACGAACGTCATCATCGAGTCCCCGTCAGGAGATTCATGAACCGCCCCCTCGCCGCCCTCGCCGCGACGACCGCCCTGCTCACCGGGCTCGCCGGCTGCGGCGCCGACACCACCCCCTCGGCCACCCCGTCAAGCGGCAGCAGCACGTCGGCCGCCGCCTCGTCGTCGACCCTGACCGTTTTCGCTGCGGCGTCGCTGAAGAACACCTTCACCACGCTGGGCACCCAGTTCGAGGCGGCCCACCCGGGCACCACAGTCACCTTCAACTTCGCCGGGTCCGCCGACCTGGTGACCCAGCTGCAGCAGGGTGCGCCGGCCGACGTCTTCGCCTCCGCCGACACCAAGAACATGGACCTCGCGACCGCCGACAACCTCGTGGCCGGCAGCCCGGTCAACTTTGCGACGAACACGCTCGAGATCGCCGTCCCGCCCGACAACCCCGCCACGATCAGCTCCTTCGCCGACCTGACCAAGCCGGGGGTCAAGCTCGTGGTCTGCGCGCCGCAGGTCCCGTGCGGCGCGGCCGCGGAAAAGATCGAGACCGCCACGAAGACCACCCTGAAGCCGGTCAGCGAGGAGTCCGCGGTCACCGACGTGCTGAACAAGGTGCAGACGGGTGAGGCCGACGCCGGCCTGGTCTACGTCACCGACGTCAAGGGCGCTGGCGACAAGGTGCTCGGGGTGACCTTCCCCGAGTCCAAGGAGGCGGTCAACACCTACCCGATAGCCTCGCTGACGGCGAGCAGGAACGCCGACCTGGCACGTGAGTTCACCGAGCTGGTCACCGGTACGGAGGGGCAGCAGGTGCTCGCCGACGCCGGGTTCGCCAAGCCCTGACGGGCGGTCCGCGCATCGGCGTCTACTCGGGAGTCCCGCGCTGGGTCTACGTGCCGGCCGCGCTCGGAGCCGCCTTCGTCGTGCTGCCGCTGGCGGCCATGGCGTCGCGGGTGGAGTGGACGCGCTTCTTCTCCCTCATCACGTCGGAGTCCTCGCGGGCGGCGTTGCAGCTGAGCCTGCAGACCTCGACCGTCTCGACGCTGCTGTGCCTCGTGCTGGGGGTACCGATGGCGCTGGTGCTGGCCCGGACCTCCTTCCCGGGGCAGCGGATCGTCCGGTCGCTGATGCTGCTGCCGCTCGTGCTGCCGCCCGTGGTGGCGGGGATCGCTCTGCTCTACACGTTCGGTCGGCGCGGGCTGCTGGGCCACACGCTGGAGGTGCTGGGCATCCAGATCGCCTTCTCCACGACCGCGGTGGTGCTCGCGCAGGCGTTCGTCGCGCTGCCGTTCCTGGTGGTCAGTCTCGAAGGCACCCTGCGGGCCGTCGGTCAGCGCTACGAGGTCGTGGCGGCGACGCTCGGCGCCCGGCCGACCGCGGTGCTGCTGCGGGTGAGCCTGCCGCTGGTACTGCCCGGTCTGCTGTCGGGGGCCGTGCTCTCCTTCGCCCGGTCGTTGGGGGAGTTCGGCGCGACGCTGACCTTCGCCGGGAGCCTGCAGGGGGTCACCCGGACGCTGCCGCTGGAGATCTACCTGCAGCGCGAGTCCGACGCCGAGGCCGCGGTCGCGTTGTCGCTGGTGCTCGTGGTGATCGCCGTCCTCGTCGTGGGGCTGGCCGCGGGCCCGCGAGCGCGACGATGAGGCGCCGACCGTGACCCTGCAGCTGAACGCCGCGCTGACCGCTCGCGACGTCGACGTCGACCTACGGCTCGAGCCGGGCGAACGGGTGGCCGTCCTCGGACCCAACGGCGCCGGCAAGTCCACCCTGCTGGGTCTGCTGGCGGGGATCCTGCGTCCGGACTCCGGCCGCGCCGAGCTCGACGGACAGGTGCTGTTCGACCGGTCGCCCGGTCGCCAGCGCTGGGTGCCCCCGCACGCCCGTGGGATCGCCCTGCTCGCCCAGGACCCGTTGCTGTTCCCCCACCTCAGCGTGCTCGGCAACGTCGCGTTCGGGCCGCGGGCCGCCGGCCAGTCCCGCCGTCGCGCCCGAGCAGCGGCGATGCGCTGGCTGGAGGAGGTCGGGGCGGCCGAGTTCGCCGACCGGCGACCGGCGCAGCTCTCCGGCGGCCAGGCGCAACGGGTGGCGATCGCCCGCGCTCTGGCCGCTGAGCCACGGCTGCTGCTGCTCGATGAGCCGATGGCGGCCCTCGACGTCGGTGCGGCGCCCTTGCTGCGCCGGACGCTACGCCGGGTGCTGGCCGACCGAGCCGCCGTGATCGTCACCCACGACCTGCTCGACGCGCTGCTGCTCGCCCATCGGGTGATCGTGCTGGACCACGGCCGGGTCGTGGAGTCCGGGCCGACCGCCGACGTCATCCGCCACCCGCGGACGCCCTTCACCGCCCGGATCGCCGGACTGAACATGGTCACCGGGACGGCCGAGGTGGCCGGGGTCCGCAGTGCCGGTGGCGAGCTCGTCTGCGGCACCGTGCGGGCCGACGGCGGGGCAGGAGCGATCGATCCGGGAGAGCCGGCCATCGCCGTCTTCAGCCCCAGCAGCGTCGCCGTCTACGCCGGCCCGCCGCACGGCAGTCCCCGCAACACCTTCGACGTCACCGTCACCGAGCTCGAACCCCGCGACGACCAGGTCCGGGTCCGCGCGCACACCGCGAGCGGCCTGGTCCTGCTCGCCGACGTGACCGCCCCCGTCGTCGGCGAGCTGGACCTCTACCCCGGCCAGCAGGCCTGGTACGTGCTGAAGGCCACCGCCGTCACTCTCTATCCCGCCTGACCCGCCCCACGAGCTGACACGACGTCGACCGGGGAAGGAGCAGACAGGCCACCCTCAGGACCTGTCCTTGTGCCGGCGTGCGCGGCGGACGGCCTCGTCGATGAACTGCTGGGCCACGTCGTCGAGCTTGCGGTGCTCGGTCTGGCTGATGGCGCGCAGCAGCTCGAGGCTTTCGTGCGCGGTGCCGCCCGACCGGCTCATCAAGATGCCGACGGCGCGGTCGGTGATGCCGCGGCTGACCTGGGCGGCTTGCAGCCGCTCGGCGAGCCGGCGCGTCTGCGCCAGGATCGCGGCGTTCTGGACGGCGACGGCTGCGGGCTCGGCGAAGGCCTCGCCCAGGGCTGCGGCGCGCCCGTCGAACGCATGCTTGGGGGCCGCGTAGACGTTCATCGCCGCGACGACACCGTCCCTGGTCAACAGCGGGATCGAGATGGCGCTGTGCACGCCGAGCCGAGCAGCCTTCGAGCCGAACTGGGGCCAGCGTTGGTCGCCGCCGAGAGATCCTGAGATGACGGTCGTGGCGTCAGCGGCGGCGCTGACGCACGGGCCCTGCATCAGCCCGTACTGGATGTCGTCGACGGCGCGCACGAAGGGAGCGGTGGCCACGACGGTGTTCGGCCGGCCCGGCTCGATCAGGGTCAGGCCGGAACCGTCCGCACCAGGGATGGCCTGGACGGCGTACTGGGCGACCAGGGTGAGCAGCTGCTCGAGGCCGAGCTCGCTGCTGGCCAGGGTGCCGAGGGAGGCCACACTGCGGCGCAGGTCAGCGTCGTGACTGTCGGGATCCATGTCGTGTCGCTCCGCCTCAGCGCGGGTCGTGATCCCAGACGAGCACCGTGTGACGCCTGATGATCAGCCCTGCTTCGATCTCCGCCGTACTGGTGGCCACGACGGCGGTGCCGTCGCGGTGGTGCCACAGCTCGGTGAAGGCGACGCGGTTGCCGCCGTCGATCAGTCGCGTGACGTGCAGGTCGAGGTCCCGGGTGCGGGCGTGCAACAGCCAGGCGTGGATCGCGGGTCTGCCGTGCACGGTCTGGGGCGCCGACGGTGGGTTGTCGGGATCGACGATGCGCACGTCGGCGTCGAGGGCGTACCGCGACGACTGATAGCCGATGTCTCGATCCTCCAGGGCAGCCGCGAAGGTGCCGAGGTGGAACCCGGTCGTCTTCGGCCCCGGCACGCGGCTGCGGCCGTGCACCCGCGGGTCGAGCAGGAGCTCGCTGGACCGGCCGGCGCTAGGCCTGACGGGGATGTCGGTGCTCATGATCCCGCCTCCGTCACGGTCGTCTCGTAGAAGCCGCGGACGCGAGGAGCGACCAGGACGAGCCGGCGAGAAAGCGCAGCGGAGTTGCTGCCCGGATTGTTGGCGGGATGCACGTAGCGCGAGTAGGCGAGCCGGTCGGGTTCGGCGGGGTCCCGCTCGGCCATCCCGGTGGCGCGGACGACCCACCGCTGGGTCCCGGGCCTGCTCGAGACCTCGAGCCGGGTCTCGTTCCCGGCGGCCAACCAGCCGGCGTCGTTGAACGAGGCCAAGGGGATGGCGATCTGCCGGCCGGTGACGGTGTACGGGACCGCGAGGGACTGACGGCCCCGCGGCCCGTCGTAGGAGAGGATGCCTTCCCCCGTGGTCCCGAGTCGTGACCAGCACCAGCCGGGTGCGCCGATGTCGATGACGTGGACGTCGGTCTGGAGGGGAATGCTCACAAGAGGCGCCTGACGTTGCTGGACTGCGTGGACAGAGGACGTGCCGCGGACCGTAGGAGAATGCCGTGGCCTCGTCGCCACGGCATCCTCAGACGGTCCCGATTTCCCCGAAAAGGGTCCATGACGCTCAGCCGAGGCCAGCGGAATTGGGGGAATGTCGAACACGCGTGCGTCGCACGATGAGTTTCGCAGTGCGGCGCCGTTCACAGGCCGAGGCGGACGGCAATCTGTGGTGCACCGCCCGAGCGGAATGAGCTCCCGAATGGGGGAGAAACGAATTCTCCCGATGACCGCGGCGTACGTGAACGGCTACGTCATCTTTCGAGCCAACTGTGTGCCAGCCCTTGTGAGTAGATGCTGGCCGGGCGGCAAAGTCAAACTGAACAGATATTCTGCGGACAATTCGTTGGCGACGTTGTGGCGCGCGGGTCTGGACGGGCTCGTCAGTCGCTGAGCCGAGCCCGACGTCAGGGGGTCGGGTGCTCCAGCAGCCGGCCGCTGTAGGTGCGGGGGGTGAAGCGGAGCGCCTCGGCGAACTGGGATCCGGGCCAGGACTCGACGAGGTCGGTAGCCGCCCGCCCCCCGGCAGTGCCGCGAGGCACCTTGGCCACCGAGCCCTGGACCATGACGGACCAGACCAGGCCCGTGTCGCTGTCGTGCTCGTCGACCTCGAAGGTGAGAGCCGCTCCGATCTCGGCCAGCTGGGACAGCGAGCCGTTCCGGGTGGTGCTCAGGAGGATCTCACCCCCGACCAGCCGGTAGTTCAGCGGGATGATCTGGAGTCCCAGCGCAGTCACGAAGCCGACACGGCCCACCGTGGCCGTTCTCAGCCGCTCCCGGCACTGCTCGGGTCTGAGGGTGTGGACCACCGGGGCACGCGCAGTAGAGGCAGTGCTGGCTCGCGGGGTGTCCATGCTCGGTCCTGTCCTCGTGGGCCGTCGAGGCTGGCGCCTCGTGCTCGGGCGCCGCCCGTCGACCTCTGCCTTCCAGACTGAGGTGCGGGCGGTCAGGTCAGCAGGACCGTTCGTCCGTGGGGCCGGGACCTTGGTCCCTTGCCAACGCCGGTTGGGCGCTGATCCGACCGTCGAGCAGCTCGTTCCGATGGCGACCCGTGGATAGGGACGACGACCGGACCGGGGCGTACGCGGGGGTAGCGTGGTGGACAGATGACGAACTTCGGCCCGAGACCCCCGGTCGTTCCCGCTCTCCCAGTCGACCCGCGCGAGGGGCCTACCCCGGAGCTGGTGGACATCGCCATCGCCGAGGCGACCCAGCGACGCGTCGCCGGCCTGATGGTCGCCAACCAGTCCATCGTCGGCGAGCTCTCGCTGCCGGTGGTGCTCCGCCGGCTCGTCGAGTCAGCCGCCACGGTGGCGGGCGCCCGCTACGCGGCCCTGGGCGTGCTGGGACCCGACGGTCTGCTCGAGCAGTTCGTGCACACGGGCATGGACGAGGACGCGGTCACCGCCATCGGGCACCTCCCCGAGGGCCGAGGAGTCCTGGGTGCGGTGATCGCCCACCCAGACCCGATCCGGCTCGACGCCATCACCGAGGACCCGCGGTCCTCCGGGTTTCCGCCCGGCCACCCGCCGATGAGCCGTTTTCTCGGCGTCCCCGTCCGGGTCCGTGACGTGGTCTACGGCAACCTCTACCTGACCGACCGTACGGACGGCCAAGCCTTCACTGACGAGGACGTCGGGCTCGTCGGCGCATTGGCCGCCACGGCCGGCATCGCTATCGAGAACGCCCGGCTCTACGAGGAGTCGGGCCGTCGCCAGCAGTGGCTACAGGCGTCGAGCACCATCACCAGGCAGTTGTTGTCAGGAGCCGGAGACCGCCTCGACGTCCTCCACCACATCGCGGCCAGCGTGCAGGGCCTGGCTGCTGCGGACGTGGTGACGCTCGTGCTGCCCTGCGAGGACGACGCGGACTTCTTGCAGATCGTGGTGGCGACCGGCTTGGGTGCGGAGTCGCTGACCGGATCGAGGTTCCTGGCCGAGAACAGCCTGGCCCTGCAGGTGATGGAGGAGGGCCAGGGCGTCCTGATCAAGGTGGCGGAGGACTATCCGCGGACCCGCCACCTCGACTCCGTCGTCCCTCGCGGTCCGGTGATGGCGCTGCCGTTGACCGGGGACCTGAGCTCGCGCGGCGCGGTCGTCGTGGGCCGCACCTCCGTCCGCGCCGACTTCGACCAGGCCGACGTGGACATGGCCGGCGGCTTCGCCGAGCAGGCGGCGCTCGCCCTCGAGCTGGCCGAGGCGCGCGCCGACCAGCAGCGCCTCAGCGCGCTCGAGGACCGCGACCGGATCGGCCGGGACCTGCACGACCACGTCATCCAGCGGCTCTTCGCCTCCGGTCTCGGGGCGCAGAGCCTGGTCGACAAGAGCCACGAGCCGGCAGTCCGCGACGGTCTGAACCAGATCATCGTCGAGCTGACGGCTACCATCCGACAGATCCGCGGCACGATCTTCGCGTTGCGCGAGTCTTCGTCCCAGGTGCCGTCGGTCCGCCGCCTCGTCAGCCAGCTCGTCGCCCAGCTCACCCCGGTGCTGGGGTTCCGGCCCGACGTGCACCTGGCCGGCCCGCTCGACACGCTCGTGGGGGAGGCCGTGCTGGGAGACGTGGAGGCGGTGCTGCGCGAGGCGATGACCAACATCAGCCGGCACGCGGGCGCCTCGGCAGCCTCGGTGACGCTCCAGGTCGACAGCCGACTGCTCGTCGTGACGGTCAGCGACAACGGCCGCGGGGCCGGCGCCGCCACCCGCCGGAGTGGCTTGGCCAACCTCAGCGCGCGCGCCGACCAGCACGGTGGCTCGCTGACGATCGACACCGCACCTGAAGGAGGGCTTCGACTGACATGGACCATCCCGATCACCCTGTGACGGCGGACCCGACCCGGGTCTTCATCCTCGACGACCACGAGCTCGTCCGACGCGGACTCGTCGGGCTGTTCGCCGGCACCCCGGACCTGGTGGTCGTCGGCGAGGCGGCGACGGCCGAGGTCGCGCTGCGCCGGATCCCTGCGGTCCGACCCGACATCGCCCTGTTGGACGAGCGGCTGCCGGACGGCAGCGGCATCAGCGTCTGCCGCGACATCCGCTCCAGCCTGCCGGAGGTCCGCTGCCTGATCCTCACCTCCTTCGACGACGACGAGGCGTTGTACGCCGCGGTGATGGCGGGCGCCTCGGGCTATCTGCTGAAGGAGATGGTCGGCACCACCCTGCTCGAGGACATCCGCCAGGTGGCGCGGGGCCGGTCGCTGCTCGACCCGGCCGTCACCCAGAAGCTGCTGGACCGGCTACGGGCACCGGCCCGCACGGACCCGCTCGTCAAGGGCCTCACGCCGCGCGAGCTGGAGATCATCGACCTGATCGCGGACGGCTGCACCAACCGTCAGATCGGTGAGGAGATGTTCCTGGCCGAGAAGACCGTGAAGAACTACGTGACCTCGATCCTGATGAAGCTCGGGATGGAACGCCGCACCCAGGCCGCCGTCTTCGGGTCCGAGGTCCGACGTCGGCGGGAGCAGGGCTGAGCCCGTACGGCACGGTCAGGACGTAGGTCCCTGGGTCTGGAGTCGTGGGCCTCCTAGCGTCGGTGGTACCGGGCGTCATCGAGGCGGGGCAGCTCCGCCCAGCGTCGACGGCGCCCGCCCGAGCTGGAGGACTGACATGACCACACCCACATCCCTGTCCACACACATCCCTGTCCCCACACACTTCCACGCCGCAGATCGTCGTCGCTGTGGACGGCTCGCCGGCTTCGGTCGCCGCCCTGCGCTGGGCGGTGGCCCAGGCCGAGCTGACCGGCGCCGCGGTGCAGGCCGTGACGAGCTGGCAGGTGCCCGGTCAGTCCGCCTACGGCGGCTACGGCGGCTACTTCGCCGTCGACGTGGACTGGGCCGACGTCGCCCGGACCACCCTGACGACCGCCGTCAAGGAGGCCGGCGACGGCGCTCCGGTCGACGTCGTACCCCTGGTCCTGGAAGGCCATGCCGCGCACGTGCTGGTGAAGGCCTCGGACGGCGCGCAGCTGCTGGTGGTGGGCTCGCGCGGGCACGGCGGCTTCGCCGGGATGCTGCTCGGCTCGGTCAGCGAGTACGTCATCGCGCACGCGTCCTCCCCCGTGCTCGTCATCCGGGACCATCCCGAAGCCGCGTAGGACCCGGTCCGCTCACGATCCCGGGTCGGTTTCGACCACGCCCCGTCACGACCGGTCAGGCTTGACGGTGGGGTCGGCGCGGTCCTGCGGCACCACGATGAGGGGACAGGGATGAGGGGACAGGACAGCCGGGTGATGACTTCCTCGGCGGCCGGGTCGTGACAGGCTCCCGGCGGGCGGTGCCGGACAGGTCGGCCGATCACGAGCAGCCGAGCCTGCGCGGACGCCTCGAGGGCGACCTGGGTCAGGTCGCCCTCGACCACCAGGGTCGACGTCGACACCCCGGGGTGGTCTCGGCGGCGGTCGGTGAGGACCGTGTCCAGACCCTCGGCCTCCGTCGCTCGTTGCTGGGAGGTGGCCCCCGGCGCGAGGGCGTGCAGGGCGACGAGTGGTGAACGACGACGCTCGGCCTCGGTCAAGGCGTAGCCGAGGACGGTCGCCGCTCCTGGCCGCCCGTCCAGTCCGACCACGACCGGCCACGATGACGGCGCTGGTCTGCTCGGGCGCACCGGCACGATCACCACCGGACACGACGAGGCCGTAGCCAGGCACGCGCTCACCGGCCTGAGGAGCGGGGGTCCGACGGGTCAGCGCTGTGCTGGCCGAGGACCAGGAGCGCGACCCGCTCACTCAGCCGGCGCAGCATCAGCACCGGCGCGGTGCGCTCCACGAGGGTCTGGACGGGTACGCCTGCGGGGATCCGGACCCCGGACAGGGCATCGGCAGCCACCCGGTCAGCCGCCGATGCCGCCGCCGCCAGAACCAGCGCCGTCGACATGGTGCCGGGGTGGCGCGGCAGCTCGTAGGCGTGCACCACCAGCAGCCAGAGGCCGCGGGACCGGGCCGCGGCGGCGGCGTACCGCAGGGCCTCGGCGGCCTCGGGGGAGCCGTCGACGCCGACGACGACCGTGTCGTGGTCTGCGTGACGCTGCATGTCCTCCCCTCCCTCAGCCGCTAGCGAGGTTCAGGAGTCGGGTGGGTGCTGCCGAACGGGCTGGACGTGGTGTCCGGCCGCGAGCCGACCAGGGTCGGCTGGACCACCAGCACGGGGCAGTGGGCGCGGGACAGCAAGGCTGCCGCCATCTCGGGGAGCTCGCCCTGGGGGCTGGGGTCCTCGGGTCGACCCAGCACCAGGATGCTGGCGTCGGCGGAAGCGGCGACGAGGACCTCGACCGGAGATCCGCACACGAGCTGCTTAAGGACGGTCAGGGTGGGAAAGTCGGCCGCCAGGTCCTGAACGGCCCTGGCGAGCTCTTCGTGAGCAACGTCTTCGGCGACGGCCGAGCTGACTCCTCGGCTCAGCTCCCGAGCGGCCGCCCACCGGTCGTCCGGTACGGGCCAGGGGCGTACGACCGTCAGCGACGCTCCGCGCCCGACGGACTCAGCCGCCGCGAGCCGGAGCAGGGCCGTACTGGCGCCCGGGTCCTCGGCGGCCACGACGACCCCGGTGCCGATCTCGGCGGTGTCGCCGGGGTGCACGACCAGGACGGGGCAGCGCGCGCGAGCGGCCACCACGGCGGCGGTCGAGCCCGCCATCGACCGTACGAGCGAGGTCCGGGTGTGCAGCACCACCACGAGTGAGGCGCTCTGGGACTCGGCGAGGAGCAGCTCGGTCCCGAGGTCCCTCGAGTTCACCGTCGCGATGTCGACCTTGAAACCGGAGAGCTCGCGCAGGATCCGCACCGCCTGGGTGAGCACGTACTGGCCGTAGCGGAGGCGTTCGTCGGTGACGGAGGCGCCGATGATGCCGGCGGGGGAGGTGGTGGCGCAGCCGTGCACCACGCGGATGCTGGCGCCGCGCCGCCGGGCCTCGGCGACAGCGATGCGGAGGTCGGCTGACGGGGTCGGTTCGGCATCGTCCACGGCCACGACGACCGCGGGAACCACCGCTGGCCGCGGGTCGAGCGTGCGAGAAGGGGCCGTTCGCACGGCGGTGGGCATCGGGTTCGTCACGGAGACCTTTCGAGAGTGAGAGGGGTCGCGCACGACGTCCATCGAACGCCGACCAGGTGGTGGTCCCCATGGCCGAAGGTCGCCCACATCGGGCCCTTGGTCCCTGGCGCCACTGGGTCCCCGGTGCATTGCCCCGACCCCAGCCGTCGCCGGGCCACCCGTCCGCCCGGTCGGGACCTTTGGCCCTCACCCGCCACCGCTCGACCGACCACGCTCGGGACAGAACAGCCCGCTTGGGACGCCCGGTCGACCCGACCGGGCTGCAGCCGGCGGCTGACCGATGAGAGGTCCACCATGAAGGCAGCAGTCGTCACCGAGTTCGCCCGTCCGCTCGAGGTCGTGCAGCGCGAGATCCCGAAGCCGGCCGCGGGGCAGGTGCTGGTCCGGCTCGAGTGCTGCGGGCTCTGCCACACCGACATCCACGCGGCCGGCGGCGACTGGCCGGTGACGCCCACCCTGCCCTTCGTCCCCGGCCACGAGGGGGTCGGCATCGTCGAGCAGCTCGGCGACGGGGTCACGTCCCGGACGCTCGGTGAACGGGTCGCCATCGCCTGGCTGGGGGAGGCGTGCGGCGACTGCCGCTACTGCGTCGACGGGCGTGAGACGCTCTGCGAGCAGCAGGAGAACAGCGGTTACTCCGTGGACGGGGCCTTTGCCGAGTACGCGGTGGCGAGCGCCCGCTACGTCGTCCCGGTTCCGGACGGGGTCAGCCCGACCGACGCGGCGCCGTTGAGCTGCGCGGGGGTGACCACTTACAAGGCGCTCAAGGTGGCCCAGGTCAGCCCGACCGAGCGGGTCGGCATCTTCGGCATCGGCGGCCTCGGCCACCTGGCCGTCCAGTACGCCCGGATCATGGGCGCGTCGGTGGTCGCGATCGACATCGAGCAGCCCAAGCTCGACCTCGCCGCCGAGCTCGGCGCCGACCACCTGGTCAACGCCGGGACGACCGACCCGGTGGCGGCGCTGGCCGACCTGGGCGGTCTCGATGTCGCCCTCGTGCTGGCCGCCTCGACCCGCGTCTTCGAGCAGGCCTTCGCCTCGCTACGCCGGGGCGGGCGGCTGGTCTGCGTGGCGATGCCGGCCGACGGTGCGGCGATGAGCGTGCCGATCTTCGAGACCGTGGTCAAGGGACTGTCGGTCCTGGGCTCGATCGTCGGGACGCGGCAGGACCTGGCCGAGGTCTTCGCCCTGCACGCGGCGGGCAAGACCCGGGTGATCGCGCAGACCCGGCCGCTGGAAGAGGTCAACCAGGCGATCACGGAGGTGCTGGCCGGTCAGGTGCCCGCGCGGGTGGTCTTCTCATACGCTCTGTCGGCGGAGGCTGGGGCCTGACCGCCAGCCCTTCGACAGGATCAGCGGACAGCCTCGAAGATCGTGCGACATGGTGCCGCGTACTCGGGGCACCATGTCGCAACGTCTTCCGTTCGCGGCTGTCGAGGGCTCGCTATCAGGCCTGCGGCCAGGTCCAGCCGGTGATGGCCGGGTCGTCCTCGCCGTGCTCGCGGGTGTAGGCGCGAGCGGCGAGCCGGGCGTCGGCCATCTGCTGGCGCAGCGTGGCGGCCCGGCTGCCGAGGGAGGGCACTCGGTCGATCACGTCCATCACCAGGGTGAAGCGGTCGAGGTCGTTCATCATCACCATGTCGAACGGGGTCGTCGTGGTGCCTTCCTCCTGGTACCCGCGGACGTGGATGTTGGCGTGCCCGTGCCGGCGGTAGGTCAGCCGGTGGATCAGCGATGGATAGCCGTGGTAGGCGAAGATCACCGGCTTGTCGGTGGTGAACAGCGCGTCGAAGTCGCGGTCGGACAGCCCGTGCGGGTGCTCGGTCTCTGGTTCCAGCCGCATCAGGTCGACCACGTTGACCACCCGGACGGCCAGCTCAGGCAGGTGCTCACGCAGCAGCGCGGCCGCGGCCACGGTCTCCAGGGTCGGGGTGTCCCCGGCGCAGGCGAGGACGACGTCCGGCTCGCCGTCGGAGGTGCCCGCCCAGGGCCAGATGCCCAGCCCGCGGGTGCAGTGGGCGATCGCCTCGGGCATCGCCAGGTAGGTCAGGGCAGACTGCTTGCCGGCCACGATCACGTTGACGTAGTGCCGGCTGCGCAGGCAGTGGTCGGTGACCGAGAGCAGCGTGTTGGTGTCCGGCGGCAGGTAGACCCGGACGATCTCGGACTTCTTGTTGACCACGTGGTCGATGAAGCCGGGATCCTGGTGGGACAGGCCGTTGTGGTCCTGGCGCCAGACGTGGGAGGACAGCAGGTAGTTGAGGGAGGCGATCGGCGCCCGCCACGGGATGTGCCGGGTCGTCTTCAGCCACTTGGCGTGCTGGTTGAACATCGAGTCGACGATGTGGATGAACGCCTCGTAGCAGTTGAACAGCCCGTGCCGGCCGGTGAGCAGATAGCCCTCGAGCCAGCCCTGGCACAGGTGCTCCGACAGCACCTCCATCACCCGGCCGTCGGGGCTGAGGTGGACGTCCCCGGGCAGCGTCTCGGCGTCCCAGGCCCGGTCGGTCGCCTCGAACACCAGCTGCAGCCGGTTGGAGGCGGTCTCGTCCGGTCCCATCACCCGGAACTGGTCGGGGTTGCGGGTGATGATGTCGCGGAGGAAGGCGCCCATCTCCTTGGTCGCCTCGCTCTCGGTCGTCGCCGGGTGCTCGACGGCGACGGCGTAGTCGCGGAAGTCGGGCATCGAGAGGTCGCGCAGCAGCCGACCGCCGTTGGCGTGCGGGTTGGCGCTCATCCGCCGGTCGCCGACGGGGGCGAGCGCGGCCAGCTCAGGCACCAGCCGGCCGGTGGCGTCGAACAGCTCCTCGGGGCGATAGCTGCGCAGCCAGGTCTCGAGCTGGGCGCGGTGCTCCGGGTTGGTCCGGGTGGCGGCGAGCGGCACCTGGTGGGAGCGGAACGTGCCCTCCACGGGCAGTCCGTCGACCACGGCGGGCCCGGTCCAGCCCTTCGGCGTCCGCAGGATGATCATCGGCCAGCGTGGTCGTGCGGGAGCGCTGGAGCCGACGCCCAGTGCGTACGGGGCGTCCCGGAACTCCTCCTGGATCGCGGCGATCCGGTCCAGCACGGTGTCCAGGGTCGCCGCCAGCTCTTCGTGCACCGCCGCGGGATCGGAACCACTGACCAGGAACGGCTCGTAGCCGTAACCCCGCATCAAGGCGTTCAGCTCGTCCTCGGGGATCCGCGCGAGCACGGTGGGGTTGGCGATCTTGTAGCCGTTGAGGTGCAGGATCGGCAGCACGGCGCCGTCGGTGACCGGGTTGAGGAACTTGTTCGAGTGCCAGCTCGCCGCGAGCGGGCCGGTCTCGGCCTCGCCGTCGCCGATGACACAGGCCACGACCAGGTCGGGGTTGTCGAACGCCGCTCCGAACGCGTGCACCAGTGCGTAGCCGAGCTCGCCGCCCTCGTGGATCGACCCGGGGGTCTCCGGCGCCACGTGGCTGGGAATGCCGCCAGGGAAGGAGAACTGGCGGAACAGGGCCCGCATCCCGTCCTCGTCCCGGCTGATCGGCGCGTACACCTCGGAGTAGGTGCCCTCCAGGTACGCGTTGGCCACCAGGCCCGGCCCGCCGTGGCCCGGACCCGTGACGTAGAGGGCGTTCAGGTCCCGGCTCTTGATCACCCGGTTGAGGTGCGCGTAGACCAGGTTGAGCCCCGGCGTGGTGCCCCAGTGCCCGAGCAGTCGCGGCTTGACGTGCTCAGCTGCGAGCGGCTCGCGGAGCAGTGGGTTGTCCAACAGGTAGATCTGGCCGACGGACAGGTAGTTGGCGGCCCGCCAGTAACGGTCGATCAGCTCCAGCTCGTCCGAGGACGCCGCTCGGGTGGTGGTCGGCATCGGGATGGTCACAGGGTTCCCCTTCGTGCGACGAGTGAAGACGGTCGTACTCCAGCCAACGCTGAGGAGGTTCGGCCGCCCAGTGCCCGAAGGTCGCTCAGGTCGGGACGTTGGTCCCTGGTGCGGCCGCAGCCGCCCGTCAGGCTCAAGTCATGCACCGCGTAGACCCGACCACCCACACCGTCGAGATGGACCAGATCGCCGAGCTGAACGAGCTCTTACGTCAGTACCGGCCCGACACCATCACCGCCGCCGACCTGGACCTCGCCGGTGCGGCGACCGCGCCGGCCCCGACCAGCCCGCTGTCGGCGACGGCTGTCCTGGTCGAGCTGCGCTGGGACGGCTCGCCGGCGTACCCCTACATCCACGGCGCTTTCGGTTCCGGCACCGGGGCCCGGACGGTGCTGCTGCACACCCACGCGCTGCGCGAGCTCAGCCACCGGCTGCACGCCCACCACATCTGGGGCGTCGGCAGCGTGCCCGACCCCGCCTGAGGCACAGAGTGTAAGTGTGTGTCCTGATGTCGGGACACAAACTCACACTCTGTCGGTCCATCGAGCGTGAGGCTTAGTCCTCGACGCCCAGCATGACCTCGGTGGCCTTGATCAGCGCGGTAACCGGGGCGCCGACGGTCAGCCCGAGCTCCTCGACGCCGTCGCGGGTCACCGATGCGGTCACCTGCTGGCCGCCGTCCAGGTCGATCTTGACGATGGTCATCACCGAGCCCACCTCGATGGCGGCGACGGTGCCCTTCAGCTGGTTACGGGTGGACAGACGCATGGGTGCTCCTCGAGTTGAGCCCGGTCGGGCAGACGATCAGGCTAGCCGCGGCCCCCGCGCTGGACCTGGTGCATCACCTCGACCGGTCGGAACCCGAACGCGGCGTTGATCACCTGCATCGGACTGTTGAGCTCGTCGGTCCAGGTGTGCAGGTGCCGCACCTGCGGTGCCCGGTGCTGAAGCACGGCTAGCACTGTCGCTTTGAGCAGCGTGCCGATCCGCCGGCCACGGTGGGCGGCCAGGACGTAGGTGTCGTCCTGGACGGCGTTGGTCGGGTCGTCGCCGTGGACGAGCACCTGGCTGTAGCCCGCCGCGCGGCCGTCGGGCGCCGTCGCCAGTCCGACGACCGAGAGATAGCCGCGAGCAGCCAGCCGCTCGTCGCGTGCGGCCAGTGAGGCGGCCGTCACCACCTCCGGATCGGCATCGAGCTCGCCCGCGGGAACGTCGGCGTTCATCCCGGTCCGTAACGCCGCCAGCGTCTCCAGGTGCTCCTTCGGGGTGGGACCGCACCAGCTGGTGACTCGATAGCCGTGCTCAGCAGCACGGGTGCTGCGGCTGAGCTTGTCCAACCGGTCGTCGTGTACGGGCAGGTCGAGCACGAGCCGGAGCTCGGTGTGGACGGTTCCGAAGCCCTGCGCGGCCGCGAACCCCAGTCCTGGCGACGTCGGGTCGGCGGCGTTGACCTCACCGGTCAGCGTGGTCAGTCCCGCCGCGTCGGCCTGCTCGAGGGCCGCGGTCAACAGCCGGCTGCCCAGCCCTAGCCGGCGCTGCTCGGGGACGACGTTGACGTCCACCTCGCCGAGGTGGGTGTTCTGCTCCGTGTCGCGCTCGAGCACGGCCGTCCCGAGACAGACGGCACCGTCGAAGACCCCGAACGCGGTGCGGACGGCCCGGCTCTGGTCGGTGAGCTGGCGGCGCAGGGCGGTCGGCGACACCACGAGCGGCGCGTACCGTCCGTGGGCGGCGCCGGCGCTCAGCGCGGCGTACCAGGTGGCGAACGCGTCGTCGTCCCGGCGTCGAGGACGATGACGGTGAGCATGCCGTCAGCACATCACGGACGGCGTGGGATCCGTACCGGGATACGTCGAACGGATGCGGATGGTCTCGGCCGCCAGCTGAATCGGCTCAGGTGCGACCGCGGTGGCGTAGCCGCCGAGCCAGCCTCCGAGTTGCTCGCAGGATCGTGGCACCCGGCCGGCCAGGTCGGGCGACCGTGAAGTCGCCGCGGGCCAGCATGGTGGCGGGCTTGGACCGGTCAGGTCTGCGTATCCGGGTCCGCAGCTGGAATCCGAGCAGGTCGGCCCGCAGCCATATCCGCCAGGTGTCAGGGGCCAACCGTTGACCGAAGGCGACGCGGCTCGGTTGGATCACCGCCGCCACCGAGACGACCAGGTGGCTCTGAGCCCCGTGTGGGACGAAACGGGCTCGACCGTGCCCGGGAACGGCCCACTCGACTCCGGAGCGCCGGCCTCGGACCGACACCTCCACCACCGAGCTCGCCAGCTCCGACGACAGGTCGAGGTGGCGTACCAGGTGTTGGTTGAGATCCTCGGGCAGCGAGCGCCGCAGCCCGACCGGGCCGCTCTCGAACGGCACCGGATGGCCGGCGGCATCGCAGACGGTGGCCTCGGCGCGTACGGCCAGCCCTCGGACTCCTCGTCGGTAGCGGATGTCGTCGAGCCGGAGTGTCATCCCGCGGTCCAGGTGGGCCAGCGTCACCAGGGTCTCCTGGGCGCCGGCGCGCAGCAGCGCCGACCTGGTCTGGTCCGCCGCCGCGAGCTTGGCGTCCAACGACTCCGGAAACAGGTCGAGCACCCCGCCCAAGTCCGCCATCAAGGCTGCTCGCCGCCTCGGTGACGCTGACGCAAAGCTGGTGCCGACCCGGCGGAGGACGCGTCCTCGGTACCAGCGCAGCAGCAGCTGGTCACGCGCCGGGCCAGGAAGCTCCAGCGCCGGCTGCAGCGAGGTGCGGAAGGAGTTCCAGTACGCGTCCTTGTGCAGACCCTGACTGTGCGCGTTACCCGGATGAATGACCCACTGGTAGCAGGGATAGTCCGCGAGGACGCTGATCCGCGCGGCTCGGGCGAAGACCTGAGCGTTGAACGCGTAGTCCTCCAGCCGGACCCGGCCCTCGGGGAAGCTCACGTCGTGGTCGAGGAGGAACTGCCGACGGTAGAGCTTGTGTGGGGTGAGGAGCTGCAAGAGCGACTGGTTGAGCTGTTCGACCACGGGCTGGTTGGCCTTCCACGTCGTCCAGCCGGCGGTCGCACCGCCCTTGACGACTTCCTTCCCCAGGAGCACATCCGAGCGGTTCTGCTTCGCGTACGTGTACATCCGCTCGAGCGCCTCGGGAAAGAGATAGTCGTCATGGTCGACGAACAACACGTACTCGCCGCGGGCGTGCTTGACGCCCACATTTCGGGGTCGACCGGGCCAACCGCTCCGTTCAATGCTGTGCACCTGGACGTTGTGGTGGCGCTCGGCCAGGCTGCGGCAGTACGCGACGGTGGTGTCGGTGGAGCCATCGTCGACGAACACCAGCTCGTACTCGTCCTCGTGAAGACTTTGCCGGAGCAAGGAGCGCACCGTCTTGGCCAGCCGGGTGCCGCTGTTGTAGGTGGCCATCACCACGCTCACCTTGACTGGACCAGGCGGGGTCATGACGCTGACGATACCGAGTCGAGACGGGCTGGGAGGCTCACGTCTCGATCTGCCACAGCTGGGCTCTGTACCCCAGGAGTTCCGCGAGGTCGTCGTGGCCGTGGCCCGCAAGGGCTCCGCTCCGTTGAAGCAGATCGCGAAGGACTTCGGGATCTCCGAAGGCTGCCCGTGGAACTGGATGAAGACGGCCGACGTCGAGGATAGTCTTCCCGCTTGCCCGTGAGATGGCCGCGACCGGCGCCCCGATCAGGGTGCCGGTCGCGGTGGCGTGCAGGGTGCTGGGCCTGTCGAGGCAGGGGTACGACAAGTGGCTGGCCGACCCGGTCAGCCAGCGCGACAGGGACGACGCGCACGTCATTGACGCATTGCTCGACCTCCACGAAGACGACCCGACACTGGGCTACCGGTTCCTCACCGACGAGCTCCGCGACGTCGACATCACCGCCTCGGAGAACCGGGAGTGGCGGCTCTGCTCGACCGCAGGGGTGTTCGCCTCCCAGCACCGGCGCCGGGCAAGGGTGGCAAGCCGGGCCCGCCGGTCCACGACGACCTGCTGGGCGTCGTCGACGAACACGGCCGCGTCACCCACGAGTTCACCGCCGGCGCGCCGAACGAAGTGTGGCTGACCGACATCGAGCGCCACGAAGCGTTCCCGAACCCTGCGGTGGTGAAAGGACACCGCCTGACGTCTGTCGCAGCAGGCGTTTGACGCTCAAGGACGGTTGGCTACTCCCGTGGGTGGCTCCACCCAGACGACCAGAAGCCGATGGACACCCTCACGTGTTCGGAACGGAGGTCGCCTTCGTGTCGGTGAGGTAGCGGCTGGGGTCGCTGGCGGGGCGGGCGCCGACGTAGAGCCAGCGCGCAAAGCCGACCGGGTGCCGGCGTTCCAGCTCGTCGAGATAGCCCTGGCGTGCCTCGACCAGCTGGGTGACCCGGTCGAGGTCGTCGCAGCGTTCCAGAGCCAGGAAGCTGAGCCGCCAGGCCTGGCAGAGCTCAGCGTCGGTCCACGACGGATCGACCGTACGGACGGCGTCCGGCACCCGGAGGCCAACGCGGGCCAGAGACGCGGCTGTCGGCGCGGTCGCTGCGGAACCCGTGATCCGGGACCGGGCGACCCGGCCGTACCGAGCGGCCATCGCGATGACCTGGGGGGAGACCGCCGCCAGCAGCACCAGCGGCGGCACGGCTCCCGGTCCCAGCAGGTGCACCAGGCCGACAATGCCGAGGCAGGCGCCGAGTCCGATGACCAGCCGCAGGAGCAGGCGCTCGAGCTGCTCCGGGGTCAAGCCGGATCCGGTCAGCCGCTCGCCGAGGTAGGTCAGGGCGAGCACCCCGACCGTCATGCTCAGCACGTTGCCCGCCGGCAGTACCAACAGGCTGATGAAGGTCCCGAGCCCGAGAACGGTGACGGCGGTCGCCGTCCAGGCGATCGAGTAGGGGCGCGGCGTCATGGGTTCTCCGGGAAAGAGAGGGGCACGGGTGAGGCCACCCCCTGCTGCTGCCCGGGACGCGCGCTCGCGGTGCGCACCCGGCCGACCTGGCCCACTCCTCACTCTGCCCGCCTGAGGACCGCGCTCGTAGGGTCGAACGTCCATCGTTGGGCGGGACGTTGGTCCCGGCGAGACCAACGGACACGGGACCTGCGCGAGCGGGAGCACACTGGGGCGGGAGGGGCGCACGACCGGGCTGCGCCGAGTCGGGAGGGTCGATGAACGTCGTCGTGTCGCTGGTGCGGGAGCTCGTGGTGGTGCGGTCGGCGACGGCCTGGCACGGATACGTGGGCCGGGACCCGTTCGCCCGGCTGCAGCTCGCCGAGGGCCACCGGGACCCGTACGCCCTGTACGCCGAGGTCCGCGCCCGGGGTGAGGTGATCCCCAGCCCGATGATCGGCTTCCAGACCGCGAGTCATCGCGTCTGCCGCGAGGTGCTGCGCGACCGACGGTTCGGGGTGCAGGCCGAGGGCGCGCTGAACCGCGGCGACGGGCAGATGTCGCTGCTGGAGCTCGACCCGCCCGACCACACCCGGCTCCGCCGGCTCGCCGCCCCGGCCTTCACGCCCCGCGCGCTGGCGGGCACCCGGAGCCGGATCGAGGCGGTGGTGGACGGGCTGCTGGACGCCGCGCCGCGCGAGGGGCCGTTCGACCTGGTGTCCGGGCTCGCGTCGCCGCTGCCGATCGCGGTGATCACCGACCTGCTGGGCGTACCGGCGGCCAACAGCGCGGCCTTCGCCCGGTACGGCGCGACCATCGGCAGCGCGCTGTCGGGTCCTCAGTCCGTCGCCCACGTGGTGCGGCTGATCGAGGCCAACCGTCAGCTGACGCGGGTGATGACGCAGGTGTTCGAGCACCGGCGGCGCGAACCCGGCGACGACCTGGTCAGCCGGCTGCTGGCCAGCGAGGGCGACCAGCTCGATCCTGCCGAGCTCGCCCCGCTGTGCATGCTGCTGCTGCTCGCGGGCTTCGAGACGACCGTCAACCTGATCGGCAACACGGTGCTCGCGCTGCTCGACCGCCCCGACCAGTGGCAGGCCGTGGTCGAGGACCCGTCGCTGGCCGCGGCCGCCGTCGAGGAGACGCTGCGCTGGGACGCGCCCGTCCAGCGCACCTTCCGGGCACCGACGACCGACGTGGAGCTGGCCGGCGTCGCGGTCCCGAAGGGCGCGATGGTGATGCTGTTCCTCGCCGGGGCCAACCGCGACCCGGCGGCCTTCGACGACCCGGACACCTTCGACCTGACCCGCTTCGACTCTGCCCGGACCGGCGGGGCCGAGCACCTCGGCTTCTCCGCCGGCATCCACTACTGCCTGGGTGCGCCGCTCGCCCGGCTCGAGGCCGTCGTCGCGGTCCAGCGGCTGGTCGAACGGTTCCCCCGGCTGCAACGGGCGGGCCGGTTGCGGCGACGCAACGGGACGGTGATCCGCGGACCGGCCGAGCTCCTGGTCGCTCAGCCGGCCGCGGTGCTGGCGGCCTGAGCTCCTCGGCCTGAGCTCACCGGTCGAGGCGGGGTCGGGGACGGGCCAGGACCAGCAGGCCGACCATGGAGGCCGCCGCTCCGGCCACCATCAGGACGGCCATCGGGACCGCCGTGTCCTCGCCACCCAAGCCCGCGATCGGGGCGATCGTGCCGGCCGCGACCCACTGGACGAAGCCGAGCAGCGCCGAGCCGGTGCCCGGGTGCTCAGGTACCTCCGCCGAGGCGAGCGCGCCGCCGTTCGGCCCGATCAGCCCCTGCGCGGTCATCAGCACGAAGAAGCTGACCAGGGCCACCACGAGCGGCGTGTCGAACCAGAGCGCACCGACCAGCATCGCCAGCCCGGCGGCGAGGGCGGCGACCTGGCCGCCGAGGATCAACGTCCGGGTGGCGACCCGACCGGCCAGTCGGGCGGCGGCGAGGGCAGCCAGGGTCATCCCGCCCGCGTTGGCGGCGAAGTCGACCGAGTAGGCGATCGGGGTCAGCCCGTTCATCGACTGCAGCACGAACGCCGAGGTAGCGACGTAGGCGAACAGCGCCCCCATCGCGGACCCGCTGACCACGAGATACCCGACGTAGTGTCGGTTTCGCAGCAGCTGTCGGGCGGCGCCGCCGAAGGCCCGGAGCCCGCCGGCGTGCCGACGCTCGGGCGGCAGCGTCTCCGGCACCGCGACCAGCACGGCCACGACCATCGCCAGCCCGAGCGCGCCCACGACCCAGAACGAGACCCGCCAGTGGGACAGCTGCAGGATCACCGCGCCGAGCAGTGGCCCGACGACGGGGGCGATCCCGCCGACGGCGGCGATCACGTTCAGCACCCGGACCAGCTGCGCGCCCGTGGCCAGGTCGACGATCACGGCTCGGCCGATCACCATCGCCCAACCGCCGGCAAAGCCCTGCACCAGCCGGGCCGCCATCATCACCCAGATCGTCGGGGCCAGCGCGCAGACGACCGAGGCCAGCGTCATCACCACGACGGCGGCCAGCAGCGGCCGCCGCCGACCCCGCTGGTCCGAGACCGGGCCGCCGACCAGCTGACCGAGGGCCATCCCGACGAAGAAGGTCGTCAGGGTCAGCTGCACCTGGGTCGCCGACGAGGACAGGTCGCGGGCGACCCGCGGGAAGGCCGGCACGTACATGTCGGTCGCCAGCGGGGCGATGGCGGTCAGGAACACCACCGTCGCCACCAGGCCGGACGTGACCCGGGCCCGCCGCTGGTCCGGGTCGGCGGCCGGGGCTGGTCCGTCGCCCAGGTACTCGCACTCCGGGTTGTACCCCAGGTGCGGGGTGGTCGTCGTCTCGTGAGGCACGGGACCAGTCAACCGCTAACCACGCGCGCGTGGGAGGCCCTGCCGCGAGGTGTACTGACAGGGCCTCCCAGCCGCTCGCGCGGCGCCGTAGCGTCGAGCCCGTGGACAACCGAGCCGAGGTCCGCGAGTTCCTCATCTCGCGCCGAGCCAAGATCACCCCGGAGCAGCTGGGGCTGCCGACGAGCGGGCTCCGCCGCGTACCCGGTCTGCGCCGCGGTGAGGTCGCGGCGCTGGCCGGGGTCAGCATCGAGTACTACTCCCGGCTCGAGCGCGGCAACCTCGCCGGGGTGTCGGTGTCGGTCCTCGACGCCATCGCCCGCGCCTTGGCGCTCGACGACTCCGAGCGGGCCCACCTCTTCCACCTCGTGCACGCCGCCGACGGCACCAGCGCCGGCATGCGGCCCCGTCGACGACCCAGTCCCCGCTGGACGCCACGGCCGACCCTGCAGTGGGTCCTCGACCGGTTCACCGCCCCGGCGATCGTCCGCAACGGCCGGATGGACCTGCTCGCCGTCAACCACCTCGGCCGCGCCCTGCACGACAGCCTCTACGAGGCCGCCGTCGGCGCAGTGCCGAACTTCGCCCGGTTCACGTTCCTGCACCTGGACGCCGCCCACGACTTCTACCCCGACTGGGACCAGGCGGCTGACATCTGCGTCGCGATCCTGCACACCGAAGCCGGCCGCGACGCCTACGACCGGGACCTGCAGGACCTGGTCGGGGAGCTGTCCACCCGCAGCGACGACTTCCGCCGCCGCTGGGGCATCCACGACGTCCGCCTGCACGGCGCCGGGAGCAAACGCTTCCACCACGCGGTCGTCGGGGACCTCGACCTCGCCTACGAGAGCGTCGACATGGTCTCCGAGCCCGGCCTGACCCTCACCCTGTACGCCGCCGAACCCGCCTCGGCGACCGCCCATGCGCTCGACCTGCTGGACTCGTGGACCAGCACCCGGGCCGAGACCCGCGCGGCACCCTCGTGAGCCCGGGTAGAGTCGGGAGCACAGGCAGGCCGCGGTAGAGAGAGCTGACGCGGCGGCCGAAGACGTCGCGAGGCGCTGGCGCCCCTCACCCAAGGGTGTCGACACGGGCTGACCGTCCCCTCGCCAACGCTCACGAGAACCACCCGTCCACCGGATGAGTGCCGGCCGAGCCGCCACGTCCACCCCGATCAAGGAGACACCCATGAGAACCGTCCACGCCTACGCCGCCCCGAGCGCCACCGCGCCGCTCGAGCCCACCACCATCGAGCGCCGCGACGTCGGTCCGCGCGAGATCCTGATCGACATCAAGTTCGCCGGCATCTGCCACTCCGACATCCACACCGCGCGCGGTGAGTGGGGGGACGCGGGCTGGCCCATCGTCGTCGGCCACGAGATCGCCGGCCTCGTCGCCGAGGTCGGCTCGGAGGTAGACAAGCACACCGTCGGGGACCGGGTCGGGGTCGGCTGTCTGGTCGACTCCTGCCGTGAGTGCGACAGCTGCCTCAAGGGCCTCGAGCAGTACTGCCTGAACGGCAACATCGGCACCTACGGCAGCACCGGCCGCGACGGCCTCCCCACCGCCGGCGGCTACTCCACCCACATCGTCGTCGACCAGGACTTCGCCCTCAAGATCCCCGAGGGCATCGAGCTGGACGCCGCGGCCCCGCTGCTCTGCGCCGGAATCACCCTCTTCTCGCCGCTGAACCACTGGAACGCCGGCCCGGGCAAGAAGGTGGCCATCGTCGGTCTCGGCGGGCTCGGCCACATGGGCGTCAAGATCGCCCACGCCATGGGCGCCGAGGTCACCGTGCTCAGCCAGTCGCTGAAGAAGCAGGAGGACGGGCTACGGCTCGGCGCCGACGCCTACTACGCCACCAGCGACCCCGACACCTTCGAGCAGCTCAAGGGCCAGTTCGACCTGATCGTCAACACCGTCTCGGCCAACCTGGACCTGGACGCCTACATGGGTCTGCTGGCCGTGGACGGCACGCTGGTCGAGGTCGGCGCCCCCGAGCACCCGATGTCGCTCAAGGCGTTCTCGCTGCTGCCCGGGCGCCGGAGCCTCGCCGGCTCCAGCATCGGCGGCATCCCCGAGACCCAGCAGATGCTCGACTTCTGCGCCGAGCACGGCCTGGGCGCTGAGATCGAGGTCATCGCGGCCGACCAGATCAACGAGGCCTGGGAGCGCGTCGTCGCCAGCGACGTCCGCTACCGGTTCGTCATCGACACCTCGACGCTGGGCTGACCCAGGTCGGCGTACGCGCCGTTGGCGGCCAGGTAGGCGCGCCAGCCGCCGTACGCGGTGATGTCCCGGGCACCGGCGGTGGCGTAGGGCTCCACCAGGAAGCCGGGTCGTCGGCTGCCGTCGGCGAGCTCGACCGAGCCGATGGTCATCGGGGCCGGCAGCCCGGCCACGAAGCAGCCGAAGCCGGCCGCCGGCAGCCGCCACCGTTCCCCGACCACGGCCGAGCCGTCGGCGGCCACCCGGATCAGCCCGGGCTTGGCCGGCACCGTCGGCAGCGCCCAGAGCCGGTAGGTCGGAGCCGTACGGACGGCTCCGACCAGCTGGCCGCCCCGGGCGAGGAGCTCGGCGTGCAGTCGGACACGACGAACACCGCGCTCTCAGTGTCCGAAGTCGATCTCGCCTAGACGGTAGGGCGGGCTTAGGCCAGGCTTAGGCCTGGCTTAGGCCTCGCTCATACCATCTAGCACAGGGGCGTCCGGGGGTCGCGATCCCGGGGTCGGATGATGGCCACCTGATGGGCGGCCTAACCGTCCAGAGTCGCGAACAGGGCTGCGTACCGAAGGGCAACCTTCGTCCAGTCGAATTCAGCGAGACGGGCCGGATCAACGCCGTCAGGCTCGTGGTCGAGGACCGAGACGATGGCGTCAGCGAGCTGTGACTCGGAGCGGGGGTCGAAGACCCCGATCCCGCTGAACTCGCGGACAATCTCACCGACGGCATGGGACACGATCAGCGGGCTGCCGCAGGACATGGCCTCAAGGCTGACGAGCGAAAAGCTTTCGGCCAGAGAGGGGACGACGGTCGCGTCGGCGCGACGGTAGTAGGAGACGAGTGCGTCGTGGGGGACGTGCGGGACGAAACGGATCTGGGGACCGATCTCGAGTTGTTCCGCCAGCGCTCGAAGAGCCGGAAGCAGCGGGCCGTCCCCGATCACAACGACGACCAGCTCGACACTGCGCCGGACCCGCCGCGCGGCGCGAAGGAGCAGCTTGACGTTCTTCCGGGGTATCAGCTGCCCGACATGGAGGATGACTTTGGCGCCTGGCGGGATGTCGAGCGCCGACTCGTCGGCGGGACCGGGACAGAACCGAGTGAGATCAACACCCGGAGGGATGATGGCGCGGACGCGGAAGCCGTCGCGTTCGAGTTCTGTCGCCTGTTCTCGCCCCACGGCGACGAGCGTCGCCTGCGATCTCAAGACCGGATGATCGAGCCGACGCCGGTCGTACCCGTGGACGGTCACGACCGTGGGGCGCCCGCTCGCCACGGCCAAGAATGCCTGCTGTCCGGTGCCGTGCACGTTGATAACCCGGTAATCGGGCAACGAGGCGCGGTGGACGACGGTGACCTGCTCCCGCGACCGGCCTAGGGGCTTGACGAAGCCCGGAAGGCTGCGAAAGACCTCCTCCACAGGTCGTTCTGGTCGCTTGGATTTGCCGGCGACTGGGCCCAGGCTGTTGTTCAGACAGTCGACCAGCAGGTCGACCGGGAGACCAGCCCCCGCGAGAGCCTGTGCCAGCTTCACCGCGTACACCTCGCTGCCGCACACGCCCGGTCCTGGGTCGTCCATGGTCAGCAGTGTCTTCATCAGCCTCCCGTCGGTCGTGAACGACGACTTACGTGCGCCGAGGCGAACCCGCCGCCGCGCTGCAGCCAAGGCTGCGGCCGTACGACCGGTCCGGCCGTACGAGCAGCGGCCCCGATGCCAGGATCATCCTTAGAGAGACGCCAGTCGGCGAGTGCTCACCAGCTGGAGCAGACGGCGCCGCTCGCCGGGCCGGTACGCCCGCTCGAGTGGTCTCAGCGTCTGGCGAAACGGTCGATGACCTCAATGCAGCGTCGGATCTGCGCCTGCGAGGCCGGGTTCTTCCACGCGAGCAGCTCGAGCGACCAGTCGATCGCGAAAGCCGCTGTCCAGTCGTCGGCCGCCTCCTTGGGACTCGTGATTCGTTCGTACCCGCGACGGAGCACATCGATCTGGTCGTCTAGCGGCTCGCCGGCAGTTACCTCCCAACGGGCGAGATCGAACGCGGGCGAAGCAGGCCCTGCGAACTCCCAGTCGAGCACCCCGACGATGGCCCCCTCGTCCACCAGCAGGTTCTTGGGGAGGAAGTCTCCTTGACCCAGCGCGGAGAGCGAGGGCACGCCGACTGCGATCGCCTCGCACAAGAAGTCGGCGCCGCGTTCGACCGTGGCAGCCGCGGCCGGTCCGAACGTCTCTCCAAGGCTTCGTGACACAGCCGCGACGGTGTGGCTCTCGGGATGGCGCAATGGGTGCGGGATGCCATGCTCCCCGTCGGGGACCACGCTGTGCACGCGCGCCATCTTCTCGCCCGCGTCTAGGAGCAGCTGTTCGACGTCGTGGTCCGACAGCAGCGGAAGAATTTCATCCAGCGATCGGCCGGGAAGCAACTCCTGTACCGAGAAGGACAACACGTCGTCGCCGTACTCGCGGTGTTCGAGACCGAAGACCTCCGGCGTCGGCACGCCCGCCGCACGCGCTTGCGTCATCAGGTGCGCCTCGTCTCCGAACCACGGCGCATCCTGGTGCGCGATCCGGACCACGACGACGCGTCCGGACGCGAGTTCCGCGCGATAGGTCTCGTTCATCCCGCCGCCCGCCAGCGAGGTGGTCCGCACGACACCGTGGCCGCACACCGATCGCGCCACCGTGTCGATCATCGAAAAGGGTGTCTTCACCGCTCGATCTCCGCGCACCGACGTAGAACCGCCTCAACGACACATAGCAGACAGGGTAAAATTGTGCCCCCAGCGAGATGCCTTCGACGCTTCGTGGGAGCGATCGGAGACTACCCGCATGGTTCATCGGCTTCCGTGGGGCCGGGTAACGACAATCATCGGCGCGTCGGTAAGGGCGGCAGGATTCTAACAGTATTCGCCGGGGACCGTTCGGAACAACAGCGCGCCACGACCACTCAGCCCCCCGCACTCGAAACGGCCACCCTTCCGGGCCTCGGGATCGTCCGCCCGCACGCGAGAGCGGGACTAGTCAGGTGCGCTCCGGCTCACGACTGCCAAGTCCAGGATCTCGTCGACAACGTGCGCGAGCGCCCGGTGGCGTCGATACTGATGCCGTTCGGGGTGTCCTCTCTCGACTCGTGCAGCCGCTCAATGAGCAGGCGCTCCGACGGCAGTCCGCCGAACTCGTTCTTCTGTCGCTGTTCGAGCCGTCGCCCCAAGGTGGCTAGATCGACCTGCAGAACGAAGACGGCATCAAACAGGTTGATGAAGTCCGCGAAGTTCCGCGAGCCGCCACAGAAAAACGTCGTGGCCTCGGCGTGGTCCGCGACCAGGGCTCTGACCTTCTTCACCCGCCACATATGGTGCTCGTGGGTACGGCCCTCCACCGGAGCCCCGGTTGCAGGATCGCCCTGGTATGCGAGTTCGCGATCACCGTGAATGGCCTGAAAGCCGCGACGCCGGAGCTCGTCACAGACCGAGGTCTTACCAGCGCCAGAGACACCTTCGATGAGGTAATTCCGCCTACCCATTGACGGACGGTAATACCTGAGGGCGGGGCTCGAGGCCGTCTCTCGGGGCAAGGCAGTGGTGCTCAGCCAGATCCGGCGTGAGGTGGTGGTCGCTCGCCGTCCGGGGAGGCTCCGACCGCGGTCAGGTCTGGTAGCAGTCCTGGGCGCCAGGTGAGTGGCCCTTCGGTGTCGGTCGCCCGCCGGAGGTAGGTGTGGGCGACGTGGAATAGGTCGGACTCCCCAATGCCGTGCTGGCGCCGGAACGTCTGGTAGTCGGGGCTGGTCTGTTCGATCCGGATGAGTAGGGGTGCGTAGGCGATGTCGCCGCCGGTGAACCGTTCCCAGAGCTGCCGTTGCAGTGTCTCGGTGGGAACGGTGGTCCAGTGAACCACCGACCGACGCGCCCGAACGTCGAGGAGGGTGGGTCAAACGCCGGCAAACGACCAAGCTCACGGCGCGATCAGGGCGCGACCGCGGCTCGGACGCTGTCGTGCCGCTCGGCCAGGCGACGGCGGGCGTCGTCGGCCGTGCAGCGGCGGAGCAGCATCACGATCGCGGTCTTCGCGTGGCCACCCGCGGCCCGCACCGCCTCCTGGACGGCGTCGCCGTCCGCGCGGGTGGCCTCGGCCACGATCCGCTGGGTGCGGTCGACGAGCTTGGCGTTGGTCGGGTGCAGGTCGACCATCAGGTTGCCGTAGACCTTGCCGGTCTGCACCATGCTCGCCGTGGACAGCATGTTGCAGACGAGCTTCTGGGCGGTGCCGGCCTTGAGCCGGGTCGAGCCGGTCAGGATCTCCGGCCCGGTCACGACCTCGATGGCCACGTCGGCCTCCCGGCTGATCGGCGCCGCAGGATTGCTGGCGAGCGAGACGGTGGCCGCCCCGAGCCGGCGGGCGTACGCGAGCCCACCGAGCACGTACGGGGTCCGACCGCTCGCGGCGATGCCGACGACGACGTCCCGCGTAGACAGCCCGATCGCGGCCAGGTCGGCTGCCCCCTGGTCGGCGTCGTCCTCGGCACCTTCGACCGCGTCCGCGAACGCGCGCTGACCGCCGGCGATCAGCCCGATCACCTCCTCCGGCTCGGTGCCGAAGGTCGGCGGGCACTCGACGGCGTCGAGCAGGCCGATCCGGCCACTGGTCCCCGCCCCGAGGTAGATCAGCCGACCGTCGCGGCGGCGCGCGGCGACGATCACGTCGACGGCCCGCGCGATGTCGGGCAGCGCTCGCTCCACCGCGAGCGGGACCCCTCGGTCCTCCTCGTTCATCACCGCGAGCAGCTCCGCCGTCGACATGGTGTCCAGCAGCGCGGTCCGCGGGTGCGCGGTCTCGGTGCCCAGGACGCCCAGCTCGGTCAAGGGCTCGGGGGTCATCGGCTGGTCAGCTCCGACAGCGGCAGCACGAAGAGGAACTGGCTGCCGTCCTCGGTCACGCTGGCGTAGGTCTTGCGGCGTGGGTCGACGTAGACCGACTCGACGTTGCCGCCCGGCAGCCGGAACCGGTGCAGGACCTTGCCGCTGCGCAGGACGACGGTCGCGTCCACCCGGGGGCTGCTGGGCCCGGCCAGCCGGAGGGCGGAGGAGTTTGCGAAGCGGTAGCGCCCCCACGTCCCGACGCCCTGGAAGTTCGTGCCGTCCAGGGTGGTCGCCCCCATGCTGCGGATGACGCGACGCTTCTCCCCGAAGCCGGTGGTCAGCACGAGCGGCTGGTTGGCGGTCGTCGGCCCGGCGGTGAGCAGACCGTGCCGGTCGAGGGCGAACGCGTGCACCCGGGTCGGCCCGGTCTTGGTGTAGGTGATCGTCGTCAGCCGGTCCTGGCCGGCCCGGCGGTGCAGGGAGATGCTGGACGCGCCGCCGCTGCCCGACACCGACCAGCGCGCGACGGCCGGCAGCACGAAGTGGCCGTCGATCGTGAGCAGGTCGTCAGCGTTGTACAGCCACACCCACGACTTGCTCGAGGAGTACAGGTACTGACCCGCCCAGGCGAGGCCGCTGCCGTGGGAGTTGAGCCGGCGCAGCCGGTCCCGCCCGTCGGGTCGGACGAGCTCGATCGTGTTGTACCGGCGCTTGTCCAGGTCGATCACCACCAGCCGGGTGACGCTCTCACCCTTGGTGTTGGTGGCGAAGAGGCCCGGTTCGGCCGCCTTCGAGTACCAGCTGGTGAGGATGATGTTCCGGTTGGACGCCCAGCGGCTGCGGATCCGGTAGCCCTCGGTGGTGCCCGAACCAGCGATGCCTTGCGGCTTGTAGGCCCGGCCCCCCAGCCCGTCCCAGCACCAGTAGTCGGCCCGTCGGGGGTTGATCCGCGGGTCGAGGCCGGACGCCTTCCAGCTGCGGACGCACGCCTTGTCGGCCTTGGGCAGCGCGTGGCCCCGGGCCAGGACGTCGTCCCAGTCGACGCGGGTGGCGTCGTAGTGCTTGAGGTAGCGGGAGGCGATCGCCACCGTGCCGGCCGGAGGTCCGTCCCGCCGAGCCGAAACCGGAGCCGGACTGGTCGGGGTCGTGGTTGCTCCCGGTCCGGGTACGGACGCGGGTGCGGCGGCCCGCGGCGCGTCCGGGGACTGCGGGACGACCAGCAGCCAGGCGCCACCGACCACCGCAGCGGCGACCCCGGCGGCCACCAGAGCTCGGATCCTGATCACGTCATGCCTTTCTCGCGGTCGGGCCCCCGGTCTGGCGGGAAGTCTAGGAGAGCGCGAACCGCATCAGCACCCGGTCGCCCGTCGCCGGTCCGGCGCGTCGAAAACCCGCCGCTGTGAACACCTCTTCGCGGCCGAGGAAGGCCTCTGCCGGGCGCCGGGCGGCCGAGACCAACGGCCAGCCCTCGATGGCGGCGGCACCTTCCCCGCCGGCCAGCGCGACGGCCGCTCGAACCAGCGCGTGGCTGACGCCCTGACCGCGGTGGCCGGCGCGGACGAAGACGCACGGCACGAGCCACACCGCCTCGTCCTCGGCTCGGTCTCGATGGCGCAACGGGCTGTTGGTCGCACCGGCGGCGACGGCGTACCGCGACCGTGGGCCGGCCGCGGCCCAGCCGACCGGCTGCCCCTCCGCCGTCGCCAGGACCCCCATCGGGTGTTCGCTCCTCGCCGCGAGGCCAGCGAAGGTCCGCCGGTTCGCGCCCGTCAGCCAGCCGAGACTGAACTGGGTCCGCGGCACGCAGAAGGCGATGCACCAGCAGTGGCGGGTGCTGCGCTGCGTGGCGAAGAGACGCGCCAGTCCGTCCAGGTCGTCGGAGCGCACGGGTCGGGTCTCAAGGACGGTCACGGCCGTGACGCTACTCGCTCGGGGTTGGCCGGTTCTGGCGTTGGGTGGTGTCCGGCATCCTGTTGCGGTGACTTCGTTGACCCGACTGAGCTTGGCCAACCGCCTGATCGTCGGCTTGATCGCGCTGGCCATCCTGGTCTTCGGCGTGCTGTCCACCACGTCACTGCGCCAGGAGCTGCTGCCTTCGACCCAGGTGCCGACGGCCACCGTGACCGCGGTCTACCCCGGGACCGCCCCGGAGCTGGTGGCCGAGGAGGTCGCCAAGCCGTTGGAGCAGGCGATCAGCGGGGTGTCCGGTGTGACCAAGGTCAGCTCGGTGTCGACGAACGGCCTGGCCCTGCTCACCGTCGAGTGGACGTACGGGCTCGACAACGACAAGGTCACCGCCGACCTGCGGAGCGCCGCGGACGGGCTCGGCACCGAGCTGCCCGCCGACGTGGACGTCACCGTCGTCGCGGGCAGCACCGACGACATCCCCGTCCTGGTGCTGGCGGTCGCGTCCGACGACTCGCTGGTCAGCCTCGTCCGCAAGGTCAACGACATCGCCGTGCCGCAGCTGTCGGGCGTCGAGGGCGTCCGTGACGTCCAGGTGGCCGGGCAGGACACCACGCAGCTGGTGGTCACGCTGCGTCCGCAGCAGCTGCGCCGGTACGACGTGACTGCCGCCGCGGTCACCCAGGCCGTCCAGGCGCAGGCGTTGGTCGTGCCGGCCGGCAACAGCTATCGCGGCAGCTCCGAGCTGGCCATCCAGGTCGGCTCCACGCCGACCACAGCCAAGCAGGTCGCCGCGTGGCCGATCCCGGCGCCGGACGGCGCCGTCACGCTCGGCACCCTCGCGACCGTCAAGGTCGAGTCGGTCGAGGCCACCAGCCTCGCCCGGTCCGACGGCCGGCCCGCCCTCAGCCTGAACGTCTTGAAGGAGAGCGACGCCGACGCGGTCGACGTCTCGCACACGATCCGCGACCAGCTGCCCGCGCTCACGCCCACCCTGGGGACCGCGGCCAGCGCGAGCATCGTCTTCGACCAGGCACCCTCGATCGAGCAGTCGATCCACGACCTGGCCATCGAGGGCGGCCTCGGCCTGGTCTTCGCGGTGCTCATCATCCTGGTCTTCCTGCTGTCGATCCGCTCGACGGTGATCACCGCCCTCTCGATCCCGCTGTCGCTGCTGGTGGCGCTGATCGGGCTCAAGCTCGGTGACTACTCGCTCAACATCTTCACCCTCGCGGCCCTCACCGTGGCCGTCGGCCGCGTGGTCGACGACTCGATCGTGGTGATCGAGAACATCAAGCGGCGCGCCCTGGCCACCGACGTGCTGACGCCTGAGGACATCGTCGCCTCGGTACGCCAGGTGGCGGGCGCCGTCACGGCGTCCACCCTGACCACGGTCGCGGTGTTCCTGCCGGTCGCGCTCGTCTCCGGCATCACCGGCGAGCTGTTCCGGCCGTTCTCGATCACCGTGGCGATCGCCCTGGCCGCCTCGCTGCTGGTCTCGATGACGATCGTGCCGGTGCTGGCGTACTGGTTCATGCGGGGCGGTCGCCGCAACGCCACCGCCGGCCGCGCAGCCGAGGACGAGGACCGGATCACCCGGCTGCAGCGCGGCTACCTCCCGCTGTTGCGCGGTGCCCTGCGCCGGCCCCTGGTGACGGTGCTTGCCGCCGTCCTGGTGTTCGCCGCCACGATGGCCTCGGCGACCCTGCTGAAGACCGACTTCCTCGCCTCGTTCGCCGACAAGACGACCCTGCAGGTCGACCAGGAGCTGCCCGTCGGGACCCGGCTGAGCGCCACCAGCGTCGCGGCGGAGAAGGTCGAGCAGGTCCTGTCGGCCAGCCCGGGCGTCAAGGAGTACCTGACCACGGTCGGCCAGGGCGGCAGCAACCGGGCGTCGATGTTCGTCAGCCTGACCAGCGAGGACGCGTACGAAGCGACCAAGGCCGAGCTCGAGTCGGGCTTCGCCGAGCTGGCGGACGTGGGCACGGTCAAGCTCGGCTCGATCAACACCGGCACCAACAACGACCTCAGCTTCACCGTCACCGGTGACGACGCCGGCGACCTGCGCGCCACGGCCACCCGGGTCGAGGAGCTGCTCAGCAGCACCCCGGGGCTGGTGGACGTGAGCAGCGACCTCACCGACCAGCGCCCGCTGCTGCAGGTCCAGGTGGACCGGACCAAGGCCGCCGACCTCGGCTTCACCTCCTCCCAGGTCGGCCAGCTGATCGCGAACGACCTGACCGGGACCAAGGTCGGCTCGGTCGAGCTGCAGGGGGAGACCCGCGACATCGTCGTCCGGCCGCAGGACTCTCGCGAGGCCAGCCCCCAGCAGATCGCCCAGCTCGAGCTGCCCGTCAGCCAGCTGCAGCAGCAACAGGCGGTCGACCGCGCCACCGACCGGCTGAAGAAACGCCAGGACGCGCTCGAGGCCGGCGGCGACGACCTGAAGGAGGCCGGTGACGACCTCACCGACCGGCAGGAGTCGCTGGCCGACCGGCAGCAGGCGGCCGCTGAGGTCCAGCAGGACAAGGCGACCAAGGCGGCCGCCGACCAGCGAGCCGACCTGCGGACGTCCCGCGACAAGGCGGCGAAGGCGCTGGCTGAGGGCCGGTCCGGCCTGCGCGCGCTGCGCAGGAACGCCCCGCCCGCGCCGACGCCGCCGGCACCGCCGGCTCCGGGTCAGCCGACGGTCACCGATCCCGCTCAGGCGCCGGTGACCCAGGGTCAGCAGCGCTACGCGCAGTACAAGCAGCAGGAGGCCCAGCTCGAGGCCGGCATCGACCAGGCCGAGGCTCAGCTCAAGCAGCTCAACGAGCAGGTGGACGCCAGCGCCGACCAGGCGGCGGAGTCGGCCGACCAGCAGGCCCAGACCGACGAGTTCAGCCGGGAGCAGGACCAGCTCACCGAGCAGCAGAAAAAGCTGGCCGACCAGCAGACCGCGCTGACCGACCGCCAGGCCGACCTCGCCGACGACCAGGCCGACCTCGCTGACGTGCGGGCCCGACCCATCCGGGTGTCCGACATCGCGACGGTGAAGGAGCAGCCCGCGCCCAGTGCGGTCACCCAGATCGACGGGACCCGCGCCGTGACCTTGACCGCCACCCCGCAGACCGACGACCTGGGCGCGCTGACCACCCAGGTGCAGCAGCGGATCGACGGACTGACGGACGTGCCGGCGGGGGTGAGGATCAGCGTGGGCGGCTCGAGCGACGACCAGGCGCAGGCGTTCCGTCAGCTCGGGCTGGCGATGCTGCTGGCGATCGTGATCGTGTTCCTGATCATGGTGGCGACCTTCCGCAGCCTGTGGCAGCCGCTGATCCTGCTCACCTCGATCCCGTTCGCCGCCACCGGCGCGGTGCTGGGCCTGCTGGTCACCGACACCGCGCTGGGGGTGCCGGCGATGGTCGGGCTGCTGATGCTGATCGGCATCGTGGTCACCAACGCGATCGTGCTGATCGACCTGATCAACCAGCGGCGGGAGGAGGGGGAAGAGCTGCAGGCCGCGATCGTGCACGGCGCCCGGCTACGGCTGAGGCCGATCATCATGACCGCGACCGCGACCATCTGCGCGCTGATCCCGATGGGCCTCGGGCTCACCGGCGGTGGGGCGTTCATCGGGCAGCCGCTCGCGGTGGTGGTGATCGGCGGGCTGGTGACGTCAACAGTCCTGACGCTGCTGCTCGTCCCGGTGCTCTACTCCCTGGTCGAGCGACGCAGCGAGCGTCGGCGGCAGCACCTGGCGGCCAGTCAGGACCGGACGCAGGACCCGGCTTTCTCCCACCAGACGGGCACCCCTGACGTGTAGCTGACGAGTGAGGCGCAGCCGGGGCAACCAGGCCGCCCACGACCAGCCGTGGACGTTCGCGGCCACGGGCTGCGTCCCGAAGACCACGACGTCACCGTTCATCTCGTCGCTCACGGCACTGCTGTCGTCGACCCGGGGGCGGACGAAGGCCGGCTGGTCACCGGTCGTCGCGCCGCTGGCTACGCTGTGGCGGAGGAGCATCGACCTTCACCGAGGTGATCAGATGACGTCGGACCAGACCGCCCTCCGACCACGCCTCGTGGCGGCCCCAGAACCTGGCTCCCTGGGACTGCGGCGGGCGTCGGTCGCGCTGGTGGTCACGGTCTGGGTGAGCGTGACCCTGTTCGGTGCCTACATCCTGGCCTACTACGCGGGTGCGATCGCCCACCGCGACCTGCCGGCGTGGAACGCGGTGCTACCGCGGCTCTACGAGCCCACGACCCCGGCGGCCACGATCGCGATCGGGCTGCACTTCTTCGCCGGCGGAGTCATCCTGGTGCTCGGTTGCGTCCAGCTGATCACCCGGGTCCGGCAGCGCTACCCGGCGGTGCACCGGGTCCTCGGCCGGGTCTACGTCACCGCCTCGCTGCTGGCCGGGGTCGGCGGTCTCGGCTTCATCCTCGTCAAGGGCACGGTCGGCGGCGCGGTGATGGACGTCGGCTTCGGCCTCTACGGCGTGCTGATGATCGTCTGCGCCGCCCAGACCTACCGCCACGCCCGGGCGCGCCGGATCGAGGTGCACCGCGCGTGGGCGCTGCGGCTGTTCGCGCTCGCGATCGGCTCCTGGCTCTACCGGATGGACTACGGGTTCTGGCTGCTGCTGATGGGCCCGGTCGGCCACACCGAGACCTTCACCGGTCCGTTCGACGAGGTGATGGCCTTCTTCTTCTACGTCCCCAACCTGCTGGTGGTCGAGGCGGTCCTACGGGGGCGCACGGCAGCCGCGTCGGCCGCCGCTCGGCGCGGCGCGACCGGGGTCGTGCTCGGCGCGACCGGCTTCCTGGTGCTCGGCACGTACTTCTTCACCGTCGAGCTGTGGGGTCCCGCCATCGTGAGCGGCTTGACCGGCTGACCGCGGCCGGACTCTCGCCGGTCCGGCAAAGCGGAAGAGGCGGCGGTCGCCGATTGGGGGATCAGTGTTCGGCGACCGCCAGTCCCGGGGCGCAGTCACGAGCGCACTGCACAGATGTCGTCCTGCGTGTCGTCGTCGACGCTTGGCCGTCGAAATGACGACCACATTGCGGTCCGCCTCGTGGACACGAGGGTGGCCGGCGCTGAATCGGCTGCGCCCGGCGTCTCGACACCGATGTCGTCAGTCGCGCAGGACAACAGATCAGTTCCGGTCCCCTACACGGTGCGGCTCTGGTGAGCGGCAGTACGCGCATTCCGGGCGGGCTGAGGCTGTCAGCACTCCGAGTGAAGCGCGCCCGGCCCGAGGCTGTCAAGGGCCTCGGTCGCGCCCTGCCGCCGACGCCGGCACCGCTGGGTTCGGTGATGTGCCCTACGAACAAGCCCCCCGCCAGCAGACCGCCACCCCCGACCCGCTAACGTATCCCTTGCTGTAACCACGCAGCCGCTGGTGATCCGTCGATGCCGCCCGAGCCGCACGACCGTTGTCACTGATCTTCCTGGTTCGCTGGCCGACGGGTCCATCATGCTGTCTGCGGTTGCCTCACCCCTCACCTCGCCGAGTAACGACCGACCACCCAGCACGCCGGTGTGGTGGCGTGTCTCCGGCCCCGACGCCGAGCTTCGGCCGCTCAGTCACCGGCAGTGCCTGCAGCTGCTGGGCCCCACGGGTACGGGCCAGCTGTCCTTCCGCGGGACGGAGGGGACGACGGCCGCGGTCATCGACTACGAGATCGGAAACACCTCCGCGGTCCTCGGTCCCGTGCCTGTCGCTGCGGTCCAGGCGATGACCGCCCACCAGCTCGTCCTGTTCCAGGTCGACCGGGTCGACCTGGACGCCAGGTGGGGGTGGACAGTGGTGATGGTCGACCAGCCGCGGTCGGGGGAGTACGTCCAGGTCGCGCTGCTGTCCCTGGCCGGTCGTCACATCTCGGTACCGCATCGCTGAGCCGCGCGACCGGGGAGCATCACCTCGGCGAGCGTCTGGGTTGTCGCCGCCTCACTGCGTGAGGTCGAGCTCCAGCCGATCGAGCAGGACCTCCAACGAGATCTCGAACTCGGCGTCGCTGTGGTCCTCGCTGAGCAGCGGCCGCAGCCGCGCCGTGGCGGGCAAGGCGCTCAGGTCGAGCTGGCCGTCCCGGTTGGGCAGCTGGGCGTCCCCCTCGTCCAACGGCAGCTCGACGGGAGAGGTCTTCGCTCCGCGGGTCGCCGACTCGAGCAGGAGCTGACCGAGCAGGAAGCCGCTGAACGCACGGTAGGTGGCGACCGTCTGCTGGTCGCTGAACCCGTGCCGACCGAGCGTCTGCAGGAAGTCCTCGACCAGGTCCAGGCTGCGCAGTGGGGGCCGTAACCACGGAGCCGCCGGATGCCGGGTCGCGACCAGCGGGAACGCGGCCGCGTGCTCCACAGCGATCCGTCGGACCGCGTGGGCCAGGGTCTGCAGGTAGCCCTGCCAGGTGCTCGCGAGCTCGATGTCGAGGTCATCGCGGACGCCCTCGAGCAGCACCGCCACCACGGCTTCAAGCAGGTCCTCCCGGCCGCTGACGTAGCGGTAGAGGTCGATCGTGCTCACGTCCAGGTGCTGCGCGAGCGCGCGGATCGATAGAGCTTCCGCGCCGTTGTCGTCGAGGAAGTCCAAGGCGGCCTGGATGATCGCTGCCCGGTCGAGGCCCTGAGCCGCGCCGGCGTCCGCGCCCGTCTCTGAGTCTGCCGCCATCACTTCTCACCTCGTCGGTTGCGCTCGCGCTATATCCAGCCTGGGACCACCCTAAAGTCAGGCCAGGCGCTGGATGGCTGCGCCCCTAAACCTCGGGACGTGCACGGCGGGCCGGCACGCCGTGGTGACGGGTTGTAGGCGTTCAGACCCTTGTTCCGGGTGTCGCGAGGCAAGATGAGACCCCACGTCACCTTCGAAGAGAGCACAGGGACCACCAGCGTGAGCAGTTTGAGCACATTCGTCTGGGGCATCGCCGACCAGCTGCGCGGCGTCTACAAGCCGCACCGGTACGGGTCGGTCATCCTGCCGATGACGATTCTGCGCCGCCTCGACTGCATGCTGGCCGACCGTCGCGACGAGGTGCGTGCGCTGGCGGCCGTGAACGCCAACCCGAACGTCCTGGCCGCGAGGGTACGCCAGCAGTTCGGATCGTGAAGGTGCTCGACACCTCGACCGACTCCGGGGGCGGCACCCTCAACCTGCTCCGCGGGGGCTTCAAGCAAGTGGCGGCCCGCTTCGACATGTGCCAGTTCAAGCCTGAGAGCGGGCTCAACCCGACCACGCTGGAGCGGTACGACGCGGTGCGGGTGCGTGTGATGCGGCAGGTGTACTAATCGACGGCGAATTCGCGCTCGGTCGACCTGGTGCTCTTCGTCAACGGATTGCCAGTGGCGACTCTCGAGCTGAAGACCGACTTCACGCAGTCGGTGTCCGAGGCGGTCGAGCAGTACAAAAAGACCCGGCTGCCGAAGGACCCGGTGTCCAAGCACGTCGAGCCGCTGTTCGGCTTCGGCTCACTGGGCCAGGAGCCCAAGGACGACGGCGTGCTGGTGGACGAGTCCGCAGCAGTGAAGGGGCTGATGCGGTGGGTCAAGCTGCACCCGACCAACATCGGCCAAAAGGTGCAGATCATCGTCGAGCACTTCCGCTCGAACGTCGAGGGGGTGCTGGGCGGTCACGCCAAAGCCATGGTGGTGACGGATTCCCGCAAGGCGGCCGTGCGCTACAAGCTTGCCATCGACGCCTACATCACCAAGCGGGGGTACCCGGGGCTGGGGACGCTGGTCGCTTTCTCGGGTTCTGTTGACGACCTCGACACCGGGCCGGACCCGTTCACCGAAGGGTCGATGAACCCTGACCTGGGCGCGCGCGACCTACGCGCGGCGTTCGCGACCGATGACTACAAGGTCATGCTCGTCGCCAACCAGTTCCAGACCGGGTTTGACCAGCCGCTGCTGTGCGCGATGTACGTGGACAAGCGGCTCTCCGGCGTCACGGCCGTCCAAACCCTCTCGCGCCTCAACCGGACCTATCGGACCCCGGACGGAGAAAAGAAGGGCCAGCCGCTGGTACTGGACTTCGTCAACGACCCGGAGGAGATTCGCGGGTCCTTCGAGCCCTACTACACCGACGCGTTCCTCGAGACCGCCACGGACCCGAACCTGGTCCACGACGTGTCCGCCAAGCTGGACCAGCTCGGAATCTTCACCGACGCCGAAGTCGATCAGGCCGCCGACGCGACCATCAAGGGGCTCGGCAACAACGCGCTGGCGGCTGCTCTGTCCCCGGCCAAGCAGCGCTTCAAGACCCGCTACCAGGGGGCACTGTCGGCGAACGCGGGGCACGGGGACCAAGCCGCGATCGACGAGCTCGACCTGTTCCGTCACGACGTCTCCACCTTCGTCCGGCTCTACGACTTCATGAGCCAGATCGTCGACTACGGCGACGTCGACCTGGAAAAGCGCTCGATTTTTCTGCGGCTGCTGGAGCGGCTCATCCGCGCCGACAACTTCAGCGCCGAGATCGACCTTTCCGAGGTGGCCCTGGTCGGGGTCAAGCAGGTCGACATCGGGCGGCACGACATCGGTCTGGGCGAGCGGACCGGGCTGTCGGGAGCGACCCAGGCCGGAAGCGGGGCGAAGAAGGACCCCAAGATGGTGGCGTTCGCCGAGGTCATCGAACGGTTGAACGACCTGTTCGGCGACGAGGACTTCACGACCGGTCAGAAGGAGTCGTTCCTCGAGGCGCTGCTGCGCACGCTGCTCGAGAACGAGCAGCTCGTGACCCAGGCAGCGGCCAACTCCACGAAGCAGTTCCTGGAGAGCCCGGACCTCGACGACGCCGTTCAGACGGCCGTGGCCGACAACCAGGGCAGCCACAACAAGATGGCCGACTACTTCTTCTCCGACAGTCCGCGGGTCGCCGAGCTCATTGCGAGCGTCGGGACGCTGGTGCACCTGCACGCCCAGGACCGCGCGGCCTGATCGTGACAGGCGCTTTGAGGCTGTCCCTCCGCAAACGTCGTCCTCAAAGTGTCAGAGGTGTCGGACAGCATGAACTCATGAGGTTGGGCACAGGAGCGAGCTGCGTCAGGATCGGACCGGACACTCGTCGGTCAGTCGGTGATCGCTCCGACGCGCTCCCATCGGTTGACGCATGGGCAAGGTCGTCTCGACCGTTCATGCGGTCGGGTCGCTGATGACCGAGCTTCCGCTCTGGGCCGTGTGCCTGGTGGCGTTCGGAACGCCGCTGTCGGCGCTCGGAGGGGTCCTGCTCAGCCAGTGGCTTACGCGCCGGACAGCCAAGGAACTCGGAAGCCGAGCGAAACGCGAGGAGCTCATGCGCAACCTGCGGTGGGCGGCCGAGCTTGCGGTCTCGAAGGATGAGGACAAGAGCGAGCTCGGAGTTGCTCAGCTGACGGCCCTCGGCGAGTCCGACCTGCTCGACGCCGGGGACCAGGTCTTCGTCGATGCTGCGCTGGCCAGCGTCATCCGCGAGCCTCAGGAGGAGATCGACGCGATCGAGGCGGCCGGTCAGGCCGCGGAAGTTGTGGCGGACGTCAATGACCCGACGGGGCTCACCCCCGGGTCAGCATCAGCCCTACTATTGGCTGCAGATCGCGACGAAGGTGAGGTGGCGGACCGTGAAGACTAAGACTGTGTACGTGAAGTCGGCTCAGAAGCAGGCAGCGAAGGCTTTGGTGACGCGAAGCGCCAGGACCGGTCGCTTCGTCTCGTCTGCAGTGACGAAGATCGCGAACGCCGAGTCCGCCTCCGCGGCCCGGCCTCGATCTGGCGTGCCGAACACCACCGTCGCGGCGGAAGCTCCGCCCGCGCGCTAGACGGGCAATTCCGGAGCCTGAACAGCCAGGCATCAGCTAGGCGTTCGGCTCAGCGCGGCCTCGTCCACGGCTGGAACCGGCGCAGCCGCAGGCTGTTGGTGACCACGAAGACCGAGGACAGGGCCATCGCGGCTCCGGCGAGCATCGGGTTGAGCAGCCCGGCGGCGGCGAGGGGGAGCGCGGCGAGGTTGTAGGCAAAGGCCCAGAACAGGTTGCCCTTGATGGTGCCGAGGGTCCGGCGGGCGAGCCGGATGGCGTCGGCGGCGGTGCGGAGGTCGCCGCGGACCAGGGTGAGGTCGCTGGCCTCGATCGCGACGTCCGTCCCGGTGCCCACGGCGAGGCCGAGGTCGGCCTGGGCGAGCGCGGCGGCGTCGTTGACCCCGTCGCCGACCATGGCCACGACATGACCGTCACGCTGCAGCCGGGCGACCACCGCCACCTTGTCCTGCGGCCTCACCTCGGCGATCACCTGGTCGGCCGCGATACCGACCTGCGCGGCCACGGCTCGGGCCGACGCCGCGTGGTCGCCGGTGAGCAGGATCGGGGTGAGCCCGAGCCGCCGCAGCTGCGCGACCGCCTCGGCTGAGGTCGGGCGGACGGCGTCCGCGACCACCAGCACCCCGCGGACTTCGCCGTCCCAGCTGACCGCGACTGCCGTCCGGCCCTGGTCCTCGGCGGCGGTCATCGCCTGCTCGAGGTCGGCGGGCAGGGCCGTGCCGTGCTGGCCACGGAGGTCGCGACGGCCGACCTGCACGGCGTACCCCTCGACGCGGCCCCGGACGCCGCGGCCGGCCAGGTTGGCGAACTCCTGCACGACCGGCAGCTCGCCGACGCGTTCCCGGGCTCCGCGAGCGACGGCCCGCCCGACCGGGTGCTCCGAGGCGTCCTCGACGGCGCCGGCCAGCCGGACGACCTGGTCGGGGTCCTCACCGGCCGTGGCGACGACGTCGAGCAGGGTCATCTGGCCGGTCGTGACCGTGCCGGTCTTGTCGAGCACGATCGTGTCGACCCGCTGGGTGGACTCGAGCACCTCCGGGCCCTTGATCACGATGCCGAGCTGGGCGCCCCGGCCGGTCCCGACCATCAGCGCCGTCGGCGTGGCCAGCCCGAGCGCGCACGGGCAGGCGATGATCAACACCGCGACGGCTGCGGTGACCGCCGCCGCGGGGCCGCCACCCGCGACCAGCCAACCGACCAGGGTCAGCGCGGCGAGGACGAGGACCACCGGGACGAAGATCCCCGAGATGCGGTCGGCGAGCCGTTGGACCTGGGCCTTGCCGTTCTGAGCGTCCGCCACGAGCCGCGACATCTGGGCCAGCTGGGTGTCCGCGCCGACCCGGGTGGCTCGCACCACGAGCCGGCCGCCGACGTTGACGCACGCCCCCACGACCGCGTCCCCCGGGCCGACCTCGACCGGCACCGACTCCCCGGTCAACAGCGCTGCGTCCACCGCCGAGGAGCCGTCGGTCACGACCCCGTCGGTGGCGACCTGCTCCCCGGGACGGACGACGAAGGACATCCCGACCTGCAGCTGGGCCGTGGGGATCCGGCGTTCGCGGCCGGCCTCGAGCACGGACACCTCGCGGGCGCCGAGCTCGAGCAGCGCTCGAAGAGCAGCCCCGGCGCGACGTTTGGAGCGCGCCTCGACGTACCGGCCGGCGAGCAGGAAGGTGGTCACGCCGGTCGCGGCCTCGAGATAGATGTTGCCCGCACCGTCGCCGCGGGTCAGCGTCCAGGCGAAGGGGTGCCGCATCCCGGTCATGCCGGCGGTGCCGAAGAACAGGGCGTACAGCGACCAGCCGAACGCGGCCAGCGTCCCCAGGCTGATCAGGGTGTCCATCGTGGTGGCGCCGTGCCGCAGGTTGGTCCAGGCCGCGCGGTGGAACGGCCACGCGCCCCACACCACGACCGGCGCAGCGAGCATCAGTGATAGCCATTGCCAGTTCGGGAACTGGAGAGCGGGCACCATGGCGGTCGCCAGCACCGGGACGGTCAGCACAGCGCAGATCAGCAACCGCTGCTGGAGCAGCCGGAGCGGGTCCTCGGTCGGCTCGGCCGTCGTAACGGCGTCATCGACCGGCGAGGGCGGCGGCAGTGCGGCGGTGTAGCCGGCCTGCTCGACGGCGGCGACGAGGTCCTCAGCGCTGACCGTCGCCGGGAAGTCGACGCGCGCCTTCTCGGTGGCGTAGTTGACCGTCGCCGTGACCCCGCCGAGCCGGTTGAGCCGCTTCTCGATCCGGGCGGCACACGAGGCGCAGGTCATCCCGCCGATCGCGAGCTCGACCTGGCCGCTACCCGGGGAGCTCACCGGAGCTCGTAGCCGGCCTCGTCGACGGCCGCCCGGACGACGGGCAACGCCAGGGCCTGGTCGCTGGCGACGGCGACCAGGCCGGTGACCAGGTCGACCCGGACGTCGACCACGCCGGGAATCCGACTGACCTCCTCGGTGACCGCGCGGACACAGTGGGCGCAGGTCATCCCGGTGACGGTGTACGTGGTGGTGGTGGTCATCGTGGTGCCCCTTCGGTGGGTCTGGAGGTGGTGTCGGTCTGGGAGGGTCAGCGGGTCAGGAGCGGACGAGCCGGGCGATGGCGGCCGATGCTTCCTTGAGCTTGGCGTCGGCCTCGTCGCCGCCGGCCGCGACCGCGTCGGCGACGCAGTGGCTCAGGTGCTCATCGAGCAGGCCGAGCGAGACCGACTGCAGCGCCTTCGTCATCGCCGCGACCTGGGTCAGGATGTCGATGCAGTACTGCTCTTCCTCGACCATCCGTTGCAGTCCCCGCGCCTGTCCCTCGATCCGACGCAGCCGGACGAGGTAGTCGTCCTTGCGGTGGATGTAGCCGTGCGGGCTGGTGCTCGCGTCCATCAACGTCCCTCCTCAGGGGCGACTTCGATGTCGAGAGCATACCCCCTGGGGGTAAATGGCAGAGATGAACCTGAGGGCGCGCTCGGCGCCGAGCAGGGCAGATTTGCACTTGACGCAACTTGCAGGCAATGCAATCGTCGTGCTGGTGAATCCGACAGCGCCAGCAGCACGCGAGCACGGCCGTGAACGGCGTAAACGGTTGACACGGCGTGCTCTGCGTCGGGCCGTGCTGGACCTAGGACTCGAGCACGGTCTCGCCTCGGTGTCGGTCGACCAGATCGCCGAGCGCGCCGGCGTCTCGACCCGGACCTTCTTCAACTACTTCGACACCAAGGAGGACGCCGCCCTGCTGCAGCTGTTCACCGTCACCGAGGAGGAGCTGACCGCGTTCGTCGGCGGTGCTGCCGCCGAGACCTGGTCCGACCTCAGCAGGGTCTTCCTCGACGACGCCGACGTGGCGGCTGAGGAGGGCGCCGACGTCCCTCGCTATCTCCAGCTCCAGCACGCGAACGCCGCCCTGGCCGGTCGGCAGCTCGCCGTCTTCGCCCGATTCGAGGCCCGGCTGTCGACCGCTGTCACCACCCGTCTCGGCGACGACCTCGACGCTCAGCTGCGCGGTGCGCTGATGGTCGGATGCGGCATCACAGCGGTCCGGGTCGCGCTCAACCGCTGGGTCGCGACCGACCACGCCGGCCCGGTCCGCCCGCACCTCGAGGAGGCGCTGGCCGTCATGGCACCGTCCTTCGCCGCCTGACCTGCCTGCTCACGCTCACGAGAGGACACACGGTGCGTGTCTGCGTTCTCGCCTTCGACACCCGAGGTGGCGTCCAGCCCTACGTCGCCGTGGCGGAGGGTCTCGCCCACGCCGGTCACGACGTCACCATGGTCACCACCGACGACTTCGCGGACCTGGTCGCCGGACGTGGCGTCCGGCACGCACCGTCCCGGGTGACACCGAAGCCGGCACCCGGCAGGCCGTTGGCCTGGCCGAGAAGAGCCGACGGGACCGTAACCGTCTGATGCGGGAACAGCTGGGCGCAGTCTCGGCCCGACAACCGATGCCGTCGAGGCTGCCGCAGCGGACGCGGACCTGCTCATCGGCGGGGTCGGCGGTTCCATCACGGGCCGCCCCGTGGCCGAGCACCTCGGGATCCGCTGGCTGGACGCACACCTCCAACCGCTGGGACCGCCGACCGCAGCCTTTCCCGGTGTGCTCACCGCACGGCTGCCCAGCTGGGCCGGTGCTGTCGGTCGGCGAGCCAGCCACCGAGCCACCAACGCCGCCCTCCACGTGATGTTCGGCGAACCACGGCGCCAGGTGCGGGCGCACCTCGGCCTTCCTCGCCGGCCGCGTCGGGAGCCGCGCGACCTGCCGGCGCTCTACGGCTTCAGCCCGCTTGTCGTTCCGCAGCCGACGGAGTGGTGCGCCGGCCGAAAGGTCACTGGCTACTGGACGCTGCCGCAGCGGGCGGACTGGGTGCCACCGAACGATCTCCTCGACTTCATCGCCGCTGGTCCGGCTCCGGTCGCCATCGGCTTCGGCAGCATGGCCAGCCGCGATCCGGAGGCGCTCACCGCGCTGGTGGTCGACGCCGTACGCCGAGCCGGCGTCCGCGCGGTCCTGCTCTCAGGTTGGGGTGGTCTGGCCGGCTCAGCCGCTGACGACCTGATCACAGTCGAGGAGGTGCCGCACGAATGGCTCTATCCGCAGGTGGCCGCGGTGGTGCACCACGGTTGCGCTGGGAACACGGGCGCCACGTTCCGGGCGGGCGTCCCGGCCGTCGTCGTGCCCTTTGCCGTGGACCAGCCGTTCTGGGGGTCCCGGGTCGCGGCTCTCGGGACCGGTCCTACGCCCATCCCCCGCAAGGCGCTGACGGCACCAAGACTCGCCGCCGCGCTGCGGGAGGTCGAGGACCCCGCCCTACGCCGGCGTGCCGCTGACCTCGGCGTCCGCATCCGTGCCGAGGACGGTGTCGGCGCGGCGGTCCGGCACCTGCAGCTCCACCTGACCTGAGCGGGTCCCGATGCACCTCGACGGCCGTGAGACAGTCAGACCACGCCGAGCCGTCGGCGGCCGGTAGGGGCGGGCTCAGCTCCGGCCACGGCTCCGGAAGGGGAGACATGAATCTCGAGAAGGTCATCTTCGGCTTTTTCGTGCTGCTCGCCGCCACCCTCAACTTCGGGTTCTTCCTCGGTGACATCGCGAACCACGACCTGCACAACATCTACGAGCTGTTCGCGGCCCTCGCGGTGAGCCTGATCGCGACCGTGCTGAAGTTTGGGGACCGGACCCAGATCGGTGCTGTCCACCTGGCCACCAGCCTGGTCGCCGACCTCCAGCTCATTGTGGCGAGCGTCGTCTTCGTCTGGTCGGAGGAGATCTCCTCGGCCGGCGTCACGGCGGTCTCGACGGCCAGCGTGGTTTCGCTCTCGGGCGGAGCGCTGCTGGCCAACCTGGTCTCGGTCGTGCTGCTGGTGATCGAGACCGTCACCTTTCACCGCGGTTAGGAGGGGCGCCCGTGAGCACGCTGCTGGTGCTGGTCACCCAGCTGTTCGGCCGACGGGAGCCGCAGCCGCCGGTCGCGAAGCGGATCCACCTCGAGACCTCAGGTCAGGCGTCCTCGACGATCTTCTTGGTGATGCGTCGGATGCGGGCGCCGCTGATCATCTTGATCGTCATCTTCTCCATCAGCGTCGTCGGGCTCAGCGTGATCCCGGGGATCGATCCGGACGGCCGGGTCGCCCGGGTCAGCCTCTTCGACGCCTTCTACTTCATGAGCTACACCGCGACGACCATCGGTTTCGGGGAGCTGCCGTGGCCGTTCACGGCCGAGCAGCGGCTCTGGGTGACGTTCACGATCTACCTGTCGGTGATTGGCTGGGCCTACGCGATCGGTTCGCTGCTCACCCTGATCCAGGACCGGTCGTTCCGGCAGGCACTCGCGCTGCAGCGGTTCACCCGCAAGGTCAGGCGACTGCGTGAGCCGTTCCTGCTGTTGGCCGGCTACGGGCGGGCCGGTGAGCTGCTGGCCGAGGACTTCGACAGCCTGGGCCAGCAGCTCGTGGTGATCGACGAGTCGTCGGACCGGATCGATGCCCTCGAGCTGGGCTCCTTCCACGCCGACATCCCCGGCCTGGTCGCCGACGCCGCCAACCCGCACCACCTGAGCGCCGCTGGCCTCGACCACCCGTTCTGCGCCGGCGTGCTGGCGCTCACCAACGACGACGAAACCAACCTCGCGGTGACGATGGCGGCGGCGCTGCTGCGACCGGACCTGCCGGTGGTGTCGAGGACCGTCTCAGCCCCGGTCGCGGAGCGGATGCACGCGTTCGGTACGCCGCGGGTGGTCAACCCGTTCGACCGGTTCGGGGAGCACCTCGGGCTCGCGCTGCATGCGCCGGCCTCCTACCAGCTGCTCACCTGGCTCGAGGCGGGTCCAGGCGCTGAGCTGCCCGAGCGCGGCGACCCGCCGACCGACGGCCGCTGGGTGATCTGCGGGTACGGCCGCTTCGGCCGCGAGGTCACCTCGGACCTGCGGGCGGCGGGGCTGAAGGTCACCATCATCGAGTCCGCGGACGCCCGGCGCGACGTCGCCGGCGAGCCGGAGCCGGGCGTGATCGTCGGTGACGCCTCCGATCCCGACACGCTGGCCAAGGCTGACCTCGGCAGCGCGGCCGGTCTGGTGGCGGGTACCGATAACGACACCACCAACATCTCGATGCTGGCCACCGCCCGCCGGATGAACCCGGACCTGTTCCTCGCCGCGCGGCAGAACCGGCCGACCAGCGCCGCGCTGTTCAAGGCGATGGCGGTGGACGCTCTGCTGGTACCGACCGAGGTGGTGGCGCACGAGGTGTACGCCCTGGTCAGCACGCCGTTGCTGTGGCGCTTCCTGCAGGAGATGCCGGCCCGCGGCGACGCCTGGGCCGCGGAGCTGATCGGACGACTACGGCACAGTTGCGGCCGCGAGCTGCCCGCCTTGTGGAGGGTGCAGCTCGACGCCAAGCAGGCGCCGGCGCTGGGCGACTGGCTCAGCGGTGGCGCTGTCGGGCTGGGGGACCTGCTGCGGAGTCCGGAGGACCGGGAGCGACGCCTGAAGGCGGTGCCGCTGCTGTTGCTGCGGAAGGGGGAGGCGCACCTGCTTCCCGACGGCGACACGGTGCTGGCGCCTGAGGACGAGCTGCTGTTCGCCGGCCAGAGCTCGGAGCGGCGTGAGCTGGAGAGCACCCTGGTGGTCGACTCGACCGCCGCCTACGTGCTCTTCGACCAGCACCTGCCCTCAAGCTGGCTGTGGCGAAAGCTGTCCCGGACTGCCGTCGCCGCTCCGCCCGCACCGACCGCCGCCGATGCCGCGGACGTCGAGGCCGGTCAGCCGCGAAAGTAGGCGCCCGCGTCCAGGTCTTCGAGCAGAGTGGGGCCGGTCGGCGCCCAGCCGAGCAGTCGGCGGGTCTGGTCGCTGGAGGCTGTGACGTCCATCCCGAAGAATCCGCCGAGCCAGCCGAAGTGCGCGATCGCCTCGTCGGCCCGGACGAGGAGGTCGGACACTGAGGCCGCGACCGATCGCGGCCACGACCACCGGATGGGTCTGCAGCTCGAACGCCAGCGCATGGGGGAGGGCGGCACAGACGGCCGCGGACGCGGCGATGTGGTGCTGGACCAGTTCGTCCAGTGGATCAGTCCGGGACCGGATCCGGCTGTCGATGTCGAGCCGGAGCCGTTCGTCGCTGCCCGCAGGGGCGGCGTCGCGCGTCGCGATCCACAGAGTGTCGAGCTGCAACCATGCAGCACCCAGCCGACCAGCCACGGCTCGCGCGGCGGTCGACTTCCCGGTACCGGCGGTCCCGCCGATCAGCACAAGTCGACTCATCAGTTGTCGCCGGATTCGAACATGGTGTCCGCGAGGAGCCATGGCTGCGGTGTGCGGCTGATCGGTTGTTGCTGGAGGCGGGTGTGGAGCAGGGGTCGTTGTTGGCG
>NZ_CAXTHG010000014.1:0-110006 GCF_964244005.1 uncultured Friedmanniella sp. | reverse complement strand
GCAGCACCCGGCAGGCCTGGGTGCCGGAGTAGTCGAACTCGCAGGCCTGGCCGATCACGATCGGCCCCGAGCCGATGACGAGGATGGACTCGATGTCGGTACGGCGGGGCATCAGGCCACCGCCTGCCGCGCGCTGATCACGTCGACGAACCGGTCGAAGAGGTAGTTGGCGTCGTGCGGGCCGGCGGCGGCCTCGGGGTGGTACTGGACGGAGAAGCCGCGGACCCGGCCCTCGGCGTCGCGCAGCTCGAGCCCCTCGACCACCGAGTCGTTCAGCCCGACGTGACTGACCGTCGCCGTGCCGTAGGGGGTGGCCACCGGCTCACCGATCGGGGCGTCGACCGCGAAGCCGTGGTTGTGCGAGGTGACCTCGACCCGCCGGGTGCGCAGGTCCATCACCGGCTGGTTGAGGCCGCGGTGGCCGTAACCCAGCTTGTAGGTGCCGAAGCCGAGCGCCCGGCCGAAGATCTGGTTGCCGAAGCAGATGCCGAAGTACGGGATGTCCGCCTCCAGCACCGCCCGCAACAGCTCGACCGGATGCTCGGTCGCGCTCGGGTCGCCCGGCCCGTTGGAGAAGAAGACCCCGTCCGGCTCCAGCGCGGCGATCGCGGCGAAGGAGGTGGTGGACGGCACGACGTGCACCTCGATCCCCCGCTTTGCCATCTGGCGAGGGGTCATCGACTTGATGCCCAGGTCCACCGCGACCACCCGGTAGCGGGTCTCCCCCTCGGCCGGCACCACGTACGCGGCGGCAGTCGTCACCTCCTCGGCCAGGTGGGCCCCCGACATCGCCGGCGTCTCCCGGACCCGCTGCAGCAGCGCCGCGGGGTCGGTCTCCACGCTGGAGAGCCCGACCCGCATGGCGCCGCGGTCGCGCAGGTGCCGGGTGAGGGCGCGGGTGTCGACGTTGCACATGCCGACGACGCCCTGTGCGCGGAGCTCGTCCTCCAGCCCACGGCGGGAGCGCCAGCTGGACGGTACCCGGGCGGCGTCGCGGACCACGTAGCCGGCCACCCAGATCTGTCCGGACTCGTCGTCCTCGTCGTTCCAGCCGGTGTTGCCGATGTGCGGCGCGGTGGCTACGACGACCTGGCGGTGATAGCTGGGGTCGGTGAGGGTTTCCTGGTAGCCCGACATGCCGGTGGCGAAGACCGCCTCGCCGAAGGTCTCACCGACGGCGCCGAAGGCGTGGCCGGCGAAGGTCCGGCCATCCTCCAGAACGAGCAGGGCCGACGGTGGCGGTGGAAACAGGGAGGAGCTCGTCGAGCCGGCTGCGGTCATGCCCGTCCTTTCCTGCCTCACAGGACAGGTCTTAAAGGTTGGTAGATCGCAGAACACGCTATCAGCCCGCGGCCGCGCAGCCGCCGTCGTGAATAGTTGCGCTATGCAACGCCGCGTCATATCGTTGCGTACAGCAACCAAGGAGCACGCTCATGACGACCACCAGCGACCGCCGCGAGGCCACGGCCGGACTCCTCGACACCTTGAGCCGGCTGATCCGCACCTCGCGAGCCGTCACCCACCGCCAGACGACAGCGTTTGACCTGGCCGGCACGCCGATCGGCATCCTCAAGGCACTGGCCGAGGGCGACGCCCGACCGGGCGACGTCGCTGTCCGGCTGCAGATCGCCCCGTCCGTCGTGTCCCGCGCCGTGGTCCCGCTCGAGCAGGCCCGGCTCGTCGAGCGACGTCTCGACCCCGCCGACGCGCGGGCCTGGCGGCTCGGACTCACCGACACCGGCCGTCGTCGGCTCGAAGCGGCCCGCCACGAGCTCGTCGACCGGCTCGCGCCGATGCTCGACGACTGGGGCGACAACGACATCGCCTCGCTGACCACCCTGATGGCCCGGCTCGACACCACGGTCTGCCGGCAGCTGGAGCAGGCTTACGACGCTCCAACGACCCAGACGCTGCCGACGCTCCCGACCTACGACCTCGAACCGGCTCAGTCCCAGACCCCCGCCCACCGCACCAGCTCATCGACCACCGAAGGCCACGCATGACCACGACCGCGGTTGCGACCGCCACCACCCGCGCCTCTGACGCCGAGCACAAGCAGATCCTCAAGGTGATGTCCGGCCTGTTGGCCGCCTTGTTCACCGCGCTGCTGTCCTCGACCATCGTCTCGACCGCACTACCGACGATCATGGCCGACCTGCACGGCACCCAGCGCCAGTACACCTGGGTGATCACCGCCTCCCTGCTGGCCATGACGATCTCAACCCCCATCTGGGGCAAGCTCTCCGACCTGTTCGACAAGAAGCTGCTGGTCCAGCTCGCGATCGTGCTGTTCGTGGCCGGGTCGATCGGCGCCGGACTGTCCCAGACCGTGCCGCCGATGATGGCGTTCCGGGCGCTGCAGGGACTCGCCATGGGTGGGCTGGTGGCGCTCACCCAGTCGATCATGGGCGCTCTCATCCCGCCGCGGCAGCGCGGTCGCTACTCCGGCTACATGGGCGCGGTGATGGCGGTCAGCACCGTCTCGGGCCCGCTGCTCGGCGGCGTGATCACCGACAACGCCAACTGGCGCTGGTGCTTCTTCGTCTGCGTGCCGCTCGCCGTGATCGCTCTCGTCATGCTGCAGCTGAACCTGCACCTGCCCTTCACCAAGCGCAAGGTGTCCATCGACTACGTCGGCGCCGCGCTGATCGCCGTGGTCGCTGCGCTGCCGATGCTCTGGGTGACCTTCGCCGGTACCGAGTACGCCTGGATCTCCTGGCCGTCCGGTCTCTTCCTCGCCGGCTTCCTGGTCGCGGTCGTTCTCGCCGTCGTCACCGAGCTGCGCGTGTCGGAGCCGATGGTGCCGATCCGGCTGCTCAACAACCGGACCACCGTGCTGATGATCATCGCCAGCCTCGGGGTGGGCGTGGCGATGTTCGGCAGCAGCACGTTCTTGACCCAGTACTTCCAGCTCGCCGGCGGCCACTCGCCGACGCGGGCCGGGCTGATGACCATCCCGCTGATCGTCTGCCAGATGTTCACCTCCACCATCGGCGGCCAGATCGTCACCCGGACCGGTCGGTGGAAGCCGCTGATGGCCGTCGGTTCGGTCGCGCTGCTCGTCGGGCTCGCCGGGCTGGCCACCATCGACCACACCACCCCGTACTGGTTCGTGGCGATCGCCATGGGCGTGATGGGCATCGGCGTCGGCGCCCTGATCCAGAACATCGTCCTCGCCGTCCAGAACACCGTCGACGTCGCGAACGTCGGCGCCACCTCCGCCACCATCTCCTTCTTCCGCTCGCTCGGCGGTGCGGTCGGCGTCGCCGTGCTGGGCGCGGTGCTGGCCAGCCAGGTGAGCGACAAGATCACCACCGGTCTGCAGGGGGCCGGCATCGCCGGCGGCAGCTCCACCGGCACCCTCGACATCAAGGACCTGCCCGCCCCCGTGCAGGCCATCGTGCACGCCGCGTACGGCGACTCGTTCGGCCTGCTGTTCGGTATCGCCGCCGCCATCTCGATCGCCACCCTGGTCGCGGTCCTCGCGGTCCGGGAAGTGCCGCTGCGCAACACCGTCGCCCTCGTCCCGGCCGGGGCTGCCGGCGACGCGACCGCGGAAAAGGTGGCCGAGGAGATCCCGGCCCTGAAGGAGGCCGACACGCGCGACCTGGACACGTCGTCCCTCCACACGGCCTCCTTCGACGTGGGGGCGCTCGACGACCCCACCGAACGGCTGTCGGTCGCGGCCCTCGACGTGCTGACCGCTGCGCGGGACCAGGCCCAGCAGCACCTCACGGTCGACTCCGCAAGCCGAGAGCTCCGCGAGCTGATCGCCGACGTGCAGACCCGGCTGGCCGAGATCCGGTCGCGGATCGCCCCGACCGACGCCGGAGCCGCTCCGGACCCGGACACCGTGGGTGCGGACAGTCTCCGGTCGTACGAGTACGGGCTGCTGCTGGACAGCCAGCGGACGGCCGACCGGGTCATCCGGCTGGCGCGGCTCGAGGCTGAGCGGATCCTGACCGAGGCCGACGAGGAGCTGGCTGTCCGTCAGCAGCGGCTGGAGACCCTCCGCCGGGCCGAGGCCGAGCTGAGCGCGCGGGTCGAAGAGCTGGTCCGCTCAGGTCGGTGACCGCCGGGGGTATCGCGGGGACCGCGGGACGCTCCTCCTCGTGTGACCGCTGCGACATCGCTGAGCCGGATCCCCTGGCTGCCGCCCGCCGCCCTCGGTCTGGTGGCGGTGATCTGGGGCGTCACCTTCACGGTGGCCGACGGCGCGACCGAGGTCGTCCCGCCGGTTGACCTGGTGGTCTGGCGCTTCGGGCTGGGCTCTGTCGTGCTGAGCCTCCTCACCCGCTCCGCGCCGCCGCTACCGGTAGGGCTGCGGCGTCGTGCCCTGGTCCTGGGCGGTCTGCTGGGGGGTGGGCTTCCTGCTGCAGACCTGGGCCCTCACCAGCACCGACGCCCTCACCTCCGGGTTCCTGACCGGCCTGCTGGTGGTGATCGCTCCCCTGGCCGGCTGGCTGCTGTATCGCGAGCGACTCGGCCGGGCCACCGCGGTCGGGGTCGGGCTGGCCGCGACCGGGGTGCTGGTCCTGGGGCTGCGCTCGACCGGGCTCGGCGCTGGTGAGCTGGTCACGATGGCCTCCGCGACGGTCTGGGGTCTGCACCTCGTGCTGTTGTCGCGGTGGTCGGCCCCCGGGCACGCGCTGCGGCTGGCCCGAGCCCAAGCAGCCACCGTGACCGGACTGGGGCTGCTCGTCCTGCTCGTCCGGCCGGTGGCCACGGGTGGCTCGCCGCTGCCGGTCCTGCCGCCGGACGCTGCGGCGTGGGGCAGCGTGCTCTTCCTCGCCGTCCTCGCCAGTGCCGTGGCGATGGCCCTGCTGAGCTGGGCGCAGTCCCGGGTACGCGCGACCCGGGCTGCGGTGATCCTGACCCTGGAGCCTGCGGTGGCCGGGATCACCGCCGCCTTGGCCGGCACCGCCCTGACCGGACGGACGGTGCTAGGCGCCCTGCTGCTGCTCGCCGCCATGTACGTGGTCGAGCTGAGCAGCCGGGCTCCGACCGGAAGGCTTGGCTCAGCCGGGGTCCGCGACCGAGCTCACCGCGGCGACATCGTCGCCCTGGTCCGGCTGCTTGGTCGTCAGCACCGCGCCGAGCAGCCCGTTGAGGTAGGCGGGCGACTCCTCGGTCGACAGGTCGCCGACCAGCGCGACGGCCTCGGCGATCGCCACCTCGTCCGGGGTGTCGCTGTGGTCGATCTCGTAGACGGCGATCCGGGCGGCGGCGCGGTCGACCCGCGGCATCCGCTCGAGGGACCAGCCGCCACTCATGCAGGCGGCGATCCGTCGGTCGACCTCCCCGCCGTGCCGGACCACGCCGCGGACGAGGTCGGCGGTGTAGTCGCGGACCGGCGGGTCGGCGAGGTCGGCCCGGACGTCCAGGGTCGAGATCGGGTCCTCACCGCGCAGGTCGGCCTCGAACAAGATGTCGAGGGCCCGCTTGCGGGCCTTGCTCCGCGTCGACAGGTGGGTGCGGACGCGGTCTGGTGCGGGCTGGTCGGGTGCGGGCTGGTCGGGTGCGGGCTGGTCGGGTGCGGGCACCGTCAGCCGACGCGACCGAGGTAGTCGCTCGTCCGGGTGTCGACCCTCACCTTCTCGCCGTTGGTGATGAACAATGGGACCTGGATCTGAAGGCCGGTCTCCAGCGTCGCCGGCTTGGTCCCACCGGTGCTGCGGTCGCCCTGCAGGCCGGGCTCGGTGTAGGTGATGAGCAGCTCGACCGAGGCGGGCAGGTCGATGTAGAGCGGGTTGTCCTCGTGGATCGCGACCGTGGCGATCTGCTCCTCGAGGAGGTAGTTCTTGGCGTCGCCGACGGTCTCGTCGCTGATCGTCACCTGCTCGTAGGAGCTGGTGTCCATGAAGACGAAGCCCGCGCCGTCGTGGTAGAGGTACTGCATGTCGCGGCGGTCGACGCTGGCGGTGTCGACCTTGGTGTCGGAGTTGAAGGTCCGGTCGACCACCTTGCCGGACAGCACGTGCTTGAGCTTGGTCCGCACGACCGTGTTGCCCTTGCCCGGCTTGTGGTGCTGGAACCAGACCACCGACCACAGCTGGCCGTCCAGGTCGAGGACCATGCCGTTCTTCAGATCATTCGTCGACGCCACGTACGCATACCCTTCTCATCACTCTGGTCTCGTGCCACGGTCGCCCGTGTCACGCTCCGCCCGTCCGGTCATGGGCAGCCACTCACTCTAGTCCCTCGTGCTAGTCCCCCGGCCGACTCGGTCAGACGACCGAGAAGTCCTCGGGCAGCGGCGCCCGTCCGGTGAGGGCCGCGAGCAGCACCGCTCCGCCGCCGTGCCGGACGGCGGCGGACGCCGCGAGGACGGTGACCTCGTCGAGGACCTCCTCGCCCAGCGCGGACGGCGGCTGGCCGCTCGCCCGCGCGACGTCGAGGCCGTGGACGACCAGCTCGAACGTCCGGGTCGGCAGATAGTCGCTCAGCCGCATCCCGCCGCCGATGGTCTCGATCACCGGGTCGCCGGCCCGCTCCACCCGGGGCAGCACGCGCTCGACCAGGACCCGGACGGCCGCGGCCGGGTCGGCGCCGAGCGATGCCCCGGCCTGGCGGCCGCGTTCGGCCACCGCCCCCGGGTCGCCGCCCGCTGAGTTGCCGCTCGCGCCGACCGACGTGAGGTAGGCGACCGGACCGTCCAGCACGACCTCGGCCGCAGGTCGGTCCAGGTAGGTGTCGACGGTGATCAGAGCGCGGGCGCCGTGGCCGACGAGGGCGCGCAGGTCCCAGACGCCGAGACCGGGGCTGTCCCACTGATCCGGTCGGATCTGCGCAACCAGGTCCGCGTACGCGTGGGCCGCCTCGGCGAAGTGCTCGTAGGAGGTCATGGGTCGATTCTTCCCCACGTCCTCCCGGGCCACGAGTTGTCCACAGATCGGCCGAGGCGTCCTCGTGACCACGCGGTGGCCGGAACGTCACGGTGGAGTTCACCGCCCAGGGGGTTGGCCTCCATCGCCTCCGTTCGGCTCCGGTTGGCGGCGCCGGAGCCGATGATCGGGCCGTCGCCGGACGTCAACCGGCCCCAGGGGACAGGCTGCCCTGCGCCGACCGCCAGAACGGATAGCCGACGGCGGCCTTCGTCCAACCGCGCCTGGACCGACACCGAGATGTCGTGGACCGAGTCCGACACTAGGCAGTCGATACGGCCGCGTAGGCCGAGCGCAGCAGCTCCGGTGAGGGGCCCGCCAGGATCTCGGCCGACGCAAGGCCGTTCAGGACGACGAAGCGGAGCGTCGAGCCGCGGGTCTTCTTGTCCAGACCCATCGTGGCGACCAGGTCGTCGAACGCGTCGGCGGCGTAGCTGGTGGGCAGGCCGAGGCTGGTCAGGACCGCCGCGTGCCGGCTGGCGGTGGCGTCGTCGAGCAGGTCGGCCCGCCGGGCCAGCTCGGCGGCGAAGACCAGGCCGACGCTGACCGCCTCACCGTGTCGCCAGCGGTAGTGCTCGCGCCGTTCGACGGCGTGGCCGAGCGTGTGGCCGTAGTTCAGCAGCTCGCGGCCCACCTGGCCACCGACCGAGGTTGCCTCCCTGAGGTCCGCCGAGACGACGTCGGCCTTGACCCGGATGGAGCGTTCGACCAGCTCCCGCAGCACCGGCGACCCGGCGGCCGTCGCGGCGTCTGGGTCCGCCTCGACCAGCGTCAGGATCTCCGGGTCGGCGATGAAACCGCACTTGACCACCTCGGCGAGCCCGGCCACCAGGTCCGGCCGCGGCAAGGTGGTGAGGACGTCGAGGTCGCAGAGCACCCCAGCCGGCTCGTAGAACGCACCAACCAGGTTCTTGCCCTCGGGAGTGTTGATCCCGGTCTTGCCCCCGACCGCGGCGTCGACCATGCCGAGCACGCTGGTCGGTACCTGGACGAGCCGGACGCCGCGCAGCCAGGTGGCCGCCACGAAGCCCGCGAGGTCGGTGGTCGATCCGCCGCCGACGCCGACGACCGCGTCGGAGCGGGTGAAACCGGCCTGGCCGAGGACGGACCAGCAGCGTGCCGCCACCTCGGCGGTCTTGGCCGCTTCGGCGTCCGGGACGTCGATCCGGACGGGGACGTACCCGGCCGCCGTCAGCCGGTGCACGACCGACTCGGCGAGGGCGATCAGTGGCGGCGGGTGCAGCACCGCCACCCGCTGCACCTTCGACCCCAGCAGCCCCGCGAGCGAGGACAGCAGGTCGTGGCCGACCAGCACCTCGTACGGCCGTTCGGCCGAGACGGCGATCCGGGTCGGCTCAGGCATCGACCCGCTCCGTGCCGAGGAGCGAGTCGACGACCGCGTCCGGGCTGAGGACGTCGGTCGCGACCTGCTCGGTGGCCACCTCGGCGTACAGCGGGGCGCGTTCGGCGAGCAGCTTGATCAGCCGGCCGCGGACGTTGCCGAGCAGCAGCGGCCGGGCCTCGTTCAGCCCGACCCGGGAGACCGCCGTGGACGCACTGACCCGCAACCAGACGACACGGTGGCCGCTGAGCGCAGCCCGGGTCGTGGCGGAGAGCACCGCTCCCCCGCCCAGGGACAGGACGCCGCCACGGCCGAGCAGCTCGGCGGTCGTCTCCTCCTCCAACGCACGGAAGGCCGGCTCGCCGTCGTCGGCGAAGATCTCGGCGATGGTGCGGCCGGTCCGGTCCTCGATCTCGGCGTCCACGTCGACGAACTCACACCCGAGACGCTCCGCCAGCAGCGCCCCGACCGTCGACTTGCCCGATCCGGGCGCGCCGACCAGGACGATCGACACGCTCACCGGCTGTCGACCGCGAGGCCGCGCTCGGCGACCTGCTTGAGGTAGCCCTCGTAGTTGCGCTTGGTCTCCTCGACCGAGTCGCCGCCGAACTTCTCCAGCACGGCGTCGGCCACCACCAGGGCGACCATCGCCTCCGCGACCACGCCGGCGGCCGGCACCGCGCAGACGTCGGACCGCTGGTGGTGGGCGACCGCGTTCTCCCCGGTCGTGGTGTCGATGGTCCGCAGCGCCCGCGGCACGGTGGCGATCGGCTTCATCGCGGCTCGGACCCGAAGCACCTCGCCGGTACTCATCCCGCCCTCGGTCCCGCCGGAGCGGTGCGAGGCGCGGGCGATTCCGTGCTCACCCGCGACGATCTCGTCGTGCGCCGCGCTGCCGCGGGTCCGGGCGAGGGTGAAGCCGTCGCCGACCTCGACCCCCTTGATCGCCTGGATGCCCATCAGCGCGCCGGCGAGCCGGGAGTCGAGCCGCCGGTCCCAGTGCACGTGCGAGCCGAGCCCGGGCGGCAGGCCCCAGACGACGACCTCGACCACGCCGCCGAGGGTGTCGCCGTCCTTCTGCGCCGCCTCGACCTCGGCCACCATGGCCGCCGCGGCGGCCGGGTCGAAACACCGCACCGGGTCGGCGTCGACGGCCGCCAGGTCGGCCCAGGTCGGCACCACGCCGGCCGGCGCGGCGACCGTCCCCAGCTCGACCACGTGGCTCAGCACCTGGACCCCGAGGGCCTGCTGCAGGAACGCGGTAGCGACCCGGCCGAGGGCGACCCGCGCCGCGGTCTCGCGGGCACTGGCCCGTTCGAGGACCGGACGGGCCTCGTCGAAGTCGTACTTCTGCATCCCGGCCAGGTCGGCGTGCCCGGGACGGGGTCGGGTCAGCGCCGCGTTGCGGGCCTGCCCGGCGAGCACGTCGGCGTCGACCGGGTCGGCCGACATCACGGTCTCCCACTTGGGCCACTCGGTGTTGCCGACCTGGATCGCGACGGGTCCGCCCTGGCTCTCGCCGTGCCGGACGCCACCGAGGATGGTCACCGCGTCCGCCTCGAACTTCATCCGGGCGCCGCGGCCGAAGCCGAGTCGACGCCGCCCCAGGGCGTCGGCGATGTCGGCGCTGGTCACCTGCACGTGAGCGGGTAGTCCCTCGAGCACCGCCACCAGCGCCGGACCGTGCGATTCCCCTGCCGTCAGCCATCTGAGCATGAGGATCAGTCTCCCACGCGCGCGGCGAGGGCGGCCCGTCCGGCGGCGTACAGGACGTCGGGGTCGACCGACGAGCCGGTCATCAGCTCGAGCTGGCGCAGCGCCTGGCCGACCAGGAGGTCGAGGCCGCTGACCACCGTCCGGCCGGCGGCGGTGGCCGCGAGGGCGAGCGGCGTCGGCCAGGGGTCGTAGATCGCGTCGAAGACGAGCGGGGCGCTGGCGGCGGCCGCGCCGGCCAGCGTGTCTGCCGCCCCCGCGACGGCGGTGTTGAGCAGCGCGTCCGCCAACGGCAGCGGCGCGGCCCACTGCTGCACGTCGACGGTGACCCCCAGCTCGGCGCCGAGCACCTGCAGCGGCTCGGCGCGGCTGGGCGTCCGCGCCACCACCGTCACCGTCCCGGCGCCGAGCTGGCTCACCGAGACGAGCGTCGAACGGGCGGTGGCCCCCGCGCCGAGGATCGTCACCCGCGGCAGCCGGGCCACGCCGGCCCGGGTCAGTGCCCAGACCAGCCCCGCAACGTCGGTGTTGAACAGGACGCGTCGACCCTCGGGCTCCCAGACGAGCGTGTTCGCCGCGCCGGCCTGAGCGGCGACGGGATCGACCTCACCGAGCGCGAGGGCCGCGACCTTGAGCGGCATCGTCAGGCTGAGCCCGCGCCAGGACGCGTCGCAGCCGGCGACAAAACCAGTCAGGTCGGCCTCGCTGACCTCGTACCGGTCGTAGCTCCAGTCCAGCCCGAGCACGCCGTACGCCGCCTGGTGCAGCGCCGGCGACAGCGAGTGCGCGATCGGCGAACCGAGCACGGCGCAGCGCCGACCCGAACGGCCGACCTCAGCTGTCACAGGTGCCCGGGTTGTCCCGGCAGTACTGCTGGAACTCGGCCCGGATCTTCTCGAAGTCGGCCTCGTTGGACGCGAACTTCGTCTCACCCGTCTTGAAGTTGACGGTGACGAAGAAGAGCCAGTCACCCTGCTCCGGGTTGGCCGCGGCCTCCAGCGCCGCTTTCCCGGGCGCGGAGATCGGCCCGGGCGGCAGGCCCTGGTAGCGGTAGGTGTTGTACGGGGACTTGCTGGCCTGGTCCTCCGGCGTCGTCGTGTTGGTCTTCAGGTTCTCGGCGTAGATGACGGTCGAGTCCAGGCCGAGCTTCATGCCCGCGTCGAGCCGGTTGTATAGAACCTGCGCGACCTTGGCGCGGTACTGGTTCTGGTTGACCTCGCGTTCGATGATGCTGGCCACGATCAGCACCTCGTACGGCGACCGGCCGAGCTTCTTCGCTTCGGCCTCCAGCCCGATGTCGTCGGTGACGTTCTTGTACTGGCTGACCATCTGGCGCAGCGTCGAGGTCGCGGTCGCGTCGGCGGTGAGCTCGTAGGTGTCGGGGAACAGGAAGCCCTCGGGCCGGTTCTTGGCGTAGCTCGGCAGCCCCAGGCTCGACGGGTCGTCCAGCGCCTTCTCGTACGCCGACTTCTTGATCTTGGTGGCCTTGGCCAGTGCCGTCACCTGCGCGCTGAGCCGCAGTCCCTCCGGCACGGTGAACTGGGCGCGAACCCGCGACTCGCCGGGGTTGATGAGCAGGTTGAGGGCGTCGACGGCCTTCATCTGGGTCTTCATCAGGTAGCGGCCGGACTGGATGCTCGTGGCGCGGGGCTCCGCGCGCACGGCGGCGTCCCAGGCCTTGCTCGACTTGACCACGTCGTCCTCGAGCAGCACCGACCCGATGCCGTCGAGGGAGGAGTCCTCGGGGATGGTGATGGTGACGGCAGCCTTGCCCGGTCCCGGGTAGTCGGGCACCTCACCGATGCCGGAGAGGAACGTGCTCGTGCGGTCCCAGACGAAGTAGCCGCCGAAGACCAGCACCGCGAGAGCCAGGACGACCGCCAGGCAGCCCTTGCCCCGGTGGGCGATCTCACGCGCCGGGCTCGGCTTGACCTCCGGGTCGAGCATCGATGTCACGCGGTGGGTCTCCCTCGAGGTCTGCGCTGGTCCTGACCGCCTCGTCGACGGGAACAGTGGACGATACTAACTCTCCGGCGGCGACACCCGAGGCACGCTCGACCGCGAGCGCGTGCTCCAGGATCTCCGCGGCGGCCGCCATGTCGATGACGCCGCGCTGCGCTCTGGCCTTGCGGCCCCCCTCCCGCAGCCGGCGGGACGCGCTGACGGTGGACAGCCGTTCGTCGACCAGCCGGACCGGCACGGCGACCCCACCGGCGATGAGTGCCGCCGCGAGGGCCGCTGCGCGCTCCCGGACCTTGACGGCGGCCGGACCCTCCGAGCCGTTGAGCGACCGGGGCAGTCCGACGACCACCTCGAGCGGCTCGACCGCCGCCACGATCGCGGCGAGCTGGACGAGCTCGGCCGGGCCGGCCGCGACGGTGTCCCGTGGGTAGGCGACCAGACCGTCGGGGTCGCACTCGGCCACCCCGATCCGCGCGTCGCCCCAGTCGAGACCCAGGCGCCGGCCGCGCCGGAACTCCGCCACCACGCCGCCGCCCGACTCAGGACTGGAGGGTGTGGCCGATGGCGTGCTCGACGGCGGTGAGCGCGTCGGCCACCTTGGTGCCGTCGGTGCCGCCACCCTGGGCGATGTCGTCCTTGCCGCCCCCGCGGCCACCGAGGATCTCGCTCGCCGCCCGGACCAGGTCGCCGGCCTTGAGCCGACGGTCCCGCGCGCCGGCGGTGGTGACGATGACGACGCTCGGCTTGTCCGGCGTACCGCCGACCACCGCGATCACCGCGGCCCGGTCCTGGAGGCGGTTACGCAGCTCGAGCGCCAGCGTCCGCAGGTCGCCGCCGGTCACGCCCTCGGCGTGGTGCCCGACGTAGGAGACACCCCACATGTCGTGCGCCGTGGCCACGATGGCGCCGACCTCGGCCAGCACGTTGCGGCTCTTGAGGTCGGCAATCTGCTTCTCCGCCGCCCGCAGCTGCTCGACCAGCCGGGAGACCCGGTCGCTCAGCTGGTCGGGCTGCACCTTGAGGGCGTCGCTCAGCCCGGACACGAGCGCGCGCTCCTTCGCCAGGTAGCGGAACGCCTCGATGCCGACGAACGCCTCGACCCGGCGGACGCCGGAACCCACCGAGGACTCCGCGTTGATCGTGACCAGGCCGATCTGGGACGCGTGCTGCACGTGGGTGCCACCGCAGAGCTCGCGCGACCAGGGCCCGCCCATCTCGACGACGCGGACCTCCTCGCCGTAGGTCTCGCCGAACAGCGCCAGCGCGCCCAGCTCCTTCGCCCGGGCCAGCGTCATGTACGCCGCGGTGACGTCCAGGTCGAGCCGGAGCGCCGCGTTCGCCGCCTCCTCGACGTCGGACCGCAGGGCCGGGCTGAGCCCGGACGGCCACGCGAAGTCGAGCCGCAGGTAGCCGGGCTTGTTGTAGGAGCCGCTCTGCAGCGCGGTCGGACCGAGGACCTGGCGCAGCGCCGCGTGCATCACGTGGGTGCCCGAGTGCGCCTGGCAGGCGCCGAGCCGCCACTCGCCGTCGACCGCCGCGAGCACCTCGGTACCGCTGCGCAGCTCTCCCTCGGCCACCCGGACCCGGTGCACGACCAGGCCCTTGACCGGGCGTTGCACGTCGACGACCTCGAGCCGGACGCCGTCGGCGGTGATCACCCCGGCGTCGGAGTCCTGGCCGCCGGACTCGGCGTAGAAGGGCGTCTGGTCGAGCACGACCTCGACCACGTCACCCTCGGACGCCGCGGGCACGAGCTCGCCGTCGCGCACGATGCCACGGACGCGCGACTCGGTGACCAGCTCCTCGTACCCGGTGAACGGGGTCAGCCCGAGAACGCGCAGCTCGCGGTAGACCTCACTGCCGACCGCACCCGCCTTCTTGGACTTGGCGTCAGCCTTGGCGCGGTCGCGCTGCTCGGCCATCAGCCGGCGGAAGCCGGTCTCGTCGACGGCCAGCCCCTGCTCCGAGGCCATCTCCAGGGTCAGGTCGATCGGGAAGCCGTACGTGTCGTGCAGCTGGAACGCGCGCTCCCCCGAGAGCGAGGGCGCCGCTGACTGCCTGGCGTCGGCCACGGCGAGGTCGAAGATCTGGGTACCGGTGGTGAGGGTGCGCCGGAACGCGTCCTCCTCCCCGTAGGCGATGGCGGAGATCCGGTCGAAGTTCGCCACCACCTCCGGGTACGCCTCCCCCATCGCGTCGCGGCTGACCGGCAGCAGCTCGGGCAGCACCGGCTCGTGCACGCCCAGCAGCCGCATCGAACGAACCGTCCGCCGCAGCAGCCGGCGCAGCACGTAGCCACGGCCCTCGTTGCCGGGGGTCACGCCGTCCGCGATCAGCATCAGGCCGGAACGGATGTGGTCCGCCACGACCCGCATCCGCACGTCATCGGTGTGACCCTCCGGGCCGCCGGCGCCGTACGTTCGGCTCGACAGCTCAGTGGCGCGGGTGATGACGGGGAAGACCTGGTCGATCTCGTACAGGTTGTCGACGCCCTGCAGCAGCAGCGCGACCCGCTCGAGGCCCATCCCCGTGTCGATGTTCTTGCGCGGCAGGTCACCGACGATGTCGAAGTCGTCCTTGGCCCGGACGGTGGCCAGCTCCTCCTGCATGAAGACCAGGTTCCAGATCTCCAGGAACCGGTCCTCGTCGACGACGGGCCCACCGTCGCGGCCGTACGCCGGTCCGCGGTCGATGTAGATCTCGCTGCAGGGGCCCCCGGGGCCGGGGATCCCCATGTGCCAGTAGTTGTCGAGCAGCCCGCGGCGCTGGATCCGCTCGGCCGGCAGGCCGGCGATGTTGGCCCAGAGGGCCGCCGCCTCGTCGTCGCTGTGCAGCACGGTGACCCAGACGCTGTCGGGGTCGAAGCCGAGGCCGCCCGCGTCCTGGCTGCCGGTGACGAGCTCCCAGGCGTACCGGATCGCCTCAGCCTTGAAGTAGTCGCCGAAGGAGAAGTTGCCGTTCATCTGGAAGAAGGTGCCGTGTCGCGTGGTCTTGCCGACCTCCTCGATGTCGAGGGTGCGGACGCACTTCTGGACCGACGTGGCCCGGTCGTACGGCGGCGTCTCGGCGCCGGTGAAGTACGGCTTGAAGGGGACCATGCCGGCGTTGACGAAGAGCAGGGTCGGGTCGTTGTAGAGCAGCGGTGCTGAGGGCACCACCTCGTGGCCGCGCGACGCGAAGTAGTCGAGAAAGCGGCGCCGGATCTCGGCGGTGTTCATGGGGGTCCTTCGGGGAGGGGCCAGGCAGGTGCCTAGGAGGGTGGTGTCGAACGGCGGCCGTAGCGAGCAGGTGCCCGGGTACGTGCTGGGCAAGGCGCCGGAGGAGTCGGATAGCGGGGTTCTCTCCGCGACGACGGCAACGAAGCCCGGTGCGTGCCCGGGTGCCGCGCAGTAGGTCGGCGTTTGACACCACCCTCCTAGGAGGTGGGCGGCTCGGTCAGGCCGAGAGCGTCGGACTCTGCTCCGCCCAAGAAGGCACCGCGGAGCTCCGCTTCGCGCTCGGCCGCCGCAGCTCGTACCCGGCCGATGAAGTCGCGAGCCGACTCGCCGACCCCGATCGCGGACTCCGCGACCCGGTGACCGACCGCTTCCGGGGTGGCGCGGCGCAGCGAGCCGCGTACCTTCGACCACAGCCAGAGCGCCAGACCGGCGCCGGCCGCAAACCACACCAGCCGGCGGATCACGACTTGCTCCGCTTGGCCAGACGCTTGCCCGAGCCCTCACCGCTCAGCGCCTTGCGGACGCCGTAGGTGAGCGCGGCGGTCTTGACCAGCGGTCCGCCGAGGGTCGCGGAGAACAGTGTGGTGAGGTTCGCCGCGTTGCCGCTGACCACGGTGGCGTTGCGGCTCACGGTCGCGACGTCGGCGGTGACGACGCCGATCTTCTCCAGCTCGGCGTTCGTGGCGCGGACGGTCCCCTGCAGCTCGGTCAGGATCGGGACCGACTCGTGCCCGATGTCACGGACCGCCAGCCGGACCTCCTCGAGCACGCGTCCCAGCTTGAACAGCGGGACGGCCACGATAGCGACGAGGGCGACGAAGGCAATGGCGGCGATGAGGCCGGCGATTGCTCCTAACGACATGGGACTTCCTTCTGCTGGGGGCAGGCTGTTGCGGGGCGGACCCGACGTGGGCCGCTCGCGAAACCTTATCGCGCCCTGGCAGGCTGGGATCGTGGCTGAGCCCGAGCGGACCGAACCGGAACGCCCAGAACCGGAACGTACCGCTGACGGCCACCACCTCGTGATCGACAGCCGCCGCTGGCGGGCGAGCGACCCGACCATCCCGGACGGTCTGCGGGCCGAGCTGGTCGGGGAGCTGATGGCGGCCAGACGCGCGGTCCACGCTGCGTCCGGGGAGGCTGAGGCCGTCGCGGCGGCCCGGGCCCGGGTGCAGGACGCCAAGGTCGCGCTCGGCGAACGCGGCGAACCCTGGTGGGAGCCGCCGACCGACGACGGCTTGCGACAGCGGCTCGCGGCCGCGATGCGGACGCTGCTGCGGCACCGGGAGCCGACGGTGACGATCTGTCCGAGCGACGCGGCCCGGGTCGCGGGCGGTGAGACGTGGCGGACGGCGATGGACGCGGCCCGTGAGGTGGCCGCGGAGCTGGCGGCCGACGGGGTGCTGGAGGTGCGGCAGCGCGGCGAGAAGGTCGACCCGGCCACTGCCACCGGAGCGCTCCGGCTCGCGCGCGGCCCGTCCTGGTCCGGGTGAACCACGGTCGGCCCTGGAAATCGACCTCGAGACAGGCCAAGAGGCCCGACTGAGGGCAGATAAGGCCATCTGGGGGTCACTTCTCAGGGGAGGCGTCGGTAGCCCGTCCGAGGAGCTCCTCGATCCGGGTCAGCCGGGCGCCGATCGCCGCCTCGCCCCCGTGGTCGGTCGGGGTGTAGTAGCGGACGCCGGTGAGCTCGTCGGGCAGGTACTGCTGGGCGGCGATGCCGCGTGGCTCGTCGTGGGCGTAGCGGTAGCCCTCGCCGTGGCCGAGCTTCTTGGCCCCGGCGTAGTGGGCGTCGCGCAGGTGCGGCGGCACCAGGCCGATCAGTCCCGCCTCGACGTCGGCGATCGCGGCGCTGATCGCGGCGATGACCGCGTTGGACTTCGGCGCGAGGGCGAGCGCGATCACCGCCTGGGCAAGGTTGATCCGCCCCTCGGGCATGCCGATCAGCGCGACGGCGTCCGCGGCCGCCACTGCGGTGGTGAGCGCGCTCGGGTCGGCGAGCCCGATGTCTTCCGACGCCAGCACCACCAGCCGGCGCGCGATGAAGCGCGGGTCCTCACCGGCCGTGATCATCCGGGCCAGGTAGTGCAGCGAGGCCTGGACGTCGGAGCCCCGGACCGACTTGATGAAGGCGCTGATCACGTCGTAGTGCTGGTCGCCGTCCCGGTCGTAGCGGACGGAGGCCTGGTCGACGGCTCGGGCGAGCGCGTCGTCGTCGACCGTCCGGCTGCCCACCGCAGCCGCCCCGGCTGCGGCTTCCTCGAGGTAGGTGAGCGCCCGGCGCGCGTCGCCGCCAGCCAGTCGCAGCAGGGTGGTGCGGGCCGGTCCGGTGAGCTCGTACGCCTCGCCGGCCCTGGTCCGCAGACCGCGTTCCTCGGTCAGCGCCCGGTCGAGCAGGGCGCTCACGTCGTCGTCGGTGAGCGGCCGCAAGGTCAGCAGCAACGACCGGGACAGCAGGGGTGAGATGACCGAAAAGCTCGGGTTCTCGGTGGTGGCGGCGACCAGCGTGACCAGCCGGTTCTCCACCGCCGGCAGCAGCACGTCCTGCTGGGTACGCGAAAACCGGTGCACCTCGTCGACGAAGAGGACCGTCTCCTGGCCGGTCCGCAGGTCGCGCCGTGCCTGATCGAGGACCGCCCGGACCTCCTTCACCCCGGCCGTGACCGCGCTGACCTCGACGAACCGGCGCTGGGTGCTCTGGGAGACGACCGCGGCGATGGTGGTCTTGCCCACTCCGGGCGGCCCCCAGAGGAACACCGACATCGCCTCGCCCGCGGCGAGCCGTCGCAGCGGGGAGCCCGCGCCGAGCAGGTGCTGCTGGCCGACGATCTCCTCGACCGTGCGCGGACGCATCCGGACCGCCAGCGGCAGGTGATCGCCGGCGGAGTCAGCCAGGCTGCCGGTCGGACTGGCAAGACTGCCCGCCGCAGGGCCGATGGGAGCCGCCACGTCACCGAAAAGGTCCTCGGTCATCGCTGCGGCCGCCACATCACTCTGGCAGGCTAGTTGACCTCGACGTTCAGCCGCTGCCGCAGCCGGCGTCGCTCGTCGTCGGTGCAGCCCCCGAAGATCCCGAACTCGGGGCCGACGGCCAGCGCCCAGGCGAGACAGTCGCGCCGGACGGGGCACTCGGCGCAGACCGACTTCGCCTCGTCGATCTGGGCCTGGGCAATGGCCCCGATGGTGCTGATCGGGAAGAACAGGTTGAGGTCGATGCCGATGCAGGCGGCGGAGTCCCGCCAGTCCGGCTCGGGTTCGGCGCCGATGGGGGTCCGCCGCCGAGGTGTCGGACGCGGCAGCGGTTCGCTGTCCAGATCGGTGAGCGGACGAGGGGCGACAGACGGTGCGGAGTACTCGACAGTGGACATGACCAGGCCGTTCTCTTCATGGGAAGCAGAGGACGCGGCACGCTTCTCGACCGGCGTGACTGACTCAAGCAGGTTGTGACGAGCCCGCGCAAGACCCTCATCGGTGCATTTTGCGACTTTCTTTCCGACCGGCGGGTGGATGCGGCCAAAAGGGACAGTTCGCGCTGACTTTAGAGGTGGAACTCAGTCGGAATTCAGTTTTTCCCGGCTACGGCGTCGACGCCGGCCTCACGGCGCTGCTGGGGCGTGATCGGCGCCGGAGCATCGGTCAGCGGGTCGACGCCGCCGCCGGACTTCGGGAAGGCGATCACGTCACGGATCGAGTCCGTGCCCGAGAGCAGGGCGCAGATACGGTCCCAGCCGAACGCGATCCCGCCGTGCGGCGGCGGGCCGAAGCTGAAGGCGTCGAGCAGGAAGCCGAACTTCTCGTTCGCCTCCTCCTGGCTGAGCCCCATCACCGCGAAGACGCGCTCCTGGATGTCGCGTCGGTGGATACGGATCGACCCGCCGCCGATCTCGTTTCCGTTGCAGACCACGTCGTAGGCGTAGGCCAGGGCCGAGCCCGGGTCGGTGTCGAAGGTCTCCAGCGACTCCGGCTTGGGCGAGGTGAACGCGTGGTGGACCGCGGTCCAGGCGCCACCGCCGACGGCGACGTCGCCCGAGGCGACCGCCTGGCTGGCCGGCTCGAACAGCGGTGCGTCGACCACCCAGGTGAACGCCCAGGCCGACTCGTCCACCAGGCCGACGCGGCGCCCGATCTCGAGCCGGGTGGCGCCGAGGAGGGACTGGGCGCCGGTGCGCGGGCCGGCGGCGAAGAAGACACAGTCCCCCGGCACGGCGCCGACCTGCGCGGCCAGTCCCTGCCGCTCGGTCTCGGACAAGTTCTTGGCGACCGGGCCGCCCAGCTCGCCGTCCGCACCGACCAGCACGTACGCCAGGCCGCGGTGCCCCCGCTGACGCGCGAACTCCTGCCAGGCGTCGAGGGTCTTGCGCGGCTGGGACGCGCCGCCCGGCATCACGACCGCCCCGACGTAGGGGGCCTGGAACACCCGGAAGGGCGTGTCGGCGAAATAGCTGGTCAGCTCGGTGATCTCGGTGCCGAAGCGGAGGTCGGGCTTGTCCGAGCCGTAGCGGTTCATCGCCTCGGCGTAGGTGATCCGCGGGAACGGGGTGCTCAGCTCGACGCCGATCAGGGCCCAGATCCGGGTCAGGATCTCTTCGCTCAAGGCGATGACGTCGTCCTGGTCGACGAAGCTCATCTCGACGTCGAGCTGGGTGAATTCGGGCTGCCGGTCGGCGCGGAAGTCCTCGTCGCGGTAGCAGCGCGCGATCTGGAAGTAGCGCTCCATCCCCGCCACCATCAACAGCTGCTTGAACAGCTGCGGGCTCTGCGGCAGGGCGTACCAGGCACCGGGCTTGAGCCGAGCCGGGACGAGGAAGTCCCGGGCCCCCTCCGGCGTCGACCGGGTCAGGGTGGGCGTCTCGATCTCGACGAAGTCACGGTCGGTCAGCACGGTCCGGGCGACCTGGTTGACCTTGCTGCGCAGCCGCAGGGCGGCGGCCTGAGCCGGTCGACGCAGGTCGAGGTAGCGGTACTTGAGCCGCGCCTCCTCCCCCACCGTGACCCGCTCGTCGATCTGGAACGGGAGCGCAGCGGCGGCGCTCAGCACCTCGAGCTCGGTGGTGACGACCTCGACGGCCCCGGTGGGCAGGTCGGGGTTGGCGTTGCCCTCGGGCCGCGGTGCGACCTGGCCGACGACGCGGACGCAGTACTCGTTCCGGAGGTCGTGGGCGCCGGACGCGGCCAGCATCTCATCGCGCACCACGACCTGGACGACCCCGGTGGAGTCACGGAGGTCCAGGAAGGCCACGCCACCGTGGTCGCGGCGGCGGGCGACCCAGCCGGCGAGGGTGACGGAGGTTCCAGCGTGCTCGGCCCCGAGAGTGCCGGCACCGTGGGTGCGGATCACAGACGTGCTTCCTTCCGAACGAGAAAAATGCCGTGGTCGATCCTACGGGGCGCGCTCGTCGTGCTGCTGCTCGCCGTGGTGCTGCTCAACCGGTCGGCGCACGAGACCGGCCTGCCCGTCCTGCTCGCCGACCACCTGCCGGGTGCACCAGCCGGACCTTTCTCGGTGTCCGCCGGGTCCGGCAGGTGTTCCTGCAGCACGGCGACACCGACAAAGCCGGCTCGGCCTACGCGTTCTCGCTCCGCTACGACGACATCGTGGTCGCCGGCCAGGCCGGCCTCGGGAAAGCCGATCGCGATGGTCGCCACCCGCACCTGAGCGGCGCTCAGCCCGGGCGGAAGGCCGACCCGACACGGTCGAGGGCACCCTCCAGCACAGGTAGCCGGCCGCGCCGGACCGCGGCGACCAGCGTCGTGTAGTCGGCCTCGGTCTGGTCGGCGTACGCCCGGGCGAAGTCGGCCATGGCGCGGTCGAGCTTGTCGGAGGGACCCGCGTAGCCGGCGATCATGGACGCGCCGCTGGTCCGGGCGTGCCCCTTCGCGAGCAGGTGCCCGACGATGCCGGCGTAGTCGCTGAGCGCGGCGGCGTCGATCGCGTCCAGCGGGATGGTGCCCTTCATGTTGCGGAACTGGCGGACGTAGTACTGCCGCTCGGCCACCGTGGTCCAGCCGAGCAGCGGGTCGCTGACCGTCTGCAACGCCTGCTGGTACTCCACCACCCGCTGGCCCTGGTGGGCGTGCCAGGCCGAGTCGCCGTGCACGTACGGCGCGAGGACCGAGCGCCGGGCCTGCTTGAGCTGCAGGAAGACCACGTCGTCGGGGCTGCTGCCCTCCAGCAGGGCCACGTAGGCGCGCAGCCCGACGCTGCCGACGCCGACGACCTTGTGGGCCAGGTCGATCAGCGTGTAGCCGCCGAGGGCTCGGCGCCAGTGCGGGGCGAGCGTGGTCAGGTACTCGTCCAGCGCGACCGCGACGCCAGCGGCCTCGTCGGCGCCGACGCGGGTGATCAGTGGCGGGTCCTCCACGATCTGGCGGACCCCGTCCCGCTCGGCGGTGAACTTGGGCAGCGCGCGGTCGCTGGTCCGCGACCGGGCGCGTTTGGCCGAGCGGCTGATCTCGTCCCGGAGCGACTTCTCGGTCACCGTCTCGTGCAGCCGGCCGACGTCGAGCCGGTTGTAGCTGCGCATCAGCAGCGGCTGCTCGGCGAGGAAGCGGACCTCGTCGCGGTAGGCGGCGACGCAGGCGAGAACGGCGTCGCGGCACCGGTCCTCGCTGGCCCCGTTCTCGCGGCCGGCGACCCAGGTGCTGGCCACCAGCCGCCGCAGGTCCCACTCCCAGGGGCCCGGGTGGGCTTCGTCGAAGTCGTTGAGGTCGATCACCAGCTCGCCTTCGGGCGAGGCGTAGAAGCCGAAGTTGCCGAGGTGGGCGTCGCCGCAGATCACCGGCATGATGCCCGTCGACGGCAGCCCCGCCACGTCGGCGGCCATCACGACCGCCGTCCCGCGCAGGAACCCGTACGGCGAGCTGACCATCCGCGCCACCCGGACCGGGATGAGGGAGTCGAGGCGGCCGCGGTGGGACTCCTCGAGCAACGCGACGGGGTCCGCCCGGTCCGCGGGGGCGCTCCAGGCCCCCAGCGACGAGCGGGGCACGGTGTGCCGCAGCTCCTTCCCGAGCGCGTACCGGTCCGACCTCGAGCTCGGCCGTCGCCGCAGCGAGGCGAAGACCTCGCTGTCGGCCGAGGCCAGGACCTGGTGCCCCCGGCTCGAGCCGGGGGTCGACCCGCTGGTCGCGTCAGCCATCAGGACCGGACCTGGGGGTGCAGGTCGGCGGCCGGGGGGTTCCACCGGTCGGGGTCGGCGGGCAGCTGTTCGCCGGTCCGGATGTCCTTGACCTCACTCGACGCGGCCGGGCCGAACCACACGTACGGGATGCCGCGCCGGTCGGCGTAGCGGATCTGCCGGCCGAACCTGTCGGCCTTGGGCGCCACCTCGGTGGGGATGCCGCGGGCCCGCAACGCCTCGGCCACCGCGACCGCGCTCGACCGGGTCTCCTCCGACTCGACCGCGACCAGGACCGCGGTCGGCACCGACCGGGTCGGTTGCAGCACCTTGCGGCCGAGCAGCGGCGCGAGCAGCCGGGTGACCCCGATCGACAGGCCCACGCCCGGATAGGTGGTCCGGCCGTCGGTGGCCAGCGACTCGTAGCGGCCGCCGGAGGAGATCGAGCCCCACGACTCGTAGCCGACCAGCTCGGTCTCGTAGACGGTGCCGGTGTAGTAGTCGAGGCCGCGGGCGATCTTGAGGTCGGCGACGAGCCGGCCGGGCACGTGGGTGCGCGCGGCCCGCACCACGGCGGCGAGCAGCTCGAGACCCTCGTCCAGCTCGTCGCTGTGGACGCCGAGGCGGTGGACCTCGTCGACGAACGACTCGTCCGGGGCGGAGATCTGGGCCAGCTGGACCACCGACCTGGCCTGGGCGAGGCTGACACCGGAGTCGCTGACCAGCACCTCGGTCACCCGTTCAGGTCCGATCTTGTCCAGCTTGTCGACCTGGCGCAGCACCGCCGCCGGGTCGGCGATGTCGAGGCCGCGGTAGAAACCTTCGGACAGCCGGCGGTTGTTGACCCGCATCAGCACCGGCGGCAGTCCGAGGTCGACGTGCAGCCGGTCGAGCGCACCGAGGGTGACCAGCGGCAGCTCGACGTCGTGGTGGGCGGCCAAGGTGCCGGCGTCGACGATGTCGATGTCGGCCTGGGTGAACTCGCGGTAGCGCCCCTCCTGCGGCCGCTCGCCGCGCCACACCTTCTGGATCTGGTAGCGCCGGAACGGGAACGCCAGCTCGTGGGCGTGCTCGAGCACGTAGCGCGCAAACGGGACGGTGAGGTCGAAGTGCAGGCCCAGCTCGGCCGGGGTGCCGGGCTCGGCGGCCACCCGCTGGACGGCGTAGACCTCCTTGTCGATCTCGCCCTGCTTGGCCAGCCGGTCCAACGGCTCGACCGACCGGGTCTCGATCGACCCGAAGCCGTGCAGCTCGAACGTCTCCCGTAGCCGGTCGAGCACGAGCTGCTCGACGATCCGCTCCTGCGGGGTCAGCTCGGGAAACCCGGACAAGGGCTTGGGGCGGCTCACGACGGGCTCCTCGGTGACGGGTCCTGCAGGTAGGGCGCTTGTAGGTAGGGCGCCTGTAGATAGGGGTTGTGCGCACGCTCGCGGGCCATGGTGGTCTGCGGCCCGTGTCCGGGCAGGATGGCGACGGCGTCGGGCAAGGGCAGCACTTTGGTACGCAGGCTCTCCAGCATGTCGACGGAGCTGCCGCCCGGCAAGTCGGTTCGGCCGATCGAGCCGGCGAACAGCACGTCGCCGGAGAGGACCAGCGACTCGACGTCGGTACGGGGACCGGGCATCGAGGAGAGGTCGAGGGAGAACATCGTCGACCCGGGGGTGTGGCCAGGTGCGTGCAGGGCCGACAGCTCCAGGCCCGCGACGGCGATGGTCGCGCCGTCGGTGAGCTCGTGCACCGTGTCTGGTTCGACGAAGGTGGAGCCGGGGGCCAGCCGTTCGACCAGGGCGAAAGCGTCGGGACCCATCGCGGCGAACGGGTCGGCGAGCAGCGCGCGGTCGGCAACGTGGATCCAGCAGGCGGCGTCGCTGCTGCGGCACAGCGGGGTGACCGAGAACGTGTGGTCGAGGTGGCCGTGGGTGAGCACCACCGCGACCGGCTTCAGCCGGTGCTCGGCCACGACGTCCACGACGGTGTCGAGCGCCTCCATGCCCGGGTCGACGATGACGCACTCCGCGCCCGGCTCGGTCGCGAGGAGGTAGCAGTTGGTCTGCCACACTCCCGCAGGGAAGGACGCGATGAACACAAACGCGAGACTATCGGGCAGGATTGGGCGCATGACTGAAGCCGCTGGCTCACCGGTCCCTGGGGCCGGAGCCGGTCCTGCGTCCTTCGGACGGGTCGATCCGGACGGTACGGTCTTCGTCCGCACGGCTGCGGGCGAACGCAGCGTCGGCCAGGTGCCTGAGGTTCCCGCCGAAGAGGCGATCGCCTTCTTCACCCGGCGCTACGACTCCCTCGAGCTCGAGGTGTCCTTGCTCGAACGTCGGGTGAGCACCGGGGCGCTCTCCCCCGACGACGCGGCCGGCTCGGTGAAGACCGTCCGGACCGCCGTCGACGGTGCCCACGCCGTCGGTGACCTGGACGGGCTGCTCGCCCGGCTCGACGCCCTGGCCCCCAAGCTCGCCGAGCAGCGAGCGGTCAAGCGGGCGGAGCGGGCCAAGGCGAGCGAGGAGGCCCGCGCCGCCAAGGAGACGTTCGTCGCCGAAGCCGAGAAGTTCGCCGCCGGCAACGACTGGCGTGGTGGGGTCAACCGGTTCCGCGCGCTGCTCGACCAGTGGAAGGCGCTCCCCCGGCTCGACCGGGCGACCGACGACGAGCTGTGGCACCGCTTCTCCAGCGCCCGGACCACCTACACCCGGCGCCGCAAAGCCCAGTTCGCCCAGCAGGGGGAGCAGCGCGAGTCGGCCCGGGTGGTCAAGGAAAAGCTGGCTGAGGAGGCTGAGGCGCTCGCCGGCTCGACCGACTGGGGCCCGACCACCGGCACCTACCGCGAGCTGATGACCCGCTGGAAGCAGGCCGGTCCCGCCCCGCGGGGGATCGACGAGACGCTCTGGCGGCGGTTCCGGGCGGCCCAGGACGGCTTCTTCGCCGCCAAGACCGCGGCGATGAACGAGCAGGACGCTGAGTTCGCGGTCAACGCCGAGGCGAAGGAGGCGTTGCTGAGCGAGGCGGAGGCCCAGCTGCCGGTGACCGACCCGGCGGCCGGGCGAGCGCTCTACCGCGACCTGCTGGAACGCTGGTCCGCGCTCGGCAAGGTGCCGCGCGACTCGATCCGGCCGCTGGAGAGCCGGCTGCGTGCGATCGAGGAGGCGGTGAACCACGCCGAGGAAGACAAATGGCGGCGGACCAACCCCGAGGCGCTGGCCCGGGCCCAGGAGACGGCCGCCAAGCTGGAAGCCCAGATCGCCCAGCTCGACGCCCAGGCCGAAGCCGCCGACGCCCGCGGCGACGTCCGCCGCGCCGGGGAGGCCCGCAGCTCGGCCGCCACCTACCGCGAGTGGCTCGAGCAGGCCCAGAAGGCCGTCGCCGACTACTCCGGCTGACTCCCCGCCCCGGGGGCTCGGGTGCACCCACCATGGGAATGCCCTGGCCGGTCACTTCACATGCTGGCGGGCGTCGTCACAGGTGCGCGCGCAGGTGGGAAGTCGCCCTAGAGCCTGTGAAGTGACCGTGTAGGTGGGGGTCAGGGGTTTAGCCTGCCGCCGCCTCGCCGACAGGCTCAGCACCCGCGCGGGCTACTGGGAGATGCCGGGCTACTGGGAGATGCGGTACACGTCGAAGACGGCCGGGACGTTGCGGACGGCGCGGAGGACGTGGTCGAGGTGGGTCGGGTCGGCGGTCTCGAAGGTGAACTTGGCCCGACAGATCCGGTCCTTGGTGGTGCTCAGGGCGGCGGACAGGATGTTCACGTGCTGGTCCGACAGGGATCGGGTGATGTCGGAGAGCAGCCGGGCGCGGTCCAGCGCCTCGACCTGGATGGCCACCAGGAACGAGCTCTTCGCGGTGGGGGCCCACTCGACGTCGATCAGCCGTTCCGGCTCGGTCCGCAGGCTGGCGGCGTTCACGCAGTCGGTCCGGTGCACCGAGACGCCGGCCCCGCGGGTGACGAAGCCCAGGATCTCATCGCCCGGGACGGGTGTGCAGCACTTGGCCAGCTTGACCCAGAGGTCGCTCGCCCCGACCACCCGGATGCCGCTCTCGCCGCTGCTGCCACCGGCGGTCCGGCGTCGCCGCCCGGTCACGACCCGGTCCTCGCCGGTCTCATCAGCCGCGGCCTCGTCGCCGCCCTCGACGCTGATCAGCCGGTTGACCACGGCCTGGGCACCGACCGTGTTCTCCCCGACCGCGGCGTAGAGCGCGGTCACGTCGGGCAGCTTGAAGAAGCCGGCGACCGCCGTCAGGTGCTCGAGGGTGAGCAGTCGCTGCAACGGCAGCCCCGCCTTGCGCAGCTGACGCGCCAGCAGCTCCTTACCGGCCTCGACGGACTCCTCGCGGCGCTCACGGGTGAAGTGGTGCCGGATCTTGTTCCGGGCCCGGGGGCTGGCGACGAAGGCCAGCCAGTCGCGGCTCGGGCCGGCGTTCTCGGCCTTGGAGGTGAAGATCTCGACCACGTCGCCGTTGGCCAGCACCGACTCCAGCGAGACGAGCCGGTTGTTCACCCGGGCGCCGATGGTGCGGTTGCCCACCTCGGTGTGGATCGCGTACGCGAAGTCGATCGGCGTCGAGCCCTGCGGCAGCGACATGACGTCGCCCTTGGGGGTGAAGGCGTACACCTCGGAGGAGTTGATCTCGAAGCGCAACGCGTCGAGGAACTCCCCCGGGTCGTCGGACTCGCGCTGCCAGTCCATCAGCTGACGCACCCAGACCAGCTCGCCGGCGTCGCCCGGTTTGGCCGTCGGCGACGCGCCTTCCTTGTACTTCCAGTGCGCGGCGACGCCGAACTCGGCCCGGCGGTGCATCTCCTCGGTCCGGATCTGCAGCTCGACCGGCTTGCCTTCGGGGCCTAGCACCGTCGTGTGCAACGACTGGTACATGTTGAACTTCGGCATCGCGATGTAGTCCTTGAACCGCCCGGGCAGGGGGTTCCAGCGGACGTGCAGCACGCCGAGGGCGGCGTAGCAGTCGCGGTTCTCCTCGACCAGCACCCGGAGGCCGACCAGGTCGTAGATCTCCTGGAAGTCGCGGCCGCGGACGACCATCTTCTGGTAGATCGAGTAGTAGTGCTTGGGCCGCCCGGTCACGGTGGCCCGGATCTTCGCAGCCTTGAGGTCAGCCTGCACCTGGTCGACCACGCCGGCAAGGAAGTCGTCGCGACTGGGGGCGGCCTCGGCGACCAGCCGGACGATCTCGTCGTAGACCTTGGGGTGCAGGGTGCCGAACGCGAGGTCCTCGAGCTCCCACTTGATCGCGTTCATGCCCAGCCGGTGGGCCAGGGGGGCGAAGATCTCCAGCGTCTCCGACGCGATCCGGGACTGCTTGTCGGGCCGCAGGTAGTGCAGCGTCCGCATGTTGTGCAGCCGGTCGGCGAGCTTGATCACCAGCACCCGGATGTCGCGGCTCATCGCGACCACCATCTTGCGGATGGTGTCGGACTTGGCCGACTCGCCGTACGTGATCTTGTCGACCTTGGTACAGCCGTCCACCAGCAGCGCCACCTCCTCGCCGAAGTCGCGGGTCAGCTGGGCGAGGGTGTACTCGGTGTCCTCGACGGTGTCGTGCAGCAGCGCGGCGCAGAGCGTCGTCTCGGTCATGCCCAGCTCGGCCAGGATCGTCGTCACGGCCAGCGGGTGGGTGATGTAGGCGTCGCCGCTCTTGCGGAGCTGACCTCGGTGGTGCTGCTCGGCGATCCGGTACGCGCGCTCGACGACGGCGAGGTCGGCCTTCGGGTGGTTGGCCCGGACCACCCGGAACAGCGGGTCCAGCACCGGGGTCTGCGGCCGGGTGGTGCCGAGCCGGGCCAGTCGCTGCCGGACCCGGAAGCGCGGCTGTTCCCCGGGGACGCCGAGCGGGACGGGCAGGTTCTCGGTGGGCGCGGTGCTCGACGGGCCGGTCGGGAGCGTCGTCGGGGCGGACGCGTCGTCGGGCTCGAGCCCGTTGCGCACTGCCGCTCCCTGATCCGTCACCGCCGCTGGCCCCTCACCTCGTCCGGATCCCCACGATGGAGGACGACCTTACGCAGTCTAGGCCGTCAGTCAGACTCGGCCGCGTGTCTCACCACGACGACCTGGTCACCGGTCTCGAGCCGGGCGACCGTGGGGTCGTAGAAGCGGCGCAAGGTCTTGTTGCGGACGACGGCGATCACTGCTTCGTCCTCGACCTGACCCGGGGAGAGCCCCACCTCGGCGGGGGTGACCTGGCGTTCGCCGACCTCCATCCCCTCGCGGGAGGAGAGCAGGTCCTCGATCACCGTGCCGAGGTTGGGGCTGGTCGCCGAGAGGCCGAGCAGCCGGCCGACCGCCTCGGAGGAGGTGATGACGGCGTTGGCCCCGGACTGGCGCAGCAGCGAGGCGTTGTCCTCCTCGCGGACGGCCACCACGACGTGCGCGCTCGGGTTGAGCTGGCGGACGGTCAGGGTGACCAGGATCGCGGAGTCGTCCCGGTCGAGGGTGATGATCACCTCGCGCGCCTTGATGATCTCGGCTCGGCGCAGCACCTCCCGTCGGGTGGCGTCGCCCTCGATGGCGGCGTAGCCGCGCAGCGTCGCGTCCGCCACCGCCGCCGCCCGGCCGTCGATCACGACGATCTGCGCGGGGTTGCCGCCGTTGGCGGCGACGGTGTCGACCGCGCTGCGGCCTTTGGTGCCGTACCCGACGACCACGACATGGTTGCGCATCTGCTTCCTCCAACGACCGTCCAAGAACATCCGCCGGCCCTCGTTGGCCAGCACCTGCAGCGTCGTGCCGACCAACAGCACCAGGAACAGGATCCGGAGCGGCGCCACGATGACGGCGTTCAGGATCCGGGCGTGCGGTGTGATCGGGGTGATGTCGCCGTAGCCGGTGGTGGTGATGGTCACCGTGGCGTAGTAGACCGCGTCGACGAGGGTGACCGTGCCGTCGTGGCTGTCGGTGTAGGAGTCGCGGTCCACCCAGACCAGCACGACGATCGCCAGCAGCAACAGCAGGGCCAGCAGGGCGCGGCGGGTGAGCTCGATCAGCGGTGAGGTGACCCGCGCCGGCAGGTTGACCAGGGCGTCGGTGGTCCAGGGACGTCGGCCGCTCCGGGACCGGCCGATGGCGCGGCTGCCGCTACCGGGCGCCGGGCTGCTCACGCCTCCCCTGCCGGTTCGGAGCCGACGTGGATCAGCGCCGACACCTGGTTCAGGCCGTGCTCGGCGAGCAGCGCCCGTCCGTGCAGGACGTCCAGCTCCATCACCACCGCGACCTGGCTGACCGTGCCGCCGAGGCGGCGGACCAGCTCGGCGGTCGCGACGACCGTCCCACCGGTGGCCAGCACGTCGTCGACGATCAGGACCCGGGCGCCGGGAGCGATCGCGTCCTCGTGCAAGGTGAGGGTCTCGGTGCCGTACTCGAGGTCGTAGGTGACCGAGACGCACGGCCGGGGCAGCTTGCCCGGCTTGCGGACGGGGGCGAAACCCACGCCCAGGGCCAGCGCCACCGGCACGCTGAAGATGAAGCCTCGCGCCTCCATCCCCACCACGACGTCGACGTCACGAGGGACGGCCCGGACCAGAGCGGCCACGACCTCCCTCAGCCCGGCGGCCGAGCCGACAAGCGGGGTGATGTCGAGGAACCTGACCCCAGGCTTCGGGAAGTCGGGCACGTCGACGACGAGCGACGCCCACGCCGGTGGGTCGGGGTCCAGCGGCATAGGTGTCGCGCTACTTCCGACGCTGGCTGCGCGGCTTGTGCTGCGGCTGCGGCCGCTTGGCCCCGCCCTCGCTGACCGGGCGTAGCGGCACGGTGCCCGCCGGGCCCCGGGTGACCGTCAGCGCGGTGGCGCCGTCGCGGGCCGAGGTCGCGTGGCTCGAGGCCCCGCTGCTTACGCCCGGCACCACGTCGACCAGGTCGAAGTCTTCCGGCTCGGCGCTGTCGGAGGTCGTGGTCGCCGGGGCCGGCGCGGCGTCGCCCCGCTTGCGCGCCGCCTCCTTGGCCTTGCGGTTGGCGACCCGGACGGCCAGCTTCTTCATCTCCGGGTCACGTTCCTTCAGCTGCGCGAGCAGCGGCGTGGCCAGGAAGATCGAGGAGTAGGCGCCGGAGACCATGCCGACGAACAGGGCGAGCGCCAGGTCCTTCAGCGGACCCTCGCCGAGGATGAACGCGCCGGCGAACAGCAGCGCGGCGACGGGCAAGACGCCGATGACGGTGGTGTTGACCGAGCGCACCAGCACCTGGTTGAGCGCGAGGTTGGCGGCGTCGCTGTACGTCCGGGAGCTGCTCGAGCGCAGGTCGCGGGTGTTCTCCCGCACCTTGTCGAAGACCACGACCGTGTCGTAGAGGGAGTAGCCGAGGATGGTCAGCACACCGATCAGCGTCGCCGGGGTCACGGTGAACCCGACGAGGGCGTAGATGCCCACGGTCAGGATCAGGTCGTGCCCCAACGCGGCTAGGCCGGCGCCGGCCATGGTGCCGTTGCGGAAGTACGCCCAGATCACCAGCCCGACCAGCACCAGAAACACCAGCAGGGCGATCAGCGCCCGCTCGGTGATCTGGTCGCCCCACGACGCCCCGATCAGGCTGTACGTCACCTGGTCGCTGGGGATTTTGGCCTCAGCCCCGATCGCCTCACGGACCTTCGGTACCTCGGTGGTGGGATCGAGCGTCCGGGTCTGCACCCGGACCTGGGTGCTGCCGATCGTGTTGATGGTGCTGTCGTCGAGGTTAGGCACGCCCGAGCTCTTCAGCGCCGTCTGCATCTGGTCGACGGTCTGCGACGTGACCGCGGTGGTGGCGCGGAAGTCCGCGCCGCCCTCGAACTCGATCCCGAACTGCAGTCCGCGGAGACCGAGGGCACCGAGGGAGATCAGGATCAGGATCGCCGAGATCGCGTACCAGCGGCGACGGCGGGCGAGGAAGTCGTAGGAGACCTCACCGGTGTAGAGGCGGTGCCCCAGCTGGCCGAACTTCGACATCAGGCGTTACCTCCCGTGGTCGCAACACCTTGTCGGCCACGCCGCACCCCGGGCAGCGACGGGACTCCCAGGTGTTCCGGGTCGAGCCCGGAGAGCTTGTGTCCGCCGCCGAAGAACTTCGTCCGCGCCAGCAGGGTCATCAGCGGCTTGGTGAAGGCGAACACCACGAGCACGTCGATCACGGTGGTGAGACCGAGGGTGAAAGCGAACCCACGGACCGAGCCGATGGCCAGGATGAACAGGATCAGGGCCGACAGCATCGAGACGGTGTCAGCGATCAGGATGGTCTGGCGGGCGCGGCGCCAGCCGGTCTCGACCGCCGTCCGCAGGCTGCGGCCGTCGCGCACCTCGTCCCGGATCCGTTCGAAGTAGATGACGAAGCTGTCTGCCGTGATCCCGATCGCCACGATGGCTCCGGCGATGCCGGGCAGGTTGAGCGCGAAGCCGACCGAGCTGCCGAGCAGCACCATGCACGCGTACGTGAGCACCCCGGCCACCGCGAGCGAGGCGACGACCACGATGCCGAGGCCGCGGTAGTAGAGGAAGCAGAAGGCCACGACCAGGCCGAGCCCGATCAGCCCGGCGACGATGCCGGCGGTCAGCTGCTCACCGCCCAGGGTGGCGGAGACGTTGTTGACCTCGTCCACGGTGAAGGCCAGCGGCAGCGCCCCGTACTTGAGCACGTTGGCCAGCTCGGTCGCCGACTGCTGGTTGAAGCTGCCCGAGATCCGGGCCTGACCGCCGGGGATCGCCTCGCTGACCGAGGGGGTCGAGATGGACTTGCCGTCCAGCACGATGGCGAAGGTGTTCTCGGGGCTGGTCCGGGTGGCGATCTCGCGGGTCGCGTTCTCGAACGCGGTCGCTCCCGCTGAGTTGAACTGGAGGTTGACCTCCCACGTGAGGCCCTGCTGCGGGATCCCCGCGTTGGCGCCGGTCAGGTCACGACCCTCGATCAGCGTCGGGCCCAGCAGGAACTTGCTGGTGCCCGCCGGGTCGCAGGAGAACAGCGGCTGGTCGGACACGTCGACCTGGGTGGCCTGCTGGTCGCAGGTGAAGGCGGCGAACTCACTCTGGTCGGTCGCGGACGGCTGCCAGCTGATGGCCTGGTCGGGCGGGGTGCCCTGGCCCTCGGCCGTCGGCTTGGGCGTCGACGGAGCCGGCGGCGCGGTCGGCAGGGCCGGCATCGGGCGCTTGTCCCCGCTCGGACTCGCGCTCGGGGTCGCACCCTCGGAGGCGGGCGCCTGGGCCGACGCGCTGGCGCTGGGCTCGCTCGAGGAGCTGGCGCTGCCGCTCGGCTCGGGGCTGGCCGGGGCCGGCGGGGCGACCTGCTCCGCCGCGTACACGGCCCGGAAGCGCAGCACGGCGGTCTGGCCGACGAGGGCGACCAGCCGGTCCTGCTGGATGTTGGGGACGCTGACGTTGATCTGCTTGTTGCCCGACGTGGTCACCTCGGACTCACCCACGCCGAGGCTGTCGACCCGGTTCTGGATGATCTGCTGCGCCTGCTTCAGACTGTTCGGGTCGACCGAGCCGTCTCCGGTGGTGTTCTTGGCGGTCAGCGTGATCGTCGTGCCGCCCCGCAGGTCGAGGCCGAGCTTGGGCGTCCAGGTCTTGCTGAGCGCCATCAGCCCGACCAGGACCACGATCAGGGCCAGGAGAACGATGAGGGTGCGGCCGGGATGGCCACTGCGTACTGCCACGTGCGGTGAGTCCTTGCTGTGGGGAGGCCGGTCGGGTCAGGCGCGGTCAGCGCCCGACCGCATGAGCCGGCCTCGGGGGTTGACAGCCTCAGGAGAGGCGGGAGGTGTCGGCCCCCGCCGACCGGGGCTGCTCAGGAACCGGCGGCTCGGTGTACGTCTGATCGGTGTAGGTCGACTCGGTGTGGGTCGACTCGGGCACCACGTCGGCCTCGTCCAGCTCGGGGTCGTCGTCGTCGTCGTCCAGGACGTCTTCGTCGGCTGCGGTGGCCTTGCGCGCGATCGCCTGCTTGAGGACGGTCAGCTCCACGCCCGGCGACAGCTCGATCACGGCCTGGCGCTCACCGAGGGCCACGACGGTGCCGAAGATGCCGCTGCCGAGCAGCACCCGGTCACCCGGCTCCAGGGAGCGCTGGGTCTGCTCGACGGCCTGCTGACGCTTCTTCTGCGGACGCAGGATCAAGAAGTAGAAGACCACCACCAGCAGGGCGATCATGATCAGCGAGGTGTACTTTTCCATGGCTCCAACGTTCGTTGTCGGGTGCGCCCGTGATTGTTCCCACGGCCGGCCGTGACCGGCGCGGGACCGCACCGACCGACGTACTCTACCCAGTCTGAGCCCGAACGCAGCCTCAGCCAAACAGGTCGGGGCTGGTGTCGGCGTCCCCGACCCCGCGCGGCGGAGTGAGTCCGAGGTGCTGCCACGCGGCCGGTGTGGCCACCCGGCCACGCGGCGTGCGCATCAGGAAACCCTGCCGGACCAGGAAGGGTTCGGCCACCTCCTCGACGGTCTCGCGTTCCTCGCTGACCGAGATGGCGAGCGTCGACAGGCCGACCGGACCGCCGCCGAACCGGCGACACATCGCCAGCAGCACGCCGCGGTCCAACCGGTCCAGGCCCAGCTCGTCCACCTCGTAGAGCTCGAGGGCGGCCCGCGCCACCGCTCGGGTGACGCGGCCGTCGGCCCGGACCTGGGCGTAGTCGCGGACCCGGCGCAGCAGTCGGTTGGCGATCCGGGGGGTGCCGCGGCTGCGGCGGGCGATCTCGACCGCCGCGGCGTCGTCGAGGCGGGCGCCGATCAGCGCGGCCGAGCGGTGCACGATGTGCTCGAGGTCGGCGGCGTCGTAGAAGTCGAGCTGGGCGGTGAAGCCGAAGCGGTCCCGCAGCGGACCCGGCAGCAGGCCGGCGCGGGTCGTCGCCCCCACCAGGGTGAAGCGCGGGATCTCCAACGGGATGGCGGTGGCGCCGGGACCTTTGCCGACGACCACGTCGACCCGGAAGTCCTCCATCGCCAGGTAGAGCATCTCCTCGGCCGGACGCGACATCCGGTGGATCTCGTCGAGGAAGAAGACCTCGCCCTCGACCAGGCCGGACAGGATGGCGGCGAGGTCGCCGGCGTGGGTGATCGCCGGCCCGCTCGAGATCCGCAGCGGGGCAGCCATCTCCGCGGCGATGATCATGGCCAGCGTGGTCTTGCCCAGCCCGGGCGGCCCGGACAGCAGCACGTGGTCGGCCACCGCACCCCGGCGGCGGGCGGCCTCGAGCACCAGGCCCAGCTGGTCGCTGACCCGGGCCTGGCCCTCGAACTCGGCCAGCGTCGTCGGCCGCAGCGCCGACTCGGCGGCCCGTTCGTCCGGGTCAGACCCGGGTCGGACGAGCGTGCTCACGTCCGGGTGGTCCGCGTCGCTCATCCTCTGACTCCCCTCAGCTGGCGAGCGCCCCTCATCGACGAGCCAGGGTCTGCAGGGCGGCGCGCATCAGCACGGCGACCGGGGTGGACGGGTCGTCGCGGACCATCGGCTCGACCTCGGTGCAGGCCGCGTCGGCGTCCTTGGCCGGCCAGCCGAGCCCGATCAGCCCCTGGGTGACCTGGTCGCGCCAAGCGGTCGACGTCCCGGCCGGGGTGTGCGGCTCGGAGCTGAGGCCGACGGCGTTGATCTTGTCCTTGAGCTCGATCACCATTCGCTGGGCGCCCTTGCGGCCGACGCCGGGTACCCGCATCAGGGCGAGGAGGTTCTCGGTCGCGATGGCGCTGCGCAGCTCGTCCGGCGGCAGCACGGCCAGCGCCGCCTGCGCCAGCTTGGGTCCGACGCCGGTGGCGGTCAGCAACAGCTCGAAGAACTCGCGCTCGTCGGGCGTGGCAAACCCGTACAGGGTGAGGGAGTCCTCGCGCACCACCAGTGAGGTGGCCAGGGTGGCGCGGTGGCCGACCCGCAGGCCGGCGACGGTGTTCGGGCTGCAGAGGGCGAGCACGCCGAGGCCGCCGACCTCGACCACCGCGGAGGTTGGTCCCACCTGGAGGACGGTGCCGGTCAGCGAGGCGATCATGGTGCGGTTTCCTTGCGTCGGGCCAGGCTGTACGCCCGGCGCTGTCGGGCCGCCTGGGCGGTGGCAGCCTGGACGGCGGCGTCCATCCGGGCGGTCGTGCCGCCGCGCCAGACGTGGCAGATGGCCAGCGCGAGGGCGTCCGCCGCGTCGGCGGGTCTGGGGGCTTCGGCGAGCTGGAGGATCCGGGTCACCATGGCGCCCACCTGGTCCTTGCCGGCGCGGCCCGACCCGGTGATCGCAGCCTTGACCTCGCTGGGGGTGTGCAGGGCCACGGGGATGCCGCGCCGGGCCGCCACCAGCATGGCGATGCCCGCGGCCTGGGCCGTCCCCATCACCGTCTGCACGTTGTGCTGGGCGAACACCCGCTCCACCGCCACGGCGTCAGGCTTGTGCTCGACCACCCACTCCTCGATCGCCGCCTCGATCTGGACCAGCCGGCGGGCCGTCTCGAGCTCCGCGTGCGTCCGGACCACGCCGACGGCCACCATCGTGGGCGGCTGACCGGGTCGGCCGTCGACCACGCCGAGCCCGCAGCGCGTCAGGCCGGGGTCGATCCCGAGGACGCGCATCGGAACACCCTCTCTCGGCCAGCTATCGAACAGACGTTCGCAGCCTAGGTGGCGGCGAGGGTCCCGTCAGCCACGACACGCGGGCAGCCGTTCGAGCAGTAGGTAATCCCCGCTCTGAGGCACGAAAGACCGGGACTGCTTGACGAGAAACCGGAACGACACTGGTGTCCAGCCCGATCACTCGAGGCTCGACGCGGCTCCGGCGGCAATGGCGTTGTCCATGTCCTCGAGAGTGACGGGTATCTCGGGAGCCGGCACGATGCCCTCCAGGTCGCGGATCGAAGCGCTTTCGACGTGGAGCTCGAAGGCTCCGGAGCCGTTCATGACAAAAGCGAGCCGGGATCCGGGGCGAAGAACAAGAGCGGTCCGCACATCCCCCGGGATGGTGACCTGACTATTGCTGGTGACGGTGGCTGTCGACATTGCCCCCTCCTTACCTTGGTAAGCGAAACCTAGCAAGGGTCCGGAGTCGCTAGCGGAGGATAACGCTGGCTGCCGCCGCCACGACCACGGCGGATCCAGGGCCGTACCTTTCCGACGACGACGAGCGCAAGCCAGACTCCGGCCGATGCGAGACCGGTGACGACTCCGACCGCCAGGCCGATGCCGGTGAACACCACCTCGTACCCCACACTGGCGAGCTGGGTGAGGGCGGTGCCGACGGCCTCGGAGCTGTGATCGGCGAGGCCCGAGACGAGCACCGAGCGCGGCTGCGCGGACGAGCACCTCCGCGACGGGGCGGCGCACCGGCGTTGGGGCTGAGCTGGTCACCCGATGCTGGCGAGGACCTCGTCGGAGGCGTCGAAGTTGGCGTAGACGTTCTGCACGTCGTCGGAGTCCTCGAGGGCGTCGATGATCTTCATGACCTTCTCGGCCGTCTCCGCGTCCACCTCGGTGGTGAACTCGGGCACGAAGGAGACCTCGGCCGAGTCGTAGTCGAGGCCGGCCTCCTGGACCGCGGTCCGCAGCGCGACGGTGTTGGCCGGGTCGCTGACGACCTCGAACGACTCACCGAGGTCGTTCACCTCGTCCGGGTCGGCGTCCAACGTGGCCTCGAGGACGTCGTCCTCGGTCACGTCGCGGCCCTCCTGGTGCTTGGGGATGACCACGACACCCTTGCGGCTGAACACCCGGGCGGTCGAGCCGACGTCGGCCATCGTGCCGCCGTTGCGGGTGACGGCGATCCGCACCTCCGACGCCGACCGGTTGCGGTTGTCGGTCAGGCACTCGATTAGCATGGCGATCCCGGCCGGTCCGTACGCCTCGTACATCAGCGTCTCGTAGTTGGCCCCGCCGGACTCCGCCCCTGAGCCGCGCTTGACCGCACGGTCGATGTTGTCCTTGGGGACGGAGGTCTTCTTGGCCTTCTGGATCGCGTCGTAGAGCGTCGGGTTGCCGTCGACGTCACCGCCACCGAGACGGGCGGCGACCTCGATGTTCTTGATCAGCTTGGCGAACGACTTGGCCCGGCGCGCGTCGACGACGGCCTTCTGGTGCTTGGTGGTTGCCCACTTGGAGTGTCCCGACATGCGAACGATCCTACTGGGGACACGCCGGCGGGTTAGAGCCCCCGACGCGTCCGAGCGGAGCGAGGACAGATTACTTGGGGATCCGCCAGCGCGGGGTGGAGGGCTTGATCCGCCACTCCACGACCGACCAGCCGAGACGCTGGGCCGCCCGCATCAACGGGATGTCCGGGCTCACGGCGACCGGGTGGCCGACGCTCTCCAGCATGGGCAGGTCGGAGTGGGAGTCGGCGTAGGCGAAGCTGCGGCCGAGGTCGACCCCGTGCAGGGAGGCGTAGTGCTTGAGCCAGGCGGCCCGCGACTCCCCCACCAGCGGCGGGGTCGCGAGGAAGCCCGAGCAGCGGCCGTCCGGACCGGTCGCGAGGTCTGCCGCCACGATCACGTCGAAGTAGGGCCGCAGCGGCCGGGTCAGCGTCCGGACGGCGCCGGTGATCAGCACGGTGGTGTGCCCAGCGTCCCGGTGTGCCTGGATCCGGCTCAGCGCGTCCGGGGACAGCCGGTCCAGGATGTACGGCGCGAGAGTGGTGTCGACCCGCTCTTCCAGAGCGGCCAGGTCCATCCCCCGGTAGCGGCGGTAGACCGCGCGCAGGAAGGTGCCGCGGTCACGCTGCTCGGCCAGCAGGTAGCCGGGCAGCCGTCGCGCCACCTGGCCCACCTCGGCGAGCTGGCGCACCGGGGCCAGCTCGGGTAGCCGCGCCCACAGGTACTGCTCGACGACGTTGGTCGACATGATCGTGCCGTCCAGGTCGAAGATCGCCACGGCGGCGGCGCCGGCGGTGTTGGTGCCGAGGTCCTTCATCGTGCTCGGTCGTGAGCCCCGCTTGCGTCGGAGCGCGTCCATCCGGCGGACCGAGCTGGTGATCGAGGGGCAGTGGATGTCCTCGATGTAGGTCTTCCAGTCGATCACGGCCGTGTCGAAGGCGAACCCCTCGACGTCGGCCGGATCGAGGGAGGCCGAGAGGGCGGCGGTGCGGTCGTCGACGAAGTGCAGCTCGGACTGCAGGTACTCGTTGTAGAGGCTGTTGTACCGTTTGAGGTCGTCCAACCGGCTGCGGAAGCGGTCGAGGTTACGGGCGGCCCGCCGGGTCCGGTCGGACCGCGGGACCTTGGTGATCAGCCGCTCGGCCAGCTCAGCGGCGCGCCCGGAGGTGTTGAGCAGCCGGCCCACCGACGCCGCGCCGGGAAAGTCCCACTCGGGCAACGGGGAGCCCGGCTTGGCGGTGACCTCCAGCGGATGGGCGAGAAAGTACGCGCGGATGTGGCGGTACATGTCGGCGATCGTCAGCGGGTTCCGCGCCCCGGAGCTGACGTGGTAGAAGGCGCACTCTCCCGTGGTGGGCCGGGTCGCGCAGACGGCCAGGATCGCGTTCACCACGAAGTCACAGGGCACGACGTCCAGCACCGAGTCCGGCGAACCCGGGAACTCGGGCAGCTCGTGCCGGCCGTACGCGAGGATCAGCGGCTCGGCCATCTTGAAGCCCTCGATCCACCCCGGGTAGGGGTGGGCCCAGGAGGACTCGACGATGGCCGGCCGGACGATCGAGACGTGGATCTCGGCGCCGAGGTCGGCCACCACCCGTTCGCCGAGGGCCTTCGTGAAGGTGTAGACGTCGGTCCACCCCAGGGACCGGGCGCGCTCGGTGCCGGCCCGTACCAGCTCAGCACTCACCCACTCCTTGCGCCGTCGCTCGGTGTCGGCGGCGGTGGTCAGGTAGCCGGCGCGGCGGTGCACCCGCTCGGCCTGCTTGCGCAGCCGGGTCAGCTGCTCCGGCATCCGGGACTGCGCCTCGACCCGTTCCCGCATCGCGAGCCCGGCCGCGGTCTCGGCGTCGTAGTCGACGCTGTGTTCCTGCGGCCCTTCGGGGATCGCGCCGCGGCGGCGACCCGCGGTGTACGCGGTGGAGATGTGCACGTAGTGCGGCACCCGCGCCGGCTCTGTCCCACGGCCGCGGCACGCTTCCAGCATCCGCTCCATCAGCGCCTTCGTGCCGACCACGTTGGTGGTGAACGCCTGGTCGATCGGCGGGTCGAACGACACGTCGCCGGCGCAGTGCACCACCACGTCGAGGTCGTTGGGCAGCGCGGGGACGTTCGGCAGGTCGCCCTCGATCACCTCGATCCGGGTGTCGACCAGCGCCTCGGCGCCACCGGCCGCCTCCCGCACCTCGGCAAAGATCTTGTGCTTGACCAGGGAGATCATCCGGTCCCGGGCCGTCGCGGAGCCCTTGCGCCGGACCAGGACCGCCGGCGTGGTGTCGGGCAGCTCGGTCAGGATCTTCCACAGCAGCTGCTCGCCGATGAACCCGGTCACCCCGGTCAGCACGATCTTCTGGCCGGCCAGCAGCTCGCTCAGCCGGCCCTCCAACAAGGTCACGAACGGTCCTGCGGCGCGAGGGGCGAGGACGCGGCCACGAGGGCCTCCTCGAGGCTGAAGCTGCCGACGTAGAGGGCGGTGCCGACGATGGCGCCCTCCACGCCCTCGGGGACGAGCGCGCGCAGGGCCAACAGGTCCTCCAGGGTCGAGATGCCGCCGCTGGCGACCACCGGTGCGTCGGTCCGGGCGCAGACGTGGCCCAGCAGCTCCAGGTTCGGGCCGGACAGCATGCCGTCGGAGGCGACGTCGGTCACCACGTAGCGGGCGCAGCCGGCGGTCTCGAGCCGGTCCAGCGTCTCGTCGAGGTCACCGCCCTCGGCGGTCCAGCCGCGCGCGGCGAGCCGGCGGCCGCGGACGTCGAGCCCGATGGCGATCCGGTCGCCGTAGGTGCTGATCACCTCGTCGCACCACTGCGGCTGCTCCAGCGCGGCCGTCCCGATGTTGACCCGGCGGCAGCCGGTGGCCAGCGCCCGCTCGAGCGAGGCGTCGTCGCGGATGCCGCCTGAGAGCTCGACGTCGACGCGCAGGTGGGTGACGATCTCGGCGATGATCTCGGCGTTGCTCCCGCGGCCGAACGCCGCGTCCAGGTCGACCAGGTGGATCCACTCGGCTCCGGCGTCCTGCCAGCGTTCGGCGGCGGCGCGGGGGTCGCCGAACACCTTTCCCGAGCCGAGCCGGCCCTGGACGAGCTGGACGGCCTGGCCCCCGGCCACGTCGACGGCGGGCAGCAGCACCAGCGGTTCGGGCGGCGAAATCACCCGATGACCCTACCGGAGCCGAACGGGCCGGCCGACCGAGCGGCGCGGGTCAGCAGGCGACGGCGGCGAGGCCGAAGCGGTGCCGCGCCGAGGAGCTGACCTCGTCGAGGAAGTCCTCGGACCGGCTCGAGGCCTGGGCGGTGTACCAGCTGTCGTCGATGTCGCAGACCAGCAGCTCGGCCGGGGTGTCGGCCAGCACCAGCGGCAGCGTGTGCACCACCGTGGAGGGAAAGCTGATCAGTCGCCGGGCCAGGACGCCGAGGCGGGCGGCGATCTCCAGCGGCAGGTCGGGCCGGACCACGGTGAGGCCGAGCCGTTCGATCTGGGCGAGCTTGGCGGCGTCCTCCTTGCGGTGGGCGAAGTAGCGGTCCACCGCGTACTGGTCGACCAGGCTGGCGACGCCCCGCAGGTAGTGGTCGGCGTCGACGACGCCGGTCTCGACCAGCGAGGTGCCGATCAGGTCCGAGCCGAGCTTGATCTCGGGCGCGGGGAAGCGGCCACGGACCCAGCCGAAGCCGTTACGGAGGACCGGCACCTTCGGCAACGTCACGTCCAGGCTGGAGAACAGGCTGAGCCGGCAGCCCGACTCCGACGAGATCCGGCGGCGGACCGAGCCGGAGATCTGGTCGCGCGCGAAGGCGCTGATCTGGCGGCGCCGGTCGGGGGTGGCGACGCTGTGCCAGCGCGAGAGGTGCTCACCGGCCACCCACTGCCGGGCGAACTCCAGCGTGGCCGTGCCGTCGTCGACGATCACCACCTCGGGGGCCCGGCTGATGCTCATCACCACCTGCAGCACGCCCGAGAACGGGTCACCGACCACGAGCCGACCGATGCCGGTGAGCTCGGCGGCGAGCGAGCGTACGGTCCGGGCGATCGAAGCCCCACCGTGGCGCGGCTCGTGCCAGGACACGTGCAGGCCCTCGTCCCGGGCCAGCGCCGACATGGCGCGCAGCTGGCGCCGGGACACCTCGTTGACCGGGGCGAGGACGACGACGTGCAGGTCGTCGCCCGCGAGCTGTCCGGACGCGGCAGCGTGGTGGGCCCACTCGACCACGTTCAGCAGCTGGGCCGGGCTCTCGACGAGCGCGAGGGTCCCCCCGGGTGAGGCCATCTCAGCTGCTCGCGCCGACGAGCTCGCCCTCGGACGCACCCTGGACCCGGCGAAGCTTCTTCATCGCGGCCAGCTCGCCGTCGTAGATCTTCTTCACGCCGTCGCCGAGGGACTCCGAGATGATCCGGATGTCGCGGACCAGCCGCTGCAGCCCGGGCGGCTCCACCGACGCGGCCTGGTCGGAGCCCCACATGGCGCGGTCCAGGGTGATGTGCCGCTCCACGAAGACAGCCCCCAGCGCGACCGCGGCGAGCGTGGTCTGCAGGCCCGTCTCGTGCCCGGAGTAGCCGATCGGGACGTTGGGGAACTCCGACTGGAGCGTGTGGATCATCCTCAGGTTGAGCTCGGTCGGGCGCGCCGGGTAGGTGCTGGTGGCGTGGCAGAGCACGATGTTCTCACTGCCCAGGACCTCGACGGCGTGCCGGATCTGCTTGGGCGTGCTCATCCCGGTGGACAGCACGATGGTCCGCCCGGTGGCGCGCAGCCGGCGCAGCAGCTCGTCGTCGGTCAGCGAGGCGGAGGCGACCTTGTGGGCCGGCACGTCGAACTGCTCGAGGAAGTCCACCGCCTCGACGTCCCAGGGGGACGCGAACCAGGCAATACCGCGGGAGTGGGCGTGGGCGTCGATCTGGCGGTAGTCGTCCTCGCCGAACTCGACCCGGTGCCGGTAGTCGATGTAGCTCATCCGCCCCCACGGGGTGTCCCGCTCGATGTCCCACTGGTCGCGGGGGGTGCAGATCTCGGGGGTGCGCTTCTGGAACTTGACCGCATCGCAGCCGGCGGCGGCCGCCTGGTCGATGAGGGCGAAGGCGTTGGCCAGGTCGCCGTTGTGGTTGATCCCGATCTCGCCGGTGATGTACACGGGACGGCCCGGGCCAACCTCGCGGGCGCCAAGACGCCGGGTGGGGGCTGCGAGGAGCGCAGATCCCGGCTGCACTGCAGGTGAGGTGTTCATAAGCGGAACGGTAGGCAGCCGACGTGGCCAGACGGACGAGAACCTGTGAACGTCAGGGAAACATCCGGCGAGAAGCTGACGGTGCCTGGTCTGGCTCCTGGGCCTCGACCCCGCTCTCGACGTGCCGCAACCGCAACCGGGTGACCACCGAACGCAGCTCGCGGACGCCGGAGCGGACAGGCCGGTGCAGCACCGGCGGGACGAAGTCGCGGGGACGCAGCCGTCGGCGGCCCGACGAGGCCGGGCGCAGCTCGCGTTGGGGCCGGACGCGGTCGTAGGCGGCGGCGCTGCGGAAGTAGGCGGACGCCCGCACCCCTGCCGCGGGGCGCTCGCCGGAGCTGAGCAGCTCCTCGACCCGGTCCCCGATCGCCTGGTTGGAGCTTCGGTCCCGGGGAAAGAAGTAGCTCGCCAGCCACTGCGGGTCCGGCGTCCCGAGGTCGTCGGCGCTGATCTGCTCCCAGGTCCGGAGCAGCCCGCTCTCGAGCAGGACGTGGTTGCCGTAGCGCTCGTGCACGCCCAGGTCGAGCACCAGCGCCACCCGGCGACCGTGGTCGAGGGCCTCCAGGCAGGCCGTCGAGGACACCGTGACCAGCAGGTCGACGCTCGGCAGCAGCTCGGCGATCGCGGTGTAGTCGATGGAGAAGTTCGAGGGCACGTCCACCCCGGCCAGCAACACCTCGGGATGGAAACGCATCTTGTGGAACGTGTCCTCATCAGGCCGGTGCCGGGGCTTCAGCAGCACCTCGCGGTCGGGGTGGGCCCGCGCGTAGGCGATCGCCCCGGCGTAGAGGTACTCCCGCTCGGCCGCCGCGGAGGGGACGGTCGGCTGGTCGGCGAAGAGCAGCCGCTTGACCGTGCCCTCGATCGCGGGCGACGGTGCCGCGCTGAGGAAAGGGAGCCCCGCCAGCAGCAGGTTGTCCGCGGGCAGCCCGAGGTGGCGGGCGGCGTGCTGGAAGTGCTCGAGGTCCGACACCGAGTTGACCGCGACCACGTCGGAACCGCAGCGGGCCAGGTAGCCGGCGGTGATCTTCTCGATGATCACGCCCACCCAGCCCGTGACCACGACCGGGCCGGGTCCGGCTGCGCCGTCGAGCCGCTCCGTCGCCTCCAGCCGTTCAGCCAGCGCGAAGAGCAGCACCTGGGTGGCTGGTCCCTGCAGGCTGAGCACCACCACGTCGGACGCGATCATCCGGTCGACGAGCTCGTCCTTGCTGAGGATCGGCACCTCGTCGAAGCCCGCGTCGGCGATCTGCTGCTCCGAGAGCGCTGAGCGGCTGTCGGGCCGGACCACCTCGGTCGTGAAGCCGCGCAGCTCGAGCTCGTCGCGGATCCGGCCGCACCACTTGAGCTGGGAGTCGAAGGCTGCCACGTAGAGCGCGCGTCGCATCGGGATCCGTCCTGGAGAGGGGTGCGGGGTGCCGCACGCTAGCCAGGCCGGGTGAACACGAGCCGAACGCCTCGTGACGTCTCGCCGTCAGCCCGGGTCGTCGCTGATGGTGTGGACCGCGACGACCTCCGCCACGGGCAGCGGCCCGTAGAGGTGGGGAAACGGTCCGGCGCCGAGGTCCTCGACCACCACCGGTACGGACAGCCGGTCAGGGTCGAGCTCGAGCACGACGAGGTCGGCGTCGGGGACGTCGCCGTAGTAGCGCTGTCGGGTGGCGGGCGTCTGGTCGGGAAAGCTGAGGTGCACGAAGCCCTCGGCCTCGTACGTGGCGCGGCGGCTCGACCAGGGGTAGTCCCCCGTCGTCTGGGCCTGTTCCCACCAGACTCGCTCGGTGAGGTGCAGCACCGACCGGCCGAGTGGCTCGCGCGGCGTGAGCAGACCGAGGGCGACCAGGTCCTCGCGCAGCTGGTCGGCGCCGACGAAGTGCAGCCCGGTGATGCCGAGCGACCGGGCGGCCTCGACGTTCGGCGGTGAGTCGTCGACGAAGACCGTGCGTTGGGCGGTCAGCCCGAAGCGGTCCAGCGCGAGGGTGAAGATCGCCGGGTCGGGCTTGGCGAGCAGCTCCTCGCCGGAGACGAGGATGTCGGCGAAGCGGCGCAGGATGCCGAACCGGCTGCGGGCGACCGGAAAGGTCTCCGCGGACCAGTTGGTGAGCGCGTGCAGTCCGACCCCGGCCTGCTGCAGCTCGGCGATCACCGCGCCGGTGCCGGGCACCGTGTCCAGGGTGGCGTCGAAGTGGCGGCGGTAGGCCAGCACCGTCTCGGCGTGCTCGGGGTGCCGGGCGACCAGCTCGGCCTCGCTGTCGGCGTAGCGTCGGCCCGAGTCGTGGGTGCGGTTCCACTCGTCGAAGTCGATCCTGGCCATGAAGTCACCCACCAGCTCGGGCGCCAGGACCTGCTCGTACGCGCGGGCAGGCTGCCAGCTCAGCACGACGTTGCCGAGGTCGAACAGGACGGTCCAGCCGTCGGTGGAGGCGCTCACAGGGTGGCGACCCAGTTGGTCAGCAGCCGGGTGCCGGCGCTGCCGGACTTCTCGGGGTGGAACTGGGTCGACCACAGCGCGCCCTCCTCCACCGCGGCGACGAACCGGTCGCCCTCGTGCTCGGCCCAGGTGATCCGGCGGCCCGGCGCCTCGGCGAGGATCCGGACGCCGTAGCTGTGCACGAAGTAGAAGCGCTCGTCCTCGACACCGGCGAACAGGCCGCTGTCGGCGGCAGGCTGCACGGTGTTCCAGCCCATGTGCGGCAGTCGACGCGCCTGCAGCTGTTCGACCACACCGGGCCAGACGCCGACGCCGGCGCTGCGGACGCCGTGCTCGACCCCGGAGCCGAACAGCACCTGGTGGCCGACGCAGATCGCCAGCGTGGGCCGGCCGGCGGCGACGCGCTCGGCGATCAGCGCCCCACCACGGACGGCGTCCAGCCCGGCCATGCAGGCCGCGAACGCGCCCACCCCGGGGACGACCAGGCCGTCAGCCGCGCGCGCCTGGTCGAGGTCGGCCGTGACGACGACCTCGACCCCGGTCACGGCGACGGCGCGCTCGGCGGAGCGGAGGTTGCCGGAGCCGTAGTCGAGCACCACGACCGGAGCCGCCACTACAGCGCGCCCTTCGTGCTCGGGACGCCGGTCACCCGCGGGTCGGGTTCGATCGCGGACCGCAGCGCCCGGGCGACGGCCTTGAACTGGCACTCCACGATGTGGTGCGGGTCGCGGCCGGCGAGCAGGGTCAGGTGCAGGCACAGGTGGGCGTGGAACGCGAGGGTCTCCATCACGTGCCGGGTCAGCGAGCCGGTGTAGGGCACCTCGCCGATCCGCACGTACGCCTGGCCCTCGGGCTCGCCGGAGTGCACGCAGTACGGCCGCCCGGACACGTCGACGACCGCCGACGCGAGGGCCTCGTCCAGCGGCACGACCGCGTCGCCGAAGCGGCGGATGCCGCGCTTGTCGCCGAGCGCGGTCCGCAGCGCCTGGCCGAGCACGATGGTGGTGTCCTCGACGGTGTGGTGCGCGTCGATGTGGGTATCGCCGGTGCTCTCGACCTGCAGGTCGATCAGCGAGTGCCTCGACAGCGCGGTCAGCATGTGGTCGAAGAAGCCGACACCGGTGGAGATCGAGGACTCCCCCGTCCCGTCGAGGTCCAGCGACAGCCGGACACTGGACTCGCTCGTCGAACGCTCGAGGCTGGCGGTGCGGGGGGCCGTCATCGGGTCACCTGGAGGACGGGATTCACCTGGAGGACGGGACTCACCTGGAGGACGCGATTCATCTGGAGGACGCGGTCGAGCGCGTCGATGAAGGTGGCCATCTCCGCCGGGGTCCCGGCGGAGACCCGCAGCCAGCCGTCGGGGCCGACCTCGCGGATCAAGACGCCGCGGTCGAGCAGCCCCTGCCAGACGGCGTGCCGGTCCGCGAACCGGCCGAAGAGCAGGAAGTTGGCGTCGGAGTCGGCCACGGCCAGCCCGCGGGCCACCAGGTCGCGGGCGAGGTCGTCGCGGGCAGTCCGGAGCCGGTCGACCGCGGCCAGCATCTCCTCGGCGTGGGCCAGCGCGACGCGCGCCACCGCCTGGGTGACGGCAGACAGATGGTACGGCAACCGGACCACCCGCAGCGCGTCGACGAACGCCGCCGACGCGGCCAGGTAGCCAAGCCGGCCGCCGGCGAACGCGAACGCCTTGGACATCGTCCGGCTGACCGCCAGCCGTGGGTGGTCGGGCAGCAGCTCGAGCGCGCTCGGCGTCCCGGTCCGGGCGAACTCGTGGTAGGCCTCGTCCACGACGACCACGCCGGGCGCTACCGCGCAGACGGCGGCGACGGTATCGAGGCTCACCGCCGTACCGGTCGGGTTGTTCGGGCTGGTCAGCAGCACGACGTCGGGCTGCAGCCGCTTCACGGCCGCGACCGCAGCGGCCACGTCGATGGTGAAGTCGGCAGCCCGGGGCACGGTCAGCCAGCCGGTGTGGGTGTTGCGGGCGTACTCGGGATACATCGAGTAGGTCGGGGTGAAGGTCGCCACGCTGCGGCCCGGTCCGCCGAAGGCCTGCAGCACGTGGGTCATCACCTCGTTGCTGCCGTTGGCCGCCCACACCTGGTCGCCGGTCAGGCCGTGGCCGAGGTAGGCCGCCAGGTCGGCGCGCAGCGCGAGCGCGTCGCGTTCGGGATAGCGGTTCATCGACCGCGCCGCGTCCGCAACGGCGGCAGCGATGTCGGCGACCACCGCCTCGCTCGGCGGGTACGGGTTCTCGTTGACGTTGAGACAGACGGGCACGTCCAGCTGCGGGGCGCCGTACGGCACCTCCCCCACCAGCTCGGGCCGGACGGGGAGCGCCGCCGGTTCCGCCACGGTGCTCGTCGGGGGCGGGGCGCTCACGATGAGAACCTGCGGCTGACCGCAGCACCGTGGGCGGGCAGGTCCTCGGCGTCGGCGAACACCTCGACGTGCCGGGCGACCTCAGCCAGCGCGGCTTCGGAGTAGGTGATGACGTTGACGGCCTTGAGGAAGCTGAGCACGTTCAGGCCCGAGGAGTGGCAGGCGCAGCCGGCGGTGGGCAGGACGTGGGTGCTGCCGGCGGAGTAGTCGCCGAGCGAGACCGGCGACCACGGACCGACGAAGATGGCGCCCGCGTTGGTGATCAGCCCGGCGCGCGCCTCGGCGTCGACGGTCTGGATCTCGAGGTGCTCGGCGGCGTAGCCGTTGACCACCGCGGTGCCCTGGTCGAGGTCGTCGACCAGCACGACGGCCGACTGGGCGCCGCCGAGGGCGGTCCGGACCCGGTCGGCGTGCTTGGTCGCAGCGACCTGGCCACCCAGCTCGGCCTGGACCGCGGCGGCCAGCTCTGCGGAGCTGGTGACCAGGACGGCCGCGGCGATCGGGTCGTGCTCGGCCTGGGACACCAGGTCGGCGGTCACGTGGACCGGGTTGGCGCTCGCGTCGGCGAGCACGGCGATCTCAGTCGGTCCGGCCTCGGAGTCGATGTTGACCCGACCCTTGAGCAGCCGTTTGGCCGCGACGACGTAGATGTTGCCCGGACCGGTGACCAGGTCGACGCGCGGGCACAGGTCGGGCACCCCGTAGGCGAACATCGCGACCGCCTGGGCGCCGCCGACGGCGTACACCTCCTCGACGCCGAGGATCGAGCAGACCGCCAGGATGCTGGGGTGCGGCAGGCCGCCGAACTCGCGCTGCGGCGGCGACGCGACGGCGATCGACGCGACGCCGGCCACCTGGGCCGGGACGACGTTCATGATCACGCTGGACGACAGGGGCGCCAGCCCGCCGGGCACGTAGAGGCCGACCCGGCGGACCGGGATCATCCGCTGGGCCACCCGGGCGCCGGGAGCGAGGGTGACCTCGACGCCGCGCTGCCCCAGCTCGGCCTCGCTGACCGTACGGCGGCGTCGGATCGACTCGACGAAGGCCGCGCGGACGTCGGGGTCGAGCGCGGCTTCCGCGGCGGCCAGGGCCTCGGCGGGCACCCGAAAGCTGGCCGGGACGACGTGGTCGAAGCGTTCGGAGTACTCAGCCAGGGCTACGGCCCCTCGGGCAGCGACGTCATCGCAGATCGGCCGGACGACCTCGACCGCCGCCGTCACGTCGAAGGCGGCCCTCGGGACCACCGTGGCGTAGTCGAGCGGTTCGCCGGCCGCGGCCCGGCCGCGTAGGTCGATCATCCGAAGCACGGGGAACATCGTAGGCGAGACGCTCGAGCATCCCTCCGCCTGCAGGAGGGTGGTGTCGAACGGCGGCCGTTCGACACCACCCTCCTAGGCTCGCGGCCATGAGGACCGGCCATGCCGACTGACCCGAGGGGCTTGAGGGGCGACGCGCCGCTGCTGGACGCGTGGCTGAGGTTCCACGAGCAGCCGCCCGCCCCGTTCACGATCCCCGGGCACAAGCAGCGGACCGACCTGGTGGGCGACGTGGTCGCCGGGGACGTCCCGCTCTACGCCGGCCTGGACACGATGAAGCTCAGCACCGGCGTGCTGGCCCGGGCCGAGGCCCGGGCCGCGCAGCTGTGGGGCGCCGACTACTGCCGGTTCTCCACCGGCGGCGCCACCCACGCCAACCAGGCGGTCGCGCTCGCCCTGGCCGGGGACGGCGACGAGGTCGTGGTGAGCCGGACGCTGCACCGCTCGCTGCTGCTCGGCCTGGTGCTGGCCGGGCTGACCCCGGTCTGGGTACGGCCGGAGGTCGACGCCGCGACCGGACTGCCGCTGGGCGTCGCCCCGGACACCGTCCGCCGGGCCTTGCGCGCACACCCGCGTGCACGAGCGGTCCTGGTCGGCGACCCCTCCTACGTCGGGACGGTCGGCGACGTGGCCGGCCTGGCCGCGGCCGCCCACGAACACGGTGTGCCGCTCGTCGTCGACGCGGCCTGGGCGGCGCACTTCGGCTTTCACCCCGACCTGCCCCCGCACGCCCTGCAGCTCGGGGCGGACGTGATGGTGACGAGCGCGCACAAGACGTTGCCGGCCTGGAGCCAGGCCGCGCTGATCCTGGCGCGGACGGGCCGGCTCGACCAGGCCAGGCTGGAGGCCGGCGTCGAGGCGACCGCGACGACGAGCCCGGCCGGCGCTGTCCTGGCCAGCACCGACGCCGCGCGAGCGCTGCTCGAGCGGGACGGGCGGGAGCTGTTGGGCGGGGCCATCATCGCCGTACGCGCGGCGCGCGACCGGCTGTGCGACGTCCCCGGGCTCGTCGTGCTGGACGGAGCGGGGGTCGACCCGCTCAAGCTGACCGTGCTGCTGCCCGGTACGGGAGCCGACGGCAACGCGATCGAGCGGGACCTGCTGGCGGCCCGGCTGCCCGTTGAGTCGGCGGACCGTGACGTGATCGTCGCCGTCGCGACCATGGCCGACACCGCCGCCAGTCTGGACGCCCTGGTCGGCGCGCTCATCGACGCGATCGCGCGGCACCGCGGTGCCCCACGGCCGGTGGCGCCGGCCACCGCGTACACGGTCGACCCGGTGGTGGCCATGGCCCCCCGGCAGGCGTTCTTCGCCGGCCGCGAAGCCGTGCCGCTCGCGCGGGCCGTCGGGAGGACCAGCGCCGAGCTGATCGCGCCGTACCCGCCCGGGATCCCTGTCCTCGCCCCCGGCGAGCAGGTCACCGCCGGGACCGTCGCCGCGCTCCACCACGCCAGGGCCGCCGGCGTCCGGATCGCGTACGCCGCCGACCCCACGCTCGCGACCGTCACCGTCACCGTCACCGTCACCGTCGGCTGACCTGACCAGCCCCCGGTAGGGTCGGCCACCATGACGTTCCCCGGGCTGGGCACGGCCGTCAACGTGGCCACGGTGCTCGCCGGCTCGGGGGTCGGCCTGCTGCTCGGCCACCGGCTGCCCCAGCGGACGCGCGACACCGTCACCGACGGGCTCGGTCTGGTGACCCTGCTGATCGGGGCGCTCGCGGCGGTCGAGGTGCAGTCGGCCGACCTGGCCGCTGAGGTCGGCTCGTCCGCACCGGTGCTGATCGTGCTCGGCGCCGTCCTGCTCGGCGGGATCGCCGGCTCGCTCGTGGACGTCGAACGCCGGCTCGAGGACCTCGGCGGCTGGTTGCGTCGACTGCTCAGCCGAGGCGGGGCCAGCGCTGGGGAGGCGGGTCGAGAACGTTTCCTGGAGGGTTTCGTCACGGCCTCGCTGGTCTTCTGCGTCGGACCGCTGACCATCCTCGGCTCCCTGTCGGACGGGCTCGGCCGCGGCCCGGAGCAGCTGGTCCTCAAGGCGGTCCTGGACGGCTTCGCCGCGATCGCCTTCGCGGCCTCGCTCGGCGTCGGCGTGATGGTCTCGGCGCTGACCGTCGCGGTCGTCCAGGGTCTGCTCACGGTGGTCGGCTACCTGCTCGGCGACGTCCTGCCGGCGGCCCACCTGGCCGCGATCACCGCGGCTGGCGGGCTGCTGCTCATCGGCGTCGGGCTGCGGTTGCTGCGGATCCGGCAGGTGCCGGTCGGCAACCTGCTGCCTGCGCTGGTCGTGGCGCCGCTGCTGGTGGCGGTGCTCGGGGCGCTGCGGTGACCGTCCCTGTCCCGCTCGACCGGGCAGAACGGCGACCGGTCCTCCGTGCGGCGATCGGCATCGGCCTGTACGCGGCGGCGTTCGGCGCATCCTTCGGGGCGGTGTCGGTCAGCTCGGGCCTGAGCCTGGGCCAGACCATGGTGCTGAGCCTGGTGATGTTCTCCGGCGCGTCCCAGTTCGCCTTCGCCGGGGTGGCCGCGGCGGGCGGGTCGCCGTTCGCGGCGGCGGCGGCTGCGCTGCTGCTCGGCGTCCGGAACGGCTTCTACGGCCTGCCGCTGGCCGAGATCCTGCAGCCCCGCGGGTGGCGACGGCTGGGCACCGCCCACCTCGTCATCGACGAGACGACCGCGATGGCCGTCGGCCAGCCGACCCGGCCGCTGCAGCGCTACGCGTTCTGGACCACCGGGATCATCCTCTGCGTGCTCTGGCAGGTCGGCACCCTCATCGGCTCGCTGGCCGGAGCGGCGATCGACCCGGCCACGTTCGGGCTGGACGCCGCGGCCCCGGCGGTCTACCTGGCGCTGCTCTGGCCCCGGTTGGCCGGGGCGGCGCAGCGGTGGGTCGCCGTGGCCGGTGCGGGGCTGGCGCTGGTGCTCGTGCCGCTGGTTCCCCAAGGAGTCCCGGTGATCGCGGCCGCGAGCGTCGCCGTACTGGCCGGCCTGCTGCCGCGCCGGACCCGGACGCCGGAGCCGTGACCGGCCTCTGGGTCGGGCTGCTGGTGGCGGCGTTGGGCGGCTACCTGCTCAAGCTCGCCGGCCTCTCGCTGCCCGAGTCGGTCCTGAACCGCCCCCGCGTGCAGCGGACCGCCGCCTTTCTGCCGGTGGCCATGCTGTCCGCGCTCGTCGCCGTCCAGCTGTTCGACGGCGGCGGCCACTACGCCCTCGACTGGCGCACCCTCGCCGGCGTTGCCGCGGCCGTGGTCGCCCTGCTGCTCCGCCGCGGCTTCCTGGTCGTCTTCCTGGTGGCCATCGCGGTCACCGCCGGCCTCCGCCTCCTGACCTGACCGAGCTGTCAGACCGTCAGGCTGCCAGAGCACCGTCACGGTCGGACGGGTCGGAGCAGGTAGGCGGCGCCGAGGACGCCGGGGGCCGGGTCTGCTATCACTTTCCCATGGCGCGAGCGAGCGGGGGAACCCCGGCGACGGTGGCGCTGACCCGCGCGGGCGTCGCTTACACGCTGCACCCGTACGCCCACAGCGACGGGGAACGGCACTACGGGGACGAGGCGGCCGCGGCCACCGGGGTCGACCCGCGCCGGATCTTCAAGACGCTGTTGGTCGACGTCGGCGGCGAGCTGGTCGTGGCCGTGGTGCCCGTGGCCGGTTCGCTCGACCTGAAGGCGTTGGCCAGCGTCCTCGGCGCCAAGAAGGCGGCGCTGGCCGACCCGGGCGCGGCGACCCGCAGCACGGGGTACGTGCTGGGCGGCATCTCCCCGATCGGTCAGCGGACCCGGCTGCGGACGGTAGTCGACGCGTCGGCGTCGGACTTCGCCGCCGTCTACGTCTCGGCCGGCAAGCGTGGCCTGCAGCTGGAGCTCGCGCCCGCCGACCTGGTCCGGGTCACCGACGCGGTCACCGCGCAGGTGGCCGGCTGACCCAGCGGGTCCGCTTCTCGCAGCAGAACACCGTGCGCGCCCGGCTCGGCGAGCAGGACCGCTTCCTCGTCTTCTCGGGCCGGCTGGCAGGTCGAGCCCACGGCACGACGCCACCGGCCGCATCAGCCCGCTGCCGTGAACGGGCAGCTCGACTCAGGAGTCGGCGGCTGATCCCCGGTCGCGGTCCAAAGGGGAGCGCCCCGAGGGCCGCGGGTCCTCCTCGTCGCGGCCGAGCGAGGAGCCGAGCAGGATCGGGATCACGGCGAAGAACGGCCAGACCAGCAGCGAGGCCCGCGCCTGCAGGGTCAGCTCGACCGGCACCCGGTCGCCGGGCCGGGCCACCTGCAGCCGGTGGGTGAACTCCCCCGGCCCCAGCTCCTTGCCGACCGCCCAGCACAGCAGCGCGGCGAGCACCGCGGCGGCCGTGCCCACCAGCACCACCGGCCAGCCGACGTCGCGCAGCCGGCGCCAGCTGATGATCCCGAGGGCGAGGCCGACGACCGCGCCGATCACCGCGAACCAGGCGTCCAGGCCGATCATGTCGGCCAGCCCACGCTCGGTGGTGGTGGCCTTGCCGTCGGGACCGATGAGGTACGTCGGCAGATCGGTCACCGCCTCCCACACCACGCCGCCGAGCGCGCCGAGCCCGAGTCCGAGCACCAGCAGGCACGTGCTGGTCACCGCGGTCCGCCGCCTGGGGGGACGCGGCGGCTTCTCGACGGTCTCAGCCGGTTCGGGTGCTACCGCCCCGGACACGACGTCACGACACCAGACACGAAGGACCCAGCAGCGCCTTCAGGTCGGCCATCAACGGCTGGGAGGGCGTGACCCGCAGCTGGGCGTCGAGCTTCATCACCGTCGTCCGTCCCGAGGACTGCAGCCGCAGCCGCACCTCCGTCATCCCCGGGTGGGCGGCCAGCACCGACCGCAGCTGCTGGACCACCGGCTGGGTGCAGCGGACGGCGGGCAACGAGATGACCACCGGCCCGCTCGGCGCGTCGCTGATGTCGGGCAGGGTCAGCTCCTGGGCACTGAGTGAGACGCTGTCGTCGTCGCGCTTGACCCGGCCCTTGACCTTGACCACCACGTCGGTGGCCAGCACGGTCGAGACCAGGTCGTAGGCCTTGGGGAACAGCAGCACCTCCACCGAGGCTTCGAGGTCCTCGACCGTGATCACCGCCCAGATGTCGCCGCGCTTGGTGGTCTTGCGGGTGACGCTGGTGATCATCCCCGCGATCGTCACCATGCCCTCGGCCGGCCCGTCGTCGCCGATCAGCTCGGCGATACCGGTGTCCCGCTCGGCGAGCAGGATGTGCTCGAGCCCCTGCAGCGGGTGGTCGCTGACGTAGAGGCCGAGCATCTCGCGCTCGAACGCGAGCTTGGTCCGCTTGTCCCAGTCGGCCAGGTCCGGCACGCTGCCCGTCAGCACCGGGTCGGTCTCGCCGCCGTCAGGACCTCCCTCACCGAACGACCAGTCGCCGAAGAGGTCGTCCTGGCCGTGGGCCTCGTTCCGCTTCAGGTCCAGCACGCCGTCCACGGCCGACTCGTAGACGCTCATCAGCGCCCGCCGGGTGTGCCCCATCGACTCGAAGGCGCCGGCCTTGATCAGGGACTCGATCACCCGCTTGTTGCAGACCACCAGCGGCACGGCAGCGAGGAAGCCGTGGAAGCTCGCCGCCTTGCCGTGCTCGGTCCGGGCGGCCACGATGCCGTCGACCACGTTCGAGCCGACGTTGCGGATGGCGGTCAGGCCGAACCGGATGTCGGTCCCGACGGGGGTGAAGTTGGCCGCCGACTCGTTGACGTCGGGGGCCAGCACGGAGATCCCCATCCGCCGGCACTCGCCGAGGTAGATGGCCATCTTGTCCTTGTCGTCGCCCACCGAGGTGAGCAGCGCCGCCATGAACTCGGCCGGAAAGTTTGCCTTGAGGTAAGCCGTCCAGTACGAGACCAGCCCGTACGCGGCCGTGTGCGCCTTGTTGAAGGCGTAGTCCGAGAACGGGACCAGGATGTCCCACAGCGCCTTGATCGCCGCGTCGGAGTACCCGCCCGCCCGCATCCCGCCCGAGAACGGCACGAACTCGGCGTCGAGGATCTCCTTCTTCTTCTTGCCCATCGCCCGCCGCAGCAGGTCAGCCTGGCCAAGGGTGTAGCCGGCGACCTTCTGCGCGATCGCCATCACCTGCTCCTGGTAGACGATCAAGCCGTGCGTGGTGCCCAGGATCTCCGCGAGCGGCTCCTCGAGCTCGGGGTGGATCGGGGTGATGTCCTGGCGACCGTTCTTGCGCAGCGCGTAGTTGGTGTGGCTGTCCGCCCCCATCGGCCCGGGCCGGTAGAGCGCCAGCACCGCCGAGATGTCCTCGAAGTTGTCCGGTCGCATCAGCCGCAGCAGCGAGCGCATCGGCCCGCCGTCGAGCTGGAACACCCCGAGCGTGTCGCCGCGGCCGAGCAGCGCGTAGGAGGCCGGGTCGTCCAGCTCCAGGTCCTCCAGCACCAGGTCGAAGCCGCGGTTCAGGGTGATGTTGGCCACCGCGTCGTCGAGGACGGTGAGGTTGCGCAGCCCCAGGAAGTCCATCTTGATCAGCCCCAACGCCTCGCACGTCGGGTAGTCCAGCTGGGTGATGATCGCGCCGTCCTGCTCGCGGCGCATGATCGGGATGATGTCGATCAGCGGCTCGCTCGACATGATCACCCCGGCCGCGTGCACGCCCCACTGGCGCTTCAGGCCCTCCAGACCGCGGGCGGTGTCGACCACCTTGGCCACGTCGGTGTCGTTCTCGTACAGCGCGCGGAACTCACCGCCCTCGCCGTAGCGGGGGTGCTCACGGTCGAAGAGCTTGGCCAGCGGCACGTCCTTGCCCATCACCGGCGGCGGCATCGCCTTGGTGATCCGCTCCCCGACCCCGAACGGGTAGCCGAGCACCCGGGAGGCGTCCTTGACCGCCTGCTTGGCCTTGATCGTGCCGTACGTGACGATCTGGCTGACCCGGTCGTCGCCGTACTTCTCGGTGACGTAGCGGATCACCTCACCACGCCGACGCTCGTCGAAGTCGATGTCGAAGTCGGGCATCGAGACCCGGTCGGGGTTCAGGAAGCGCTCGAAGATCAGGCCGTGCTTGAGCGGGTCGAGGTCGGTGATCCGCATCGCGTACGCGGCCATCGACCCGGCGCCCGAGCCGCGGCCCGGGCCGACCCGGATGCCGTTCTCCTTGGCCCAGTTGATGAAGTCGGCGACGACGAGGAAGTAGCCGGCGAAGCCCATCGAGAGGATGACGCCGGTCTCGAACTCGGCCTGCTTGCGGCTCGCGTCGGGCACCCCGCCGGGGTAGCGCCGGCGCAGTCCCGCCTCGACCTCACGCACGAACCACGACGACTCGTCCTCCCCGGGCGGGCAGGGGTAGCGCGGCATGTACGTGCCGCTGCCCTCGGTGAAGGAGATGTCGCAGCGCTCGGCGATGGCCAGGGTGTTGTCGCAGGCCTCAGGCAGCTCGGCGAAGAGCGCCCGCATCTCCGCCGGTGACTTCAGGTAGTAGCTGTCACCGTCGAGCCTGAAGCGGTTCGTGTCGGCCATCGTCGACCCGGTCTGCACGCAGAGCAGCACCTCGTGCGCCGCCGCGTCGGCCTGGGAGGCGTAGTGCAGGTCGTTGGTCGCGACCAACGGCAGGTGCAGGTCTTTCGCGATCTTCAGCAGGTCGGCGCGGACCCGGGTCTCGATGCTGAGGCCGTGGTCCATCAGCTCGACGTAGTAGTTGCCGGCCCCGAACAGGTCCCGGAACTCCGCCGCACTGGCTCGCGCCTCGTCGTACTTGCCCAGCCGCAGGTAGGTCTGCACCTCACCCGAGGGGCAGCCGGTGGTCGCGATCAGGCCCTTGCCGTAGGTCTGGAGCAGCTCGCGGTCCGCGCGGGGCTTGTAGAAGTAGCCCTCGAGGGAGCTCCTCGAGCTCAACCGGAACAGGTTGTGCATGCCCTCGTTCGTCTCCGACCAGAGCGTCATGTGGGTGAACGCGCCGCCGCCGGAGACGTCGTCGCCGCTCGAGCCGGCCACCTTGGCGCCGTTGCCGGCATCGCCCCACCGGACCCGCTTCCGCTCGCTGCGGTGGGTCTTGGGCGTGACGTAGGACTCCAGCCCGATGATCGGCTTGACGCCGGCCTTCTTGGCCTTGGCGTAGAAGTCGTAGGCGCCGAACAGGTTGCCGTGGTCGGTCATCGCCAGGGCCGGCATACCCATCTCAGCCGCACCCTCGAAGAGGTCGGCCACCCGAGCCGCCCCGTCGAGCATCGAGTACTCCGAGTGCACGTGCAGGTGGACAAAATCGCCACGACCGGAGGAACTGTCCGACACCAAAACCTGATCCCTCCACTCGCCACCCAGCAAGCGCCTCGGCGTCTGCAAGGTAAAACAGTAGCCGCTCAGTCCGACACTTCCGAGGTGGCGCGCGAGCGGAGGAGAACGATGACGAGTGTGGACCCGCCCTGCGTTGCGGTGATCCAGCACACCGCCGACTGCCCGCCCGGACGGGTCGGTGAGTGGCTGGTCGAGGCGGGCTGCGTGCTCGAGGTCTTCGCCTGCCACACGGGTGAGGAGCCGCCGTTCTCACTCGACCCGTACGCGGGACTGCTGGTGCTCGGGGGCGGGATGGGGGCGCTGGACGACGCCGCGTACCCGTGGCTGACCCCGACCAAGCAGCTGCTCGCCCGGGCGGTGGCCGACGGCGTCCCCACCCTCGCGATCTGCCTCGGGCTGCAGCTGCTCGCGGTCGCGGCGGGCGGCCGGGTGGCCCGCTCGGCCACCGGACCGCAGCTCGGCGTGCACCCGGTCAGCCGGACCGCCGCGTCGGTCGCGGACCCCCTGCTGGCCGGCCTGGACCTCACCGCCGCCGTGCACTGGAACTTCGACCTGGTGACCGAGCTGCCGCCGGGCGCGGTGGTGCTGACCACCTCGGGCGGCACCACCCAGGCGCTCCGGCTGGGCCACTGCGCCTGGGGCGTGCAGTTCCATCCCGAGGTCGACCCCGAGACCCTCGGCACCTGGGCCGACGCCGACGCCGCGGCCGGTCTGATCGACCCCGAGGTCGGGGCGGAGCGGGTCGCGGAGGTGGCGGTCCACGACGCCGAGCTGATCCCGGTCTGGCGAGGGCTCACCCACCAGTTCGTCGAGGTTTTGACCGGCTCTCGCGAGGTTGCGTAGGGTTTGGACCTCCACCCGAGGCGGGGGCCCGACCTGGGAGCAGCTGAGATGACCGAGTTCGCGGAGTCCCGACCCGTACGGGCGCGCCCGTCGGTCCTGCGCCGCCTCGGTGTCGGCCTCGGACTGTGCGTGATGCTGGCTGGTGCGGTGAGCACGAGCGACGCCGGCGCGGCGGCCCCGGTGGCGGCAGTCACGGCGGCGAAGGCCACCAGCGGCGTGCCCCGGCCCGACCACACCGTGGTCGTGGTGCTGGAGAACAAGAACCGGCACAGCGTGATCGGCAGCAGCAAGGCCCCGTACCTGAACGCCCTGGCCAAGCGCGGCGCCAACATGAGCCAGTCCTACGGCGTCACCCACCCCAGCCAGGGCAACTACGTGGCGCTGTTCTCGGGCAGCCAGCACGGGGTGACCAACGACGACTGTCCGATGAAGCTCGGCGCCAAGGCCAACCTGGCCCGCCAGCTGACCGACGCCGGGCTGACCTTCACCGGCTACTCCGAGTCGCTGCCCTCGGCCGGCTACACCGGCTGCAAGAGCGGCAAGTACCGGCGCAAGCACAACCCGTGGGTCGACTTCTCCACCACCACGGTCGCGCAGAACCAGCCGCTGACGACGATGCCGAAGGACTACGCCAAGCTGCCGACCGTCAGCTTCATCACCCCCAACATGTGCCACGACATGCACGACTGCTCGGTGAAGACCGGCGACGCGTGGCTGAAGAAGAACCTGGACGGCTACGCGCGCTGGGCGAAGACCCACAACAGCCTGCTGGTGGTGACCTTCGACGAGAACGCCGGCGGCACGGTCAACCAGATCACGACCCTGCTGGTGGGTGAGCAGGTGCGCCTCGGCACCTACGGGGAGTGGATGAACCACTACACGCTACTGCGGACCATCGAGGACGCGTACGGGCTGCCCCCGATCGGCCACGCCGCCAACGCCACCCCGCTGCGCACCATCTGGACCACCTCACCGAAGGCCACCACCGGGCTCAGCAACGGCGGCTTCGAGTCCACGCTGAGCCGCTGGGCCACCTCGGGCACCACGGCGTCCTCGACGTACCACCACCAGGGCCGCCGCTCCGCCCTGGCCGGTGCGACCGCCGCGACCACGGGCGACTCGATCGTCAGCCAGACCGTGACCGTGCCGAGTGGCAAGCACACCCTGAGCGTGTGGTGGTCCGGCCGGTGCTCGGACAAGAAGTCGAAGGCCTGGGCGACCATCCTGGTCCGGCGCAACACCTCGTCCAAGACCTCCACCCTGCTGCCGCGTACCTGTGTGACCAAGGGGAAGTGGAAGAAAGTGAAGATGAAGGTGACGCCGGGCCACTCCTACACCGTCTCGTTGGTCAACCACGACGACGGCCGGGCCTCGACGCCGAACCGGACCTACTTCGACCACGTCCGGCTGAGCTGAGTCAGCGCTGTATCTCGCTGAGGGGGTCAGGAGCGCCCGGCTGAGTGGTGGCACCTTGCGCCGGGTGGCGGGCGGCAACGTCCTCGCCCTCGGGGTCGTGAGCCTGTTCACCGACATCTCCGCGGAGATGGTCAGCGCCGTGCTGCCGGCCTACCTCGTCCTCGGCCTGCACCTGAGCGTGGCCCAGTACGGCGTCCTCGACGGCCTCTACACCGGGGCGACGGCGCTGACCCGGCTGCTCGGCGGCTACCTGGCCGACCGCTTCTCCCGCCGCAAGCTCGTCGCCCTGGTCGGGTACGGGCTGTCCGCGGTCGCCAAGATCGGCCTGCTCGGCACCGCGAACGTCCCCTCGGCCGTCGGTGCGGTGATCGTCGTCGACCGGACCGGCAAGGGCGTCCGGACGGCCCCGCGCGACGCCCTGATCGCCTCGTCGGTGGCCGAGGCCGACCTCGGCAGCGCGTTCGGGGTGCACCGGGCGATGGACAGCGTCGGCGCCTTCCTCGGTCCGCTCGCCGCCCTCGCCCTGCTGCTGCTGGCCGGGTCGCAGGGCTACAGCTCGGTCTTCGTGGGCAGTCTCGCCGCCGCCTTGATCGGGCTGCTCGTACTGGCCCTCTTCGTCCGCGAGGCGGACCCGCTGGGGTCCCCGATCTCGCTGGGCTCGGCGAAGGGGCCACGACCGCAGCGTCCAACGGCCCAGCGCGCCCGCGACCTGCTGCGGGCCGGGAGGTTCCGTCGGCTGTGCGGGGTGGCGGCCCTGCTCGGGCTGGCCACGGTGGGCGACGGGTTCGTCTACCTGGTGCTGGCCGACCGTGACGACCTGCCCGTCCGCGCGTTCCCGCTGCTCGCGGTGGGCACCAGCCTGGCGTTCCTGCTGCTGGCCGTGCCGCTCGGCCGGGCCGCGGACCGGCTCGGCCGCTGGCCGGTGGTGGTCGCCGGGTACGGCTGCCTGCTCGCGGTCTACCTGCTGCTCGCCGCCGGGACCGGGCCGGTCTGGCTGATCCTGGCCCTGTACGGCGCCTTCTACGCCGCGACCGACGGCGTGCTCGTCGCGCTCGCCGTGCCGCTGATCCCGGAGGCGCTGCGGACCACCGGGCTGGCCCTGCTGTCGACCGGGCAGGCCCTGGCGTACGTCGCTTCGTCGGTGGTCTTCGGGCTGCTCTGGCAGGGCGTCGGTGTCCAGACCGCCTGCCTGGCCGCGGCAGCGGTCGCGGCCCTGCTGCTGCCGCTGTGCGCCGGCTTGCTGCGAAGTCCGAGGCGCGTGCGGTGAACGCGCTCACCACCCGGGCCAAGGTGGGCATCACCGTCCTGACCGCCCTGCTGCTCGCCTCCGTCGCGGTGGTCTGGGCTCTGACCCGCCCTGACCCTCAGGTGGAGGTCGACCCCACGGTGAGCCTCCGGAGCCCGGGGATGCTGGTCCGCGACACCACGACCGGCCGGCTGGCGCTGGTCCGTGCGGACGGGTCGCGGGCGCAGACCGCCGCCACCTGCGCGCGGGTCTACGCCGCCGGTGGCCGTGCCGTCTGCCTGCGACCGGACGAGGCCTCGCCGGGCACGTTCGTGCTGGACGTGCTGGCCTCGGACCTGTCGGTGGAGCGGACCCTGCCGGTGAACGGGGTGCCGACCCGCGCCCGGCTGTCGGCCGATGGCCGAATGGTGGCCTGGACCATGTTCGTCTCCGGCGACTCCTACACCAGCGCCGGCTTCTCCACCCGCTCGGGTCTGCTCGACCTGGCTACCGGGGTGCTGACCTCCAGCCTCGAGGACTTCCGGCTCGTCGACGCCGCCGGCAAGGGCGGGAAACCACCGACAGACGCCAACTTCTGGGGCGTCAGCTTCGCCGCCGACGACAACACCTTCTACGCCACGATGGCCACCGGCAAGCACTTCTACCTGGTGCAGGGTGACGCGGCCGCGGAGACGGTGTCGGTGATCGGCGACGGCATCGAGTGCCCCTCGCTCTCCCCCGACGGCACCCGGCTGGTCTACAAGCGACGGCTGCCCGACTCCACCTGGCGGCTCGAGGTCTACGACCTCGGCAGCACCCGCCGGACCCCCCTGGCCGAGACCGCCGACGTGGACGACCAGGGTGTCTGGCTGGACGACCACACCATCGGCTACGGCCGGCTCGACCCGGCGAACGGCCGGGTCAGCGTCTGGTCAGTGCCTGCCGACGGCTCCGGCTCACCCGTCGAGCTCGCCGACGGGGCCGAGTCGCCGTCGGCGCCCACCTGAACGACCTCAGCGGTCCGGCAGCGTGACGGTGTGCCGGACCGGTTCGCGATAGAGCGGGTACAGCGGTCCGACGACGCGGTCGGCGGCGGCGTAGGAGTACCAGACCGGGCCGCCGAGACGCTCCTCGGCGGCCTCGGTCAGGACCACCCGGTCGGGATGGGTGTCGCTCGGCCCGTCCTGGCGCCGCACCAGGTCCAGGTCGGTGGCCAGCAGGTCGGCGGCGTTCGCCTCACCGATCCGGCCGTAGGACAACGTCTCCACCTCCAGCCCGGGAACGACGACCTTGGCGACGGAGACCGCCCCCTGGGTGATCGTCGCGGCGAGCACGTCGTGGTCGGCCAGCCCAGCCAGCAGCTGGTTGAGCAGCTCGGCGCTGCTGCCGGGATTCGGCGCCCCGGTGGTGATGGCCTCGTAAGAGACCGTCCGGCTGCGGTCGGGCGCGGTCAGCTCGCGGAGCTCGTCGGTGCCGAGGTCGCGCCAGGCCCGCATCGCGGCGGTGGCCCGCGCCTCGCCCGGCCCGTTGAGCGCGGCCCAGTACTGCTCGGGCAGCAGCGGTCGGGAGTGGTCGGCGGGGCCGAACATGAAGGTCTTGCGCGCGCGGGAGTTGGCGTACTCAAGGATGGCCTTGGTCAGGCTGACCTCGGCCGAGGGGTGGGCGGCCTCGCCGCAGGCCGTCACCTGGATCTTGGAGCCCGGAGCTAGGTCAACGCCCATCACGTAGGTTGAACAGACCCCGAGCTCGGTCCGGGCGTGCTTGAGCACCAGCTCGACGCCGGCGGCCTCGACCCGGGCCACCAGCTCCTGCACGGCGGTCGGCAGCCCGGCCCGCTCGATCTCGGGCGAGCGCCGGTCCAGCGCTCGGAAGCGTAAGCCGTTGGTGTGCCGCTGCAGGATCTCCAGCAGCGCGTGGGTCAGCGGTCGTCCCGGGTCGAGACCGGCGCCGAGGCCGTTGGTGATGGGCGGGACGAGCGGGGTGTAGCCGGTGGGCAGCTCGCTGGACTCGCTGACCACCAGGTCGACCGGCACCCACACCTCGTCGCCGGTCCGCAGCCGCGTCAAGGGAACCCAGGTACGGGGCATCGTCTCGGCGTACGGCGACCCGGCCGGCAGGCAGAGCGAGCGCGGGTCGGCGACCCGGTCCGCGCCCTCGGCCGCCAGCAGCTCGGCGTACGAGGCCCTCCGCGCCCGTGGTCGTAACCCGTCCACCGCCTGGGCCGCCAGCACCCCCTCGGCCAGCTCACCCAGCCCGCTCAGGTGCGCCGCCTCGGCGTCGGCGCCGTACCCGTTGCCGTGAGCGACGACGTGCCCGTCCGCGAGCAGGGAGCAGCTGGTGACCGGTATCCCGAGCCGGTCCAGGGCGGAGATGTCGGCGTCGACGACCTCACCGGAACGGCTGAGCACGTCGGTGTAGGCGGTCAGTGCAGTAGCCACCCCGCGACTCTAGGCGCTACGACTTCTGCCCGGCCGATCCGCCGAAGACGTTCCCGCGGGAACGCGTGTCCGCTTGCCTCCGCCGTCCCCCGACGACGTGCTGAAGATGGACCTCCGACACGCCGACGGTTGGTGTCGTCTGCCAGCACGTGGTTCGGAGGGCTGTGTCCGCTACCGACATCGAGCGTTGGAACCGCATCGCCGGTTCAGTCGTCATCGCGCACATGCTCTCGATGGACGTCCCCGTGCTGGACACGCTCCTCGTCGGCATCAGCCGTCTCCTGCCCGCCACCCTGCCCAGCACCCGGCCGACCTGGTTCCGACACCGGAGCCGTGGTCTGTGAACGTCTGGCCCGGCAGATCAGGCGGCCGCCGCCTGCGGTTGGGCCGCCGTCTCGGCCGGTTCAGGGAGGCGCAAGCCGAAGAGGGCGTGCACGGTGGCGTGGAGGTCGAAGCGTTCGCCGGCCCAGCCGGGCCGGATGGTCCGGGCGTCGGGGTGGTCCAGACCGTTCACGCCGGCGAGCTGGGTGGCTTGTTCGTGCTGTCGGCGCTGTAGCTGGGCAGTCAGGGTCGCCGGCAGCCTCTCGGCGGTGTACCAGGGACGGTGGGCGGTGCCGTCGGGCATCCGGAACTCCCACGGCCGCGCTTCACCGTCTGCGCGTCGGGCGACGGTGATCCCGCCTTCGTGGACGCACGTCTGGTGGAACTGGCAGAGCAGGATCAGGTTGTCCAGGTCGGTGGGGCCGCCGTCGGCCCAGGAGATCCGGTGGTGGGCCTGAAGGTGCCGGGTCTGGGCGCAGCCGTCGAACTGGCACATCCGGTCCCGGATCATCAGCGCCCGGCGCTGGGCTTTCGACACCAGCCGGCGGGTCCGGCCGAGGGCCAGGACGTCGCCGTGCCGGTCGACGAGGGCACCGAGCAGGGTCGCGTCACAGGCCAACCGGCGGGCGGTCTCCGGTTCCACCGGACCCACCCCTTCGACGTGGCAGACCGCCTGCCGACCCGATCCCTCAGCCTCGGCCGGGACCGAAAACGTTCCCGCGGGAACGTTTTCCTCCTCGGTCGGAGCGAGCTGGGTGCCGAGCTGGTCGGCGGCGACGTGGACGACGACCAGAGTCCGGTCCTCCCCGGACTGGTCGGTCGGCGCGCTGTGGACAAACCTCCGCGCGACGTCCAGCAGCGCGTCGGCGTTCGTGTAGCGGGGTTGGGTGTCCACCTGGCCGCCGTGCTGCTCGGCGTCGCTGTTGACATCGGGGCTGGGGGCGGCCGGCGGGGCGCCGTACTGGTCCTTTGCTGCCGTCAGCGCGGCCTGGACCACCGCGGCTTCCTCGGCGGGGAGCCGGGCGGTCAGCTCGACCATGCCATCGTCACGGCTCCGCCAGCGGACCGTCCGCTTCACCTCCGCCGGCAGCCGCATCCCGTCGGCGGTGCGGTAGCCGGCGATGCTGCGGGCCAGCTGCGACGCGGTCGCGGTCAACGCGAGGGTGCACAGCTCGGCCTCGGCGACGACGTCGACGACCCGGGTGATCTCCCGGACCTTGGCGTACGACAACCGGCCGTCCGCGAACGCCGCCTGGACGGTCGGCATCCGCCGCAAGGCTCGGGCGACCCGGACGTGCTCCCGCGCGGTTCCCGGGGACATCGAACACATCCAGGACAGCCAGTGCGCCAACGACTTCACCCCCGACCACCAGCGAACGGCGCCGACCGCGTCGAACTCCCCGACCAGCTCCAACAGCTGGGACTGCGACCGCGCCACCATCGCCGCCGCCGCGCAGATCCGACCCGCCAAGACCTCTGCGACCGCCCGCTCCTCCGCGACTGCTACCTGTTGCGGCGTCGGACCACCCTGCACCTGCGACACCTGTGACACCACCACACCAGCCCCCTTCGAACACCTGTTCTGATGTCGCCGACGCTACCCAGGTGGACTGACAGTTCCGTTGACCGAGACGCCGAAGTAGGGTGCGCCCGTGCGCTCCGACAGCTCCCGTCCGGACCGGCGGGTGACGGCTCTTCCCCGAGCGGCGCAGGTGTCGGACCTGGTCCTGGCCGTGCTGTTGGCCGGCCTGGCCGCGGTGCTGCTCAAGGTGCTGTCGGGTCGGCTGGAGCTCGCGGACTGGCTGTTCGTCCCCCTCGTCGTCCTGCCGCTCGCGCTGCGTCGTTCCCGGCCGCGCGCCAGCGCCGCCTTGATCGGCGCGGCCGCCCTGGTCCAGGCCCTGCTTGGCGTACCGATCGGGTTCCACGACGCGGCGGTGCTGCTCGGGCTGGCCACGCTCGGCGGCTGGACGGACCGGCGCACCGGGCTGGTCGGCCTCGGCGGCGCACTCGTCCTGGTCGCGGTCGGAGTGTGGCGCGAGTGGTGGGGCTACCTCAACGGCCGCCTCGGCCCCGACCTGCCGCTGGCCCAGGCCCTGAGCACGGTGGGCGCGGTGGTCCTGGTCGGCGCCGCGTGGGCGTTCGGCGAACAGGCCCGACGGGCCCGCGAGGGCGACCTGGCCGTCCGCGAACGGGCCGAGCAGCTCGAGCGCGAGCGCAGCCAGCTCGCCGAGCTGAGCGCGGCGGCGGAGCGGACCCGGATCGCCCGCGAGATGCACGACGTCGTCGCCCACGGACTGACGGTGATGATCGTCCAGGCCGACGGCGCCTCCTACGCGCTGCCGCCCGACGCCGACGCCCCCCGGTCGGCCCTGCTCGAGATCGCGCGGACCGGCCGGTCGGCCCTGCAGGAGATGCGTCAGCTGCTCGGGCTGTTGCGGGCCGAGGACACCGAGGCCGCCGGACGAGCCTCGGTCGCTCCCGCCCCCAGCCTGCGGCGGCTCGACGACCTCGTGGCTGAGGCGCGAGCGGCCGGTGCCGAGGTCACGCTCGAGACCGAGGGTGAGCTGGGCGACCTGTCCGACCTCACCTCGCTCACCGCCTACCGGGTGATCCAGGAGGCCCTGACGAACGCCCGGCGGCACGGCGGGCCGCTGGTCACCGTCACCGTGAGCCGGCTCCGCGACGAGCTGGCGGTGACGGTGCAGGACTCCGGCCGGGACCACGCCGACCGGAACGCGGCCGGCCCTCCCGGGGTCGGGCTGACCGGACTGCGGGAGCGCGTCACGGCCACCGGCGGCCGGACCCGGGTCGGTCCCGTCGAGGGTGGTGGCTTTTCCGTCGCCGCCTGGATGCCCGTCTCCGCGGCGGAGCAGGACGCTGAGCCGGGACGCGAAGGCGCCCGATGATCTCGGTCTTCGTGGTCGACGACCAGCAGCTGGTCCGAGCCGGGTTCGCGATGGTGATCGACTCCCAGCCCGACCTGCAGGTGGTCGGCCAGGCCGGCGACGGCGAGGACGCGGTGGCTCAGCTGCGGCACACCCGGTGCGACGTCGTGCTGATGGACGTACGGATGCCGCGGCTGGACGGCGTCGCCGCGACGGAGCGCATCCTGGCCGTCCCGGGCGCGCCGCGCGTGTTGATGCTGACCACCTTCGACCTCGACGAGTACGCCTACCGGGCTCTGCGGGCCGGGGCGTCCGGCTTTCTGCTCAAGGACAGCCCGCCGGCCGACCTGCTCGCCGGCATCCGCAGCGTCGCCCTGGGCGAGACCGTCCTCGCCCCCAGCACCACCCGCCGGCTGGTCGAGCGCTACGGGTCTCAGACGGCGCGCGACCCCGAAGCCGTCCGGGTGGTCGCGTCGCTGACCGAGCGGGAACGCGAGATCCTGACCGCCATCGCGCGCGGCCGGACGAACCCTGAGATCGCCACCGAGCTGTACCTCGCCGAGGCGACCGTGAAGACCCACGTCGGCCGGATCCTGGCTCGCGCCGGCCGCCGGGACCGGGTCGCCCTGGTGATCCTGGCCTACGCGAGCGGACTGGTCGGGTCAGCCTCCGGAGGGGACACCTCCGGCTGAGGTTCCCCCTGCGGGATGACCGCATCGATCCCGTGGGGGGACGTGCCCGGCCGGCCGCCCCGGCACAGTCGAGGTATGACCCCACCACGAGCCGTCTCTCCCGCCCGCCGAGCCGCCCGAGCGGTGCTCGACACCACCCTCCGAGCCGCCGCCCTCCTCGCCGTGGCGGAGGTCGCCCCGATCCTCACCGGGGACACCGACGACGCTCTCGCCGGCGGCCTGATGGCGATGTTCAGCCTGGCCACCGCCGCCCTCGTGGTCGCGCTGCTCGACGGGATCCGTCAGCGCGACCGGCTGCGGCTGTGCCTGCTCTGGGCCGTGGTGGCCTCGGTCGTCAGTCTCTACGAGATCGCCGCCGACCTGTGGCGCTCGACCCACGGTCCGGGCTCCTACCCCAGCCTGGAGATCGCCTGGACGATCGAGCGAGCCGACCTGCTCGGCACGTTCGTGTTTTTCGCGTTGTTCGTCGCGGTCCCCGCCGCGGTCGGGCTCGGGCTCGGAGCCGTGATCCGGATGTGCAGCCGCGCAACGTCACGAAGCCTCGACGCTCACGCGTCCGCTGGGGGCACCCGATGACGCCGGTGAGCTGGGCCCGGCTGGCGCCGGTGGGTCGCTGGGGACGGCTGCTGCTGGTGTTCCCGGCGGCGTGCGCGGTCTTCACGGTGGTGATCCTGATGTACCTCCAGGGCCTCTTCGACCCGGCGACCGCGGTCGAGGCCTGGGCGGACGCGTTGACCCTGGGTGGAGGGTTGTTCATCGTCGTCCTGACGGCGTACAACCTGCTCGGGCCGCTGGCGCTGGCTGCCCTGGTCTCGATCGGCTCCCGGCTGACGCCGCGGGCGATGGGGGTCGTGACCGCCGGCTGCGGCGTCTACACGGCCGCGCTGGGCTACTCGCTGATCGAGATGATCACCGACGAGAGCTCCACCGCCGTCCTGCTGCTGCTCTTCCTCCCGCTCTACCTCGGCGTCCTGCTGCTGCCGTTCGCCGCGGCCGCCGCGCTGGTCCAGCGGTTCCGCAGCCGCGCGGCCGCCCGGGACGGCCGCGCCGGTGGGCCCGTCGTGGTGGACTGAGCCTCGTGGACGCAGAGGCAGCGGCGAGTGAGGGATTCGACGAGCTCGACCCGGACGAGATCGGCGGGTCGACAGCCGGCCTCTCCCGAGCGGTCCTGACCGACGACCAGCGTGACGTCGGCGTGCCGATGCTGCTGCACACCGCGGACACCTTGCCCGGCCCCGAGCACGGTGAGCGGTTCAGCACCGCGGCCTACCTGCACCAGGCCTCGTTGGGCCGGCGGTGGCTGGAGGACGGCGACCCGGGTGAGGAGACCACAGCCCAGCTGCTCAGCCTCAACTTCCACGCCGTGCCGCCGGAGTTCCGACGGACCGCCGAGGAGCGGATCCGCCGGGTGCTCGACCTGGGCGAGGCCTACGACCCGGAGACTGGGACGGACGGGCCACGGGTGATGGTCGCGATCTACGACGGTGACCGCTCGACCGGCCTCTGGGCAGCCGAGCTCTGCCGCCGGCTCGGCGTGCGGGCGTACTACTTCCCGCTCCGGCACACGCTGCTCGAGGCCGGACCGCGGCTGACTGACGACGAGCTCGCCACCGTGGCTGCCGACCACGAGCTGTGCTTCCACACCGCAACCCACCGCGCAGCCGCCGAGGTGACCGAGGACGACCTCGAGGCGGAGGTGGTGGAACCGCTGCACCGGCTCACCCGGGTCGCAGGCCGGTTGCCGCGGCTGGGCGCCTGGCGCGGCGGCGCCCGGTTCGACCCCGGCACCCTTGGGGACCGGACGTTGCGGAACTTCGGCGTGACCCACCTCGTGTCGAACTGGTCGGTCGAGCCGATACCGCCGGCTGCCGGCCTTGACCCTGACACGGTGTCATAGACCAGAACGTCCTCATGATGTCCATCGGAGACTTCGCTCGGCTCGGCCAGGTGTCGGTCCGGATGCTGCGGCACTACGACCGGATCATCGACAAGGAGAACGAGATGTCCGAGACCGAGTACGTCGTCAAGACCCTGCCCACCCGGAGCCTCGCGGCCCGCCGGGCGTCGGTCGAGAGCCAGGCTGAGATCCCCGGTGTCGTCGAACCGCTGTTCGGGGGTGTCGCCGCGGCGATCGGAGCCGCCGGAGGCTGTCCCGAGACCGGGGTGGCTGTCTACGAGATCGACGGCACCTCCCCCGAGGACGGGCTGCGGATCATCGTCGGCTACGACTACGCCGGGGCTCCCGCCCCGGGCTTCGAGGTCGTCGCGCTGCCTGCGGTCGACCAGTGCGTCTGTGCGGTGCACCTCGGCACGATGGAGACGATCGGCGACTCCTGGCAGGCGTTGATCCGCTGGCTGGAGACCCAGGGCTGGTCTCCTGCAGGGCCGGGGCGGGAGGTGTACCTGCGGGCCTGGCCGCCGGAGGACCAGTCCGAGTGGGTGACCGAGCTGCAACAGCCGGTACGCCGGCGTTGACGCAGCAGGAGGCCCTGGCTCAGCGGTACGTCTTGGGCAGGGGTGCCGCGTACTCCGAGCGGGTGCTGGTGCGCAGCCCGAGCTTGATCATCGACTCCACCAGCAGGACGCCCGCGGTCACCCCGTCGATCACCGGGACGCCGACCTGCTCGGACACGTCCGCGCAGAAGTCGGCCATCCCGGCGCAGCCGAGCACGATGCTGTCGGCCTCGTCGTACTCGACGGCCCGGCGGCAGTGGTCGACGACGAGCTTGCGCGCCTCCGACCCCGGTTCGTCGAGCTCGAGCACCGCCACCTCGCAGGCGTAGATGCTGCGGCACTTGCCCGCGTAGCCGTAGCGCTGCACGAGGTGCTCGGCCTGGCCCATCGTCCGGCCGAGGGTGGTCACGATGCTGAACGACCGCCCCAGCATGGTGGCCAGGTGCATCCCCGCCTCGGCGATGCCGACCACCGGCCCGGACGCGAGCTCGCGGCACGCGTCCAGGCCGGGGTCGCCGAAGCAAGCGATCACGTAGCCCGAGATCCCCGCGGCCTCGCCCGCGATGACCTCGCGGAGCAGCCCGGGAACCGCCAGGGCTTCGTCCACGTGACTCTCGATCGACGCGGGACCCGTCGTGTTGGTGACCCCGACCAGCTCGGTGCCGGGGTCGACCAGCGGCAGGGCGCAGGACAGCATCTTCTCGGTCATCGCCACCGTGGTGTTGGGATTGACCACCGCGATCCGCCGCACCGACGTCATGGCTACTGTCCGACCCCGTCGGTGGCCAGCTCGCGGTCGCCCTCGAGGTCGCGGATCCGCGGGTTGCTGCGTTCGAGCAGCCAGAAGGCGAGGAAGCCGAGCCCGCAGCCGATGAACCAGCTGAAGTCACCAGCGTGGGACAGGATCACGTTGCCGGAGCCCTTCCACACGACCCCACCGATCAGCACCACGCTGATGGCCGGGATGCCGCCGATCAGCACCGCGACGACCGCGTTCGGGTTGTAGCCGTTGCGGAACCAGTACCGCGCGGTGGGCTCCATCGTGTACAGCTCGTCGACCCAGACCCGCTGCTTGCTGATCAGGTAGTAGCCGGCGATCAGGATGCCGAACAGCGGGCCGATCAGCGCGCCCAGGATGCCGAGGGTGAACAGGATCCCCTGGTCGCTGCTGTACCAGTTCCACGGCGTGAGCAGCACGGAGCCGATGGCGGCGATCATGCCGCCCATCCGCCAGCTGATCTTCTTCGGGTTGACGTTGGAGAAGTCGAACGCCGGGGAGATGAAGTTGGCGACGATGTTGATGCCGATCGTGGCGATCACGAAGGTCAGACCGCCCAGCAGGATGGCGAAGGCCGAGTCGATCCGCTCCACGGTCTTGATCGGGTCGGTGATCATCTCACCGAAGACCGGCACCGTGGCCGAGGCGGTGACCACGGTCAGGATCGAGAAGAACAAGAAGTTGACCGGCAGCCCGAGCAGGTTGCCCTTGCGGACGGCCGTGAACGAGCGAGCGTAGCGGGAGAAGTCGCCGAAGTTGAGCATCGGCCCGGAGAAGTAGGACACGACCGAGGCGATGGCTGCGATCATCACCGGGATGGACGCCGCGAAGCTCAGCTGCTTGGTGCTCAGGTTGAGGCTGATGTTGCCGATGCCGGCCTTGGCGACGAGGTAGACGCAGAGGGCGATCATGACCACGTACACCGCGGGCCCGGCGAAGTCGATGAACTTGCGGATGGCCTCCATGCCGCGCCAGAAGACAGCCGCCTGGGCGACCCACAAGATGGCGTAGCAGAGGTAGCCGAGCGGCGACAGGCCGAGGAACGTCGTGGACGTCAAGCCGGCTGAGAATCCGGGGAAGAACTTGAGGAAGATGATCATCAGCGACGTCGCGGCCAGGTAGGTCTGGACGCCGTACCAGGCGATCGCGATGCAGCCGCGGATGATCGCCGGGATGTTCGCGCCGCGGACGCCGAAGATGGCCCGGTTGATCACCGGGTACGGCACCCCGCTGACCTGGCTCGGTTTGGCCACCAGGTTGCAGAAGAACATGACGATCAAGATGCCGATCACCAGCGACACCAGCACCTGCCAGCTGGCGATGCCGAGGGAGAACAGCGCCCCGGCTGTCACGTAGCCGCCGACGCTGTGCACGTCGGACATCCAGAAGGCGAAGATGTTGTAGCTCGACCAGGTCTGCTTCTTCAGCGGGGCGAGGTCGGTGTTGGCGAGCCGGTCGTCGTACCCCGGCTTGATCAGTCCGTCGCCGGCCGGATGGCCCGGCTCGTCGACGACGTCGTGGTGTGAACCCACCGACCTAGTGGTGTCAGTCATAGGTATCTCCCGTGGGCGGGCCGCGGCGAAGGGGGAGGGGCGCGGATAGGCCTACGTTAAAGATCTCAACCCTGCTTCAGGTTCCGCTCAGGTAACTGAACAGTGACGTTCTCCGCGGGTGACTGGCTCAGCTGGCGGAGAGCTCGACGAGCTTGGCCACCGTACGCTGGTTGCGCACCGTGGCGCTCACGCCCAGGACGGCCGCGAACTTTGCCGCCAGCTTGCTCATCGCCTGGCCGCGGCCGTAGTGCACGTACACCTCGAGCCCGGCGAAGAGGTACGGCTCGTCGACCGCGGCGAGGGCCGCGACCTTCTCCTCGGCGTCGGCGGCGGCCGGCCCGGCCAGGAACGCGATGGTGACCCGGCTCGGGTCGCACTCAGGGAACGGGTTCGCCGCAAGGGCTCGCTGCAGCTGCTCGGCGGTCCGGACGATCACGTCGGCGTGCAGCCCGAACGTGTCCTCGATCCCCTGTTCCAGCCGGCGACGGACCGTGTCGGCGTCCTCGTCGCTGGTCAGCAGCAGGTTGCCGCTGTTGATGTGGCTGGCCACGTCGGCGTAGCCGAGCCCGGTCGCCAACGCGCGTAACGCCGGCATGGCCACCCGCTTGGCCGTGCCGACGTTGATCCCCCGGAGCAGGGTGACGTAACGGGTCATAGGTGTAGTTTCCGGTGCGGCCTTGGCCACCGGGGTCTCGGGGCATCCTGGCAGGCGCGCGCCTTCTTCCCGGACGAGACCGTCGCGACCGGTCGTGAGTTGTTACGGTCGTCCCACACCCACCTCACGTTGACGCCGACGTCTGGTGCGCGGGAGTTACGTGGGGGAAACCCCGGAGTAACGCCGACTGCATAGATTGCGTCGGGGCGCCGAGCGCCGGGAGGCCCCCAACTCCCGGGACGGCGCCCGAGGACAAGGGTGGTGAGACGCCGTGCAGATCGACGTGGACGTCAGCGGACGCAAGGTCGTCGTGTTCGGCTCCCCGAGCGCCGCCCGCCGCGCGGTCACCCGGTTCGTCCAGTCCGGGGCCCGGGTGACGCTGGTCCTGCCCGGTGCGGTGCCGCCGGCCGAGCAGCGCCAGGACGGCGTACGGTACGCCAGCCAACCCGCCGGTGATGACACCTCCGCGCTGCTCCGGCTCGTCGGACCGGCCTGGTCGGTGGTCGTGGTCGACGTCGATCCTGCGGTCCGCGACCGTCTGGTCGAGCTCTGCGGACGCCTCCGGGTGCTGGTGCAGCGCGAGAGCCCAGCCCCGACCGAGGGCCAGGTCGTCCTCGTCGGCGGCGGGCCGGGCGATCCCGGGCTGCTCACCGTCGAAGCCTGCCGGGCCCTGGGGGAGGCTGACGTCGTCTTCTTCGACCGGCTCGCGCCCACGGCCGCCCTGGCCCAGCTGGCCCCGGGCGCCGAGCTGGTCGACGTGGGTAAGTCCCCCTACCACCACCCGGTCACCCAGCGGTCGATCGAGGAGCTGATGATCGCCCGCGCGCAGGCTGGCCAGTCGGTCGTCCGGCTGAAGGGCGGCGACCCGTTCGTCTTCGGGCGCGGCGGTGAGGAGCTGCTCGCCTGCCTCGCGGCCGGCGTCGACGTCCGGGTCGTGCCTGGCGTCTCCTCCGCGCTCGCCGTCCCCGCCGCCAGCGGCATCCCGGTCACCCACCGCGGCGTGAGCCACGCGGTCACCGTCATCTCCGGGCACGTGCCGCCGCGCGCCGCCGAGCTCGACGCGCTGGTACGGCTCGGGGGCACCATCGTCGTGCTGATGGGGATCGCCACCCTCGAGCAGATCGTGGCCGGCCTCTGCGCGGCCGGGATGGACGCCTCCGTCCCCGCCGCCGTCGTCGAGCGCGGCTACTCCCCCTCCCAACGGAGCACCTTCACCACCGTCGGCCGGCTGCCGGCGGAGGTACGCCGGCTCGACCTCCGCTCACCAGCGGTCGTCGTGATCGGCGAGGTGGTCACGGTGGCCACCTCCGCACCCGGCGCCATCGACCTGGAGGCCGCCGACCCGTTTGCCGACGTCGAAGAAGCGCCCCGGCGGTGACCGTCGGCTCGGGGGCAGTCGCAGGTCGAGCGGACGAGCTGAACGGATTCCGGATCGGGGTGACCTCCGACCGGCGGTCGACGGACCTGATCGCGGCGCTGGAACGCCGGGGAGCGCAGGTGCTGCACGCGCCTGCGCTCAAGATCGCTCCGAACGACTCCGACGGCCCGCTGGTGCGGCAGACCCAAGACCTCATCCTCGCCCGACCCGACGTCGTGCTGGTCACCACCGGCTACGGCATCCAGCGCTGGTTCGAGGTGGCCGACGCCGCCGGGCTGGGCGCCGAGCTGACCGCCGTGCTGGAACAGGCCACGATCTATGCCCGTGGTCCGAAGGCGGTCGCCGCGGTCCGCGCTGCCGGGCTCGAGGACGCCCAGACCACCGAGCTGAACACGACGGCCTCGCTGGTGGACGCCGTCTCGGCCCACGGCCTGACCGGCCGCCGGGTCGCGATCCAGCTGCACGGCTGCACCGACGAGGTGCAGCTGGCCCGGCTGCGTGGGGTCAGCGCCAGCGTCCTCACCGTCACCCCGTACCGCTGGGTGCGGCCGACCTCGGCCGACCGGCTGCTGCGGCTGATCGAGGCGGCGACCCGGCACCACCTCGACGCGGTCGTCTTCACCAGCGCCCCGGGAGCGGTCGCCACGCTCGACGCGGCCGAGGCCGCCGGGCTCGGGCCGGCGTTCGTGGCCGCCCTCCGCAACGAGGTGATGGCCGCCGCCGTCGGGCCCGTGACCGCCGAGCCGTTGCGCATCGCGGGCATCACCCCGGTCGTGCCCGACCGGTACCGTCTCGGGGCGTTGATCCGCGAGATCTGTCAGCAGCTGAGCCACCACCACGTGGAGTCGTTCCGCAGCGGTGACGTGCTGATCGAGCTACGCGGCCGCAGCGTCACCGTCGGCGGCCGGACGGTCGTCCTCGGTCCGAACGCCCTGGCCATCCTGAGGACCCTCGCCCGCTCCGAGGCCGTGGTCTCCCGGGCCGGGCTCAGCTCCGCGCTGCCCGAGGTGCTCGACGACCACGCGCTCGAGGTGGCGATCAGCCGGTTACGCCGGACACTGGACACGCCCGGTCTGATCACCACCGTGGTCCGCCGCGGCTACCGGCTCAACGCGGTCCGCGAGAGCTGAGCCGCTCCACCCGGCTGGGCCGGGAAAGTGTCAGCGGCGTAGGGCAAGATCTGGCGGGTGGCGGACATCACGGTGCGTGGGCTCGGCAAGACCTACGTGGTGCCCGAACGCGAGGGCGGGGTCAAGGCGGCGCTGGCCTCGCTGGCGCACCGGCGCACCCGGAGCGTCCGGGCCGTCGCCGATGTGAGCTTCACGGTCGAGCGCGGGGAGGTCGTCGGCTTCCTCGGTCCGAACGGGGCGGGCAAGACCACGACGCTGAAAATGCTCGCCGGGCTGCTGCACCCGACGGCGGGGACGGCGGACGTCCTCGGCTTCACCCCGTGGCAGCGCGACCGCGACTACCTCGGCCGGATGGCGCTGGTGATGGGCAACCGTAACCAGCTGCAGTGGGACATCCCGGTGCTGGACTCCTACCGGCTCTACCAGGCCATCTTCCGGATCGGGTCGGCCGACTTCACCCGCCGGCTGGCCGAGCTCACCGAGCTGCTCGAGCTCGGCGACCTGCTGCGGGTGCCCGTCCGCAACCTCAGCCTGGGTGAGCGGATGAAGTGCGAGATCGCCGGTTCGCTGCTGCACCACCCCGACGTGCTCTTCCTCGACGAGCCCACCATCGGGCTCGACGTGGCCATGCAGCGTCGGATCAGGTCCTTCGTGGCCGAGTACAACCAGCGGACGGGCGCTGTGGTGATGCTGACCAGCCACTACATGGCCGACGTCGAAGCCCTCTGCCGACGGGTGGTGGTCATCCACCGGGGCCGGCTGCTCTTCGACGGCGAGCTGGCGGCGCTGGTCACCCGTTTCGCCGCCCACAAGCTGCTGGCCGTCGAGGTCGCCGACGGCACCGACCTGGCCGGCGTCGACCTCGCCGCGCTGGTCGACGGGGAGGTCGTGGAGCAGACGTCGACCAGCGCCACGCTCAAGGTGGCGAAGGCGACGGCCCCGGCCGCGGCCGCCCGGCTGCTCGACCGGTTGGCCGTGGTCGACCTCACGATCACCGACCCGCCGATCGAACGGGTGATCGAGGACGTCTTCGCCTCCTCCCCCGCGGAGGAGGTGTCGTGAGTGCGGTGCTGCTCACCTACTACCGCCGCCAGTTCGCCTCCGCGCTCGCCGCCAACCTGGCCTACCGGGGTGCGGTGGCGATCTGGGTGCTGACCAGCATCATCTCGCCGTTGGTCTTCATCGTGGTCTGGCGCACCGTCGCCGGGTCCGGCAGCACCGGCGGCTACGACGCCAACCAGTTCGTCGCGTACTTCCTGGTCATGATGGTCGTGGACCACCTCACCTTCATCTGGCACATGTGGGAGTTCGAGTACCGGATCCGTAACGGTACGTTCTCCCCGCTGCTGCTGCGGCCCGTGCACCCCATCCACCACGACGTCTGCGAGAACGTCAGCTACAAGCTGGTCGGGCTAGTCGGCATCCTGCCCGCCGCGGTGGTGCTCGGCGCGGTCTTCCGGGCCGACCTGTCGGGGACGACCGTCGCCTCGGTGCTCGCCTTCCTGCCCGCCCTGGTGCTCGCGATGGTGCTGCGCTTCGTGGTCGAGTGGTGCGTGGCCCTGGCCGCGTTCTGGCTGACCAAGGTGTCGGCGCTGAACACCGTCTTCTTCTCCCTCTTCACCTTCCTGGGCGGCCAGTTCGCGCCGCTGGCCGTCCTGCCCGGCTGGATGCAGACCCTCGCCTCGTGGACGCCGTTCCCCTGGACGCTCGCGTTCCCGGTCGAGGTGCTGCTCGGTCGACGTCCGGGCGGTGAGCTGCTCCTCGGGTACGGGGCCCAGCTGGTCTGGATCGTGGTCGCGCTGCTCGTGCTGCGCGTGCTCTGGGCACGCGCGACCCGGCGCTACAGCGCGGTCGGGGCCTGACGTGCACGCGCTGCGGGTGCTCCGCGCCTTCCTGGCCGTCGGGGTGGCGAACATCGTCCAGTACCGCTCCGACTTCGCCATCTCGCTGGTCAACGCCGTCGTCACCCTGGTCACGTCCTTGCTCGGCCTGTCGGTGATCTTCGGGCTCACCAGCGACCTGCACGGCTGGACCGCCGACGACCTGATCGTGCTGATCGGGATCCACGGCCTGATCAGCGGCGTGGTGGGCCTGGTCATCCGGCCGTCGATGGAGGCGATGATGGAGGGCATCCGGCTGGGCACGTTCGACTTCGTGCTCACCAAGCCCGTCGACGCGCAGCTGCTGGCCAGTGCCCGGGTGATGGCGCCGCAGGCCCTGATCGACGTCGTGGTCGGGGTAGGCGTGATCGGCTACGGGCTGACCCGGATCGGGGCGGGGGTGACCGTCCTCGGGGTCGCTCTCTTCGCCGTCACGCTCGTCGCGGGTTTCGCCATCGTCTACAGCTTCCTGCTGATCCTGTCGACGATGGCGTTCTGGTTCGTCAAGCTCGACAACATCCTGGTCGTCTTCCAGGCGCTGTTCGGTAACGCCGGCCGGTGGCCCGTGCCGATCTTCCCCGGCTGGATGCGTCCGGTCCTGACGTTCGTGGTGCCGATCGCGTTCGCCGTCACCGTGCCGGCCCAGGCCCTGACCGGTCAGCTGTCGGTCGGCGGCGCCGTGGCCTCGGTCGGGCTGGCGGCGTTGTTCCTGCTCGCCTCCCGGCTGTTCTGGCGGGTCGCCCTACGCCGGTACACCGGGGCATCGGCGTAGGGCGTGCCGTTCACTGGCCTGTCGAAAGGGTGAGCTGACCAACGTGATCCGCTCGGCCGGCGGCGAGAAAGTTGTTCACCGACACCCGGTGGGACGCCGCGGGATCGGCGGCCGTGCCGTCAACGGTGATCGCGGGGACCTTGGCCGCAGCGGAGCTGCTTCACGCTACCGGTGCCCTGATGATCGACCCCGAGAAGGCCTAAGTCTGGCTTCAGGACCCAAGATCGTCCGTCTCGGGGTCGAAAGTCAGGGTCCCCGTCGGCGACCTCAGGCGACGAAGATGCAGAACGGGTGCCCGGCAGGGTCGGCGAACACGTACAGCGGCTCGTCCGGGTCGTCGAACCGGTCCCAGAGCAGCCGGGCGCCGAGCTCGGTGGCGCGGGCGCGCTGGCGGGTCAACGTCTCGGCGTCGGGGACCGTCAGGTCGAGGTGCAACATCTGCGGGTGCTGACCTTCGGGCCAGGTGGCCGGCGGTAGCACCGCGACCTGCTGGAAGGCCACGCTCACCTCGTCCCCGCCTCGCAGCACGAGCCAGTCACGCCCGTTCGGGTCGTCCTCCCCCGCCGGCGGCGCCTCGTCGCCCGGCCGGTACGCCAAGCCCAGCAGCTGCCGGTAGAACTCGGCCAGGCTGCGGGCGTCGGTGGTGTCGAGCACCACCTGCCGCAGCCGGGGGACGTCGCGATCCTGCACGGGGTCAGACCATCATCTGCCGGGCGGTCGGCGGGATCGGCTTGGGCAGCTTGGTCGAACCAGAGAGGTACTCATCGACGCCGGCCGCGCAGGCCCGCCCCTCGGCGATGGCCCAGACGATCAGGGACTGGCCGCGACCGGCGTCACCGGCCGCGAACACCCCGTCGACGTCGGTGGCGTAGTTGAGGTCGCGCTTGATGTTGCCGCGCTCGTCGAGCCCGACGCCGAGCTGGGCGACGACCGTGTCCTTCTCGGGGCCGGTGAAGCCCATCGCCAGCAGCACCAGGTCGGCCGGGATCTCCTGCTCGGTGCCCTCGACGGGAGTCAGCTTGCCGCCCTCGAAGACGACCTCGGACAGGGTCAGCGAGGTCACCTGGCCGTTCTCGTCACCGTTGAAGCGCGAGGTGGACACCGAGTAGACGCGCTCGCCGGCCTCCTCGTGTGCGGAAGAGACGCGGTAGGTCATCGGGTACGTCGGCCACGGCTGGTGCGCCGGCCGCTCCTCCGGCGGGGTGGGCATGATCTCGAGCTGGCGGATCGAGGCCGCGCCCTCGCGGATGGCGGTGCCGAGGCAGTCGGCACCGGTGTCGCCGCCCCCGATGATCACCACGTGCTTGTCCTTGGCGGTGATGGTCGGCGCGTCGACCTTGCCGCGGGCGTACCGGTTGGCCCCGGGCAGGAACTCCATCGCCTGGTGGATCCCGGTCAGCTCGCGGCCCGGCACGGGCAGGTCGCGGCCGATGGTGGAGCCGACGGCCAGCACGACCGCGTCGTAGCGTTCCTTCAGCTGGGGGCCGGTGATCTTGACCCCGACCTCCACGCCGCAACGGAAGTTGGTGCCCTCGTCCTTCATCTGCCGGATCCGGCGGTCGAGGACGGCCTTCTCCATCTTGAACTCGGGGATGCCGAACCGCATCAGCCCGCCCGGCTCCTCCGCCCGTTCGAACACCGCGACGGTGTGCCCCGCGCGGGTGAGCTGCTGGGCGACGGCCAGTCCGGCGGGGCCGGAGCCGATCACCGCGACCGTCCGGCCGGTGTGCCACTCCGGCGGCTGCGGCAGCACCCGGTGCTCGTCCCACGCCTTGTCGATGATGGCGACCTCGACGTTCTTGATGGTCACCGGGTCGCGGTTGATGCCGACCACGCAGGCCGTCTCGCACGGTGCCGGGCACAGCCGGCCGGTGAACTCCGGGAAGTTGTTCGTCGCGTGCAGCCGCTCCAGCGCCTGGTCCCAGTCGCTGCGCCAGACCAGGTCGTTCCACTCCGGGATCAGGTTGCCCAGCGGACAGCCGGTGTGGCAGAACGGGATGCCGCAGTCCATGCAGCGCCCGGCCTGCTCGGAGATGATCGGCAGCAGCGCCCGCCCCGGCGTACCGGGATAGACCTCCTGCCAGTCGTGGATCCGCTCCGCGACCGGCCGCCGCTCGGCGACCTTGCGTTCGGTGGTGAGGAAACCCCGAGGGTCAGCCATGATCGTGGTCCTTCAGTGGCAGGAGTGGGAGGCGCGGGTTCATCCTTGGGCCGCGTCCATCATCCGGATGGTGGTGGTCGCGTCGTCGAGTCCCTCGGTCTCGGCGAGCTCGCGGGCGGCGACCACGCGGGCGTAGTCGCGGGGCAGCACCTTCCGGAAGCGGACCCGGTGGGTGTCCCAGTCTCCGAGCAGCTCGGCGGCGATGTCGGAGCCGGTCTCTTCGCCGTGCCGGGTGACGATCTGCTGCAGCAGCTCGGCGTCGGCGTCGCCCACCTCGAGGGCGTCGACCAGCTCGGTGTTCAGCAGCGTCTCGTCCAGGTCCAGCACGTACGCGATGCCGCCGGACATCCCCGCGGCGACGTTGCGCCCGGTCGAGCCGAGGATCACCGCGATACCGCCGGTCATGTACTCACAGGCGTGGTCACCGGTGCCCTCGACCACCGCGGTGGCGCCGGAGTTGCGAACACAGAACCGCTCCCCCACCAATCCGGCGATGAAGATCTCCCCCGACGTCGCGCCGTAGCCGATCACGTTGCCGGCGATGATGTTGTCCGCGGCCGCGAAGGTGGCCGCCCGGTCGGGCCGCAGCACGATCCGGCCGCCGGAGAGCCCCTTGCCGAGGTAGTCGTTGCTGTCGCCCTCGAGCCGCAGCGTGATGCCCGCGGGCACGAACGCCCCGAAGCTCTGGCCGGCCGAGCCGGTGAACGTGAGGTCGATGGTGCCCTCGGGCAGGCCCTGGCCCCGGGTCGCCTTGGTCACCTCGTGGCCGAGGATCGTGCCGACGGCCCGGTTCACGTTACGGATCTTGAGCGCGGCCCGGACGGCTTCGCCGGACTCCAGCGCGGGCCGGCAGAGGTCGATCAGCATCTGGTCCAGCGCCATCTCCAGCGCATGGTCCTGCCCGGTGACGTTGCGTCTCGGCGTGCCCTCGGGCAGCTCGGGTGAGTACAGCACCGGCCGCAGGTCGAGCCCGTGCGCCTTCCAGTGTTCCTCGGCCGGCACGGTGTCGAGCACCTCGACCTGACCGACGGCCTCGGCGAGGGTCCGGAAGCCCAGCGCCGCCAGGTGCTCACGTACCTCCTCGGCGATGAACTCGAAGAAGTTGACCACGAACTCCGGTTTGCCGGTGAACTTCTCGCGCAGCGCCTGGTTCTGGGTCGCCACCCCCACCGGACAGGTGTCGAGGTGGCAGACCCGCATCATGATGCAGCCGCTCACCACCAGCGGCGCCGTCGCGAAGCCGAACTCCTCCGCCCCGAGCAGGGCGCCGATGATCACGTCGCGGCCGGTCTTGAGCTGGCCGTCGACCTGGACGACGATCCGGTCCCGCAGGCCGTTGATGAGCAGCGTCTGCTGGGTCTCGGCCAGGCCGAGCTCCCAGGGTCCACCGGCGTGCTTGAGCGATGTCAGCGGCGCCGCGCCCGTCCCGCCGTCGTGGCCGGAGATCAGGACCACGTCGGCCTTGGCCTTGGAGACCCCGGCGGCCACCGTGCCGACGCCCACCTCGGCCACGAGCTTGACGTGCACCCGGGCCGACGGGTTGGCGCACTTCAGGTCGTGGATGAGCTGCTTGAGGTCCTCGATGGAGTAGATGTCGTGGTGCGGCGGCGGCGAGATCAGCCCGACGCCGGGCGTGGAGTGCCGGGTCTTGGCCACCCAGGGATAGACCTTCTGGCCGGGCAGCTGACCGCCCTCCCCGGGCTTGGCGCCCTGGGCCATCTTGATCTGGATGTCGGAGGCGTTGGTCAGGTAGTCCGAGGTGACCCCGAACCGGCCGGACGCGACCTGCTTGACCGCCGAGCGCCGTTCCGGGTCGTACAGCCGGTCGGTGTCCTCACCGCCCTCGCCGGTGTTGGACTTGCCGCCCAGCCGGTTCATCGCGATGGCCAGGGTCTGGTGCGCCTCGAGGCTGATCGAGCCGTAGGACATCGCGCCGGTGGAGAAGCGCTTGACGATCTCGCTGACCGGCTCCACCTCCTCGATCGGGATCGGCTCCCGGTCGCGGAACTTCAGCAGCCCGCGCAGCGTCATCAGCCGCTCCGCCTGGGAGTCGATGTGCGCCGTGTACTGCTTGAAGATGTCGTAGCGGCCTGACCGGGTGGAGTGCTGCAGCCGGAACACGGTCTCGGGGTCGAACAGGTGCGGCTCGCCCTCGCGCCGCCACTGGTACTCCCCGCCGACCGGCAGCAGCCGGTGGGCGAGCGGGATGCCGTCCGCGGGGTACGCCCGCAGGTGCCGGGCCCGGATCTCGTCGGCGATCTCGGTCAACCTGACCCCGCCCAGCTTGGACGTGGTGCCGGTGAAGTAGCGGTCGACGACCTCGCGGGACAGCCCGAGCGCTTCAAAGATCTGCGCGCCGGTGTAGGAGGCGACGGTGGAGACGCCCATCTTGCTCATCACCTTGAGCACGCCCTTGCCGAGCGCCTTGACCACGTTGGCGACCGCACGCTCGGGCTCGACGGAGGTGTAGACGCCGCTGCGGGCGAGGTCCTCCACGCTCTCGATCGCCAGGTACGGGTTGACCCCGGCGGCGCCGTAGCCGATCAGCAGGGCGACGTGGTGGACCTCGCGGACGTCCCCGGCCTCCACGATCAGGCCCACCTGGGTGCGGCTCTTCTCCCGGACGAGGTGGTGGTGCACCGCGGCGGTGAACAGCAGCGACGGGATCGGTGCGAGCTCGGCGTTGGAGTGCCGGTCCGACAGCAGGATGATCCGGGCCCCGCCGGCGATCGCGGCGGAGATCTCGGCGCAGAGCTGGTCGAGCTTGGCGGTCAGCGCCTCGGCGCCGCCGCTCACCTCGTACAGGCCGCGGGCCACGTACGTGGAGTAGCCGGGCAGGTCGCCGTCCCGGTTGATCTTGACGATCTTGCTCAGCGAGTCGTTGTCGAGCACGGGGAACGGCAGCACCAGCCGGCGACACGACGCCGGGCTCGGCGCGAGCAGGTTCTGCTCCGGGCCGATGGTGTTGTAGAGCGAGGTGACGAGCTCCTCGCGGATCGCGTCCAGCGGCGGGTTGGTCACCTGGGCGAACAGCTGGGAGAAGTAGTCGAAGAGCAGCCGCGGCTTCGCGCTCAAGGCGGCGATCGGGGTGTCGGTGCCCATCGAGCCGATCGCCTCGGCGCCGCCGGAGGCCATCGGCGCAAGGATCAGCCGCAGCTCCTCCTCGGTGTAGCCGAAGACCTGCTGGCGCCGGGTCACCGAGGCGTGGGTGTGCACGACGTGGTCGCGGTCGGGCAGGTCCTTCAGCCGCATCCGCCCACCCACCAGCCACTCCCCGTACGGGGCGGCCGCGGCCAGGTCGTTCTTGACCTCTTCGTCGGAGATGATCCGGTGCTGGTCCAGGTCGACGAGGAACATCCGGCCCGGCTGCAGCCGACCCTTCTGCACGATCGTGTCCGCCGGGATGTCGAGCACGCCGGCCTCGGACGCGAGCACGACGAGACCGTCGTCGGTGACCCAGTAGCGACCCGGCCGCAGCCCGTTGCGGTCCAGCACGGCGCCGACCTGGGTGCCGTCGGTGAAGACGACGCCCGCCGGCCCGTCCCAGGGCTCCATCAGGCAGGAGTGGAAGGCGTAGAAGTCGCGCCGCGCGCGGTCCATCACCGCGTTGTTCTCCCAAGCCTCCGGGATCATCATCAGCATCGCGTGCGGCAGTGAGCGACCGCCGAGGTGCAGCAGCTCGACCACCTCGTCGAAGGAGGCCGAGTCGGAGGCGTCGGGGGTACAGATCGGGAACAGCCGCTCCAGGTCGCCCGGGATCAGGTCGGACTTCAGCAGCGCCTCGCGGGCCCGCATCCAGTTGCGGTTGCCCTTGACGGTGTTGATCTCGCCGTTGTGGGCGATCATCCGGAACGGGTGCGCGAGCTCCCACGCCGGGAAGGTGTTGGTGGAGAAGCGGGAGTGCACCACGACCAGGGCGCTGGCCATCCGCTCGTCGAGCAGCTCGGGGAAGACGAGCTCCAGCTGCTCGGTGGTCAGCATGCCCTTCCAGACCAGGGTGCGGCACGAGAGCGAGGAGAAGTAGACGCCCGTCTCGTGCTGGGCCCGGCGGCGCAGGCAGTAGACCATCCGCTCCAGCGGCAGGCCGCCCTGACCCTCAGCCCCTGCTGTACCCACTGCGCCAGAGGCGACGAACAGCTGCTCGAAGTACGGCATGTTCGCGCGGGTCAGGTCGCTCAGCGACGAGTCGTCGGTCCGGACCACGCGCCAGCCGAGGACCGTCAGGTTCTCCTCGGCGGCGATCTGCTCGATGCCCGCCTTGGCCTTCGCAGCGATCTCGGGGTCGGTGGGCAGGAAGGCCAGGCCGACCGCGTACGTCCCCGCCTCGGGCAGGGCGAAGTCGACCTCGTCGCGCAGGAAGGCGTCCGGGATCTGCATCAGGATGCCCGCGCCGTCGCCGGTCAGCGGGTCCGAGCCGGTGGCGCCGCGGTGGTCGAGGTTGCGCAGCGCCTCCAGGCCTTGGCGAACGATCGTGTGGCTCGCGATGCCGGTCAGCGTCGCGACGAAGGCCACGCCGCACGCGTCGTGCTCGAACGTGGGGTCGTACAGGCCCTCAGCAGCGCGGGCGAAAGTCATGGGCTCAGACTCCAGTCGTCGAAGCCGGAAGGCCGTGAGGGCTGGTTCCGGGGTCTGGCGAAGCGGCATCGGGTGTCCCGTCCAGCAACTCTGGACGAGGGCCGGGACACAGGTGGGGGACAACTCTGGCCCGAGGGTGGGGAAAGGCTAACGCACACAGTTCGCGCGCTGCCTGCGGAAAGTTGCGGCCGACGTGAAGCCCGCGTGTTGAGCCTAGTCAGTCTGTGATGAGCCTAGTCAGTCTCGCTGTGGTCGTCGGCCGGTCCGGCGGTGCTGGACACCTCGTCGGCGTCGTCCGAGCTGGTCGAAGGGGCGGGGGTGGCAGAACCCTCGACGACCTCTTCGCGGCCGGGGCGGTGCCGGACCAGCCAGAGCAGCACCGCCACGGCTACGACGAACGTGATCGCGGCGGTGTAGTTGTTCAGCCGGAAGCCGCCAATGGTGTTGACGGTGTCGATCCGCAGCGCCTCGATCCAGAACCTCCCCGCCGAGTAGAGCATCACGTACAGGGCGAAGACCTTGCCGTGGCCGAGCCGGTAGCGCCGGTCCAGCACCACGAGCACGACGGCCATGGCGAGGTTCCAGAGCAGCTCGTAGAGGAACGTCGGGTGAAAGGTCGCGTACTGCGCGTAGCCGGTCGGTCGGAACTGGGGCGCGATCTCCAGGGCCCAGGGCAGGGTGGTCGGCCGTCCGAACAGCTCTTGGTTGAACCAGTTTCCCAGCCGGCCGATCGCCTGGGCCACCAGCAACGCCGGGGCGACGGTGTCCAGCAGGGCCGGGAAGCGGATTCCGCGTCGCCGCGCCACCAGGTACGCGCCGAGCGCGCCGCCGGCGACCGCCCCCCAGATGCCGAGACCGCCGTTCCAGATCTTGAGCGCGTCCACCGGGTGTCGGCCCGGTCCGAAGTAGAGCTCGTAGTCGGTGGCCACGTGGTAGAGCCGCGCCCCGACGATGCCGAACGGGATGGCGAGCACGAGGACCGACTCCAGCCCGTCGGCCGTGCCGCCGCGGGCCCGCCAGCGGCGGTTGCCGATCACCATCGCCACCAGGATGCCGGCGATGATGCAGAGCGCGTACGCCCGGAGCGGGAAGGCGCCCAGGTGCCAGACGCTCGAGCTCGGGCTCGGGATGGACATCAGCACGGTCGGGGTCTCCCTGTCATCCTGCGGTCGAGCCGGAGTCGATCACGGCCGCCAGCTTGGCGGGGGTGAGCCCCTCGATCGTCACCGGTTGGCCGTTCAGGAACATGGTCCCTTCGTCGATGAAGGCCATCGGGTAGAGCTCGACCCGGGCGGTACCGGCGTTCTGCGCGGCGTCGCTGACGGTGGCGGCCGGTCCGGTCGCCACGGGCGCCCGGTAGGCGGCCTGGACGTCGTTCACGGTGCTCCTCTCAACGGTCGCGGCAGCAGCGGGCGGTCACGCTCGGACCAGCCGGGTACCCGGATCGGACGTGCCCGCGCGGACGCCGTCGGCCAGGTCGGCGACCACGCGACGGAGCCCGCTCAGGTCGTCCGGGGTGCCGGCGGCCTCGGCGGCCAGCAGCGTCTTGACCAGGGCCGACCCGACGATCACCGCGTCGGCGAAGCCGGTCACCTCGCGGGCCTGCGCGCCGTCGGAGACCCCGAGGCCCACCCCGACCAGCGCGTCGGCGTCGACGTCGCGGATCCGTCGGACCAGCTCGGGTGCGGCGGAGGAGGTCGAGGTGCGGGCCCCGGTCACGCCCATCACCGAGGTGGCGTAGACCCAGCCGCGGCAGGCGGCCACGGTCGCGGCCAGCCGGTCATCGGTCGAGGAGGGCGAGACCAGGAAGATCCGGTCGAGGCCGTGCGCGTCGGAGACGTCCAGCCACTCCGCCGCCTCGTCCGGGGTCAGGTCGGGGGTGATCGCGCCAGCCCCGCCGGCGGCGGCGAGGTCGCGGGCAAAGCGGTCGGGGCCGTACCGCTCGATCAGGTTCCAGTAGGTCATCACGACGGCCGGGGTGCCGGTCGAAGCCACGGCCTCCACCGCGGCGAAGGCGTCCCGGGTACGGACGCCCCGCTCGAGCGCGCGGGTGCCGGCCTGCTGGATGGTGACGCCGTCCATCATCGGGTCGCTGTACGGCATCCCGACCTCGACCAGGTCGACGCCTTCGCTGTCCCCCTCACCGGTCAGGGCCCGCAGCGCCCGCAGCGACTGCGGCACGTCGGGATAGCCGACGTGCAGGAAGCCGACCAGCGCGCCCCGGCCGGAGGCCCGGACATCGGCGAGCAGCCGACCGGTCTGACCCGGCTGGAACGAGCTCACAGCTGGACCGCGGTGGTGCTGGCGGGACCTTCCTGCTGCAGCGACAGGTCGAGGTCGGCTTCGGCGCTGAGGTCGGTGCCCACCGGCTCGCCGGACTCCGACCCGGTGCCCCGGGTGTCGATGTCGAACCACTGGATGGCGGTGTCGACGTCCTTGTCCCCGCGTCCGGACAGGTTGACCAGGATCAGCGCCGGCTCGCCGTCCGCGCGCGGGGGCAGTCGACGACCGAGCCTCATCGCCCCGGCCAGGCCGTGCGCGGACTCGATGGCGGGCACGATGCCCTCGGTGCGGCAGAGGATCGAGAAGGCCTCCATCGCCTCGCGGTCGGTCACCGGCTCGTAGTGGGCTCGGCCGGTGGCGGCGAGGAAGGAGTGCTCGGGTCCGACGCCGGGATAGTCCAGCCCGGCGGAGATCGAGTGCGACTCCCGCGTCTGGCCGTCCTCGTCCTGCAGCACGTAGGTGCGCATGCCGTGCAGCACCCCGACCTCGCCGGCGGAGATGGTCGCGGCGTGCCGGCCGGTCTCGACCCCGTCGCCGCCGGCCTCGAAGCCGTAGAGGGCGACGCCGTCGTCGGGGATGAAGTCGGCGAAGATGCCGAGGGCGTTCGAGCCGCCGCCGACACAGGCCGCCACGGCGTCCGGCAGCCGGCCGTAACGGTCGAGGACCTGGGCCCGCGCCTCGGTGCTGATCACGCGCTGGAACTCACGGACGAGCATCGGGAACGGGTGCGGCCCGGCGACGGTGCCGATCAGGTAGTGGGTGTGGTCGACGGAGGCGACCCAGTCGCGCATCGCGTCGTTCATCGCGTCCTTGAGCGTCTGCGTCCCGGACTCGACGGCGATCACCTCGGCGCCCAGCAGCCGCATCCGGGCCACGTTGAGCGCCTGCCGCTCGGTGTCCACCTTGCCCATGTAGACGGTGCACTCCAGGCCGAAGAGGGCCGCGGCGGTCGCGGTGGCCACGCCGTGCTGGCCGGCCCCGGTCTCGGCGATGACGCGGGTCTTGCCCATCCGACGGGTCAGCAGGGCCTGGCCGAGGACGTTGTTGATCTTGTGCGAGCCGGTGTGGTTGAGGTCCTCGCGCTTGAGCAGCACGCGCGGCGCCGGGCCGTGCTCGGGCGCGCAGGCCTGGTTGAAGCGGGTCGCCTCGGTGAGCGGGGTGGGCCGGCCGGTGTAGTCGGCCAGCAGGCCGGCCAGCTCGGCGAGGAAGGCCGGGTCGACCATGGCGGTCCGGAACTCGTGGTCGAGCTGCTCCAGCGCCGCGTACAGCGCCTCGGGGACGAACTTGCCGCCGAACTGCTCGAAGTGTCCCGACGCGTCCGGGGTGGCGTACTGCGCCTCGTCGAGGGGAGCAGCGGTCTCGGTGGTCACTCGGGTCCTTTGACTGTTCGTGGGGCTGGATGGATCGGGCTGGGTAGATCGGGCTGGGTAGATCGGAAGTCAGGAACGGTGCAGGGCCGGGTGGGCCCCGGCGGCGACCAGGTCGGCCACCCCGCTCCGCGGGTCGCGGCCGGTGACCAGCGCCTCGCCCACCAGCACGACGTCGGCGCCGGCCCGGGCGTACTCGATCACGTCGTGCGGGCCGCGGACACCGGACTCGGCGACCCGGATGATGCCGGTCGGGATCCTGGGCGCCGTCCGGGCAAAGGTGGTGGGGTCGACTTCGAGGGTCTGCAGGTTGCGCGCGTTGACGCCGATGATCCGGGCGCCGGCGTCGACCGCGCGTCCGACCTCCTCGGGCCCGTGCACCTCGACCAGCGGGGTCAGCCCGATGGACTCGGCGCGCTCGACGAGGCAGACCAGCTCGGTGTCGGTCAGCGCCGCCACGATCAGCAGCACCAGGTCGGCGCCGGCCGCGCGGGCCTCGAAGAGCTGGTAGGCGGTGACGATGAAGTCCTTGCGCAGCACCGGCACGTCGACCGCGAGCCGGACCCGGACGAGGTCGTCCAGGGTGCCGGAGAAGCGGCGGGTCTCGGTGAGGACCGAGATGGCGGCGGCCCCGCCGGCGGCGTACTCCCCCGCCAGCCAGGCCGGGTCGCCGATCTCGGCGAGCGGCCCCTTGCTGGGGCTCGACCGCTTGACTTCGGCGATGACGGAGACGCCTGGGCCGTGCAGGACGGGCATCGGGTCGAGAGCGGGGTCGATGTGTTGCACCCGCTCCTTGAGCCGGTGCAGCGGCACCTGCTCCTGCCGGAGGGCCAGGTCCTCCCGCACCCCCGCGATGATGTCGTCCAGCGCACCCATGTCTCGACTCAGCCGATCAACGGGCGCCGTGCCCGGTGGCCTGCAGGACCTTGGCGAGCACCAAGCCGATCACCATGACGCCGACGGCGGCCCAGAACAGCACCCAGTTCTGCATCATCACGCCGATCCCACCCATGATCGTGGCGAGCATCGCGATCAGCGATCCCGTCCAGGCCGCGGTCGTCCGGCCGTGGTGCACGTGCTTGTCGGGGCCGGCTGCCGAGCGGGACTCGGTGTCACCTGTGGTGTCGCGGGTCTGGGTGGTGTCAGCCATGCGTCCTCATTCCGAGCGGTGTGTGTCGAGGGGGCGGGGTCCCATCAGGTGGGTGGGCCTTGCCTGGTGGGGTGATCCTCGTCCATTGTGTCTCGGATGTCCTCATCCCGCACATCGGGTTCGGTGGTGGGGTCGAGCCCGGCGTCCTGGGCCCGCCACACCTCCGCCGGGTCGTCCTCAGCGGTGACGCGCGCGGTGGCCGCGGCCCGGGTGAAGCGGTCGCTCCGCTGGGGCCAGCGGCCCGCGGTCAGTGTGACCAGCAGCCCGGCGGTCAGCACGAGCAGCCCGGCGACGGCGTAGACGTACGGCCAGACCGACCCGACCAGCGCGAACTGGTCGGCCAGGCTCACCTCGCGGACGCCGGCTCGGACGGTCGCGGCGTTCGGCTGCCGACGCAGCCCGCCCAGCGTGGCGATGGCGGCGCCGGTGACGACGGTGAGCACGCCGACCACCCGACGGCCGCGCGTCCGCAGCACCAGGACCAGCAGCCAGGCCGCGAGAGCGACCACGCCGAGTGCCTGGCTGAGCCCGGCCGTGGTCTCGGTGCCGCTGAACGCCACCGAGACGCCCTCGCCGCGGGCGCGCCACCAAGACTGCGCGCCGGCCAGCAGGGACAGCGCCGCCCCGAGCAGCCCAGGGACGAGGGCGCGGGTGCGCAGCCGGGATGCTTCAGCCACCTGGAGCGCCCAAAGGCCGGAAGCTCTGCGCGACCGCGATGGCCCGGACGACGGCCGCGGCCTTGTTCTGGGACTCCTGGTCCTCGGTGGCGGGGTCGGAGTCGGCGACGATGCCGCCGCCGGCCTGGACGTAGGCCGTCCCGTCCTTGAGCAGGGCCGTCCGGATCGCGATCGCCGCGTCGGCGTCGCCGGCGAGGTCGAGATAGCCGACGACCCCGCCGTAGAGCCCACGGCGCGACACCTCGAGGCCGTCGATGATCTCCATCGCGCGCACCTTGGGGGCGCCGGACAGCGTGCCGGCGGGGAAGGCGGCGAGGACGACGTCGAGCGCCGTCCGGCCGTCCGCGACCTGCCCGGTCACGGTCGACTCCAGGTGCATGATGTGGCTGTAGCGGCGGACTTCCATGAACTCCACCACCTCGACCGAGCCGGGCGCGCAGACCCGGCCGAGGTCGTTGCGGCCGAGGTCGACCAGCATCACGTGCTCGGCGCGCTCCTTCTCATCAGCCAGCAGCTCGGCCTCGAGCGCGGCGTCCTCCGCCGGCGTCGCGCCCCGGGGCTTGGAGCCGGCGATCGGGTGGGTGACCGCGGTGCTGCCGGTGACGGTGACCAGGGCCTCGGGGCTGGAGCCGACGATGTCGAACGGCCGTCCGTCCGCGTCGGCCAGCCGGAGCAGGTACATGTACGGGCTGGGGTTGGTCAGCCGCAGCACCCGGTACACCTCGAGCGCGTCGGCGGTGGTGTCGACCTCGAAGCGTTGGCTGACCACGACCTGGAACGCCTCGCCCGCGCGGATCTCCTCGACCGCGGACCGGACGGCGGCCTGGAACTCTTCGGTGCTCCGTTGCCGACGGACCGGCAGCGGAGCGTCGAAGGAGGCACTGACGACCGCGGACGGGGTGGGTTCCGCCAGCAGGTCGGCCATCGTCTCGAGCCGGCGCACCGCGTCGGCGTAGGCCTCGTCGACCCGTTCGTCGGTGCCGTCGACGTTGATGGCGTTGGCGACGAGCCAGACCTCACCGTCGTGCTGGTCGAGCACGGCGAGGTCAGCCACCAGCAGGAAGGCCAGCTCGGGGATGTCGAGGTCGCGCGGGTTGCTGTCCGGCAGCACCTCCACCCGACGGACCGCGTCGTAGCCGAGGTAGCCGACCAGGCCGGAGGTGAAGGGGGGCAGGCCGTCTGTCGTTGGCGGGGGTTCCAGGGGGTCGTCCCCCTGCGGTGGATCCGGGGCTGGCGTGTGCAGCAGGGACAGGGTCTCGCGGAGCGCGTCCAGCGGGTCGCCGCCGCTCGGCATTCCGGCCGGCGGCTGGCCGGTCCACCGGGCGAGGCCGTCGGTCTCGGTCAGCATGGCGGCGGAGCGGACGCCGATGAAGGAGTAGCGCGACCACACGCCCTGCTCGGCGGACTCGAGCAGGTAGGTGCCGGGAAGGTTCCGGGCCAGCTTGGCGTAGAGGCCGACGGCGGTCTCGGCGTCGGCGAGGAAGCGCGTGTGCACCGGAACGACCCGGCGATCGACTGCGGCGGCGCGGAAGCCTTCCAGGTCGGGGGTGACCTTCATCGGACGGCCTCGTCGTTGTCCGGCGCGGGGGCCACCAGTGCTGGCAGCACCCGGGCGTCGAAGCAGGTGTGGTCGCCGGTGTGGCAGGCGGCCCCGTCCTGGCGGACGGTGACGAGCAGGGTGTCTCCGTCGCAGTCGAGCCGCACCTCGCGGACCCACTGCCGGTGGCCGCTGGTCTCGCCCTTGACCCAGTACTCCCCCCGGCTGCGGGACCAGAAGGTGGAGCGGCCGGTGGTGAGCGTGCGGTGCAGGGCCTCGTCGTCCATCCAGCCGACCATCAGCACCTCGCGAGTCTGCTCCTCCTGGACGACGGCGGCCACCAGGCCGGCCGGGTCGCGGGTGAGCTGGGCGGCGATCTCGGGCGCCAGGCGAGAGGGGGCAGAGGGGCGCGAGGGGGCAGGGGGGCGGGCGGGGTCGTCGGCCAGGTCGGTCACGCGCCCATTGTTCCCGGCGGGCCCGAGCGAGGCGAACGCGTTCTCGTTAGCATGTGGCCTCGTGACCTTCGCCAAGACCGAGCGCGCCGAGCTCTGCGACCTGCTGGAGCAGGTCGGACCGGACGCGCCGACCCTCTGTGGCGGCTGGGACGCTCACGATCTCGCCGTGCACCTGTGGATCCGCGAGACCGACCCGATCGGCGCGCCAGGGATCGTGGCCAAGCCCCTGTCCGGTCTGCTGGACCGTCGGATGGTCGAGATCCGCGGCCGATGGCCGTACGGCGAGCTGGTGGAGCGGATCCGCAAAGGTCCGGCCCGGCTGTCGGTCTTCGCCATCCCGGGGGTGGACGAGGGCGCGAACACGACCGAGTACTTCGTGCACCACGAGGACGTCCGCCGGGCCGGCCCCGCCCCGCAGCCGTCCCGCCCGCTCGCCGCCGAGGTCGAGGAGTGGATGTGGCGCCGGCTCAAGCTGCTGGCGCGCGCCTGGTTCCGCCGCGTTCCGGTGGGTGTGGTGCTGGAACGGCTGGGTTCGGCGACCGGTCCGGCCGCCGAACCCGAGACCATCCGCGCCGTCGGCGGCGCCGCCATCGTCACCCTGGTCGGCCAGCCGAGTGAGCTGATGCTCTACGCCCACGGCCGCGGCGCCGTCGCCGAGGTGAAGCTGGTCGGCGAGCCCGAGTCGATCGAGACCTTGTCCAGCGCCGACCTGCACGTCTGAGCCTGGGCGAGGCACTCGAGCCTGGGGCGCCGACAAAGTGCTGGTCCTGGAATACCCCGGGACTCGCCCGGGCGAAACAACGGCCGGGCGGAGCACACCCACCCATTGATCGCACCCAGGTCGGGGGCGCCCGGAGTGATCGGTGGACACCGCGGCTACCGTGGCGGGCGTGGGCCTGATCCGTCGGTCCCGACGCCGACCCGACCCCTTCGAGCTCGTGGACGTGGTGTCCGCACCGGCGCCCGACCCCGCCGTGGTGCTGTTCGACGTCGTCACCGAGGCGGTGATCCTGCAGGACGAGGCCGAAGCGGTGCTGGTCTCGGTCAGCCGCGGCGAGCACCTGGGTCTGGTGGCCCCGCGGGGCGGACCGCTGGTGCACCGCTTCTTCAGCCTTCGCGATCGGCTGCCCACCCCGACCGACCCGCGGCTGAGCCGGCTCAGCGCCGACCTCGGCACCATCCTGGAGCACCACGCCCTGCAGGTAGCGACCTCGCTGGAGTTCCTCGCCGTGGCCGGCCGGTCCCCGGTGGCTACTCAGCGGCTCGACTCTTTCCGCGGTCTCGGCCGGCCCGCCGCGCTGCTCGACGAGATCTACACCGAGCTCAAGGCCGCGCGTCGAGACTCTGGGTAGCCTGGCGATGCACCTGCATCCAGGCGCACATCCTCAAGGAGCACCCGATGGCCTCACGTACCGGTCGGATCGTCAGCATCGTCGTCGGGGTCCTGGCCCTGCTGATCGGCCTCGTCTGGACCGGCCAGGGGTCCGGCATGATCGGCGGCAGCGTCATGTCGGGTCAGCAGATGTGGCTCTACATCGGCATCGTCGTCGCGGTGCTCGGCATCGTGCTCCTGGTCCGCGCCTTCCGTCGGCCCCGCGTGACCCGCTGACCGATCGGCGGTTGCGGGGTCACCGGGGCGTAACACGGTCTCGCTAGATTGCGGCGAGATGAGTGCCGAACTGACGCTGGGTGCCGAGGAAGAGCTGCATCTGATCGACCTGGACAGCTGGAAGCTGTCGGCGCGGGCGCCGCAGCTGTTGAGCCGGCTGCCGAAGGAGAACTACTCGGCCGAGATCCAACGCACGACGGTCGAGACCAACACCGAGGTGGTCGACTCCCTCGCCGGTCTGCGGGCCGAGCTGATCCGGCTACGGTCGGGCCTGGTGGAGGTAGCCGCCGAGGACAACATCGGGATCGCCGCGGTGGGCACCGCGCCGACGGCCGCGTTCGCCGACTTCGAGCTGACCACCACCGGCCGCTACGGCCGGATGCAGGAGCAGTACCGGATGCTTGTCGACGAGCAGCTGATCTGCGGGCTGCAGATCCACGTGGGGGTGAGCAACCGCGACCTCGCCGTCCAGATCATGCAGCGGCTGGCGCCGGACCTGCCTGTGCTGCTGGCGCTCTCGGCCAGCTCCCCGTACTGGAACGAGCAGGACACCGGCTACTCCAGCATCCGCTCGATCATCTGGCAGCGCTGGCCGAGCGCCGGCGCGACCGGCCCGCTGCACTCCTCCGCCGAGTACGACGACCTGCTGGAGGACCTGATCACCAGCGGGGTGATCGCCGACGCGAAGATGGCCTACTTCGACGTCCGGCCCTCCTCGCACGCGCCGACGCTGGAGCTGCGGGTCTGCGACGCGACCCCGATCGTGGACGACGCGATCCTGATCGCCGGGCTCTTCCGGGCCGCGGTCCGGGCGGCTGAGGTCGATATCGCCAACTGTCGGCCGTTCGTGCCCGTCTCGGCTCCCCTGCACCGGGCCTCGGTCTGGCGGGCCGCCCGCGCCGGGCTGAGCGGTGAGCTGCTCGACCACCTACGGCACCCCAAGCCGCACCCCGCCCGGCTCGTCGTCCGCGCCCTGGTCGACCGGCTCCGCCCGCAGCTGGAGGAGCTGGCTGACTGGGACGAGGTGCGCGAGCTCGCCGAGACCGTGCTGGCCCGGGGCAACAGCGCCGACCGGCAGCGCGCCGCCTTCGCCGAGCGCGGTCGGCTCAGCGACGTGGTGGCGATGGTGGTCGCCGAGACGCACGGACCCTCCGGCGGCCCCGAACCGGCGGTCGCCGCGCTGCGGCGCTACCGGGCTCGGGCCGGGGACGAGGCCGTGGGCCCGGGCCTGCGACCCCGGGTGGCCTACCGCGAGCTGATCGACTACTACCGCGCCCTCGACCACAGCGAGCTCGCGGAACGCGGCCGGCGCCGCGACGACTGGGTCGACGAGGCGGGACTGACCTTCGGCGTCGCCGGAGAGCAACGGCGTTTCGAGGTCGACCTGGTGCCGCGGGTGATCAACCCGCACGAGTGGCAGGCGCTCGCGGCGGGCCTGGGCCAACGGGCCCGGGCGATCGAGTCGTTCCTGCAGGACGTGTACGGCGAGCAGGAGCTGCTGGCCGACGGCGTGCTCACCCGCGAGCTGGTCGAGGGGTCGCCCGGCTGGCGGCCCGAGGCGCGGCGGCTGCCGGCCCGTACGGTTCGAGCGCCGATCATGGGCTTCGACCTGGTGCGCAACGAGTTCGGCGGCTGGCGGGTGCTGGAGGACAACCTGCGCAACCCCAGCGGCGCCGCCTACGCGCTGGCCATCCGCGACCTGATGGACGTCGTCCTGCCCGACCTGCCGCGGCCCGAGAGACTGGTCGACCCGGCCCCGGCGATGGCCGAGCTGCGCGCCTGTCTGCTCGCCGGCCTCGACCCGACCGGGACGCCGGCCCTGCTCTCCAGCGGCCCAGCCAGCTCGGCCTGGTTCGAGCACCGGCTGCTCGCCGAGCGGGCGGACCTGCTGCTGTGCGTCGCCGACGACCTGGAGGTGGTGGCCGGCGAGGTCCGTCAGCGCTCCACCGGAACCCCGATCGTCGGGATCTACCTGCGGCTCGACGTCGAGCTCGTCGACCTGGTTGACGCCGCCGGGCGTCCGGTCGGGGCCGAAGTCTTCGAGGTCGCGGCGGCGGGCGGCGTCCGGCTCGCCAACGCCCCGGGCAACGGGGTCGCCGACGACAAGGCGATGTACTGCTACGTTCCCGAGCTGATCGCCTACTACCTCGGCGAGCACCCGACGCTGGAGTCGGTCCCGACCTACCGGACCAGCGACGAGGCCGAGTACCGAATCGTCCTCGACCGGGTCGGGGAGCTGGTGACCAAGCCGGTGGACGGTCACGGCGGCCTCGGTGTGCTGATCGGGCCCGACGCCGCCGCGTCAGCGGTGGCCGAGCGGCGGGCCGAGATCGCGGCCAACCCGGCCGGCTGGGTGGCCCAGGAGGTCGTGGCGCTTTCGTCCCACCCGACCCTGGACAACGGTCTGCTCGAACCGCGGCACGTCGACCTGCGCGCCTTTGTCTACGTCACCGGCACCGGCCCGGACGACTGCCGGCTCGCCGGTCTCGCCCTCACCCGGATGGCGCCGGAGGGCAGTCTGGTGGTCAACTCCTCCCGGGGCGGTGGCGCCAAGGACACCTGGATCATCGCGTCCGCCGATGCCGTGGCGGACGCCAACGACGGGAGTACATGATGTGCGGGCTCGCGGGTGAGATCCGGTTCGACGGCCGTAGCGCCGACGTCGCTGCCTGCTCGCGGATCGGCGGCTGCCTGCAGCACCGCGGGCCCGACGGCGACGGCATCTGGGCTCACGGGCCGGTCGCGTTGGCCCACCGCCGGCTCTCGATCATCGACCTCAGCGTCGCGGGGTCGCAGCCGATGGTCGACCCGGCGCTCGGGCTGACGCTGGTGTTCAACGGCTGTATCTACAACTACCAGCAGCTCAGAGCCGAGCTCGAGGGTCACGGCCACCACTTCTTCTCCACCTCCGACACCGAGGTCATCGCCAAGGGCTACGCCGAGTGGGGCCTGGACTGTGTCGACCACTTCCTCGGCATGTTCGCGTTCGCGATCTATGAGCACCGCAGCGGCCGGCTGGTGCTGGGCCGCGACCGGCTGGGCATCAAGCCGCTCTACCTGGACCAGACGCCCGACCGGCTGCGGTTCGCCTCCACCCTGCCTGCGCTCCTGGCCGGCGGTGGCACCGACACCTCGATCGACACGACGGCGCTGGCCCACTACCTGAGCTTCCACAGCGTGGTCCCGGCGCCGCGGACGATCCTGAACGGGGTCAAGAAGCTGCCGCCGGCGACGGTCCGGGTGGTCGAGCCGGACGGCACCTTCGTCGACCGGGTCTACTGGTCTCCCGACTTCAGCCGCGACCCCGACCGTGCGATGTGGACCTCGCGGGAGTGGGAGGAGGCGCTGCTCGAGAGCCTCCGGGTCGCCGTCGACCGGCGGATGGTGGCCGACGTGCCGGTCGGGGTGCTGCTCTCGGGCGGTATCGACTCCTCCCTCGTCGTGGCGCTGCTGGCCGAGGCGGGCCAGACCGACCTCAAGACGTTCAGCATCGGCTTCGACTCCGCGGGCGGGGAGTCCGGGGACGAGTTCGAGTACTCCACCCTGGTGGCGCAGCGCTTCGGCACCGACCACCATCGGATCAAGATCGACAGCTCGCGGCTGCTGCCCGGCCTCGACAGATGCGTCGAGGCGATGAGCGAGCCGATGGTCAGCCACGACTGCGTGGCCTTCTACCTGCTCAGCGAGGACGTCGCCAAGAGCGTCAAGGTCGTCCAGTCCGGCCAGGGGGCCGATGAGGTGCTGGGCGGCTACGACTGGTACCCGCCGCTGGCCGATGTGCCGCGCGAGGGGGCCGTCGAGGCCTACTCCTCGGTCTTCTTCGACCGGCGTTGGGCCGCGATGGGGTCGGTGCTGAACCGGGAGTGGCTGCTCGACTCCGACGCCCCGACCGCCTTCATCACCGAGGGGTTCGGCCGCCCGGGCGCGGAGACCGCGGTCGACGCTGCCCTGCGCAACGACACCACCGTGATGCTGGTGGACGATCCGGTGAAGCGGGTCGACAACATGACGATGGCGTGGGGCCTGGAGGCCCGGGTGCCCTTCCTCGACCACGAGCTGGTCGAGCTCGCGGGCCGCATCCCGCCCGAGCTCAAGCTGGCCGACGGCGGCAAAGGCGTGCTGAAGCGGGCGAGCCGCGGCGTCGTGCCGGACGAGGTGATCGACCGCACCAAGGGCTACTTCCCCGTGCCGGCCATCCGGCAGCTGGAAGGGCCTTACCTTGACCGGGTGCGCGACGCCCTGACCGACCCCCGGGCCAAGGAGCGCGGGCTCTTCGACGCCCGCACCGTGGACGCGCTGCTCGCCGACCCGAACCGAACCCGGACCACCCTCGGCTCGAACGCGCTGTGGCAGCTGGCCCTGCTCGAGATGTGGCTGCAGCACCACGATGTGGGCTGACGCTGGTGCCGGGTGAAAGAGGTGCCGCATGAAGGAGCGCCGGCTGGCGGAGGGACCAGCTGACTCAGCGGGGGTAGGGATGAGCGGCGAACACCCGGTGTGGGACGCCATGGCACTCTCCGACTCCCTCGTCGACGCATGGGGCAGCTGGGGACCCACCCTGACCCCGGACTGCCACCGGATCGCTTTCGTCAGCGACCGCAGCGGGGTGCCCCGGGTCTGGGTGGACGAGCTGCCGCCGGGCAGCGAGCCGGCCGCGCCGACGATGATCGAGCTGTCCGAGGACCCGGTGATCTCGGTCAACTGGTCCGCCGACGGTGCCTGGCTCGCCTGTTGTGTCGCCACCGACGGCGGGGTGCGGACCCAGGTGTGGGTCGTCCGGCCGGACGGCAGCGGAGCGCGCTGCGTCGCCGGCTCCCGTGAGCAGCACGCCGAGCTGGGGCCCTGGACGCGCAGCGGGCACCGGGTGGTGGTCACGCTGCCGGCCGAGCAGGCGGGCGGACCGACCGTCTGCCACCTCGCCGACCCGGCCACCGGGGCGCTCACCGAGCTGGCCACCGGCGAGCTGATCAGCGTCCTCGACCTGAGCGCCGACGAGGACTTCGTCATCGTCAAGGACGGTCAGCGCGGCAAGCAGTTCTGCGTGGTCGTGGACCGGGTGGCCGACGCCGACTACCCCTTGCTGCCCTACCCGGCCCTCGGCTCGACGGACCGGGCGATCATCAGGCCGGCCCCCGACGCCGCTGCGCCCGACGGTCCTCGCGAAGCTCGGGGGGAGGACCTGATCGCCTACGTCTCCACCGATGCCGGGCTGCCCCGCCGCCAGGTCGTCGCCGTCCCGCTCGGTCCGCAGGGCTGGCGCGGCCGGGCCGGCGTGCTGGCCGCCCGCGACGACGCCGAGCTCGAGGGCCTGGACGCGGACGACTTCGGCCGCCTGCTCTTGCTGGTCTGGAACGTGTCAGGCGCCAGCGAGCTGCAGCTGCTCGACACCGGGACGCTGTCCTCGCGGCCGGTGCCGGACGTGCCCGGCCAGGTGGTCACCGGAGCCCTGCTCAGCCGGGACGGCAGCACGGCCGTGATGAGCGTCGAGGGTCCTGAGCGGCCCCGGGAGCTGTGGAGCCTGGACACCACGACCCTGGCCTGGACTCGCGTCACCAACGCCCCGCCACTGCCGGAGACCGTGCTGGTCCGGCCGACCCTGGAGACCTTCACGGGCCGCGACGGGCTACCGCTGACCGGCTGGCTCTACCGGGCGTCCGGCCAGGTCGGGCCGGGGCCGGCCATCCTCAGCCTGCACGGTGGTCCGGAGGCGCAGGAGCGGCCGACCTTCAACCCCCAGCACCAGGTGCTCGCCGCTGCCGGCATCGCGGTGTTCGCGCCGAACATCCGCGGCTCGTCCGGTTTCGGCCGCAGCTTCGTGCACGCCGACGACCTGCACGGCCGCCGCGACGCCTTCGACGACGTGCTCGCCTGCCGGGACCACCTGCTGGCGACCGGGGTGGCCCCGGTCGACCGGATCGCGGTGACGGGCCGCTCCTACGGGGGCTACCTGACCCTGGCCATGCTCGCCTTCTCCCCCGGCATCTTCGCCGCCGGCGTGGACATCTGCGGCATGTCGGACCTGCACACCTTCTACCGCGACACCGAGCCCTGGATCGCCGCGGCCGCAGTGAGCAAGTACGGCGACCCCGAGCGCGACTACATGCTGCTGCGGGCCATCTCGCCGCTGCACGCGGCTGCCAACATCACCGTCCCCCTGCTGGTGGTGCACGGCGAGCTGGACACCAACGTCCCCCTCGGGGAGGCGACCCAGATCGTGGCGGCGCTGACCGCACTCGGCCGTCCGGTGGAGTACCTGCAGCTGGACGGGGAGGGCCATGAGTACCGCCGCGCGGAGTCCCGCAGGCTGCTGAACGCGCGGTTGCTGACCTTTCTGAGTGTTGTTCTTTAGGCCACAGTGTTGTCCCTATAACTCGACTCGTCCTCGAAGAACCCCTGCGCAACCTACGATTGCTCGCGCAACGGGCCGTCCGGCTCGGTTTCGACAAGGATGGATGTACTCGTGGCTCGTCTGGTCAATCTGGTCCGACAGCATCGGCTGGTGCTGGTGATCGGAGTGGCTGGAGTGGCCGTGTTCGCTCTCCTGTTCGGACTGCTGCGCGCTCCCGGCACGCCTCAGCCCCTGCCCCCGGAGATGGCTGACCCGGCCCAGGGCGACCGCCTGCTGCAGTCGGTCGACGTCGCGGTACAGAACGACGGGTCGCTCACCGGGGTCAGCTCCACGGTCGTGATCGCCCGCGCGGTGGGCGGCGGCACCGACACCGAGACCACCACGCACGACCCCAACCAGGTCGTCGACGACCTGCCGGTCCGTGTCCTCACCAGCTACCGCACCGAGACCAGCGCCGGTACCAACCTCGGTGACCTGACCGGCTACACGGGCAAGGTGACGATCGACGTCACCGTGCAGAACCTGACGGTGAAGGCCCAGCGACTCCGCTACGACGTGGCCGGCAAGTCCAGGACCAGCACCGCCATGGTGGGTGCGCCGCTGACGGTCGTGGCCTCCGCGGCGCTGCCGGGCACCAGCCCTGCGGCGGTGGTCACCGCGACCACGGACGGGTCCGAGGACGGCGAGACCACGAACGGCGTGCTCAGCCGGTCCGCCGACGACACCACCCAGGTGCAGTGGGCCACCATCCTCGCCCCGCCGCAGCTGGCCGCCAGCGCCGACCTGCGCCTGGTGGTGGACGCCAAGAACTTCTCGCTCCCCCGGCTCGACCTCACCGTCCAGCCCGGGCTGGTCACCGACCCGTCCGTGGGCGCGCTGGTCGACGCGGCGTTCGACCCCGCCAGCGCCGACGAGGTCGCGCTCCAGGCCCGCACGCTGAAGCTGGTCGGGGACGTCAACGGCGTCCTGGACGAGGCCGGCGATACCATCGCCACGGTGCGCAAGACCCTCGACACCACGTCGAAGACGTTGGGCACCAAGACGCTCAGCTCCCTGAAGACCAGCACCGAGAACGTGACCACGTCGGTCAAGACCTCGCGGGAGAACCTGAAGTCGCTGGACTCGGAGCTGAAGTCCTCGGTCACGGCCGCCAACTCGACCACCCTGTCCCGGATGTCTGACACCGTCGCCCAGCTGGACCAGCTGCTCGGTGACACCTCAGCCAGGCCGACCCCGGCGAAGGTCAAGGGGACCGGCTGCGCGCAGGAGGTGGCGAAGCCGGCCGCCAGTGCCAGCGTGTACGCCAGCCTGCTCCAGGTCTCGAGCCAGCTGGACGGGTACGCGGGCGCCACCAAGGCCTGCAAGGTCGAGCTGCAGCGGACCATCCGGGCCAGCATCGGCCCGGCGGAACCCACGACGGAGATCTGTGCGGACCCGGCCGAGTCCTCGGTCACCTGCGCGCTGTACGGGGCCGAGACGACCTTCGCCGGCATCGCCGACACGTTCGTGGACGACAGCAGGAAGGCGCTCGACGTCTTGGGCGGCGACCAGCTCGACCCGGTCAGCACGTCGGTCCAGGACCTCGCGACCCAGCTGAAGACCGTGGCCGACAACACTGACGCCCTGCTCAGCGACGACCCCGTCCCGACCAGCCTGGAGACCCTGGGACGGGTCGACGACCACCTGGACGCCTCGCGCACCGCGTTGTCCACCCTGGTCGAGGCCGTCGACGACGTGCACACCAAGGCGGTGGCCAGCCGGGCCAAGGTCAGCTCGATGAGCACCCAGAACACCGACCTCGCCACCCAGCTGTGCGCCCTCGTGGGTGACGGGATCCAGCCCGGGACGCTGAGCGCGGTCAAGGTCGAGCAGCTCCGTTCCTACCTGGCCTCCCGCTCCTGTCCTGACGAGGACGGCGTGACGGTCCCGCTGGTGCCGCCGGTGCAGTACGGCGCGGCCATGGACGCGCGGCTGGCCGACCAGGCCAGCACGCTGGACCAGATCGCCGCGGCGACCGACACCGCGGACGACGAGCACGGCGCCGGCAAGTCGCTGGCCGACCTGGGGACCGAGCTGGAGACGGTGAGCAGAGAGCTCGGCACGGTCGTCGACGCCCTCACCACCGGTGACAGGTCGCTGCGGACCAAGGTTGCGACGCTGCAGACCAGCATCGACGACGCCCAGCAGGGCCTGGAGAAGGTCGCGACCGGCGTCGGTGGCGTGCAGACGAACTACGACGACGTCAAGGCCTCGGTCGACGCGGCGCTGACGAAGGCGGGGGAGGACGCGAAGGCCGGGACGAAGGCGAGCCTCGAGGCCGAGATCCCGCAGGTCGTCAAGAAGAGCGAGGACGACAGCGCCCAGGTCGGCGAGATGTTCGACCGCTCGGCCGCCGGGCTGTCGACGGCAGCCGACTCCGCCCGGACCGACGGCAAGAGCACCGTCGACAAGCAGCGGCGCGCGCTGGCCACGACACAGGCCGAGGCCGAGAGCAGCCTGACCGAGAGCACGAAGTCGGCGCTCACCCAGGTGTCCGCCGACGTCAGCGGAGCCACCCGGGACCTCGACGCGACCCGCACCCTGCTGACGAACGACCTCAGCAACGTCCTGCTCGACCTCGGCAACCCGAAGGTGAAGGGCTCCGGCGTGCTCGGCACGCTGGCCACCAGCGCGAAGGCGGCCGGCTCGGCGGACTCCCAGCTGGGCCTCGCCTCGGACAAGACCAGCGCCTACGCCAGTGTCCGCTCCCGCGACGTCGCAGCGGTCCAGCTGCGCCAGGCCCAGGCCCAGGCGGCGCTGCAGCGTCAGGCCGACCTGCCGGCCTTCGAGCTCCCGCTGCCGACGACGGTCCAGCACCGCACGGTCTACGTGTTCCACCTCACCGGCACCCGATGAGGGGATGGCGGCGGAGCCTGACCGTCCTCGCGGCGGGGCTGCTCCTGGTCGGGCTGCCGGGCTGCCGCGACAACGACGACCAGGCCGCCCCGCCGCCGTCCCCCGCGCCGGCCGACACGGTCGCCCTCAGCGCCGACCTCCCGGCCCCGCTCACGATCGGGGTGGTGGTCAGCCTGTCCGCGCCGCCGGGCGAGGGTGCGGAGTGGCGGGACGCCGCCGAGGGAGCCGAGGTCGCCGTCCGCCGCTTCGTCCTGGGCGGCAGCCAGGTCGACCTCACCGTGCTCAACGACAAGGGGACGGCCCAGGGCGCGACCACGGCCGTACAGACCCTGCTCGACCGCGGCGTCGCCGGCATCGTGCTGGCCAGTACCGGGAAACATCAGGCGGCCGGGCTGGCCGAGGCAAGCGCACGCGGCGTGCCGGTGCTGCTGCCCTACGCCGACTCCGCCGCCACTCTGCCCGACCACAGCTGGCTCACCGGACCCGACGCCAAGACCACGGACGCCCGGCTGGTCCAGGTCCTGGCCAAGCGCGGGGCGACGAAGCCGTTCCTGGTCAACGCCGGCGGCGGGTCGGTAACCGGGCTGGACCCGATCGGCACCCGCATCTTCCGGGCGGGGTCGGACCCCACCGCGATCGCCGACGCCCTGCGGCGTCGGCTGGCCGCCCAACCCAAGGCGTTCGACTCCGTCGTCGTCTCCGGACCGGCCGAGCTGCAGGCCATCATGGTCCGGGCGCTGCGGGGAGCTCGGCTCGACGTCCCGCTCGCGCTCACTCCCGAGGCCCTGAGCCCGACGTTCCCGGCGACCCTCCACGAGGCCGACGGCTCGCTGTCGGACCCGCTGCTCTCGACCGGCCTCGACGAGGGTGACTCCACCGCCCTGCAGCCCTCGGCCCGCGGCCGTTCCCTGGCGGCGTACTTCTCGGCTCTGCAGCTGACCGCAGCCGACCCGACCACGAAGGACTTCTCCGGTGAGCGGCCGTTCACTGCGGTAGCGGGCGTGGCCGACGTCCGGAGCCACGACGCGGTGGTCGCGCTGGTGCGCGCCGCCGCCGCCGCGCACAGCACCGATCCCGCGGCCGTGGCGGCAGCGCTTTCGGGTCTGACCCTCGGGGCAGCCGACGGGATCGCTGGCCCTACGCTGGCCTTCGGTACCCCGGTGGCGGTGGCCGACGACGCGGTGGTCGCCCTCGGCTCCACCGACCAGTCCCCTGGGCTGCGGCCGACCACAGCAGCCGACAAGCCGACGCTCTACTGGTTCCCAGTGCCGACGTGATGAGTGCCGATGTGATGAGTGCCGACGTGATGAGCACCGACGTGATGAGCACCGACGTGATGCAGCCCGACGCGGCCGCTGTCTCCTCGTCGGGGACGAGGAGACACCCGTGCGCCTGGTGATCGAGGTCGACGGCCCGCGGCACGAGGTCGAGCTGGCCCAGGCGGCGGGCCACGCCACGCTGGCGGACCTGGTCGAGCACGCCTGCGGCATCGCGGTCCCCGCCGGGGAGACCCTGTGGGTCGACGGCCGGCGGCACGAGGCGGGAGACCTGGTGAGCAGCGCCGGTCTGCTCGAGGGCAGCCGGTTGGCGCGGTCCCCGCACGAACGTCCGCAGCCCATCAACGGCTGGGCGGCGTCCATCTCGGCCGGGCTGGACGTCGGGTACACCGTCGCCGTGCCCAACGGACGCCCGCTGGTGATCGGACGCTCGCCCCAGGCGGACCTGGCGATCGATTCGGGCAGCGTGTCCTGGAGCCATGCGACCGTGGAGCACGACGAGGACGGACTGCGGGTACGCGACGCCGGGTCGACGAACGGCACGCTGGTCGACGGGCTCGAGGTCGGTGAGGACGGCGTCCTCGTGGAGGGCACCAGCGTCGTGATCGTCGGCGGCTCGGCCATCACCTTGTGGCGCGGCTCGGACGAGGCGCTGGCGCCCGCCCCTGGAGCGCTGCAGAACCTCACCCGGGCTGCCACCGCCCCGTTCAACCGGCCGCCCCGGCCCGGTGAGCTGACCGGACCCACGCCCCTCATCCCCCCGGTGCGCAAACCCCCGCCGCCGCCGACCCGCTTCGGGTTGGCCACGATCATCGCCCCGCTGCTGATGGCCGGCGTCCTGGTGCTGGTGATGGGGGATGCCCGCTTCGCCCTGCTGGCCGCGCTCAGCCCCGTCCTGGGCATCGGCTCCACGCTCGAGCAGAAGCGCCGCCGGACCAAGGACATGCGGGAGGCGGACGCGACCTTCGCCACCGAGCTCGAGGAGTTCCAGGTCCAGGTGGCCGAGGCTGCCGCGGTCGAGCGGGAGCGGCGCCGGGACCTGGCACCCGACCCGGCGGCCACGCTCCGCCGGGCCGCGCTGCCCACCACCCGGCTCTGGCAGCGCCGCGCCGCCGCCCGCGACTTCTTGACCCTGCACGCCGGCGTGGGCAACGTGCCCTGGCGGCCGGAGCTGGACTCCTCCGTCGGTCGGCGGCAGGACGACGCGGTGCAGGAGGTCCTCGACTCCTCCGTGCTGCCGGCCGCCCCGGTCGAGGTCGAGCTGACCGGTGCCGGGGTCGTCGGGGTGGTCGGGGACCGGGAGGGTGCCCTGGCCGTCGCCCGCGACCTGCTCTGCCAGGCCGTCACCCACTGCGGACCCGCGGACCTGACCGTCGGCGTCTGCTGCGACCCGGGGCGAGAGGACGACTGGTCCTGGACTGGTTGGCTGCCGCACGTCCGCCGGCTCGGCGACGGCTCCGGCGGGCAGTGGGTCTCGACCCAGCGTGGCCGGAGTGAGGCCATGCTGCGTGCCCTGCGCGACGGGCTCGACGCCAACCCGACGCCGGCCGTGCTGCTGCTGCTGGACTCCGACGTGCTCACCGAGGGACGAGACGCCCCGGCCCGCAGCCTGCTGGGTCACGGCCGGCCTCTCGGGAGCTCTCTGGCCGAACGACCCACCACCCAGGTCTCGGGCATCGTCATCGCGGCGACGGAGGAACAGCTGCCCGCCGCCTGCACCACGGTGATCCACGTCGACCGGGACGCCGCCGGCACGGTGACCCGGCCCGGTGAGCGGGCCAAGGTGCCCGACGTGGTGCTGGCGGGGATCAGCGTGGAGACGGCGCAGCAGTGTGCCGCGGACCTCGCCCGGTTCGACGACCCCGAGCTGTCGGTGCCCGGCGGTTCGCTGCCGAGCCTGGTCAGACTGCCCCCGCTGCTCGAGATCGACGAGGTCAGCGCGGCTTCGGTCCGGCAGAGCTGGTCCTCGTCGTCGCGGATTTCCACGCCGCTGGGGATGACCGAGACCGGGGTGTTCGAGATCGACCTGGTCCGCGACGGCCCGCACGGCCTGGTCGGCGGCACGACCGGCTCGGGCAAGAGCGAGTTCCTCCGCTCGATGGTCGCGGGGCTCGCCGCCCGCAGCGACCCCACCCGGCTCACCTTCATCCTGATCGACTTCAAGGGCGGCGCGGCCTTCAAGACCTGCGAGCGGCTGCCGCACACCATCGGCACGGTGAGCAACCTGGACGAGCAGCTGGCCGACCGGGCTCTGACGGCGCTGGAGGCTGAGCTCCGGTACCGGCAGGAGGTCTTCGCCCGGGCGGGCGACGGCATCGACAACCTGGACACCTACCTGGCCACCAACCCCGCCGAGCCGATGCCCCGGCTGCTGCTGGTGGTCGACGAGTTCGCGATGCTGGCCAAGGACTACCCCGACGTCCTCAAGTCGCTGGTCAGCGTGGCCGCGGTCGGCCGTACCCTCGGGGTGCACATGATCCTGGCCACCCAGCGCCCGGCGGGTGTGGTGAACGACGACATCCTGGCCAACACCAACCTGCGGGTGGCCCTGCGGGTGCAGAGCCGGGACGACTCGGTGAACGTGATCGGGGTGCCGGCGGCCGCCTCCATCGGCCGCACCCAGTGGGGTCGCGCCTACGTCAAGCTCGGACAGGACGACATCACCCCGATCCAGACCGCGCTGGTCACCGGCCGCGCCGAGGCCGAGACGTCCAACCTCGTCGACGTGCACCCGACCCGGTTCGCCAGCGACGAGCAGCCCGGCGGCGGGGACGGCGAACCAGACGAGGACGCGCCGAGCGACCTGGACATGCTAATCGACGCCGTCGTCGAGGCGAACGCCGAGCTGGGCTACGCGCCGCCCCGGCCGGTGTGGCCGGAGCCGTTGGGCACCCGGGTCGCGCTGGCGGCGACCGCCTCCGAAGCCGAGGACGAAGGCCTGCCGACCGTGGGTGGGCTGCACGGGTCGGTGCTGCAGTTCGCGCTGGCCGACGAGCCGGTCCGGCAGCGCCAGATCCCGGTGGGCTGGGACCTCGACCGGGGCAACCTGATGCTGCTGGGCATCCCCGGCAGCGGCACCAGCACCACGTTGGCCACCGTGGCCCTGACCCTCGCCGAGAAGTTCGGCCCCGACGAGCTGGACCTGCTGATCCTGGACCTCGGTACCCGCGACCTCGCCCCGCTGGCCGACCTGCCGCACACCGCGGCCTACGTCGGCTCGGGTTCGGGCGCCCGTGAGCAGCAGGTGCGTTTCCTCAAGCACATCCGTGCCGAGCTGGATCGTCGACGCTCGGCCGCCGGACCGCACCGCCGCACCGTCATCCTGGTCGACGGGCTCGGGGTGCTCAGGGACGAGTACGACGACTTCGAGGGCCTGAAGCTGCTGGAGGGCCTCTACCGGGTCTACGCCGACGGCCCCGAGGCCTCGATGTGGGTCGCCGTCGCGACCTCGCGGTCCAAGGTGGTGCCCACCGCCATGGAAGAGGTCACCACCCAGCGCTGGCTCTTCCGGCTGGCCGACGCCTACGACTACAGCGCCGCCGGGGTGCCGAGCCGGCTCGCACCGCCGCCGATCCCTGGCCGTTGCGTGCTCGCCGAGACCAAGCTGCAGGCCCACGTGGCCACGCCATCCGGAACCCTGGTCGAGGCCGTCGCGCACGTCACCGGGCGCTGGGGCGACGTGGCCCGCAAGCCCCCGGTAGTCGGCCAGCTGCCGACCGAGGTCACCGTCGCCGAGCTGGGGCAGTCCGCCGAGGTCGGCGCCGAGCCGTGGCGACTAGCCGTCGGGATCCGGGAGTCCGACCTCGGCCCCGGCGTGCTCGAGGTGTACGAGGGCGAGCACCTGCTGGTCTCGGGTCCGGCCCGGTCGGGCAAGTCGACGTTGCTGCTGGCCCTGGCCGAGTCGTTGCGGGCCGCCGGCGTCACGGTCTGGGGAGCCTGCGGCCGGCGCTCCCCGTTGCCGGAGGCAGGGCTGGACCAGTGCGCAGTCGGCGCGGAGCAGGTGGCCGCCGTGCTGGCGTTGGCCCGGGTCCACCGCGGACCGCTCGTGCTGCTGATCGACGACGCCGAGCAGTTCGACGACGCCGACCAGGCCATCGCGGGCCTGCTGTCGTCCCGCACCTCGGACCTGCTGGTGATCGCCGGCGGGCGGTCGGACGATCTGCGCAGCCTCTACTCGCACTGGACCAAGACGATCCGCAAGTCCCGCTGCGGGGTGCTCCTGCAACCGAACGTCGACTTCGACGGTGACCTCCTCGGGGTCACCCTGCCCCGCCGGGCACCCGTGGCCGTCACGCCCGGCCGCGGCTACCTCATCTCCGGCGGCACATGTGAGTTCCTGCAGGCGATGAGCCCGTCGCCCGAGGTGGCGGTCGCCGGCGCCGGTGCCGGTGCCGGTGCAATGAGCTGAGCTGAGCTGAGCTGAGCCGGGTCTCGGCCGGCCGGACTTAGGCTGAGGGTCACCATGTTCGTTCCGCTACGCCAGATCCGCGCCGACTTCGACGATGACACGATCACGGTCTACCAGGCCTACGCGGCCCCGATCGCTGACGCGGCGCTCGCCGCCGGCGCTTCGTCCCGCCCTTCAGCCGCGATCGGATGACGTGGATCAAGCCGTCGTTCCTGTGGATGATGTACCGCTCGGGCTGGGCCACCAAGCCCGGCCAGGAACGCGTCCTCGCCGTCCGGATCAGCCGCTCGGGCTTCGAGGAAGCGCTTGCGGCCGCCTGCCTCAGCCACTTCGACCCAGCCGTCTACCCCGACCACGAGACCTGGCAACGACGCAAGGAGACCTCGCCGGTGAGGATCCAGTGGGATCGCGAGCGCGACGTCGCCCTCAACCCGTTGCCCTGGCGGTCGCTGCAGATCGGCATCGGCGGCCGCACCGTCGCCCGGTACGTCGACGACTGGGTCGTCGACCTGCGGGACATCACCACCGAAGTGCGACGGCTGGCCGCCCTCGCGCCGGCCGAGCGGACGGCCCTGCCCGTCGAACGGCCCTACCCGCTGACTGCCGCTCTCGCCGCCGTCACCGGCGCCACATCGACCTGACCGGCTTCACCCCTCGACCTGAGCGGAACGACGTAGGGCTTCGAGGAACTCGTCCGGAGGAAGGTACTGGTGTGCCTGGATGTAGTGGACGACCAGCGTCGGGGCGCTGTACAAGCGTCCGTCCAGACCCTGCAGATGAATCTCGGACATCCCCAGGTAGACCCGACCTCCCTCGACCGGGGAGGCAAGCTCGATCGGCGGATCGGCGGATCGTCGGACTGCGGGCAGAACTCGCACTCGTGGTATCCGCGCATCAGGTCGTGACCGCGACCGAGCCAACCGACGTTGATCATGTCCTCATCAGGACTCTGGCTGTAGGCGTAGGGCGTCGGGTCGGGGTAGTAGGTCACTGGGGCCATCCTCGTCGCGTTCGCCTGGATCTCAGCCATGGCCTCGGCACAGCCTGTCACCCGGACGTCCCCTGCCACCAGGCCGTTGCCGCCGCTCGGGCCGCACGTCGAACCGTCTGCGGGTCAAGATCCGCGGCCGCGACCGCTTCCAGCTGCTCCTCGATGAGCAGGACAGCAGTAGCCACGACATCGCCAGACGCAGCAACCGAGCCGCCGACTGCCGGAGATCGAAAGGCCTGCAGCCGGCCCAGGTTCTCAGCGCTCAGATCGGCTGCCTCCCACACTTGCCGCGCGGCCCACTCCGCCTGCTGCACGCCGCCTCCGAGCCAGGCCTGGATCGCGTAGGCCGTGCTCGACGCGGCGTTCTGTGCGTACCCAGACTCGAGGAACCAAGGATCGTCGTCCTCGTCAGGCATACCAGCCTCGAGAAGGGCCAGCGGGGCGGCCAGGTCTCTGTCCCCCGCCTGCAAGCTCGACCACAACTCACCCAGCGCATCCGCCACCAGGGTCGCGTCGTCCAGCCCGCTGAGTTGCCCGTAGTGAGCCCAGGCGGGTGCGAGCAGCTCAGCACAAGCGGCGGCGAAAGCCGCCCGCTGCCGCCGGGACAGTGCCTCCAGCCTGCTCCGCAGCGCTGACTGGTCGTAGCTCGTCGTCACCGTGGTGTCACTCCGATCAGATTCCGATCTCGATCGGGCCAGATGTCGATCTCGTCGACGACCTGACCTAGATATTCGTCGGATATGCCGTCACATGCTGCAGGTGGACCGATACGAACACTCCAACACTATGGAGAGGCACTTCTCCGATCGTCTCGAGCAGCAGGATATGGCCCCCCGGCAGTCGCAGAGTCAGGGTGCTGACCTCGTCGACATCGACCACCTCTCCCCAGACTCGGAGGTTTCCCGCTCGTGGTGTAGGTTCTCGCGCGACCTGTCGCCGGCGATGTGACTCTGACTAGGGCGACGAC
>NZ_CAXTHG010000013.1:0-115458 GCF_964244005.1 uncultured Friedmanniella sp. | reverse complement strand
GCGACACGCCGCCGACAAACTAATGAGAGACCGACAAGTTAGGCGAGAACCTACAACACTACCTCTGTTCGCCCACGGAGAACGGATGGAAGAAACGAGGCGACGACAGCCTTGAGTCGATGTCGCTCAAGTAGGAGCGACCTCAACTTGGAGGTTCCGACCGATGTCGACCACCCGCCTTCCCGTTCTCTTCCTGACCGACCTGGTCGTCCTACCCGGCATGGTGGTGCCGATCGAGCTCGACGACGCAGCCCGTGCCGCGGTCGACGCCGCCCGCGCGCACAGCGACGACCAGCTGCTCGTTGCCCCTCGTCTCAGCGACCGCTACGCCTCCTACGGCGTGGTCGCCTCGATCGTCCAGCTCGGACGACTACAGAACGGTGACCCCGCCGCGGTGATCAAGGCCGATCGGCGCGTGCGGATCGGCTCCGGCGTCTCCGGCCCGGGCACTGCGCTGTGGGTCGAGGCCGAGGAGCTCGACCCGACGATGGAGACCGCCGAGATCCGTGAGCTGGCCACCGAGTACAAGCAGCTCGTCGTGGCGACTCTGCAGCGCCGTGACGCCTGGCAGGTCATCGACCAGGTCAACAAGGTGACCGACCCCTCCGCCCTGGCCGACCTGGCCGGCTATGCGTCCTGGCTGAGTGAGGAGCAGAAGCGTGAGCTGCTGGAGAACCCCTACGTCGCGGACCGGCTTCACCTGCTCGTGACCTGGGCCAAGGACCACCTGGCCGAGACCGAGGTCAACGACAAGATCGCCGAAGACGTCCGCGAGGGCATGGAGAAGAGCCAGCGGGAGTTCCTGCTGCGCCAGCAGCTCGCTGCCATCCGCAAGGAGCTCGGTGAGGACGAGCCCGAGGGTGCGCAGGACTACCGCACCCGTGTCGAGGAGGCCGATCTCCCCGACGGCATCCGCCTCGCTGCGATGCGCGAGGTGGCCAAGCTCGAGCGGGCCAGCGACCAGAGCCCCGAGTCCGGCTACCTGCGGACCTGGCTGGACACGATCCTCGACCTGCCCTGGGGCACCCGCACGACCGACGCCACCGACATCGTGGCGGCCCGTGAGGTGCTGGACGCCGACCACCACGGCCTGGACGACGTCAAGGACCGGATCGTGGAGTACCTGGCCATCCGCTCCCGCCGCGCGTCCCGCCACCTCGAGGTCGTCGGGGGCCGCGGCTCCGGCGCCGTGATGGCCCTGGTCGGGCCGCCCGGAGTGGGCAAGACCTCCCTCGGTGAGTCCGTGGCGCGGGCCCTGGGGCGCAAGTTCGTCCGGGTGTCGCTCGGCGGCGTCCGCGACGAGGCCGAGATCCGGGGCCACCGGCGTACGTACGTCGGCGCGCTGCCGGGCCGGATCGTTCGCGCCATCAGCGAGGCCGGGTCGATGAACCCCGTGATCCTGCTGGACGAGATCGACAAGGTCGGCGCCGACTACCGCGGCGACCCCGCGGCGGCCCTGCTCGAGGTCCTCGACCCCGCGCAGAACCACACCTTCCGCGACCACTACCTCGAGGTCGACCTCGACCTCTCCGACGTGGTCTTCCTCGCCACCGCGAACGTCATCGAGACCATTCCGCAGGCGCTGCTGGACCGGATGGAGCTCGTCCAGCTCGACGGCTACACCGAGGACGACAAGGTCGCGATCGCGCGTCAGTACCTGCTCCCCCGCCAGCTCGGCCTCGCCGCGCTGACCGTGGAGGAGGTCAGCATCTCCGAGGAGGCGTTGCGCGAGGTGGCCGTCAACTACACCCGCGAGCCGGGCGTCCGGCAGCTCGAACGGCTGCTGGCCAAGACTCTACGCAAGGCGGCGACCCGGCTGGCCCGCGGCGAGGACGAGCGGCTGGCGATCGACGTCGCCAACCTGCGCGACTTCCTCGGCCGTCCCCGCTTCACCCCCGAAGCGCACGAGCGCACCTCCGTGCCCGGCGTCGCGACCGGCCTCGCCGTCACCGGCCTCGGTGGGGACGTGCTGTTCATCGAGGCGGCGGCGGTCAGCGGCCCTTCGACAGGCTCAGAGAACGTGGGCGGCTCAGGGAACGGGGGGCTGACGCTGACCGGGCAGCTGGGGGACGTGATGAAGGAGTCGGCGCAGATCGCGCTGTCCTACGTCCGGGCCCACGCAGCCCAGCTCGGCATCACTGATCCCTCGGTGCTCTACCGGCCGATCCATGTCCACGTGCCGGCGGGTGCGGTACCGAAGGACGGGCCGTCCGCGGGCGTCACCATGGTGACGGCGCTGACCTCGATGGCGTTGGGTCGTCCGGTCCGCTCCGACGTCGCCATGACCGGTGAGGTGAGCCTGAACGGTCGAGTGATGCCGATCGGCGGCGCGAAGCAGAAGCTGCTGGCCGCTCAGCGGGCCGGGCTGACCACGGTCTTCCTGCCGCTGCGCAACGAGCCCGACCTCGATGACGTACCGGCCGACGTGCTGGCCGCGGTCGACGTCCGGCTGATGAGTGACGTGGCCGAGCTGGTGGCCGAGGCCATCGAGCCCGCCGGCGAGGTGGCCACCCAGGCCGCCTGACCTCCGACAACGATCGCCGGTCACCCCCTGCGGGGTGCCCGGCGTTCTGTCGTCAGCTGGTACCGAGGGTGTCGGCGGTCGCCGCGGGGTCGCGCTTGGACTTGGCCAGGCTCGCCACGGTTGTGACCGCGAGGGTGCCCACGATCACCGTCAGCGACAGCCAGATGGGGATCTCGCCGCCGTAGGGCGCCCAGTCGGCCCAGTGGTACTCGTGCAGGGCGTGCAGCACGAGCTTGATGCCGATGAAGGCGAGGATGATCGACAGTCCGAGCGACAGGTAGACCAGCTTCTTCAGCAGGCCGCCGATCAGGAAGTAGAGCTGGCGCAGACCCATCAGCGCGAACACGTTGGCGGTGAAGACCAGGTACGGCTCCTGGGTGAGGCCGTAGATTGCCGGGATCGAGTCGAGCGCGAAGAGCAGATCGGTGCTGCCGAGCGCCACGATCACGAAGAACATCGGCGTGATCATCCGCTTGCCCTGTTCCTTCACCGTGAGCTTGGTGCCGCGGAAGTCATCGGTGGCGGGGAACCGGCGCCGGACCATCCGCATGATGGCGTTGTTGGGCGCCTCCCCGTCGTGCTCGTCGTCGTCGGAGGAGCGGTAGTCGAGGAAGAGCTTGACCGCGGTGTAGACCAGGAACGCCCCGAAGATGAAGAACACCCAGGCGAAACGGTCGATCGCAGCGGCGCCGACCGCGATGAAGATCCCGCGGAAGATCAGCGCCAGGATGATGCCGACGAGCAGAGCGAACTGCTGCAGCTCGCGGGGCACCTTCAGCTTGGCCATGATGATCAAGAAGATGAAGAGGTTGTCGACCGAGAGGCTGTACTCGGTGATCCAGCCGGCGAAGAACTCCCCGCCGTACTGGGGGCCGGCGACGACGAGCACGCCGAGCCCGAAGAGCACCGCCAGACCGACGAAGACGGCGATGGCGATCGAGGCTTCCTTGGTGGACGGCTCGTGCGGCCGCCGGCCGATGATGAAGACGTCGAACGCGAGGATGGCCACCATCACGACCACGGTGATGGCCCAGGCGTACGGGTGAACGTTCATGAGATGGAGCCTTCCGAGACGAGTCGGGGGATGTCGAGGTCTCGGAGGTCTCTTCCGCCAGTCGCCTGACCGAGGCACCGGGCGGCGCCGGGAGGAGTGAGACGACTCCTACCAGCGGCCAGCCGTGATGACGATGCCGCCGCGAGGGAATACTCCCCTCCGCGGCTCAGTATGACAGCCAGAGGCCGAAAAGCCTGATTCGTGCGCCGGGGTCAGCCGGTCAGCGGCTCGCCTCCACCATCTGCCGCAGCTCCTTCTTGAGGTCGGAGATCTCGTCGCGGAGCCGGGCCGCCACCTCGAACTGGAGGTCAGCGGCGGCCCCGTGCATCTGGGTGGTGAGCTCTTGCACCAGGTCGGCGAGCTCGCCGGCGGGCATGCCGCCGAGGCGGCGCCCGTGGTCGCCCTTGAGGCCGAGGGCGGGCACCGGCTGCTTGGCCCGACCCCGGGGCCGGCCGTTCAGCAGCTCTTCGGTGTCGGCGTCCTCGCGGGCGAGCATGTCGGTGATGTCGGCGATCTTCTTCCGCAGCGGCTGCGGGTCGACCCCGTTCGCGACGTTGTACGCGATCTGCTTGTCCCGGCGCCGGTTGGTCTCATCGATGGCGGCGGCCATCGAGTCAGTGATCTTGTCGGCGTACATGTGGACCTGGCCGGACACGTTACGGGCGGCGCGGCCGATGGTCTGGATCAGGCTTTTCGCGCTGCGCAGGAAGCCTTCCTTGTCGGCGTCCAGGATGGCCACCAGGGACACCTCGGGCAGGTCGAGACCTTCGCGCAGCAGGTTGATGCCGACCAGGACGTCGTACTCCCCCATCCGCAGCTCGCGCAGCAGCGTGATCCGCTGCAGGGTGTCGACCTCGGAGTGCAGGTACCGCGTCCGGATCCCGTTCTCGAGCAGGTAGTCGGTCAGGTCCTCCGACATCTTCTTCGTCAACGTGGTCACGAGCACCCGCTCGTTGCGCTCGGTCCGCAGCCGGATCTCACCCATCAGGTCGTCGATCTGGCCCTGGGTCGGTTTGACGATGACTTCGGGGTCGATCAGCCCGGTAGGCCGGATGATCTGCTCCACGTAGCCGTCGGACTTGGCCATCTCGTAGTTGCCCGGTGTCGCCGACAGGTAGACCGTCTGGCCGATCCGCTCCACGAACTCCTCGAACCGCAACGGCCGGTTGTCCATCGCGCTCGGGAGCCGGAAGCCGTGGTCGACCAGCGTCCGCTTGCGCGACATGTCGCCCTCGTACATGCCGCCGATCTGCGGGATGGTGACGTGCGACTCGTCCACGACCAGCAGGAAGTCCTCGGGGAAGTAGTCCAGCAGGCAGTACGGAGCCGTGCCCTTTCCTCGCCCGTCGATGTGGCTCGAGTAGTTCTCGATGCCCGAGCAGGTACCGATCTGGCGCATCATCTCGATGTCGTAGCTGGTCCGCATCCGCAGCCGCTGAGCCTCGAGGAGCTTGTGCTGCGCCTCCAGCTCGGCCAGTCGCTCCCCCAGCTCGGCCTCGATGCGCCCGATGGCCCGTTCCATCCGCTCCGGCCCGGCCACGTAGTGGCTGGCCGGGAACAGGTAGATGTGCTCGTCGTTGGTGACGACCTCGCCGGTGAGCGGGTGCAGCGTGCTGAGCTTTTCGATCTCGTCGCCGAAGAACTCGATCCGGACCGCGAGCTCCTCATACATCGGGAACACCTCAAGGGTGTCGCCCCGGACGCGGAAGGTGCCGCGGGTGCCGGCGAGGTCGTTGCGCGCGTACTGGATGCCGACGAGCTGACGCAGCAGCGCGTCGCGCTCGATCTCCTGACCCACCTTGAGCGCGACCATGCGGTCGACGTACTCCTGCGGTGTGCCCAGACCGTAGATGGCCGACACCGTGGCGACCACGATGACGTCCCGCCGGGTCAGCAGGGAATTGGTGGCCGAGTGCCGGAGCCGTTCGACCTCCTCGTTCAGCGAGGAGTCCTTCTCGATGTAGGTGTCGGACTGCGGGACGTACGCCTCGGGCTGGTAGTAGTCGTAGTAGGAGACGAAGTACTCCACGGCGTTCTTGGGGAAGAAGTGCCGCAGCTCGTTGGCGAACTGGGCGGCCAGGGTCTTGTTGGGCTGCATGACCAGGATCGGTCGTTGCACCTTCTCCGCGAGCCAGGCCATGGTCGCGGTCTTGCCCGTACCGGTGGCGCCCAGCAGCACGACGTCCTGCTCGCCGTTGGCGATCCGTCGTTCGAGGTCGGCGATCGCCGTCGGCTGGTCACCGGACGGGGAGAAGTCGCTCTCCACGTGAAAAGGGGCGACGACGCGCTGCAGGTCTTCGATCGGACGCATGCTCGAAGCGTACGTGCGGCCACTGACAGTTCTTGTCGCGCGAGGTCGAGGGTCAGGCCGCCGGGCTGCGCTGGAGGAGATCCGACCACAGCCGAGCGACCGAATCGGTGAGCTGGTCGGGGCTGCCGTTGTTGTCCACCACCAGGTCGGCCGCCGCAAGCCGGTCGTTGCGGCTGGCCTGGGCCGACATCCGCGACCGCGCCTCCTCAGCCGTCAAACCGTTGCGGGCCATCAGCCGCTGCTGCTGCGTCGCAGGGTCGAGGTCGACCACGACGACCACGTCGAAGTCGCGCTGCTGACCGGTCTCGACCAGGAGCGGGATGACGTGCAGCACGACCGCGTCCGGGTCCGCCTGCTGCTCGATGGCGGCCGCCCGGGCCCGGACCAGCGGGTGGATGATCCGCTCGAGGTCACGTCGGGCGCCGGGGTCGGCGAACACCACGGACCCGAGCCGAGGCCGGTCCAGCCGGCCGTTCGCGTCGAGCACCTCGGGCCCGAACCGCTGCACCACCGCCTCGAGCCCAGGTGTGCCGGGCTCCACCACCGCACGGGCCAACACGTCGGAGTCGATCACCACCGCACCCCGGGCACCGAGCCCGGCGGCGACCGCGCTCTTGCCGGACGCGATGCCGCCGGTCAGTCCCACCCTGAGCATGGGACCAGCCTAGAGGCCGCGTCGGGGACAAGCCGTGAACGAAGGGGGCGTAGTCGCCTCCTTCGTTCACGAGCTCTGGCCCCGATACGCTCGCGCATGCCCATTCACCAGCTGAGCGAAGCCGAACTGGCCCGCCTGTACGGGCCATGGGCGGGACGGACGCCAGCCGAGGCAGCAGCCTTCTTCGAGGGCTACCCAGGCCGCTGGTGGCTCGCCGGAGGCTGGGCGATCGAGGCGTTCACCGGCGTCGAGCGGCACCACGACGATCTCGATCTCGAGATCCCGAGGTCGGAGCTGGCGCTGCTACGACGCCATCTGGCCGGTCGCCTCGACATGTGGACGGCCACCGTCGGCGCGTTACTCCCTCTGCTGCCGGAGGACGACCCGGACGGCCTCGCCGACGCCGTGCTGCCCACAGGCTGCGGCCAGGTCTGGGTACGACCGAGTGGGGCCGAGCCGTGGGAGTACGACATCTTGTTCATGCCCGGCGGCCGCGACACCTGGGAGTTCAAGCGGGACGACCGGATTCGGCTTCCGCTGGCCGACGTCCTCTGGCTTCATGACGGCGCGCCCTACCTACGCCCCGAGGTGCAGCTGCTGCTGAAAGCGAAACGCCCCCGCCAGAAGGACCAGGCCGACTTCGCGGCTGCGGCGCCCCTGCTCGACGGAGCAAGCCGGACCTGGCTACGCGGCTGCCTTGAGCTGGCGCACCCGGGCCACCCGTGGATCGCCGAGCTCTGAGCCCGGCGGCTGGCTAGGGCCGCCACCTCCACGGGAGGCCACAGGGAGGAGGCGCAGACCCATCGAGACCTTCGACACGCTCAGGCACGGATGGGTCGAGCCCTTCGACAGGCTCAGGACGCGTCGGGCTCAGGACGCGGACGAGCCCCGCCACCGGGAAGGTGACGGGGCTCGTACGGTCGAGCGCCAGGCCTACTGGCCGCCGCCGGTGAGCTTCTCACGCAGCGCCTGCAGCGCCTCGTCCGAGGCGAGCGAACCCTCGGGAGCCGCCGACGGGCTGGCCGTCGCCGTTCCGGTCTCGGCCGGCGTGGCCGAAGCCTGGCCGCCCGCGTTGGAGGACGAGGAGTAGCTGGCCGGAGCCGCCGCAGCGACCTCGGAGTTCTCGGCGTCCTCGACCTGCTTCTTGTGGGCTTCCCAACGGGCGTGAGCCTCGGCGTACTGGGACTCCCAGGCCGCGCGCTGCTCCTCGTAGCCCTCGAGCCACTCGCCCGTCTCGGGGTCGAAGCCGTCCGGGTAGAGGTAGTTGCCCTGGTCGTCGTAGGACGCCGCCATGCCGTACAGCGTGGGGTCGAAGTCCTCGGAGTTGACGTCGACACCCTCGTTGGCCTGCTTCAGCGACAGCGAGATCCGGCGACGCTCGAGGTCGATGTCAATGATCTTGACCAGCACGTCGTCGTTGACCGTGACGACCTGCTCGGGGATCTCGACGTGACGCTCGGCGAGCTCGGACACGTGCACCAGACCCTCGATGCCCTCCTCCACGCGGACGAACGCTCCGAACGGCACCAGCTTGGTGACCTTGCCGGGCACGATCTGCCCGATCTGGTGCGTCCGGGCGAAGGCCTGCCACGGGTCTTCCTGGGTGGCCTTGAGCGACAGCGAGACACGCTCGCGGTCCATGTCCACGTCGAGGACCTCGACGGTGACCTCCTGGCCGACCTCGACGACCTCGGACGGGTGGTCGATGTGCTTCCAGGACAGCTCGGAGACGTGCACGAGGCCGTCCACGCCACCGAGGTCCACAAAGGCACCGAAGTTGACGATCGAGGACACGACACCCTTGCGGATCTGGCCCTTCTGCAGCTGGGTGAGGAAGTTCTGCCGAACCTCCGACTGCGTCTGCTCGAGCCAGGCACGGCGGGACAGGACCACGTTGTTGCGGTTCTTGTCCAGCTCGATGATCTTGGCCTCGAGCTCCATGCCGACGTACGGCTGCAGGTCGCGGACCCTGCGCATCTCCACCAGCGACGCGGGCAGGAAGCCCCGCAGGCCGATGTCGATGATCAGGCCGCCCTTGACGACCTCGATGACGTGGCCGGTGACGACACCGTCCTCTTCCTTGATCTTCTCGATCGTGCCCCAGGCGCGCTCGTACTGAGCCCGCTTCTTGGACAGGATCAGCCGACCCTCCTTGTCCTCCTTCTGCTGGACGAGAGCTTCGATCACATCCCCGACGCTGACCACGTCGAACGGGTCGACGTCGTGCTTGATGGAGAGCTCTTTGGAGGGGATGACCCCTTCAGTCTTGTAGCCGATGTCCAGCAGGACCTCGTCACGGTCGACCTTGACGACGGTTCCGGTGACGATGTCACCATCGTTGAAGTACTTGATGGTCGCGTCGATGGCCGCGAGAAAAGCCTCAGGCGAATCGAAATCGTCGATCGCGACCTGGGGAGGTGCCTCTAGGGAGGACGTCATGTAGTAGGGCTCCGATAGGGATGAAATGGGTTTTCCGGTGTGCTGCGGCCGTTTCCCGCGAACGCCCTGCTGCCCACAACTTGCGATCCCCACACACCTCGGTGCTCAAGGCCAAGCCTGCTGCTGACAACGGACGACGCGAGATTGCGTGACCTACTCCGTCCGAAGTCCTGCAGGCCACAGCGACATCTCAGACTACTGGGGCAGCCAAAGCAGGGTCAATTTGGGGATTCGCCGCCGCCGCTGACCAGGCTCTGGAGGCAGGGTCAGTGGGCCGCGTCGTGCCACGACCGGCCGACGCCGACCGACACGTCCAACGGCACGGTCATGGCGACCGCGTGGCCCATCTTGTCGCGGACGATCTCTTCCAGAGCCGCCCGTTCGCCCAGACCGATCTCGAAGACCAGCTCGTCGTGCACCTGCAGCAGCATCCGGCTGCGCATCCCGGCGTCGACCAGCGCTCGTTCGACGTCCAGCATGGCGACCTTGATGATGTCGGCGGCAGAGCCCTGGATGGGCGCGTTCAGCGCCATCCGCTCCGCCATCTCGCGGCGCTGCCGGTTGTCGCTCATCAGGTCGGGCAGATAGCGGCGGCGGCCCAGGACCGTCTCGGTGTACTCGGTCTTGCGCGCGTCGGCGACCAAGCCGTGCAGGTAGTCCCGGACCCCGCCGAAGCGCTCGAAGTACTCCTCCATCAGACCCTTGGCCTCGGCGGTCTCGATGCTCAGCTGCTGGCTCAGGCCGAAGGCGCTCAGGCCGTAGGCCAGGCCGTAGTTCATCGCCTTGATCTTGGCCCGCTCGGCCGGCGTGACCGCGGTCGGCTCGACCCCGAAGACTCGGGAGGCGGTGACGGTGTGGAAGTCCATCCCCGACTTGAACGCCGCGATCAGGCTGTCGTCCTCGCTGGCGTGCGCCATGATGCGCATCTCGATCTGGGAGTAGTCGGCCGACATCAGGGCCTCGTACCCCTCGCCGACCACGAACGCCTCCCGGATCCGGCGGCCTTCCTCGGTGCGGATCGGGATGTTCTGCAGGTTGGGGTCGGTGCTGGACAGCCGGCCGGTCGCCGCGATGGTCTGGACGTACGTGGTGTGGATACGGCCGTCGTCGGCCACCGACTTGAGCAGCCCCTCGACCGTCTGCTTGAGCCGGATCGCGTCCCGGTGCACCAGCAGGTGCGCCAGGAACGGGTGCTCGGTCTTGGCGTACAGCGCCTGCAGCGCGTCGGCGTCGGTGGTGTAGCCGGTCCGCGTCCGGCGGGTCTTCGGCATCCCCAGCTCGTCGAACAGCACCACCTGCAGCTGCTTGGGCGAGCCGAGGTTGATCTGCTTGCCCAGCACCGCGTAGGCGTCGTTGGCCGCCTGGGTCACGGTGGCGCCGAAGTCGGACTCGAGCGCTTGGAGGTGGTCGAGGTCGACGGCGACGCCGGTCTGCTCCATCCGGGCCAGCGTCCGCAGCAGTGGCAGCTCGACGCCGTTCAGCAGGCTGCTGCCGTTGCGCTGCTCGATCTCGGCGTCGAGGGCGTCGGCCAGGTCGATCACCGCACGAGCCCGGACCATCGCCGCGTCGGCGGCCAGCCGGGTTCCGGAGTCGTCGTCGCCGAAGTCGAGCGCCTGCTGGTCGGTGTCAAGGGTCTCGAGGGCGTCGGCGGCGCCCTCCACCTTGAGCTCACGCTTGAGGTAGCGGACGGTGAGGTCGGCCAGGTCGAAGGTCCGCTGGTCAGGCCGGGTCAGGTAGGCCGCGAGCTGGGTGTCCGACGTCAGCCCGTCGAGGTCCCAGCCGCGTGCCCAGAGCCCGAGCAGTGCGCCCTTCGCGTCGTGCATCGCCTTGCTGTGGCTCGGGTCGGTCAGCCAGCCCGCCAGCGCCTGGTCGTCGGCCGGGGTCAGGCTCAGCACGTCGACGTAGGCGGCCGCGCCGTCGGCGGCCGCGAGGGCAAGGGCCGTGATGTCACCCGTCCCCGATCCCCAGTGGCCGATGACGTCGAGCCCGGTCCGTGCACCGACAGCGTGCTCACGCAGCCACGCGTCGAGCTGGTCCTGGCCGAGCACCTCACCGGTCAGCTCGAACCCGCCCTCGGGGACGATCTCTTCCTCGTTCGGCAGCGCCTCGAGCAGCCGGTCGCGCAGCACCCGGAACTCAAGCCCGTCGAAGAGCTGGTGGGTCGCCTCGCGGTTCCAGGGCTGACGGACCAGGTCGTCGACGCTCAGCGGCAGCTCGAGGTCGCGGACCAGCGCGTTGATCTGCCGGTTCAGCAGCACGGCCTCGGTCCGCAGCTGGAACTCCGCGGCCGCCTTGCCCTTGAGCTCGCCGGCGTGGGCCACCAGCTCCTCGAGGCTGCCGTACGTCTCCAGCCACTTGGCCGCCGTCTTGGGCCCGACGCCCGGGATGCCGGGCAGGTTGTCGCTCGTCTCGCCCACCAGCGCCGCCAGGTCGGGATAGCGGGCCGGCGTGGCGAAGTACTTGTCCTCCACCGCCGCCGGGGTCATCCGGGCGAGGTCGGAGACGCCCTTGCGCGGGTAGAGCACGGTCACGTTCTCGCTCACCAGCTGGAAGGCGTCCCGGTCGCCGGTGCAGATCAGCACGTCAAAGCCCTGCGCCTCAGCCTGGGTGGCCAGCGTGCCGATCACGTCGTCGGCCTCGAAGCCGGGCTTGTCCACGTACGGGATGTTGAGCGCCTTCAGCACTTCCTTGACCAGGTCGACCTGGCCGCGGAACTCGTCCGGAGTAGCACTGCGGGTCGCCTTGTACTCGGTGTACATCTCGGAGCGGAACGTCTGGCGCGAGACGTCGAACGCCACCCCGACGTGGGTCGGCGCCTCGTCGCGCAGCACGTTGATCAACATCGAGGTGAACCCGAACACCCCGTTGGTGTGCTGGCCGGTCGCGGTGGAGAAGTTCTCGACCGGCAGGGCGAAGTAGGCCCGGTACGCCACCGAGTGGCCGTCGATCAGCAGCAGCTTGGGCCGCGACGGGGGGGCGGCGGCAGCCGCCGCCGCGTTCTTGGCGGCACGGGATCCCGGGGCAGCGGTCTTCACAGGCACGCGACGACTCTATCCGCGGCCACTGACAGGTCTCAGCCCACAGTGTGTGCACTTCTGCGGCGACTACGCCCCAGAAGTGAACACAGGATCGGCGCGATCCCTAGGCTGACGGCGTGACGACTCCCGAGCTTCCCGACTGGTACGCACAACTGCCCAGCGCGCTGGACCTCACGCTCGGGTTCGAGCCGCTGGAGCTCAGCGCCGAACGGGTGGTGGGCCGGATGCCCGTGGCGGGCAACACCCAGCCGTACGGGCTGTGGCACGGGGGCGCGTCCTGCGTGCTGATCGAGACGCTCGGCTCGATCGGCGCCAACCTGCACGCCGGTCCGGGCCGGGTCGCCGTCGGGGTCGACCTGAACGCCACCCACCACCGGCCGGGACGCTCCGGCTGGATCACCGGGACCGCGACCGCGATCCGGCTCGGCCGTTCGGTGGCGAGCTATGAGGTGGTGCTCGTCGACGACGGCGGCGCCCGGGTCTGCACCGGCCGCCTGACCTGTCAGGTGGTGCCGGCGGACCGGCCCGGTACGACCCCGGCGCGCGGCTGAGGACCGCCGTGCTGCCGACGACCATCGCCACCACCGACTACCACACCGGCGGGGAGCCGTTCCGGATCGTCGCCGAGCCGCCCGTACCGATCCCCGGCACCACGGTCGCCGAACGCCGCGCCCGGGCGATCGACGACCCGGACATCCAGGCGCTGCGGGCGGTCCTCTGCTCCGAGCCACGCGGCCACGCCGACATGTACGGCGGGCTGGTGGTGCCGCCGGACGGCGCGGGCGGCCTCGTCGTCGCGCCGGCCGACGGCAGCGCGGAGGTCGTCGTCGACGTCCCGTCGGGCCGGGTCACCGCCCGCGTGCACCGCGAGGACGGCCGGGTGGTCGCCGTCGACTTCGTGAACGTGCCGAGCTGGGTGGTCGCGCGTGACGTCGTGGTGCCGACCTCACGCGGCGACGTCACGGTCACCGTCGCCTACGGCGAGGTGCTCTGGAGCTCGGCGACTCCGCGCTGAGGCACATCGCGAGAAGGATGAGGCGCGGTGGCCCGCTGATCCGGTCGTTCTGTGACGAGGGTTTGGCGCAACCTCTTCGAGGCCCTCGACAAGCTCGGGACGCGGTGCGGTCAGTGGCCGCCGAGGTAGGCGGCCGTCACGGACGGGTCGTCGAGGAGATCGGCGGCCGGGCCTTCGAGGTTGAGCCGGCCGGACTCGAGGACGTAGGCGTAGTCGGCGATCTCCAGCGCGGCGAGGGCGTTCTGCTCGACCAGGAGCACGGTCGTGCCCTGGGCCCGGATCCGTTCGATGGTCTCGAAGATGACGTCCACCAGCACGGGCGCGAGGCCCATCGAGGGCTCGTCGAGCAGCAGCAGCCGCGGGTTACCGAGCAGGGCCCGGGCGACCGCGAGCATCTGCTGCTCACCGCCGGACATGGTGCCGGCCTTCTGGTCGACCCGCTCCCGCAGCCGCGGGAACAGCTCGAGCACGTTCTCGCGGTCCTCGGCGATCTTGGCGGTGTCCTTGCGGGTGAAGGCGCCGAGGTCGAGGTTTTCCGACACCGTCATCCGCTGGAAGATCTTGCGTCCCTCGGGCGACTGGCAGATGCCGAGCTTGACCACGTCGTGGCCGGGGACGCCGTTGATCCGCTTGCCCTCGAACACCACGTCACCGGACCGGGGCCGCAGCAGGCCGGAGATGGTCCGCAGCGTGGTGGACTTGCCGGCGCCGTTCGAGCCGATCAGGCAGACGATCTCGCCGGGGTAGACCGTCAGCGAGAGCTCCTTCACCGCGGCGATGTTGCCGTAGCTGACGTTGATGCTCTTCAGCTGCAGCAGCGCCTCCTGGCCCTCGCCGCGAACGGTGCCGGCGCTGGCTTGTGTGTCGGTGCTCATGTCGGGCGCCTCTTTCCCTCGCGGGTGCCGGTCTTGCCGAGGTAGGCCTCGATCACGGTCTGGTTGTTGCGGATGTCGTCCGGCGTGCCCTCGGCGATCATGGAACCGCGGTCGAGGACGGTGATCCGCTCGCTGATCTTCATGATCACGCTCATGTCGTGCTCGATCAGCAGGACCGACATGTCGCGCTCGTCGCGGACCCGGTAGACGAAGTCGTTGAAGTTCGACGACTCCTGCGGGTTCATGCCGGCCGTCGGCTCGTCCAACAGCAGGATCTTGGGCCGCAGCGCCATCGCCCGGGCGATCTCGAGCCGGCGCTGGTCGCCATAGGAGAGGTTGCGGGCCAGCTCGCCCTCGGACTTGCCGATGCCGACGTACTCGAGCAGCTCGCGCGCGGTGTCGCGGGCCTCCCGCTCCTCCCGCCGCTGCTTCGGCAGCCGGAGGATGGTGGAGAAGACCCCGGCCTTGAGGTGCGGGTGCATCGCAACCATCACGTTTTCCTCGGCCGTCATCAGGCCGAAGAGGCGGATGTTCTGGAAGGTCCGCGCCATCCCCATGGCCGCCCGCTTGTGCGGCTTGACCGCCGTGACGTCCTTGCCGTCCAGGTAGACGGTGCCCTCGGAGGCTTCGTAGAGGCCCGTGAGGACGTTGAAGAACGTCGTCTTCCCGGCGCCGTTCGGCCCGATCAGGCTGATCACCGACTTGGGCGGGATCGCGAACGACACGTCGTTCACGGCCACCAGGCCGCCGAAGCGGATGGTGATGTGGTCGGCGTAGAGAACGTTCGCCGCCACCGGGTCCAGACCGGCCGCCGGAGCGTCGTGCGTCACCGGCCCGCGGTCGCTGGGCCCGCCGGACGGGGCGTCCGGGCTGTTGGGCGTGCCCCCGAGCTGGGTGGCGTCGGCGAGCGACTCACTCATCGGTGGCCCTCCCTCTTACTGGGACCGGGGTCGGAGTGGCCCTGGACGGAGCTGACCGCGGCGGCCGAGGCGGCGATCTTGGCGTCGGACTCAGGGTCGGACTGCTCGATCGCCTCGGTCTCGGCTTCCGCCTCGAGACTCTCGGCGCCGAGCGACTCGGCTTCTGTCCGGGAGGGTGTTTTCATCAGCGCCTTCGTCCGGCCCTCCGGAATCAGACCCTCGCGACGGAACAGCATCATCAACACGAGCAGCAGGCCCAGGATGATGTAGTTGTAGCGCGGCAGGGTCGCCTCGAGGCTGGTGCCGAAGAAAGCGTCCGCCTGGACTCCGATCTGCTTGAGCCCGTTGCCGTTCAGCCAGGACAGCAGGAAGGCGCCGATGGTGACGCCCCAGACGTTGCCCATCCCCCCCAGCACGACCATCAGCAGCACCAGCACCGACTTGCCGAAGTCGAAGCCGGACGGCGAGACGGCGGTCGTGATGCCGGAGGCGTTCGCCACGCCACCGATGCCACCGAAGAAGGCGCCGACGGCGTACGCGAGCAGCTTGGTGCGGACGAGCGGCACCCCCATCATGCTGGCGGCCAGCTCGTCCTCGCGGATGGCCAGCCAGGCCCGGCCGAGCCGGCCCTCGCGGATCCGGAGCGAGATGAAGATGCAGATCCCGACCAGGAGGCCAAGGACCAGGATCTTCCAGATGTTGCCGGCGGCGGAGTTGGTCAACAGCTTGGGCGCGATGCCGAGAGCGCCGAGCGGACCCGTACCGATCGGGTCGATCGAGGAGATGCCCGGGTCACCGTTGGCGATGTTGAAGCCGCCGATGTTGTTGGAGTTGCGGAAGAACTGGGTGATCACCTCACCGAAGCCGAGCGTGACCAGGGCCAGGTAGTCCCCGCGCAGCCGCAGCGTCGGAGCACCGATGATCAGGCCGAGGATCGCGCAGAGCACGCCGGCGACCAGGATCACGATCCAGAAGTTGATGTGGGTCCCGGGAGCGGTGGACTTCACCGGGGAGAAGAGGTGAAAGTCGAAGGTCCAGTTGAAGGGGTAGGCCATCAGCCAGCCGGCGGTGTAGCCGCCGAGGGCCCAGAAGGCCACGTAGCCGAGGTCGAGCAGTCCGGCGTAGCCGACGACGACGTTCAGGCCGAGGGCCATGATCGCCCACATCAGGCACTCGTTGATGGTGGCGACGGGCAGCCAGGCCACGACGGGTGCGGACACCGACTTCACCAGGCTGGGCAGGATCGTCTGGTAGAGCAGGAAGAGGAACACGATCACGGCGACGTAGCCGATCGGCCACGCGTAACGCCGGAGGGAACGCTGGGGTGCCGGCGTCACGGCTGTTGCGACCGCCATGGCTCTAGACCTTCTCTGTCGTGGGCCGACCGAAGATGCCTTCGGGCTTGAACACCATCAGCACGATCAGGATGAGGAAGACGACGGTCTGGGACCAGTTCGAGCCCAGCCCGTAGGCGCCGCCCTCGTTGATGGCCTGCACGAGGCCGATGGCGATCCCGCCGACCACCGCACCGGTCAGGTTGCCGATGCCGCCGAGCACCGCCGCGGTGAACGCGATCAGGCCCAGCTGGGTGCCGGTGTCGTAGTAGGTCTGGGTCTGGCAGAGGAAGTAGAGCACCCCAGCCGCACCGGCGAGCGCGCCGCCGAGCATGAAGACGAACGAGATGGTGCCGTTGACGTTGATGCCCATCAGCCGGGCGCCGTCCTGGTCCTGCGCGACCGCGCGCATGGCCTTGCCCATCTTGGTCTTGGACACGATGTAGGTCATCGCGAGCAGCAGCGGGACGGTCACGGCCAGCACCATCACGAGCTTGTACAAGAACACGCCCTCGATCACCGGGCCGCCCCAGGTGACCGGCCAGTTCTTCTGGGCCGAACCGTTGACGTAGTCCTGCTGGGCGATGCCCCGGAAGATGAAGCTCAAGCCGACCGCGGTCATCAGCGGCGCGAGCTTGGGCGCCGAGCGGAGCCGGCGGTAGGCCAGGAACTCTGCGGACACGTTGATCAGACCGCCGAAGGCCATGCACACGATCAGGGCGATGATCAGCGGCAGGATGCTGGCGGCGGTGAGCTGACCGACGCCCAGCACGCTCACCATCAGGCCCGCGGCCACGATGGTGGAGAGCATGAACAGGTCACCGTGGGCGAAGTTGATCAGCTCGATGATGCCGTAGACCATCGTGTACCCCAGCGCGACCAGGGCGTAGAGCAGACCGTTCTGCAGACCGACCAGCGCCGAGCCGATGAAGCGGTCGGGGTCGGACACGATGTTGGCCACCAGCCAGACCGCGATCAGGGCGAGCACGACGTAGCTGAGGATCCGCTCGACCAGGGGACCAAGTCTGACCTTGGCCTTGCGTTGCGTTCCTCCTACCACCAGCGATGCTGTGGCCATGGCGAATGTTCACCTTCCGGACTGGAGATGGTCGGACGACGCGGGAGCATGGAGTGGCAGGGGCCGACGAGAACCGCCGGGCCCGGATTGCTCCGGACCCGGCGGCTGTCACTTACTGGACCGTCTCAGCCTTGACGAAGGTCTCTTCCTTGTCCTTGACGACCTCGACGGTGATGTCCTTGGCCGTCGTGTCCCCGGTGGTGGGGTCGATCTTGATCTCCTTGCCGGTGACCGACTCGGCCTGCGGGATCGTGATGCCCTCGCCGCTCAGCACAGCCTCGGTGACGCTCTTACGAGTGCCGTCGGACTTGGCGATGGCCGCCAGGATGACCTGGGTGGCGGCAACGCCGTAGAGCGGGTAGCTGCCCTGGGGAGCCTTGCCGTACTTGGTCTTGAAGGCGTCCAGCAGCTTGACGCTGGCCCCGCCGGACTTGGTCAGCTGGTCCTGGGTCAGACCGGCGAAGGTCAGGTTCATGCCTTCGGCCTGCGGCAGCTTGAGCAGGTCGTCGTACCCGGTGAAACCGTCGGGCGCGAACAGCTTGACCTTGCTGTTGTCACCCAGCACGGCGACCTTGTCCTTGATCAGCTGGCCGCCGTTGTTGTCGTAGATCCCGCCGAGGTAGACGAGGTCGGCGTTGGAGGCCTTGACCGCCTGGAAGAGCGCGGTGTAGTTCGGCTGCTTGGCGTCCCACGACTGCTCACCGACGATCTCGATGCCTTGCATCTTCGCCGAGTCGGCGAACGACCGGGCCACACCCAGGCCGTAGGTCTGGTTGTCGTTGAGCACGAAGGCCTTCTTGACCTTCAGGTCCTGCGAGGCGAAGGTGGCGGCCGCCTGGCCCTGGTAGTCGTCGGTGGTGACGACGCGGGCGTAGTTGCGGACCCCGGTGGGGTAGTACTTCTCGGGCTCGCCGGTGTCCCACGTCTTGGTCAGACCGACGTTGGTGTTGGCGTGGCTGACCATCAGCATCGGGCCGCTGCTGTCGTTGTTGAGCGTCGGCACCTCGATCTTGGCGCAACCCGAGTTGAAGGTGCCCATCACCGCGACCTCGGCGGTGTTGGCGACGTGGTCGGTGGCGTTCTTGGCGCAGGCCGCGTCGTCCCAGGCGCCCTTGGCGGCGGTCGAGTCGTCGTAGGCCTTGAGGGTGATGTTGTAGTCGCCGGCCTTGTTCCCGACCTGGTCCAGGTAGAGCTGGATCAGCTTGTTGGTGTCGTCAGACTGCGTCGCGCTCGAGCCCTGCAGCGGAAGGTCGGTGGAGATGACGAGGTCCTTGCTCCCCCCGGTCCCGGTGCCGGTGCCGCTGTCGTCGGCCTTGGCGCAGGCGGTGAACGACAGTGCCGCCACCGCCCCCAGGGCGACGATGCGAGTCAAAGTTCGTGCGGGCAAAGCTCCTCCTCATAGAACACGGTCGTGCGCACTGTGCGCGGACCGGACGAGATGCCTCGAGGACCAGCTGACCCGCCCATGCCCGCAACCGCCAGCGATGTCTGCGGATGGTGCAAGCCCTCGAGTGCCGAGCGAGACTGGTGCAGCCTCGCTTAGGCATGTAACCACAACGTTAATGCGTCGTTAAGGTGGCGACACGCAACATTCTCACCGATTGGCACCTCAGGCGAGAGATGTCTGCGTCGACCCTGCGGTGCCCCAGCGTACGCGGGGCCAGTCGAGCCTGCTAATCTCGCGGGCCGGTCGGGCCCTACGAGCGGCTGGACCGGTCTCCCACGGACGACGAACGAGGAGCCCAGTGCGCGCCCCGAGCAGCCTCCTCGCCGTCGTGGCCGTGGCGGCCAACCTGCGACCGTCGATCACGGTCGTCGGACCGCTGATCGGCCTCATCGGGACCGACCTCGCCCTCGGGCCGGGGACGCTCGGCCTGCTCGGCGCCGCTCCGCTGGTGGCTTTCGCGGTGGTGTCGCCGCTGGTCCACCTGCCCGTCAGCCGGTGGGGCGCCGACCGGGTGGTGTTCGTGGCGACACTCAGCCTCCTCCTCGGCGTCGTGCTGCGGTCGCTGCCCGGCGGCCAGCTCACCCTCTGGGTCGGGACCGCCCTGCTGGGCGCCTCGATCGGGGTGGTCAACGTCGCCGTGCCCGCGATCCTCAAGCGGGAGTTCGCCGCCGAGGTGCCGCTGGTCACCGGCGTCTACTCCGCCGTGCTCACCGGCAGCGCGGCGGTCGCGTCCGGGCTGGCCGTACCGATCGCCGCACCGTACGGCTGGCGGGTCGCTCTGGCGGTCTGGGGTGTGCTGAGCGTCGTCGCCGCCCTGGTCTGGCTGCCCCGGCTGAGGCGTCGAATCCCTGGACCGCCGGCACCGGACCGGCTCACGACGGCGGGAGCCCAGCCGCGGGGACCGTCGATGTGGTCGTCTGCGGTCGCGTGGCAGGTGACGGCGTTCATGGCCACCCAGGCCACGACCTTCTACCTGCTCGTCACCTGGCTGCCGAGCATCGAGGTGAGCCGTGGGGTCAGCCCGGCGACCGCCGGCTGGCACCTGTTCCTCTACCAGCTGGTCGGCATCCCCGCGGGACTCCTGGTGACCCTCTTCATGCGGCGTCGCGCCGACCACCGGCTGGTCGGGGTGGCCGTGAGCACTGTCGTGCTGGTCGCCGCGGCCGGACTGCTGCTGGTGCCGTCGTGGCTGGTGGCCTGGGTGGTCCTGGCCGGCCTGGGCGGCGGCAGCTCGCTCGTGGTCGCCCTCGCCCTGGTGGGCGAACGCGTCCGCACCTCGGCCGGGGCGGCCCAGCTGTCAGGCATGGTGCAGAGCATCGGCTACCTGCTGGCGATCGCGGGCCCGATCGGCGCCGGGCTGCTGTTCCGGGCCACCGGCGGCTGGGCCGCCACCCTGGTCGCCGTCGGCGCGGTCGCCCTCCTCCAGCTGGTCGTCGCCCTCTTCGCTGGCCGCCCTCGCTTCACCCACCGCTGAGAAATGCTCCCTGGTCGGCCCTCAGGTGGTCAGGAGGGCCCGATCCAGGATCTGCGGAGCATCTGTCAGCGGCGACCGTCAGGACTTGAGCGTTCCGGGGTCGGCGAAGACGGTCCGGTGCCACCCCTTCGCCGCCTCGCCGGTCAGGTCGTACATCACGTGCTTGACCACGGTGTACTCCTCGAAGGAATAGCGGGACATGTCCTTGCCGAAGCCGGACTGCTTCATCCCGCCGTGCGGCATCTCGCTGACGATCGGGACGTGGTCGTTGACCCAGACACAGCCGGCCCGGATCTCGCGGGTGGCGCGCAGGGCGCGGTAGACGTCTCGGGTCCAGGCCGAGGCCGCGAGCCCGTACGGGGTGTCGTTGGCCAGCGCGATCGCCTCGTCGTCGGTGTCGAAGGGCAGCACGCACAGCACCGGTCCGAAGATCTCGTCCCGCACCACCTCGCTCGTCGGGGCGGCGTCGGCGATCAGCGTCGGCTCGTAGTACGACCCGGCGGCGAGCGGACCGCCCGGGATCCGGCCACCGGTGACGACGCGGGCGTGCTCACGGGCTCGGTCGACCATCCCGGCGACCCGTGCCCGGTGGGTGGTCGAGATGAGCGGCCCCAGGTCGGTGGCTGGGTCGGCAGTCGGGCCGAGGACGACATGGGCGTACAGGTCGGCGACGCCCTCGACGAACTCGGCGTAGCGGGACCGGTGCACGATCGCCCGAGTGGCGGCCGTGCAGTCCTGGCCGGCGTTGATCAGGCTGCCGGCCACCGCGCCGTGGATCGCGGCGCTCAGGTCGGCGTCGTCGAAGACCACGAACGGCGCCTTGCCGCCGAGCTCGAGATGCACCCGCTTGGCGTTGGTCGCGGCCGCCTCGAGCACCGTCCGGCCCACGGCGGTGGAGCCGGTGAAGGAGACCATGTCGACATCGCCGTGCCGCATCAGGGGCGAGCCGCAGTCGACCCCGGTGCCGGTCAGCACGTTGACGACACCGGCCGGAACCCCTGCCTGGGTGGCGATCTCGGCGAACAGCAGGCTGGTCAGCGGGGTCAGCTCGGACGGCTTCAGCACGATGGTGTTGCCGGCCGCGATCGCCGGCAACACCTTCCACGCGGCCATCTGCAACGGGTAGTTCCACGGTGAGATCGACCCGACCACGCCCACGGCCTCGCGCCGGATCGAGGAGGTGTGGTCCGGGGAGTACTCCGCGGTGGCCTGGCCCTCGAGGTGGCGGGCCGCGCCGGCGAAGAAGGCGACGTTGTCGACCGTGCCCGGGACGTCGAACTCACGGGCGAGCCGGATGGGCTTGCCGGCCTGGCGGCTCTCGAGCTGGGCGATCTCCTCGGCCCGCTCCTCGAGCAGCCGGGCGAACGTGGTCAGCACGGCCGACCGCTCGGCCGGGGCCGCGCGCGACCAGGCGGGAAAGGCCGTCCGGGCCGCGTGGACGGCGCGGTCCACGTCCTCGGCGCCGGCCAGCGTGATCTCGGCGACCACCTGGCCGTTACTGGGGTCGCGGACGGTATCGGTCCGCCCGCTGCGCGACTCCTCGCGGCGGCCGTCGATGAACTGGCTCATGGCGTGATCTCCTTCTCGGGGCTGCAGGTGGTCGGCCCCGATGATTGTCCGACAACCAAGCGGAGGAGTGACCAGTGACCGACGACCTGCCGACGACGGCCGTGCTCGGCGCCGGGACGATGGCGCGAGCGGTCGTGCTCGGTCTGCTCGAACGGGCCGGCGGCACCATTGGTGAGGTGCGGACGACGAACCACTCCCGGGCCGGCGCGGCCCGCTGGGCCGGGCAGGCGGGCGTCGTGGCCACGGCGGTCGAGGACGACCCGGACGCCAACCGCACGGCGGTCGCCGGGGCCGACCTGGTGCTGCTCGGCGTCGAGCCGCACGGGGTGGTGGCGCTGCTCCGGGAAGTCAGCTCCGCGGTCGCACCGGACGCCACCGTGGTCAGCCTGGCCGCCGGCGTCGGTCTGTCGGTCCTGGCGGCGGAGCTGCCCGCTGGGGTGGCGATCGTCCGGACGGCGGCCAACACCCCCAGCCTGGTCGGAGCGGGGGTGACCGGGCTCGCGGCGACCGCCGGGACGGATGAGACCGTACGCGCGCGGGTGGAGCAGCTGTTCACCGCGCTCGGGGAGGTGCTCTGGGTCGCCGAGGACGACCTGCACATCGTCGCGGCCACCTCAGGCTCGGGCCCGGCGTACCTGTACTTCGTGCTGGAACAGTTCGCCCGGGCCGCGGCGGCTCAGGGCCTCGGCGCCGACGAAGCCGACCGGCTCGCCCGGGCGACCTTCCTCGGCGCGGCGGAGCTGCTGCGCGTCAGCGGCGCCGAACCCGGCGACCTGCGCCGCCAGGTCACCAGCCGCGGCGGCTCGACGGAACGGGCCATCGCCGTCCTCGACGCCGGTCGGGTCGACCTGTTGCTGGCCGAAGCCATGGCCGCCGCCATCGTCCGCACCCGCGAGATGGGCGCCGAGGCGGCAGCCCAGGACTAGCTGAGCAAGGATCAGCCGAAGTCGACGCCCTGGGCGAGCGGCAGCTCGGTGGAGTAGTTGATCGTGTTGGTCGCCCGGCGCATGTAGCCGCGCCAGGCGTCCGAGCCGGACTCGCGGCCGCCGCCGGTGGACTTCTCGCCGCCGAAGGCGCCGCCGATCTCGGCCCCCGAGGTACCGATGTTGACGTTCACGATCCCGCAGTCGGAACCCTCGGCGGCGAGGAACCGCTCGGCCTCGCGCTGGTCGCCGGTGAAGATGCTCGACGACAACCCCTGCGGCACGGCGTTGTGCAGCGCGACGGCCTCCTCGAAGGTGCGGTAGGACAGGACGTACAGGATCGGGGCGAAGGTCTCGCGGTGCACGACCTCGGCCTGCTCGGGCATGGTGACCAGCGCCGGCCGGACGTAGTAACCCTCCGGCTGTCCCGTGTCGACCCGCTCGCCGCCGGCCACGACCTCGCCGCCGGCGGCGACCGCCTGCTCCAGCGAGGCGGTCATCGCCGCATAGCTGGCGCCGTTCACCAGCGGGCCGACCAGCGTCCCGTCGGCGAACGGGTCGCCGACGCGGAGCCCGCGGTAGGCGTTGCCGACCCGCTCGACCACGGCGTCCAAGACGGACTCGTGGACGATCAGCCGACGCAGGCTGGTGCAGCGCTGGCCGGCGGTCCCCGCGGCGCTGAAGACGATGCCCCGGACGGCGAGGTCGAGGTCGGCCGACGGCGTGACGACGGCCGCGCTGTTGCCGCCGAGCTCGAGGATGGCTCGGCCGAAGCGGGCGGCGATCCGGGGCGCGATCACCGCACCCATCCGCTCGGAACCGGTGGCGCTGACCACCGGCACCAGCGGGCTGTCCACCAGGGGGGCGGCGCCCTCGGCGTCGGTCACCACCACGGTGTTCAGGTGCGGCGGTGCGTCGAGCTCGGCGGCGGCCCGGTCGAGCAGCGCGGACGCGGCGACGGCGACCAGCGGGGTGGCTTCGGACGGCTTCCAGACCACGGTGTTGCCACAGACCAGCGCGAGTGCGGTGTTCCAGGCCCAGACCGCGGCGGGAAAGTTGAACGCGGAGATGACCGCGACCACGCCGAGCGGGTGCCAGGTCTCCATCAACCGGTGTCCGGGACGCTCGGAGGGCATCGTCCGGCCCTCGAGCTGGCGAGAGACGCCGACGGCGAAGTCGCAGATGTCGATCATCTCCTGCACCTCACCGAGGGCTTCGGAGCGGATCTTGCCGGCCTCGATACCGACCAGGTCGGCGAGGTCGCTCTTGTGCTCGGTCAGCAGCTGGCCGAGCCGCTTGACCAGGAACCCACGGACGGGGGCGGGGACGGCACGCCAGGCGAGGAACGCCTCGTGCGCGGCGGCGATCGCCCGCTCGACGTCGGCGGCATCGGCCCACGGGATCTCGGCGACCACGCCGCCGGTGATGGGTGAGCGGACGCTCCGCCGGCCGGCGCCCGCCAGCGTCGTGGGGTCGGCCCCGCAGGCCGCGAGCGCGGCGGCGGCGCGCTCCCTGAGCTGCTCTGATGTCCAGCCGGCGGGGCTCGAGCTGGTGCGGGCGACGGTGGAGGTCATGAGGTTCCTTCGGGTCGGGATGAGGTGGTGCGAGCGGTGGTCGTCGATCAGGGCCTGTCGACGTTAGACGATCGCGAGCTCGGTCCGCACGGCCGGCTGGCGGAAACGTCCAAGGGCGAAGGACGACAGGTCGACCGCAGCCGGTCGGCCGAGGTAGAGGTCGGTGACGCACTCCCCGACCGCCGGGCCCTGCAGGAAGCCGTGGCCGGAGAAGCCGGCCGCGTAGAGGAAGCGGAAGCCGGGATCGCTCTCGCCGATGATGGCGTTGCAGTCCGGCGTCACCTCGTACAGACCGGCCCAGCCGCTGACCAGGGGTGCGTCGGCCACCTCCGGGGCGATGTGGCGAAGAGCCTCGCGGAGGAAGGGGTGCCAGTCGGTGCTGACGTCGCGGCCGAACCCGGGCGCCTGGAGCGGGTCGGCCCAGCCGAGCAGCAGGCCGCCGTCCTCGGCGCCGTGGAAGTAGGCGGTGGTGGAGTAGTCGATGGTGAACGGCACCCGCCGCGGACGCGCGGCCAGTGGCGGGGTGAAGGCGATCTGGCGGCGCAGCGGCTGGATCGGCAGGTCCACGCCGACCATCGCCGCGACCTGCGGAGACCACGCCCCAGCGGTGCAGATCACGGCCGGGGTGACGTAGACCGCGTCGGCGGTGTGCACCCGGGCCCGCCCGTCCGGAGCGGTCTCGATCGCGGTGACCGCGGTCTGGGTCGCGATCTCGACCCCGGACGCCGTCGCGGCGGCCGCGTAGCCGGCGACCACGTCGGCCGGCCGGGCAAACCCGTCGCGGGGCGACCAGACGGCTGCGGCGAGGTCGGATCCGGCGAGGTAGGGGCAGTGCCGGACGGCCTCGGCCGCGGTGACGATACGACTGGCCACGCCCATCGTGTTCTGCAGGGCGACGCTCTGCTCGAACGCCGCGACGTCAGCGGCGTCTCGGACCACGAAGAGGTAGCCGACCTGCTGCAGCCCGATGTCGACGCCCAGCTCGTCCCCGAACCGTTCGAAGGCCGCCAGGCTGCGGGAGCCGAGGGCGATGTTCGCAGCGTCGGAGAAGACGGCCCGCACGCCGCCCAGCGGTTTGGCCGACGACCCGCCGCCCAGCTGACCAGCCTCCAGCAGCGTCACGTCCGTGACCCCCGCCCGAGCCAGGTGGTAGGCGGTGCTGGTGCCCATGATGCCGCCGCCGACGACCACCACGTCCCGGTCGTGCTCGGTCAGGCTCCCCACCATGGCCCTCCTGGCGCTCGTCAGAGTCACGAGCCCAGTATTGTCCCCCAGGACATCCGGCGGTCGCGACCGCGAGCCGGAGGGGGGAGCACGATGGCCACGGTCGGCCCGACCGCACTGCGAGCTCGTTTCGCCACCACCCTGTCCGAGCTCTACGGCCGCGAGGTCCCGGCGTACCGCACGCTGGTCGAGGTGGCGCACCAGGTCAACGCCGACGTTGCCGCCCGCGCGGGAGCCGACGCCGAGCGCCTCGGCAGCCTCGACCGGGTCACCGCCGAACGACACGGGGCGATCCGCGTCGGCACGCCCGCGGAGCTGGCCCAGGTGGCCCGGGTCTTCGCCGCGATGGGGATGCACCCGACCGGCTACTACGACCTGCGCGACGCGGCCGCCAGCTCGGTGCCGGTGGTCTCGACCGCCTTCCGTCCGCTCGACGCCGATGAGCTGGCCGCGAACCCCTTCCGGGTGTTCACCTCGGTGCTGGCCGCCACCGACCGACGCTTCTTCTCCGCCGACCTCTCGGCGCGGCTGCAGACCTTTCTCGCCCGCCGCCGGCTGTTCCCGGGCGGGCTGCTGGCGCTGGCCGACCGGGCGGTGGCCGACGGTGGCCTCGCCGATCCGGACGCGGCAACCTTCCTTCGCCTCGCCGCGGCCTCGTTCGCCCTGTCGTCCGAGCCGATCGACCGAGCGTGGTACCGCGAGCTCGAGCAGGTCTCCGCGGTTGCAGCCGACATCGGCGGCGTGACGTCGACCCACGTCAACCACCTCACCCCGCGGGTGCTCGACATCGACGCGCTGTACGCCGCCATGTCGGCCCGCGGGATCGCGATGATCGACGCGATCCAGGGGCCGCCCCGCTGGGCTGGCCCTGACGTCCTGCTGCGCCAGACCTCGTTCCGGGCGCTGGCCGAACCCCGGCGGTTCGTCGACGCCGACGGCTCGGTGGTCGAGGGCTCGCTGCGGGTCCGCTTCGGTGAGGTCGAAGCGCGAGGCATCGCCCTCACCCGGGCCGGCCGCGCCCGGTACGACGCGGCGATGTCAGCGATCGAGGGGCTCGACGGAGCCTCGGACGCCGCTGCGGTCTGGGCGCAGCACTTCCCCGCCACCGAGGCCGAGCTCTGGGCCGACGAGCTGGGGATCTACACGGTCACGGCCGTCACGGACCGGGCCGGTGGTGCGGAGCCGCACGGCTCCACGGCGGACCTGCTCCGCGACGGCTGGCTGCGCGCCGACCCGGTGGTCTACGAGGACTTCCTCCCCCGGTCGGCCGCCGGGATCTTCCAGTCCAACCTCAGCGACGCGGGCAGCAAGGACACCGAGGAGACCGGCGCCGCCCTCGACGCCGACTGGCTCGAAGGCGTCCTGGACCGGCCGCTGCACGACCCGTTCGACATCTACGCGGCCCAGCACCGCGAGAGCCTGGTGGTCGCGCGTCGCCAGCTCGGCCTGCCGACCTTGTGTTGAGAAACCCCTCGACTACGAGAGGTTTCTCAACACAAGTCCGCGACGGGCACCTGGACACACCGGGAACAGCGCTGCGGTAGCCCCAACCAGCCGCGCGAGACCATCACCGAACCCACCTGGAAGGCCACCCGGCAGGGCCGGTCCACCACGTCGAACCAGCCGTAGCGCAGGGTCAGGAGCTGACGCAGCGCGAAGTCGTTGTCGCGGCGGTAGTCGCGGAACCGCCCCGCCCCTTCATGGCCGAGGCGGCCGTCGAGCTCCACCAGCAGGGCGAAGTCGTCGTAGCCGACGTCGGTCCGGTGCCGCAGCCCGCCGCGGTAGCGCTGGCGGTTGCCTTCGGGCAGGCCGTGGGCCCGCTCGACGTCACGGAGGTATCGCAGTTCCAGCCGTGACTCCACCCCGTCGGCCACGTCGCCGAGCAGTTCCTGCAGCAGCGCCCGGTACCGGTGCTGGGCGCGGTCGCCCAGCGACCTGCGCAGCGCGGCGGGCGACACCACGCGCTGGGCTGTTGCTCGGATGACGAGGTCGACTGCAGCCGACTGATCAGCGCCTGCTACGAGGTCCAGCACGGTGTCGGCCGCCGTGAGCCGAGGTGGCGAGCCCACCGTACGGGCTGACCGGACCCCGGGCCGCTCGCGGACGAACGCCCAGTGACCGCGCGAGACCCGGGACGTGGCGACCGGCACCAGGACGTCGACCGGGTCGGGCGGCTCGCCGATGCTCCACAGGTAAGCAGAGGCGTGCGGCCCGAGCCGGGCCTCGTCGCCGCCGAGCAGGACGCCAGCCCAGGCGAGCGTCGACCAGTCCGGGTCACCCTCACCCGTCCGGTAGACCCCGCGGCCGAGCCTGGTCCACAGCCCATCTCGGCAGAGCCGAGCCAGGATCGGTTCGCTGAGCCCGAAGCCCAGCGCCTGCTCCGTGGTGAGGACGCCGGCCTGCTGCGACGCGAGCCGAAGCAGCCCTTCAGGAACGGCAAGTCGCGAGTGCACATCTGGAGGATGCGGATCCCAGGCCTCGATGTGCCGGCCCCGGCCACATCTGTGGACAGCGACGACCGCGCCTCCAGCCTGTGGACGACGGGGGAGTCCGAGACCAGCTAGCGCTTCTTGGCGGCGCCGCCGTGCTCGATGACGCCTTCGGCGACCTCGCGCATCGACTTGCGCAGGTCCATCGCCGTCTTTTGGATCCAGCGGAAGGCTTCCGGCTCGGTCAGCCCGAGGCCGGCCTGCAGCAGGCCCTTGGCGCGGTCGACGGCCTTGCGCGACTCGAGCCGTTCGGTCAGGTCGCTCACCTCGGCCTCGACGGCCTTGATCTCGGCGAAGCGGGCGACGGCCATCTCGATCGCCGGGACGAGGTCGGCCTTGCCGAACGGCTTCACCACGTACGCCATTGCGCCAGCCTGCCGTGCCCGGTCGACCAGCTCGCGCTGGCTGAATGCGGTGAGCATCACCACGGGAGCGATCCGGGCGGTGGCGATCTGCTCGGCGGCACTGATCCCGTCCAGCTTGGGCATCTTGACGTCCATCACGACGAGGTCCGGACGCAGCTCGGTGGTCAGCGCCACCGCCGTCTCGCCGTCGCCGGCCTGACCGACGACGTCGTAGCCCTCTTCGGTCAGCATCTCCACCAGGTCCAGGCGGATCAGGACCTCGTCCTCTGCCACGACCACACGCGTCGATGCGCCGTTCTTCCCTGAAGTGTCGATGCTGGTCACGAGGATCACTGTAACCAGCCTTGTGTTACGCCCACCGGTCACGGCCACGCCCGGGCCCAGGACAGATCGGCGCGACGGCGGTGGCCGGCAGCCGCGATACTGGTTCCCGCGCTGCCAGGGCGGCATCAGGAGGTGGGCCAGGGTGCGGGTCGAGATCGCGCTGGCCGCGGCGGAGCTGCGGCACCGGCCGGCGGTGTGGCTGCTGCTGGCGCTGGGCACCTGCCTGGCCGGACTGCTGCCGGTCTATGCGGCGGGCCTGGCCGGCGACGCCTCCCGGGCCGCGACCACGGCGGCCGTCGACTCCCTGCCGGTCCCGCAGCGGGCGGTGCTGGCCATCACGACCCGGGTGGTCGCAGGGCCAGAGCTGGAGGCAGCCGACCGTCAGGTGCAGGCGTCGTACGCCGCCATCGGGGTGACGCAGCCCGCCCGTTCGCTGACCTTCCGGCCGCTCTCCCTGGCGGGACAGGACGTGGCGCTCGCAGCACTGAGCCCGCTGGCCACGAGCGTCCGGCTGACCTCCGGTCGGCTGCCCGCGCGATGCCCGGCCACCTCCTGCGAGGTGCTCGCGATCACCCCTGGTACGGCCGGTACGGCTGCCGCGGCCACGGTGGACCCGGCCGCCGCCCGACAGCTCGGGGTGGTCGTCACGGGCACCGCCGTGCTGACCGACTCCCGGCTGACCGGCCTCGGACTGGCCGAACCGGGGCTGCCGCTGCTGCTCGGCGCCGATCCCGGTCAGCTGGCCGGTCTGACCTCGCTCGAGCTGTTCGGCCGTAACACCGCCTGGTTCGCCCAGCTGGACGGCGCGCGGACCGCCGCGCTCGGACCGAGCCAGGTCGGGCGGGTGCTCGACGGCCTGCCCGAGGCGGTCGGGGACGCCGGACCGCTGTCGGTCAGCTGGCCCGAAGCCGAGGTCCGGGCTGCGGCGGCCCGGGCGGACCAGGCGTCGACGCGGCTGCGGGCTCTCGGTCGCGGAGCGGGACTGCTGACGCTGATCTTCTGCGTGGTCGCGGCGGCGGCGCTGCGGCCCCGTACCCAGCACCTGGCCCGGCTGCTGACCCGACGGGGCGCCCGGACCAGTCAGGTACTGCTCGTGCTGGTGCTCCAGGCGGCGACGGTCGTGGTCACCGGCCTGGTCGTCGGAGCCGGAGCGACCGTGCTCTGGTGGGGCGCCCGACCCGAGGGCGAGACGCCGTGGGAAGCCGCGCTGAAGGCTGCGACGGCCAGCGTCCCCACCCTGCTGGCGTTGGCCGTGGCTGCGGTGCTGCTGACCGTGCTCGTCACCCGGTGGCCCAGCGACGCCGCGCCCCTGGCCACCTGGTTCCTCGGCGGAGCGCTGGCGGTCGCCGTCGGCCTGCCGGTCCTGGTCCTGACCAGCGGCACCTCCGCCACCGACGGCGGCCTGCCGGCCCAGCTGGTGCTGTCCCTCGTGCTCGCCACCGGGCTGCTCACCGCGCTGGTCTGGCGGCCGTTGGCCGGCCTGACCCGCCCTCGGGTCCAGCGCAGGCGCACTCCGGTCGACCCCGGAGCGGACGGGCAGGCCGCGGCCGTCCGCCGGGTCGCCGTCTTGGGCGCTCGCCGTCGGCCGCTGCTACCGCTGACGGCGGCGGGGCTGCTGGCCGCCACGAGCTGCTTCGGGGTGTTCACCGCCGGCTACCGCCAGAGCCTGCACACCTCCGCCGGCGACCAGGCCGCCGCGGCCGTACCGCTCGACGTCAGCGTCCGAGGCACCGGGGCCGTCCCCGCCCCGCAGGATGCGGTCGACGTCCCCGCCCTGCTGGCGCTCTCCCCGCAGGTCGCCGTGCACCCCCTCGTCACGGCGCCGGTCACCGTCTTCGCCGGGACCGAGCACGCGGTCACCCTGCCGCTGACCGGGATCGACCTCGACGCCCTGCCCGCGGTGAACCGCTTCGCCGCCACCACGGGGGCCGGGGTGTCCGCGACCGACCTCGCGGCCCGACTGACACCGGCCGCAGCGGCGCCCGCGGCCCCGCCCGTGCTGCCCTCCGATGGCCGGCGGGTCACGTTCACGGTCCTCGGCGTCAACGCCGACATCACCGTGGCGCTGTGGACCTCGCGGCCCGACGGGCGCGAGGAACGAGTGGTGCTGCGCCGCTCGGGGTCGCAGCTCATCGGAGTGCTGCCGGCGGGCTCCGACCGGCAGGTACGGGCCCTCGAGGTGGCCGAGTCGGACGTGCACCTGGTGCGCCGTCAGCACGGGGTCGGTGAGGGGACGACCGACCGCGCCCTCGCGGGCGGCACGCTGCGGTTCACCCGGGTCGCCGTCGACGGCACCCCGCTCGACTGGTCCTGGTCGGCCTGGGGCAGCGACACGGCGACGCTGCACCGGACCGCCGACCGGCTGGACGTCGACTACCGGCTGAACGGCACCCGGGTGGTGCTCGACCCGGCGTACGTGCCGCGGGCCGCGCTGAGGCCGGTCCCGGTGGCGGTCGACCCGGTGACCGCCGCGACGGCTGGCCCGACCGGGCGACTCTCGCTGTCCGTCCGCGACCAACCCGTCCCCGCCCAGGTGGTCGCCGTGTTGCCCCGGCTGCCCGGGGTCTCCGGCCCGTTCGTGCTGGCGGCGCGCGACCAGGTCGCGCAGCTGCTCGACCGTTCGGCCCCCGGCACCGCGGTGGTCAGCCAGCTGTGGGTGACCGTACCCGCCACGTCGCTGCCGGCCGTCCGGAACGCCCTGGAACCGGCCGTCGCCGCCGGAGTCGACGTGGCGTACCGGACCGACCTGGCCGCCGCCATCGCCGCCGACCCGGTGAGCAGCCGGACGACCGGTTTCCTCACCGTCGTCGGCGTCGGCACCCTGCTGCTGACCCTGGTCGCGCTGCTGACCGCGGTCCGCGCCGACCAGGAACGCGTCGCCGCCGACCAGCTCGCGCTCGAGCTCGACGGGGTGCGGCCCGCTCGGCTGCGTACGGTGCTGCGGCTGCGCGCCTCCCTGCTGCTGGTGGCGGTCCCGCTCGGGATGGCCGGCGGCCTGGTGGTCGAGTGGGTGGCCGTCCAGCTGCTCACGCTGGGCCCGGGCGGGGTGCCGGTGGAACCGCCGCTCCGGGTCACCCTGCCGAGCCTGGCCGGGGTGGCCGGGGTCGTCGGGGCGCTGCTGCTCGCGGTCCTCGCCGTGCTCGCGCTGACCGCGACCGCCTACCGGCAGCCCCGGCCCGTCGCTCCGGACACGGACCTGCGGTGACCGACGCTTCGCTGCTCGAGGTACGCGACGTCTTCGTCGCCTACGCCACGGCCGGCCGGTCGGTGATGGCGCTGCGGGGCGCCGACCTCAGCCTGCGGGCGGGCGAGCGGCTGCTGGTGCAGGGCCCGAACGGCTCCGGCAAGTCCACCCTGCTGCGGGTCATCACCGGCGAACAGCCAGTGGCCGCCGGCACCGTGGCGGTCGGGGACGCCGCTCTGCACACGATGGGCGCCGCCGAACGTCGCCGCTGGCGGGCCCGCGCCGTCGGGTTCGTGGACCAGCACGCACGCCGCAGCCTGCTGCCAGAGCTCAGTGTGCTGGACAACGTCGCCCTGCAGCTCTGGACGACGGGCCGGTCCCGACGGCAGGCGCGGACGCGGGCGGCGGAGACCCTCGACCAGCTCGGGCTGGCGTCGTTGGCTTCGTCCTCGGTGCCGCGGCTCTCCGGCGGCGAGGCTGCCCGGGTCGCGATCGGTGCCGCAGTCGCGCACCACCCGTCCCTGGTGCTGGCCGACGAGCCCACCGGTGAGCTCGACGCCTCGGCCGCCGCCGAGGTGTACGACCTGCTCAGCGCGGTCGCGGCCCGGGGCAGCGGGGTGATCGTGGTCAGTCACGACCCGCGCACCATCGCCTACGCCGACCGCGCCGTCCGGATCCGCGACGGCCGGACCGCCGAGCAGTGGTACCCCGACACCGAGCGCGAGGAGCAGGTGCTCGACAGCCGAGGCTGGATCCGGGTGCCGACGGAACGGTTCTCCCCCGCTCCGCCGACCGGCCTCGTGGCCCACCTGCACCGCGACCACCTGCGGCTGGATCCGGTACGGGTGGACCCCTCCCCTGCCGCCGAGGCCCCGGAACAGTCGGCGAGCCGGCCGCGTACCCCGGTCGCGGCGAGCCCGGACGCCGCCCTGGCGCTGCTGTCGGGCGTGGCCGTCCGGTTCGGTCCGCGGACAGTCTTCACCGGCCTCGACCTGGCGCTCGGCGGCGGTGAGTGGGCCGTGGTCAGCGGCCCGTCCGGTTCGGGCAAGACGACCCTGCTGGCCCTGCTCGCCGGACTGACCGACCCGAGCGCCGGCACCGTACGGGTGGCCGGCCGTGCCTGGACCGGCCTCGACCGGTCCGCCCGGGCGGACTTCCGTCGCCGCTGGGTGGCCCTGTCCCCGCAGCAGGCCAGCCTGCTCGAGGCGCTCACCGTCCGGGAGAACCTGGAAGTGGCCGCCGCCGTCCGCGGCGAGTTCGGCGCACCCGGGCGGGTGAGCGAGGTCGCCGACGCGCTCGGCCTGGCACCGCTGCTCGAACGCCGCGCGGGGCTGCTGTCGGGTGGTGAACGGCAACGGACCTCACTCGCCCGCTGCCTGGTGTCGGACGCACCCCTGCTGCTGCTCGACGAACCCACCTCTCAGCAGGACGACGCCTCCGCGGCCGCGGTGCTGGACGCCGTGCTCGCCGAGCTGGCCGTGGGCCGGGCCCTGCTCGTCGCCTCGCACGACCCCCGCTTCGTCGGGCACGCACCCCGGACGGTCCGGTTGGGCTGATCTCGTGGGGGCCGGCGGTGACGTCGTCGCCCGGCGGCCATGAGGGAAACGCCCCGATCGCCGTCAGCACTCGGGGACGGCGACCTGACCGGGACCTCCGTCGGTGACCCGACCGACCACAGCGTCGAGCTCGTCGTTGTCGATCCTGCCGAGCCCACACCGGCCGACCCGGCAGCCCGGGCCATCGGGGTCGGCTGGACCACGACCACGTCAGGGCTGTCGCCGTCCGGCTGGGCCCGGGGATCGCTCAGGTGCTGCTGTGGGGCACGCTCGGCCTGGTGCTCGGGCCACTCGCCGGCCGACTGCTCGACGGGCGGCTCGACCGGTCGCGGCCGGCCAGCACGCAGTCGCCGCAGAACACCGGATCGGTCGCCAACCGATAGATCAGGCAACAGCTGCGGCGCCGGAAGACGCCGGCATCGTCGCTGCTGCCGGTCCCGTGCAGCTCTGCCGTGGCGAACGCCAGCCCAGCCAACGCCCGGGCCTGCGTACCAGCGCCAGGGTCGACGGCGGTGATCATCCTGACCGCGCTCGCCAGCGCCGACGCCACGTTGCCCCGCCCGACCTGGGCCGACAAGCCGTGGACGTCGATGGCGGCCTGGGTGATCGGCCGGACCAGTGCGAGCAGTGCATCCGGCCACCCAGCAGGCGTGAGGGTCTGAGCTCCGCACGGGGAGAGGACGCCCAGCGGATATGGCCCGCCCAGCCGGTCCTGGAAGACCAGGCCTGCCGAGCCGGGTACCTCGAGCCGGTCTACGGCCGCCGCCAACGCGACGGCGACCAGCCGGGCGGTCAGACCGAGCTGGGTCACCGACACCGCCACCCGGGCCGGCAAGCCTCCTGGGGCCATGCCGGGCGCTGGTCCGGCCAAGGCCCGGCGGACCGCCGCGATCCGTCCGGTCAACAGGTCCGGCTCCTCCACCAACGCCGTCAGCGACAGCCACCCCGCCGCGGCGCGGGTGGTCTCGTCGTGGTCGTCGAGGACGCTGACGGCGAAGAAGGGGCCGAACCGACCCAGCTGCTGCCATCCCTGGTCACTCACCGTCACTCCTTCCCAGCAGGGTTGCGCATCGGGGGTGAACCCGCAGCCGACGAGGTCGACACCAGCGAGTGAGGATCGTGCGGCCCCTGGTACGGGTGGAGGTGGCGGGCGAGCTCGTCGACGCCGTCGACGAGGCGGGTGCCAGGCCTGGCCCAGCTGGCGTTGGCGTCGACCGCGACGACGGGCACGCCCACCGGAAGGTTCCCGGATCGGACCAGGCCCTCGGCGAGCTCCTCGGCTTCGGTCCGGTCGTAGCCGCACGGTGCGACGACGATCAGCTCCGGCTGGCTGGCGTGGATCGCCGCCCACGTCGTACGACGAGACGGCGCCCCGGCGTCGCCGAGCAGCGGTTCGCCGCCGGCTGCGGTGATCATGTCGGGAACCCAGTGCCCGGGCGTGAAGGGCGGGTCGGTCCACTCCAGCAGCAGAACCCGGGGGCGTGCCCGACCGGCGACCCGGGCCCGGACGGCGGCCAGCCGGGACCGTTGCTCAGCGACCAGCTCGACCGCCGCTGCCACGTGTCCGGTGATCTCTCCGATCACGAGGATGGAGGTGAAGACGTCGTCGAGGGTGTGCGGGTCAACGGTGAGGACCTCGGCGTGGCCGCCGAGATGGGACAGTGCGTCGTCGACGGTGGACACGTCGACCGCGCACACGGCGCACAGGTCCTGGGTGAGCACCAGGTCGGCGTCCAGGTCGGCCAGCGCCCCGCGGTCGAGGCGGTACAGGTCGTCGCCACGTCGAAGCGCGGCCGACACGAAGGCGTCGATCTCCGACGGTGTCAGTCCGGGCGGCATCGTCGAGGTCGACACGATGGTCCGACTCCGGGCTGCGGCGGGGTAGTCGCACTCGAAGGTCACCCCCACCACGTCGGGTCCGGCCCCGACCGCGAACAAGATCTCGGTCGTCGAGGGCAGCAACGAGACAATCCGCATCCTGCGACGCTACGTCGGACCAGCCGGCGATGAGAAACCGCCGCCCTTGGCCCGGTTGACGATCACTGCTCCCGATGCGACGGGTCCTGTCGCTCTGCGTCCTCAGGTGTCGGGTGGCAGGGGGAAGGGGAACCCGGTGAGAATCCGGGACTGCCCCGCCGCGGTCTCTGGGACCGGCCGCCGTCAACAGGCACTGGCCGGTGAGGTCGGGGAAGCGACGGCCAGTAGCCCGTGAAGGGCATGCTGAGCGGGCCGGTCACGGTGCTGGACTGGCCGTTCGTCCGCGGTGACCAACCCCGTGCCGACACCGCCCGTCCGTTGGCGCTCGGCGTGGGAGAAGAGGTCCTCGACCTCGAACGGGTCGGGACCGCCGCTCCGTCGAGACGAGCGGCCCGACTACTCGACCCGGGCGGTCGACGCGTTCGGAAGCACCACCGCCGGCGTCCGCGACGACACTCAGATCCGCACCCGGCTGGGCCGATCCCGCCACGGCCGCCGCTGTGGCAGACTTGGCGGGCCCGCGAGACCTACGCGGCACCACCCGCCGGGGTGGCGGAAAGGTATACGCGGACGGCTCAAACCCGTCTGTCCGCAAGGACATAGGGGTTCGACTCCCCTTCCCGGCACCCTGTTGGACGGGCTCGCTTCGCTTCGGCTGCGGATCGGGCGTGATCAGGTGCCGCCTCTCGGGGCCGGCGCGACGGGGCCACCATGGGAGCTCAGCGCGTGCGGCTCCTGGGGACACCGTCGCCGGAACCCTGCCACTCGATCTCTCGGGCGCCACGGACCTCGCTGGCCCTGAGGGACCTGCTGTTCCGGTTCCGGGCGGACCGTCGCCGCAACGACCGACGCTGGTCCTCGCCCACGCCGCCCCACACGCCGTGGTCGATGTCGTTGTCCAGGGCCCACCGCAAGCAGTCCTCACGGACCGGGCAGCGTGCGCAGACCCGTTGGGCGTCGGCCAGGGCGCCGAGGGCGGGTCCCGTGCTACCGACCGGGAAGAAGAGGTCGGGATCCACACCCAGGCAGGCCGCCCGGGAGTGCCAGTCCCCCGCCATCACCGAGGACCGCCCGCCGCGAGCACAGACATCCGTGCCTCGTGGGCCAGGGCCGCCTCGACCAGCGGCGCCAGGCTCGCGAGTTCCTCGTGATCCGCGTCCGCTCCGTGCAGCCACGCTGCCGCCTGGCAGATCTCATCGACGACGGCGGCGATCGCCGCCGCCCGGTCCCGAGGATCGCAGGGTATGGCGACAAGGGACTCGATCTGCCAGACCAGCTCGGCCGGCAGGGTGAAGGGAGGCCGGTCCGGTGAAGACTGGACGGTAGCGGTCTCGCTGGGGAAGATCACTGGGGAGGCCTGTTCGTGAGAGCTGAGGACGCGCCCGAGCACGTCGGCTGCTTCCCCAACCGCGGCAAGCCTAACCGCTGTCGGCCGTGGTGGGCAACCGTCGCCCGACGTCTCGTCGCAGGCTGTCGACCGCCTTCTGAGCGTAGGCTGGACCCACCGTGGGTTTACCAGATCGGGCCTTCTGAGCCTGGTCGTCTTCGGTTCTAGACCGATAGGCCCCTCGCGGGCCGGACGGCCGGCTGTGGACGACACCTTCGATGCTCCTGCCCCGATCTTTGAGAGCTTGCAGTCGCTGCTCTTGAGCTTCGCCGACGTGGACGCCTTCCTGGAGGGCGTTGCGGGACTGGCAGCAGAGCTGTTCCCGGGTGCCTCCGTCGGGATCACGGCGCGGTACGCGGGCTCGGTGTTGACGGTGGCGTCCAGCGACGACCAGGCGGAGCTGCTGGACGAGACGCAGTACGACCGTGACGGCGGTCCCTGTCTGCAGGCGTTGAACACCGGACTGGCCGTGGAGAGTGCGGACGTGGCGACCGAGACGCGCTGGCCCGCTTACTGCGTGGTCGCGCGCGGCCAGGGTCTGCGCGCGTCGCTGAGCCTGCCGATGATCGCGGGCGGCGTGACCCTGGCGGCGCTGAACGTGTACTCCTTCGACCCCGCCGTGACGTTCGGCACGACCGAGCGCCGGCAGTGCGTGGCCTTCGCAAGGCACGCCGCCGTGCTGCTGCGGCTCGCGACCCGGCAACAGCAGGACGGCATCCTGCTCGCCCAGCTCGAAGCGGCGCTCAACTCACGAACGGTGATCGACCAGGCCCTCGGCATCATCATGACGCAGCAGCGCTGCACGGCCGCGCAGGCGTTCGACCTGCTCCGCCGGTATTCGCAGAACAGCAACCGCAAGCTCCGCGAGGTCGCCACCGATCTTGTCGCCCAGATCAGCGGCGGGCTGCCCGGACCCGGCAAGCCCTTCGGCACCGACTGACGTCGACGGCTCCCCTGTTGTTAGAGGACTTCGATCCGAACGTCGTGTCCGCTGGAGCGGGCGAGCCGGGCGTCGCGAGTGAGCAACGGGCAGCTCAATGCCTCCGCCAACGCGACGTACGCAGCGTCGTAGGCGGAAAGGTTGTGGCGCAGCTGGAAGGCACGCCACCGAAGAGCGTGCTCGGCCGCCCATCGCTCGATCCGCAGATCGTCGAAGTCGGTCAGGAGGTCCTCCGCGCGTTCGCGGCTCAGGTGACCACCGAGAGTGAGGCCTCGCAGAGCCGACACGACCTCGAAGTCAACGAGGGTCGGGGCGTGCAGATCACCATCAGCCAAGCGAGCCCGAAGTGCTCCTGACCCGTCCACTCCGCTCAACGCGTCAACGAGAGCCACGCTGTCCACGACGATCACGTCGTCGGGCGTCCGTCGAGATCAGCCTCACGACCCGACCTGGCGGCAGTGACCGAGTCCAAAGCCGAAGCCCGGGCTCGCTCAGCGCGAGCCGCCGCGCGGTCGAGCACCTCCGCCACCAGGGGTTTGGCTACCTCAAGGCTGATCACACTGAGCAGGTAGGAGTTCAGAGACTCCCCACGCTCGGCTGCCCGCGCCTTCAGCGCCCGTCTCTGGTCTTCCGGCACGTCTCGAATCTGCAGCAACGACGACATCCATCAAGACTAGCTCTCAACACATACAGACTGTATGGACTGACTCGCAACGAACCCACGCAGCCGAGCGAAGCGAGGCCATTCACAAGGGCGCGCCGATGCGACGCACTCGAACCATGTTGGTGTGGCCGGCGACTCCCGGCGGGGAGCCGGCGACGATGACCACGCGCTCGCCTTCGGCGATCCGGCCGGTGTCGATCAGGGCCTGGTCGACCTGACGGATCATGTCGTCGGTGTGCCCGACCATCGGGACCAGGAACGACTCGACGCCCCAGCTGAGGGTGAGCGCGGCCCGCGTCTGCTCGACGGGGGTGAACGCCAGCACCGGGATCTCCGACCGCAGCCGGGACAGCCGCCGGGCGGCGTCACCGGAGTGGGTGAAGGCGACCAGGAACTTGGCCCCGATCCGCTCTCCGACCTCGGCGGCGGCCTTGGTGATCACGCCGCTGGTGGTGTGCGGGTCCCAGTCGATGTCCTGCATCCGCTCCAGGCCGTGCGACTCGGTGTTGTCGACGATCCGGGCCATCGTCTGCACGGTGACCACCGGATACTCCCCGACGCTGGTCTCACCGGACAGCATCACCGCGTCGGCACCGTCGAGGATGGCGTTGGCGACGTCGGAGGCCTCGGCCCGGGTGGGCCGCGGCGCGGAGATCATCGACTCGAGCATCTGGGTGGCCACGATCACGGGCTTGGCCCAGCGACGGGCTGCGGTGACGATCCGCTTCTGGACCAGCGGCACCTCTTCGAGCGGCAGCTCGACGCCCAGGTCACCGCGGGCGACCATCACCGCGTCGAAGGCGTCGATGATCTCGTCGAGGTTCTCGACCGCCTGGGGCTTTTCGATCTTGGCGATGACCGGGACCTTGCGGCCCTCCTCGGCCATGATCTGGTGCACGATCTCGATGTCCTTGGCGCTACGGACGAAGGACAGCGCGACCATGTCGACGCCGTTCTGCAGCGCCCAGCGCAGGTCGTCGCAGTCCTTGTCGCTCATCGCGGGCACGCTGACGGCCACGCCGGGCAGGTTGATGCCCTTGTTGTTGCTGACCGGACCGCCGACGACGACCTCGGTGATGACGTCGGTCGCGGTGACCTCGGACGCCTTGAGCATCAGCCGGCCGTCGTCGATCAGGATCAGGTCGCCGGGGTGGACGTCACCGGGCAGGCCCTTGTAGGTCGTGGAGCAGCGGTGGCCGTCACCGGCGATGTCGTCGACGGTGATGGCGAAAGTGGCACCGTCGACCAGCACCTCCTTGCCCGAGGCGAACCGGCCGAGCCGGATCTTCGGCCCCTGCAGGTCGGCCAGCACACCGACCGGACGACCGGTGGACTGCGCCGCCGCCCGCACGTTCTGCAGGTTGCTGAGGTGGTCGGCGTACTCGCCGTGGCTCATGTTCAGCCGGGCGACGTCCATGCCGGCCGCGACCAGCTCGATGAGACGCTCGGGCGCAGAGGACGCTGGCCCCAACGTGCAGACAATTTTGGCTCTTCGCACGACTCCGACACTAGCGGGAGCGGCTGGGCGGGTACGGACCGCCTGACCCACTGGTCCGCTAGGGGGGTGGTGTGAGACGGCGGCCGCGCAGTAGGCCGGCGTTTGGACACCACCCTCCTATCCGCGACGCACGACCTCCAGGGCGTGCTCGAGGTCGGCGGGGTAGGGCGAGGTGAGCTCGATCTGATCCCCGGTCGTGGGGTGGGTGAAGCCGAGCCGGACGGCGTGCAGCCACTGCCGTTCCAGCCCCAGCCGGGCAGCCATCACCGGGTCAGCGCCGTAGGTCGGGTCACCGGCGCACGGGTGCTTGATCGCCGCCATGTGCACCCGGATCTGGTGGGTGCGTCCGGTCTCGAGCTTGATCTCCAGCAGCGTGGTCCCGATGTGGGCGTCGATGGTGTCGTAGTGGGTGACGCTCGGTCGGCCGTCCGCGGTGATCGCCATCTTGTACTCCGGCCCGGGGTGCCGGCCGATCGGCGCGTCGATCGTCCCGGTGAACGGGTCGGGGTGGCCCTGCACGAGGGCGTGGTAGGTCTTGTCGACCGTACGGCTCTTGAACGCCCGCTTGAGCACCGTGTACGCGCGCTCGCTCTTGGCCACCACCATCAGCCCGGACGTGCCGACGTCGAGCCGCTGCACGATGCCTTGGCGCTCCGGCACCCCGGAGGTGGAGATCCGGAAGCCTGCGCCGGCCAGGTGGCCGAGCACGGACGGACCCGTCCAGCCGAGGCTCGGGTGGGCGGCGACCCAGACCGGCTTGTCGACGACCACGATGTCGTCGTCGTCGTAGACGATCCGGAGCCCCGACACTGTCTCGGGGACGACAGAGGCCTCGCGCGGCGCCTCGTCCAGGTCGACCTCGAGCATGGCACCGGCTGATACCCGGTCCGACTTTGCGATGGTGGCGCCGTCCATCTGCACCAGGCCTCGGCCGATCAGCTCCGCGGACCGGCTACGCGACAGGCCAAGCATCCGGGCCATGGCCGCGTCCGCGCGTTCGCCCTCGAGCCCGTCGGGCACCAGGACGACGCGGTGCTCAGCCACGGTCGCGCTCGTCGCGGGGGGCTTCGTCGGCGGCCGAGGTGGGCGCAACATCTTCGAGGCCTTCGACAGGCTCAGGTTGCTCAGGCGGGGTGCGGACGTACCGCTCGCCGCTGATACCGACGTTCTTGATCACCGCGAGCACCATGATCAACACGGCGGCGCTGGTGATGCACATGTCGGCGACGTTGAAGATCGGCCAGTGCGGCAGCTCGAGGAAGTCGACCACGTGCCCCCGCAGCACCCCGGGCGCGCGGAAGATGCGGTCGACCAGGTTGCCGCTCACCCCGGCGCAGAGCAGGCCGAGAGCGACAGCCCAGGCGGGGTGGCCCAGCCGGGGCACCAGCCTGACCAGGACGAAGATCAGCACCAGCACGGCCGCCAACGCGAAGACGGCGGTGAACCGCTCCCCGGAGGAGAAGGCGGCCCCTGGGTTGCGGATGAGCCGCAGCTGCAGCAGACCGCCCAGCAGCCGGACCGGCACCAGAGGCTCCAGCCGGTCGACGACGATCACCTTGGTCGAGACGTCGAGGGACAGCCCGACCAGTGCGACCGCTGCGAACATCGCCCACAGCCGATGACGCCGTCCCTTGGTGAGGACCGGCGCCCGCTCCGCCGCTGCCTGCGCTATCGGCGTTCCTCGCGCTGCTTGCACTTCACGCACAAGGTGGCCCGCGGGAAAGCCTGCAGCCGGCCCTTGCCGATCGGCTGACCACAGTTGTCGCAGCTGCCGTACGTCGCGAGCTCGATGTGGCGCAGCGCGAGCTTGGACTGGTCGAGCATCTCGCGGGCGTTGTTGGCCAGCGACATCTCGGCGTCCCGCTCGAAGTTGGCCGAACCCACGTCGGCCGGGTCGCGACCAGCGCCCTCGGTACCGTCACGCAGCAGACCGACCAGCTCGGCGGTCGAGGTCGCCAGCTGGTCGCGGAACCGGACGATGTCGGCCTCGAGGATCTCGATCACCTCGGCGAGCTCAGCCTCGGTCCACGGGTCCTCACCGGCCCGGACGGGCAGCTGGCTCGCGTTGGTCGGCTCGACGTGCTTGCTGGGTGAAGTGTCTTTCACCGGCAGGGCGTGAATCGCCGGTGCCTGTCGTGCCGTGGACATGAAGGACCCCTTTATGGGTTGCAGTGACGCAGAGACAGTAGGCGGTGCGGAACGTTTACTCAACGCTCCGCGCCAAGAATTGGCTGTGGAGTGACCAGACGCACCGCAGGGCCCGCCGAAGCAGGCCCTGCGGGGCTGATGAGGCGTACGGGGCGAAGGACAGGTCCCTCAGCGCTGGTCGCCCAGGAGTGCGTCCAGACGCGGGGTGTCGCTCGCCGTACCGTCACCGGTTGCGGGCTTGTCGCCCTCGGCGGTGCTGGCTGCGCTGGACTCGGGAGTCGACACCGCCGGTGACTCAGACCCACCGTCGGTCGGTGCGGCCGGAGCCGACGCGAGGGCGGCCGGCGGGTCGGCCGGCTCCTCACGACCAGAGCGGAGCGCCTCGATCTGACCCTGCAGGTGCCGGGTCAGGTTGGCGCGGTAGGTCGACTCGAAACCGCGGAGCGCGTTGACCGTGGAGGTCAGCTGGTCGCGCTGGCGCTCCAGCTCGCCGAACATCTCGCGGCGCCGGGTCTCGGTCTCGCGGTCCAGGGACTCGGCCCGCTTGAGCGCGTCGGCCTGCAGCCGCTCCGCATGGGTACGGGCGTCGCTCTCGACTTTCTGCACCCGGGCCCTGGCCTCGGTCGTGAGCTGCTCGGCCTTCTCGGCGGCCGCGCTGCGGAGCTGGTCGGCCTCGGCGGTGGCCTCGGCGACCAGCCGCTCGGACTGCTCGGTCGACATCTCGACCAGGCGCACGACGGCGGAGCTCGCCTCCTTGGAGGTGGTCACCACCAGCCGCTCGCCAGCGGGCTGGACCGGCGCCGGAGCGGTCGGGGACTCAGCCGTGGTGGAGCTCGGGCCGGACTTCTCAGGGCCAACCTTCTCGGGGCCAACCTTCGCGGGGGCGGCCGGCTCGGCAGCAGCAGCCTGGGGGGCGGGGGCGGCCTTCAGCGCCTCGACCTGCTTCTTGAGGTTCTGGTTCTCCTCGAACAGCTGGCCGAAGGTCTCTTCGACCTCGTCGACGAACTCGTCGACCTCCAGCACCTCGTACCCGGACTTGCGGGCCATCCGGAACCGCTTGTTGCGCACATCGTCCAACGACAGCGACATCTTCACCTCGACACATCACAGGAACACCGAGCAAATTCACCCAGCCCCGTCACCGTACCTAATCCCCGAGGGGAACACACACTGCTCCGCAAGCGTGGCGGGAGCTGATGAAGGAAGTGTCAGACGATCAGCGGAAGAAGATCGACGCGTTCACCTGCTGCAGGATGCTGACCAGGATGAAGAGGCCGATGAAGGCAAGGTCGAGCATCACGTTGCCGATCCGCACCGGCCGCAAGACCTTGCGGAGCGCCCGCAGCGGCGGGTCGGTGATCGAGTAGATGATCTCGGCGACCACCAACATCGGACCCCTCGGCTGCCAGTCGCGGACCAGCACCGGGACCCAGGACAGGATCATCCGGCCGAACAGGAGCAGCAAGAAGGCGCTCAGCACGTACCGGATGAGAAGACCGACGATCAACACTTTGGATCAACCTGTTCTGCTACGGCAGTCGCGTCGGACGGCGATGCGGACCCCTCCAGCGTAGGCCCTGCGGCCAACGAGAGCACCGGACTGAGATCCGCGGCTTGCGCGAGGGCCAGCGTCAGCTCTGGTTGAAGAAGCCGCCCGCGGCGATCCGCTCCTTGTCCTCCGCGGTGACCGTCACGTTCTGCGGCGACAGCAGGAAGACCTTGCTCGTCACCCGCTCGATGGTCCCGCGCAGGCCGAAGATCAGCCCGGCGGCGAAGTCGACGAGACGCTTGGCGTCCACGTCCTCCATCTCGGTCAGGTTCATGATCACCGGGACGCCGTCACGGTAGTGCTCACCGATGGTGCGTGCCTCGTTGTAGGTCCGGGGGTGCACGGTGATGATGCGGGTCACGTCAGCCGTCCGGGGTTGAGGGGCGGGTGCGGGGACCGCACCCGAGGTGGGAACAGGGGTCGACCCGTGGGTGACCGGGACGGGACGACGAGCCTCGAGCGGCGTGACGCTGGCCGGCTGCCGGTCCTGCTCACCGAGCAGCTCCTCGCGGCTGATGCCCTCGGTCCGCTCCGAGCCGTCGGCATCGTCGTAGTCGCCGTACCGGTCGTCGGTGACCAGACCCAGCCACGCCGCCGCCCGCTTCAGTCTCTCCGCCATCTGCCCCATCCTCGCCTAGCCGAACCAGTTGCCCAGCGCCGTGACGGCACTGCCGCTGAGGCTACCGGCCGCCGGTCCCGTTGCCGGTCAGGTGCACCACCGACACGCGGACCGCGGCGGCGCTCGTCAGCCACCTGGGGCCCGGCTCACTTCATGAAGTCCGGGATGTCCAGGTCGTCGTCGTCGGCGGGCCGGGACGGCCGGGGTGCCGGGGTCGTCGGCGCGGCCGAAGGGCTCGTCGTCGCCGGTCGAGGGGCGCTGCCGATGCCGGCCGGAGCGGGCGCCGACTGGGTCGGGGTCGAGGTGGCCGGGGTGCTCGGCCGACCGCCACCGTTCGGCAGCGCAGCCGCCCGGCTGATCCCGGGCTGGCGACGCGGGGGCTGACCGCCCTCGAAGCCGGCCGCGATCACGGTGACCCGCACCTCGTCGCCGAGCGCGTCGTCGATCACGGTGCCGAAGATGATGTTGGCGTCCTCGTGGGCAGCGCTCTGGATCAGGTTCGCCGCCGCGGAGACCTCGAACAGGCCGAGGTCGGAACCGCCGGCGATCGAGAGCAGCACCCCGTGGGCGCCGTCGATGCTGGCTTCCAGCAGGGGCGAGGACACCGCCATCTCGGCCGCGGCCCGAGCTCGGTCCTCACCGCGAGCGGAGCCGATGCCCATCAGCGCCGACCCGGCGTTGGACATGACCGCCTTCACGTCGGCGAAGTCGAGGTTGATCAGGCCGGGGGTGGTGATCAGGTCGGTGATGCCGGAGACACCCTGCATCAGCACCTGGTCAGCCTGCTTGAACGCGTCGAGGATGGCGATCTGGTGGTCGACCATCTGCAGCAGCTTGTCGTTCGGGATGACGATCAGCGTGTCGACCTCTTCGCGCAGACCGGCGATGCCTGCCTCGGCCTGGGTCGCTCGACGCTTGCCCTCGAAGGAGAAGGGGCGGGTGACGACGCCGATGGTCAGCGCACCCAACGCCCGGGCGATCCGGGCCACGACCGGCGCGCCACCGGTGCCGGTACCGCCGCCCTCGCCCGCGGTGACGAACACCATGTCAGCGCCCTTGAGCGCGTCCTCGATGTCCTGGGCGTGGTCCTCGGCCGCCTGCCGGCCCTTGTCCGGGTCCGCGCCCGCCCCCAGACCGCGGGTGAGCTCCCGGCCGATGTCGAGCTTGACGTCGGCGTCGCTCATCAGCAACGCCTGGGCGTCGGTGTTCACCGCGATGAACTCGACCCCCCGCAGGCCGGCTTCGATCATCCGGTTGACGGCGTTGACGCCGCCGCCGCCGACGCCGACCACCTTGATGATGGCCAGGTAGTTCTGTGATGCAGAGACCACGGGTTGTTCCGCCTCTTCTTCCAAGCTGGGTGACGACTGGGGTGGCGCGCGAAAGTCTGGACCTGCAGTCGAGGGGGAAGGGCTCTGGAGGGGGACGACCGGCGTTGCGACGAGGCTATGAGAAGGACCGGACGAGTGTCCATCTCAGAGCCGGTGACACGCCCACCGATCAGCGAATGGCACCGAATACTCACCCTGAACTAGAGGTCGAGCGCGCAGTGGTGCCGGAGGCGCAACCTCTTCGAGGCCTTCGACAAGCTCAGGGCGCGTGGTTTCTGTGCCTTCGACAAGCTCAGGGCGCGTGGTTTCGGTGCCTTCGACAAGCTCAGGGCGCGTGGTTTCTGTGCCTTCGACAAGCTCAGGGCGCGTGGTTTCTGTGCCTTCGACAACCTCAGCTACGCGTCCCGAGCCTGTCGAGGGCCCCGAAGGGGTTGCGCTCCGTCTGGGATCAGCGCACGGCCGGGGTGTGCGGGGCCGAGACGTCGATGGCGGTCTTGGCCTTCTTGCGCAGAGCGTTCACGATCTCGGCCTTGAGCGAGGACTCCGAGGCGTCGCCCCAGCGGACGGTCAGGCCGCCGCGGAGGTCGACGGTGATGTCCTCGGCCGACGTGGCCTGCAGCCGGGTCACCCGACCACGGAGGCCCTCGGGCAGGGCGGCTGCGACGATGCCGAGTTGGGCCAGCAGCGCAGAGTTGGTCGGGTCGGCGTCGGCGCGGACCACGCCGTCGGGGATGGAGTCGCTCGTCTCGTACGCGATCCCGTGGCCGTCGACGAGCGAGTAGCCGTTCGGCTGCAGCACGGCGAGCAGGGGTGCGCGTTCGACGACGGTGACGGCCACGGTGTTCGGCCAGTCGCGCACCACCCGGACCGTGTCCGCCTGCGGCAGCGTCGCCGCACGGGCGGCGATGGCGTCGAGGTCCTGCCGAGCCAGCGGTCGACCCAGCGGGACCGCGGCCGCGGTCCGTACCTGTGCCGCCGTGAGGTGGTGCTGACCGGCCACCGTGACGTGTCGGGCCGCGAAGACCGACGAGAACGCGACCAGCCAGCCGGCGACGGCCAGCAGCAGCACGAGCAGCAGGACGACCGCTGCCCGGACGAGCGCGCGGCGACGCGACCGGCGACGCTGCAGCTCGGCGCGCAACGGGCCGGGCACGGACGCGCCCGCCCGGGTCGGCTGAGTGCTCGACCCGCGTCGGGTGTCGACGGCGGTGGGAATCATGCGGCTCCTCGGGTCAGGGTCAGCTCGGACACGATCTTGGGCGCGACCTTGGTGACGTCGCCGCAGCCGACGGTGATGACGAGATCGCCCGGCCGGGCGATCCGCGCCACCGTCGGGGCAGCGAGGTCCCAGTCGGGCTCGTAGGTGACGTGGGTCGCCCCGCCGACCGCGTGCGCGACCAGGGCGCCGTCGACGCCCGGGATCGGGTCTTCGCGGTCTCCGCAGACGTCCATCACGACGGCCTCGTCGGCCAGCTCGAGCGCGGCGGCCAGCTCGCGCGAGAAGTCGCGGGTACGGGTGTAGAGGTGGGGCTGGAAGCAGACGACGACCCGGCCGTCACCGACGCCGGTCCGGGCGGCAAGCAGCGTGTTGCGCACCTCGGTCGGGTGGTGAGCGTAGTCGTCGAAGACGCGGATGCCGTCGACGGTGCCCACCAGCTGGAAGCGGCGGTTGGTGCCGGCGTAGCCGTCGAGCTGCCCGCGGACCCCCGCCCCGGGCGCGCCCAGCCAGGTGGCGACGGCGTACGTGGCGGCGGCGTTGAGCACGTTGTAGTGACCCGGGACCGACAGCGTGACTGGTCCGCCGTGGCCGTCGGCGGTGAGGGTGAACGCCGAGCCCGTACCGGCGAAACGCGCGTCGCTGATCCGGACGTCGGCGTCCGGGTGTTCGCCGAAGGTGAGGACCGTCAGCGGGTCAGGCCGGTCGCCGAGGGTGGCCCGCACGCGAGCAGTGAGCGTCACCGCCCCCGGGTCGTCCGCGCTGACCACCAGCAGCCGCACCCGGGCGGACGTGGCGAAGGTGAGGAACCCGTCGGCGTAGTGCTCCGCGGTCCCCCAGTTGCTCAGGTGGTCGGGGTCGACGTTGGTGACCACCGCCACCTCGGCCGGGTACTGCAGGAACGAGCCGTCGCTCTCGTCGGCCTCGACCACGAAGACGTCGCCGCCGCCGAGGTGGCCCCCGGTCTTGGTGCCGGTGAGGGCGCCGCCGATGACGAACGACGGGTCGAGCCCGCAGCCGGTCAGCACCCGGGCCAGCATCGCGGTGGTGGTGGTCTTGCCGTGGGTGCCGGCGACGGCCACTCCGCGGCGGTCGAGCATCAACGAACCCAGAGCGGCGCTGCGGTGCAGCACCCGCAGCCCGCGGCGGCGGGCCTCGGCCAGCTCGGGGTTGTCCTCCCGGATCGCCGACGAGGCGACCACGGTCTGCGCGTCACCCAGCTGGTCGGCGGCGTGCCCGACGTGCACCCGGGCGCCGGAGGTCTCGAGGGCGCGCAGGTACGCCGAGTCGGACCGGTCGCTGCCGCTGACCGACACCCCCAGCTGGGTCAGCATGGTGGCGATGCCGTTCATCCCGGAACCGCCGATAGCGATGAAGTGCACCGGCCCCAGCTCGGCGACAGGAACCAGCTCGACCGGATCGACCAAACCCATCAGTGACACACCTCCCACGTCCGGGACGCGAGCTGAGACGCGGCGTCCAGCCGGGCAACGCCGCGGAGGGCCGCGGTCATCCCGGCCAGCCGGACGTCGTCGGCCAGCAGCGCGGGCACGGTGTCGGTGACCCAGGCCGGGGTGCAGTCGGCGTCGTCCAGCAGCAGACCGCCGCCGGCCCCGACGACGAGCTCGGCGTTGCGGCCCTGCTCGCCGTTGCCGTGCGGGTACGGCACGAAGACCGCGGGCAGGGTCACCGCAGCGGTCTCCAGCACCGTGCTCGCCCCGCAACGGCCCAGCATCAGGTCCGCGGCGGCGTACGCGTCCTCCATCGCATCGACGTACCCGACGGGTCGGTACGCCGCCCCGCTGGCCTCGTCGGACTCCGGCACCGCTTCAGCGGTCAGGTTCTTGGGGCCGAGCACGTGCAGCACCGACACCCCGGCGGCGAGCAGTGCCGTCCGGGCCCCGAGCACGGCGCGGTTGATGCTGGCCGCGCCCTGCGAGCCGCCGCTGACCAGCAGCACCGGACCGGTCCCGGGCAGCCCGAACGTCGCCCGCGCCGCCGGCCGGGCCGCCGCGGTGTCGAGAGTGGTGATCGAACGGCGCAACGGCAGCCCGAGGTAGCTGGCGTGCGGCAGCGGCGTGTCCGGGAAGGAGGTGTAGACGTGCCGGGTGAGCCGAGCGGCGAGCCGGTTGGCCAGGCCGGGCAGCGCGTTCTGCTCGTGCAGCACGATCGGTAGGCCCAGCCGGCGAGCGGCCAGGTAGACCGGGGTGGAGACGTAGCCGCCGAAGCCCAGCACCACGTCGGCCTCGACCCGACGCAGCAGCGCCACCGACGCGGCGACCGCGCGCCACAGCCGGACGCCCACGAGGGCCTGGTCGACGCCGGGCGTCCGGGGCAGCGGGACGGGCGGGATCAGCTCCAGCGTCAGCCCGGCCGCCGGGACCACCGTGACCTCCAGCCCGCGGGCGGTGCCGACGGCGGTCAGCCGCGCCTCGGGGTGCTGGCGCCGCAGCTCCTCGGCGGTGGCGATCAGCGGCGAGGTGTGGCCGGAGGTGCCGCCACCGGCCAGCACGACCGACGGCGGAGCCGGGGCGCCGTTCACCCGCCGCTCCGGCCTGTCCGCGACCCGACGACGGTGCTGACCCGGGCCCGGTTGCGGCGCGTCGACTTGGCGCCCAGCACCTTGTGGGCGGCCGGCTCGCGGCGGGCGCAGCCCAGCAGGACACCGATCGCGAGGAGGTTGGCGAGCAGCGACGAGCCGCCGTAGGAGACCAGCGGCAGCGGGACGCCGGCGACCGGCAGCAGCCGCAGCACGACCGCCAGGTTGACCAGCGCCTGGACCATGAACCAGATGGTGACCCCGCCCGCGGCGTAACGGGAGAACGGGTCCGCGACTCGGGTGGCGATCCGGATCCCGGCGTAGCCGAGGACCAGGAACAACGCCAGCACCATCAGAGCGCCGAAAAAGCCCAGCTCTTCGCCGAGGACAGCGAAGATGTAGTCGGTGTGCGCCTCGGGGAGGCTGCCCCACTTCTGCCGGCTGCCGCCGATGTTGACGCCCCACCAGCCGCCGGAGGCGATCGCCTCCACACCGGCGGACGACTGGTCGTTGGCCCCGTTCAGGTCGGCGGTGGGGTCGAGGAAGGCCGCCAGCCGGCGCATCCGGTTGGCGCTGGTGACGAAGAGGCCGACCACGCCGAGCCCGCCGATGCCGCCCAGCAGGCCGAGCAGCCGCAGCGGGGCGCCGACGATCCAGAGCACCCCGGCGACGATGGCGGCCATCACGACCGCGGTCCCGGCGTCCCCCTGGAACACCACGAGCAGGATCAGCAGGCCGCTCACCGGCAGGTAGGGCACCAGCAGGTGCAGCGGCCGGTCGAGCAGCCGCTGCTTGCGGGCCAGTACGTCCGCGCCCCAGATGATCATCGCCAGCTTGGCGAACTCGGCCGGCTGGACCGAGAAGGCCTCCGACCCGAGATAGAGCCAGTTCCGGTTGCCGCCCTTCTCGATCCCGAGCTTGGTGTAGGTCAGCGTCAGTAGCACCACGGCCAGACCGATGGCGAACCAGCTGAGCGCGCGCAGCGCGTTGGTCGGCATCCGCATCACCACGACCGCGCCGACCAGGCCGGCGCCGAGGAACAGCGCCTGTCGCTTCACGTAGTAGTACGAGTCGCCGAAATTGACGTAGGCGTTGACGCTGGAGGCCGAGAGCACCATCATCAGCCCGAGGATGAGCAGCAGTGCGACCGAGCCGAGCACGAGGTGATAGCTGGTCATCGGCCGGTCGAGGACCGCCCGCAACCAGCCGAGCACCTCCGACGCCACGCTCGACCGTGGCCCGGCGGCCAGCCGCGCGCGCTTGCCCGAGCCACGTGGCGCCGCGGGGTCGGCCGGAGGGGATCCGGCTGTGGAGGCCCCGCCTCGCGGGGGGTTCAGTGTCGCCACAGCGTGGTGCTCCTTCGTCGCTCGGCTACCCCGTCCGGCCCGGTCCGGAGCTGAGCCCCCGGATCGCCTGCACGAAGGCGTGGCCGCGGGCGGCGTAGTCGGTGTACATGTCCTTGCTGGCGCACCCCGGGGCGAGCAGCACCACATCGCCTGGTCGAGCCAGCGAGGCAGCCGCCGCCACGGCCTGCTCCATGGCTCTAGTGTCGGTTGCCTCGATGACCCGGACGGGGACCTCGGGCGCGTGTCGAGCGAGTGCCTCCCCGATCACCGCCCGGTCCACCCCGAGCAGCACGGCCCCCCGGAGCCGGCCGGCGTGGGTCGCCACCAGGTCGTCGAAGGTGGTGCCCTTGGCCTGTCCGCCGGCGATCCACACGACCTGGCCGGCCGGATCACCTGGCTCGGTCGACCCGAACGCCCGCAGGGCCGCGTCCGCCGCGTGCGGGTTGGTGGCCTTGGAGTCGTCGACCCAGCGGACGCCGTCGCGTTCGGTGACGGTCTGGATCTTGTGCGAGCCGAGGGTGACGTTGCGCAGCCCGTCGCGGACCGCGAGCGGATGCACGCCGTACGAGCGGGCCAGCGCGGCGGCGGCGAGGGCGTTGGCCACGTTGTGTGGCGCGAAGGGGGTGATGTCGCTCAGCTTGGCCAGCTCGAGCGCGGAGTCGCGGCGCTGCTCGATGAAGGCACGGTCGACGACCAGGTCCTCGACGACGCCGAGCATCGACGGCCCGGGGGTGCCGAGGGTGAAGCCGATGGCGCGCGCGCCCTCGACCACCTCGGCCTGCTCGACCATCCGCTCGGTGGCGGGATCGGCCACGTTGTAGACGCAGCTGACCGAGACCCGTTCGTAGATGGTGGCCTTCGCCGCCGAGTAGGCCTCGTACGAGCCGTGCCACTCCAGGTGGTCGGGCTGCAGGTTGAGCACGGCGGCCGAGTGCAGGGCGAGTGAGTGCGACCAGTGCAGCTGGTGGCTGGACAGCTCCACGGCCAGCACGTCGTACGGCTCGGGGTCGAGCACGATCTCCATCACCGGCCGGCCGATGTTGCCGACCGCGGCCGTGCGCAGCCCGGAGGCCTGCAGCATCGACTCGAGCATCTGGGTGGTCGTGGTCTTGCCGTTGGTGCCGGTGATGCCGAGCCACGGGATCACCTTCGCCGGCCGGCTGAGCCGCCAGGCGAGCTCGACCTCGCTCCAGATCGGGATTCCGCGCGCAGCAGCGGCGGCCAGCAGCGGGTTCGCCGGCGACCAGCCGGTGGTGATCACCAGGTCGGCGTCGGCCGGCAGGGTTGCCGTCGAGCCCGGACCGAGCCGGACCGTCCCGCCCAGCACCTCCAGCAACGCGCCCTTGTCGGCGTTGGCGGCACTCGCCGAGTCGTCCAGCACGGTGACCCGCGCGCCGAACTGCAACAGCCCGTCCGCCGCCGCGAACCCGGACACCCCGACCCCGGCCACCACCACGTGCGCCTGCTCCCACGGCGACGCCCCGTCGGCGGCGGGCAGCCAGCTGACACTCACGACCGGCACCCTTCGACCAGCACTCGCCGTCGGCGCCCTGCTGCTGGGTACTCAGGGAACGGCCTCGGACGGAGTCCGCCGTCGAACCGTCCCCGACGAAGGAGGGGCTTGGTTCGACGGAACCAAGAGTCGCGGGCGAAGCCCTCCACGCCTTTCCGGTCGCGCAGCGACCGCGCGTCAGTCGCGCAGCGACGGTGGGCCTCGCGCAGCGATGTCATGTCCCGGCCACCCATTCGGCGTAGAAGATGCCGAGGCCGGCGGAGACGAAGAGGCCGGCGATGATCCAGAAGCGCATCACGATGGTGACCTGAGCCCAGTTCAGCAGCTCGAAGTGGTGGTGGAACGGGGTCATCTTGAACAGCCGGCGCGGGGTGCCGGTCAGCCGCCGGGTGAGCTTGAAGTAGCTGGTCTGCAGGATCACCGACATCACCTCGATCACCAGCAGCCCGCCGAGGATGATCAACAACAGCTCGGTGCGGGTGAAGATCGCCATCCCGGCGAGCGCTCCGCCCAGCGACAGCGATCCGGTGTCGCCCATGAAGATCTTCGCGGGTTCGGCGTTCCACCACAGGAACCCGAAGCAGGCGCCGGCGAGCGCGATGGCCACCACGGCCAGGTCGTACGGGTCGCGGACCTCATAGCACTTCGGCCCCGCCGAGGCGGTGTAGGCGCAGGACTGGTTGTACTGCCAGATGTTGATCAAGGCGTACGCGCCGAAGATCATCACGCAGGCCCCAGCGGCGAGGCCGTCGAGCCCGTCGGTGAGGTTGACCCCGTTGCTGGCGGCGGCGATCAGCAGCATCACCCAGATCACGACCAGGACGACCGGTACGTCGTCGGCCCAGCGGATGTCGCGCAGGAAAGAGATCGCGTTGGACGCGGGCGTGATGCCGCGCTCGTCGGGGAACTGCAGCGCCAGCAGCGCGAAGATGATCGCGACGATCGACTGGCCGGCGATCTTGGCCTTGCTGCGCAGGCCGAGCGAACGCTGCTTGCTGATCTTGATGTAGTCGTCCAGGAAGCCGACCACGCCGAGCCCTGCGAAGAGGAACAGCACGAGCAGGGCCGAGGCCGATGGCGCGGTCAGGGTGATCAGGTGGGCGGCGAAGTAGGCCACGACCACGGACGCGATGATCACCAGCCCGCCCATCGTGGGGGTGCCGCGCTTGACGTGGTGGGAGGTCGGTCCGTCGTCACGGATCAGCTGGCCGTAGCCCCGCTTGACGAGCACGGTGATGGCCGCTCGAGTGCCGAGCAGAGTGCCGAGCAGCGCCAGCGCACCCGCGAAAACGATGGTCTTCACGCGGGGTCCTCACTGCGGTCGGTCGGCTGGTCACGCGGCGTCTCACCCGGCTGGGCGACCCCGGCGGGGACCGTCAGGGCTTCGGCCACGGTGTCCAAGGTTAAGCCACGCGACGCTTTGACCAGCACGACGTCGCCCGGCGCCAGCACCGCGCGGACGGCGTCCAGTGCGTCCTGCTTGTCCGGACTGGCCCGGGTGAGAGCAGGGTCGCCGCCCGCCGCGAGGGCCGCGGCGACCAGCCCGGCGGCGTGCTCCCCGACCGCGAAGACCCCGCTCACCTGCTGGTCGACGAGGTAGCGGCCGAGGTCGGCGTGCTCGGCCTCGGCGGTGCCGCCGAGCTCGAGCATGTCCCCGACGACCGCCCAGGTCCGGCTGCCGTTGGCCCGGCCGAGCTCGGCCAGCGTGGCGACCGCCGCGCGCATCGAGTCGGGGTTGGCGTTGTACGCGTCGTTGATGACCACGACCCCGTCGGGCCGCTCGGTGAGCTCCATCCGCCAGCGGGAGCGGGGTCGGGCGTGGCCCAGCGCGGCGGCGATCGGGCCGAGATCGAGGCCCACGGCGGTCGCGGCGGCAGCAGCAGCGACCGCGTTGGCCACCTGGTGCCGCCCGGTGAGCAGCAGCCGGACGTCCGCGGTGTCCTCGGCTCCGGCGGCCGTCCGGGCGTGCAGCCGGAACCGGTGCCGGCCCAGCCGGTCCGCCGCAAGGTCACTCGCCCACAGCCCGGGCCCCTCCGGCGCGCCGCGGACCGAGAAGGCCAGGACGGGGGCCGGCGTCCGGGACCGCATGGCCCACACCCGCGGGTCGTCGGCGTTCAGCACCGCACGCCCGTCCGCCGGCAGCGCCTCGACCAGCTCGCCCTTGGCGCGGGCGATGGCGTCCTGACCGCCGAACTCGCCGACGTGGGCCTGGCCGACGTTGAGCACGACGCCGACCCGCGGGGCGACGATCCCGCAGAGGTAGGCGATGTGGCCGATCCCGCGGGCGCCGAGCTCGGCGACGAGGAACCGGGTCGCGGTGTCGATCCGGCACGCGGTCAGCGGCACCCCGAGCTCGTTGTTGAGGTTGCCCACCGGTGCGACCGTCGGTCCGGCGGCCTCCAGCACCTGCGCAAGCAGGTCTTTGGTCGAGGTCTTGCCCTGGGAGCCGGTGATGCCGACCACCTGCAGGCCGCCCGCGACGCCGAGGTCGACGACGTGCCGGGCCACCCGGCCGAGCGCGGCCAGCGGGTCGTCGACCACCAGGCAGGGAGCCGGCGGGACGTCCCGCTGCGTGAGGGCGGCCACCGCACCGTCGTCGACGGCGCCCAGGACGTGGTCGTGACCGTCCACCCGGGCCCCGGCCAACGCGACGAAGAGGGCACCGGGCTGCACCTGGCGCGAGTCCGCGACCACGGAGGTGACCAGGGCGTACCGGTCGCCCGCCGGCACCGCCCCGAGCAGCGCCGCCAGCGAGCCGAGCGCGACCCCGATCACGTCGGTCCCCCGAGAGCGGTGAGCCCGGCCCACTCCTCGCGGACCACCTCGGCGTCGGCGAAGGGCAGCAGCCGGTCCCCCACCTGCTGGGTCGTCTCGTGGCCCTTGCCGAGCACGGCGACCACGTCGCCCGGCCCGGCCAGGGTCAGCGCCGTCCGGATCGCCTGCCGCCGGTCGCCGCCGTCGACCACCTGCGCCCCGCTGGTGACCGCGACGCTCCGGGCTCCGCTCAGCACAGCCGCCCGGATCGCGGCTGGTTCCTCTGAGCGCGGGTTGTCGTCGGTCACCACCACCACGGCCGCGTCGGCGGCGGCGGCCGCACCCATCGGTCCGCGCTTGTGCGGGTCCCGGTCGCCGCCGCAGCCCAGCACGACGACGCAGCGGCGCCCGTGCAACGCCCGCAGCGACGCCGTCACCGCCTGCGGGGTGTGCGCGAAGTCGACCACCACGGCGGGTGCCCCGGCCGGCAGCGGGACCCGCTCCATCCGCCCCGGCACGGTCGCATCCGCCAGCCCGGTGGCGGCGAGCTCGACGTCGCCGCCGGCCAGCTCCACCATGGCCAGCGCGGTCAGGGCGTTGCGGACGTTGAAGTCTCCCGGCAGCCCCACCGTGAACGACAGCTCGCGCCCGGCCGCCCGGGCGGTGACCGCGGTGCCACCGTTGGCGCTGAGGTGGCCGTCCAGCAGCAGGTAGTCGGCGTCGGCGGCGCCCAGGGACACCGTCCGCACCTCGAGCTCGGGCGTGGTCCGCACCTGCGCCAGCAGCTGGCGACCGCGGGGGTCGTCGACGTTCAGCACCACCCGACGGGCGCGAGCGGGGGTGAACAGCTGCGCCTTGGCGGCGAAGTAGGACTCCTCGTCGCCGTGGAAGTCGAGGTGGTCCCGGCCGAAGTGGGTGAAGGCGGCGACGTCGAAGACGATGGCGTCGACCCGGCCGAGGACCAGTGCGTGCGAGGACACCTCCAGCACCACCGAGTCGGCCCCGGCCTCGGCCAGGTGGGCCAGCAGCGCCTGCAGCTCGGGCGACTCCGGCGTCGTGACCGTCGTCCGGGTCGCGTCCAGCGGTTCGCCGTCGAGCAGGAAGCCGATGGTGCCGACCATGCCGGTCCGCCGGCCGGTCGCCCGCAGCGCGGCGTCGAGCAGGAAGCCGGTCGTGGTCTTGCCGTTGGTGCCGGTGATCCCGTACGTGGTGAGCCGGTCGGCCGGTCGGCCGTAGATCTCAGCGGCCACGCGGGCCAGCACCGACCGCAGGTCCGCGGCGACCAGCACCGGCACGCCGGCCGCCGCGGCCGCCGTCAGCCCCTCGGCATCGGTCACCACCGCGACCGCCCCCGCGTGGGCTGCCGCCGCGGTGAAGGCGGCGCCGTGGTGCCGCTGACCGGGGAGGGCCACGTAGAGGTCGCCCGGCACGACCAGCCGCGAGTCGAGGGTGATGCCGGTGACCTGCGGGTCCAGACCGGACCGCTCCCCCGACGCGCCGGCCACCGTGGCGAGGACGCTCAGCGGGACCGGGCGGCCCGTCCGCGGGCGCAGGGTCGACGACCCGGCGGCGGACGTGGGACGAGACACAGCAGCGACGCTACCGACCCCACCGGAGCGGGCGGCCGGTCGCCGCCCCACCCGGGGTCGGTCCAGCGCCGGAGCGGCCATCTCCCCGGCTCACCACGTGGTCGGCAGCGGCGTGCGCTTCTTCTTGTCCGGGGTGACCGAGTAGCGCGGCAGCGCCAGGTTCATCAGGTCCTTGACCACCGGAGCGGCCGTGCTGGTGCCCGTGTCACCGTGGCGGGGGTTGGTGACCACCACGTACGTCAGCAGCTTGGGGTCGTTCAGCGGGGCGAAGCTCACGTAGGAGGTGACGTAACCCTTGTAGCAGCCGCACTTGGAGTCGGCCCGCTGCGCGGTCCCGGTCTTGCCACCGCTGTTGTAAGCGGCCAGACCCAGGTTGCTCACGCCGTTCGCGCTGTCGACGACGGCGGCCATCAGGTCGCGTACCGAAGCCGAGGTCGCCGCCGAGACGACCCGGCGGGGGTTGTCCTGCGGATTGGGCAGCTCGACCCCGTTGGCGTCGGTCTGGGACTTGATCAGCGTCGGCGGGTGGTAGACGCCGCCGTTGATGATGCCGGCGATCGCGGCCGCCTCCTGGACCCCGGAGACCGACAGGGCCTGGCCGAAGGCGATCTGGTCGCGCTGGGAGTCCGTCATGTCGCCGGCGGGCAGGATCCCGGAGGCCTCGCCCGGCACCTCGATACCGGTCGGCCGCCCCAGGCCGAAAGAGGTCAGGTAGTCGTGCAGCTTCTGCTTGTCCATCTGTCGGGTGAGCAGGGCCGTGCCGATGTTGGAGGAGTTCGCCACCACGCCGCGCATGTTGTAGTGCAGCTCCCCGTGCCTGAAGTGGTCATAGATGTAGGCGCCGCCGGAGAAGAGCCGGGGCGGGATCGCCACCTCTCTCTTCGGGGTCGCCGTGCCGGAGTCGATCAAGGCCGCCGAGGTCAGGACCTTCTCCACGCTGCCCGGCTCGTACGGCGCCTGAGCGGCCCGGTTGCCGCGGTCCTCGGGGTCGGACTGCTGCGGGTCTCCCGAGTCGAAGGACGGCGCGTTCGCCAGCACCAGGACCTGGCCGGTCTTCACGTCGATCGTGATCGCGAACGCGGAGTCGGCCCCGGTCTTCTGCACCTGCGCGGCCAGCCGGCGCTCGGCGGTGTACTGCAGCTCCGAGTCCAGCGAGAGCTGGACGTTGACGCCGTTCTGGGCGGGGGTCATCGAGCTCGAGCCGAGCGGGATCTTGCTGCCGTTCGGTGCGCTCTCGTACGTCTCCTTGCCCTCGACGCCGGCGAGGGCAGAGTTCATCTGCAGCTCCAGGCCGGCGAGGCCCTTGCCGTCCGCGCCGACGAAGCCGACCACCGACGAGCCGACCGAGCCCGCCGGATAGGTCCGGATCGGGTCGCTCTCGCGGAAGACGCCGTAGATGTCCCGATCGGCGAGGTCAGCCGCGAGTCTGCTGTAGGTGAGCGCCGGGACCTTCTTCTTCAGGTAGACGAAGTGGGTGTTGGGCTTGGTCAGCAGCGGCATCAGCTCGGTGGTCGGCATCTGGAGGTAGCCGCTCAGGATGAGGGCGATGTTGCTGACGTAGGCGAAGCGGGCCGCCGGATCAAGGGGCGTACCCCCAGACGTCGTAGCCGGGTACGTCAGGGTCGGGTCCGCGGTCACCGCGACGGCCGGCTGGGTGGAGGCCAGCACCTCGCCGTTGCGGTCGGTGATCTTGCCGCGCGACGGCAGCAGCGGCAGGGTCCGGGTGAACTGGTCGGCGCTGGTGGCGGCGTACGCGGAGGCGTCGAAGCCCTGCAGCTGCAGCAGCCGGCCGCCACACAGCGACAACCCGACCGCGATCACCACGAGGATGGCGTGCAGCCGGCGGGGCGAGGAGGCCAGCGGCAGCCGCACCGCGGCCAGCTGGTCGCGGCGACGCCGCGGCGGCCGACCACCCGTCCGGGCCGAGGAGGTACGCGCAGCGGGCCGGGTCGCCGACGACGAGGGGCGGGCGTCGGCCCGGGGTCGGCGCAGCGGACGCTCGCCGCGCGCGTCAGCCCGGACGGTCCGGACGCCCGACCGGGTGCCCGAGGCGGGGGTCCGGGCGGCGGTCCGGCTGCCGGAGCCGCTCGGGTGGGGACGCCGTTCCGACATCAGCCGCGCCCGCCCGTTGCCGCGTCACTCGTCGACTTCTTCTTGGCCGCCGCCTTCGCCGCCGCCGTCTTCTTGGCGGCGGCGGCGTCCGCCTTCGCCTTGGCTTTCGCCTTCACGGCGTCTGCCTTGGCCTTCACGGCGTCCGCCTTGGCCTTCGCCTTGGCGGCTGCGGCCTCGGCTTTGGCCTCGGCCTTCTCCCGGGCGAGCTTGGCGGCCGCCTCAGCCTTGGCTGCCGCCTTGTTGGCCGCGACCTCGGCCGGGGTGTAGACGATCAGGCTCTTCAGCTCGTTCCCGGTCACGGGGGTGGCGAGGCCGACCACCTTGCCGCTGGGCAGCACCAGCAGCGCGGGGGACGGGTTGGCTCGCATTCCCAGCGCAGACGCGCGGCGGGCCAGCTCGGGCGGCGCCGAGACGTCGTCGATCTGGTTCTGCAGGTCGGCCTGGGTGTAGGCCAGCTCGGTCGCCTGCCGGTCCAGCGCGCGCGAGGCGAAGGCCTGGTTCTGCAGGGTCGTGTTGAGCATCAGGAGTCCGGCCATGCCCAAGCCGAACACACCGATCAGCACGAGCAGGAAAGGCGCGCGGGGCATCCGGCGGGCAGGTGCGGAGACGGCCCGCAGCGGCGCAGAGCGTCGCCGGTCGGCGGCGACCCCCGTACCGGTCGCCGGGTCGAGCGGTGCCCACAGAGCGCTCATACGCCCACCTCCTGAAGTGACCGGCCCCGCGGGCTCGGCTCGTCGATGCGTACGGCGGCCCGCAGCCGCGCCGATGCGGCGCGCGGGTTGGTCTCGGACTCCTCCGGCGTGGGCCGCACGGCCCCGCGGGTGAGCAGCCGCAGCTCGGGACCCATCCCGGCCGGCACGACGGGCAGGTCCCGCGGCGCCCGGTTGGCGGAGCGGACGGCGAGCAGCTGCTTGACCAGCCGGTCCTCGAGCGAGTGGTAGGCCAGGACGGCGATCCGGCCGTCGACCGCGAGCGCAGCGACGGCACTGGGCAGCACGGCCTCGAGGGCCTCCAGCTCGGCGTTGACCTCGATCCGCAGGGCCTGGAACGTCCGTTTGGCGGGGTGGCCGCCGGTCTTGCGAGTGGCCGCGGGGATGGCGGCGTAGAGCAGCTCGACCAGCCGTCCCGAGCTGGTGAACGGCTCGTCGGCCCGCGCCTCCACCACCCGGCGGGCGATCCGGTCGGCGAACCGCTCCTCGCCGTAGCGGCGCAGGACCCGGGCCAGGTCGGGGGCGGAGTAGGTGTTCAGCACGTCGGCCGCCGTCAGGTCCTGGGGGCCCATCCGCATGTCGAGCGGCGCGTCCTGGGCGTAGGCAAACCCGCGGCTCGGGTCGTCGATCTGCAGCGAGGAGAGCCCGAGGTCGAGCAGCACCCCCTGCACCCGCGGCTGGCCGAGGTCGGCGAGCACCGCCGGCAGCTCGTCGTAGACAGCCTCGACCAAGGTGACCCGGTCCGCGTACGGGGCCAGCCGCAGCCGCGCCCGCTCCAGCGCCTGCGGGTCACGGTCGAGCCCGATCAGCCGGGCCTGCGGGCAGGCTTCCAGCAGCGCGGCCGCGTGCCCGGCGAGGCCGAGCGTACCGTCCACCAGCACCGGTGGAGCGCCGTGGGAATCGGTGAGGAGTGCGTCGGCCGGGGTCAGCGCGGGCGCGAGCAGGGCAACCACCTCGGACAGCATGACGGGGACGTGCACCCGCTCGTCCGACGACGCCATCTCGACCCTTCTCCTCTGTTGGACCCGTGTGCGGGGGTTTCAACCCGGGGGCCCCGAACGACTACCTGGCACCGGGGAAGGTGCGCCAGGGAGGTCGGACCCTCGGGCTGAAGCCTCTGCACACGCGCCGCGTGCGTCCTGCGTTCCGTGCTGGTCGTGCTGTCGTGCTGTCGTGCTGTCGTGCTGGTCGTGCTGTCCTGCTGGCGGATCAGACGCCGGGGAACCCGGCCTCGTCGAGCCCGGCGTAGGCCGTCTCCTTCTGCGCCGAGTACTGCTCCCAGGCGGTGGCGTCCCACACCTCCACCCGGTTGATGGCCCCCACCACCACGCACTCCTTGTCCAGCCCCGCGTACGCCCGCAGGTGCGGCGGGACGGTGATGCGGCCCTGCTTGTCCGGCGTCTCGTCGGAGGCGCCGGAGGCGAGCATCCGCTGGTAGTCGCGGACCTGCTGGCTCGACGAGGCGCCCTGGACCGACTGCGCGACCTCGACGAACGTGGCCATCGGCCAGATCGCCAGGCACCGCTCCTGGAACCGGGTGATCACCAGGCCGTCAGCCAGCTCGTCGCGGAACTTCGCCGGCAGGATGAGTCGTCCCTTTTCGTCGAGCTTCGGGGTGTGCGTGCCCAAGAACACGATTGCGCCCCTCTCTGATTGGCTCGCTTCGCTTCGCCTGCGGAATGAGCTCTGACCCGGCTACTTCGTCGTCGTCGGTGAACGAAAAGCGTGTTCACCGCCTCCTCCTCAGCACGCCGGCGCCCATTCCGGCTGGGCTTGCTCCGCATTCACGACCCCCCGTGCTCCACTTTCCGCCACTCTACTCCACTTCCCTCCACTTGCACCCTTAGCGGCGCTGTTCCGCTCCAGGAGCTGGGTTCGTACGCCTCGAGTCCTGTCGGAGCGACCACGTAAGGTTTAGGCGCGCGCTCGACCAGGGGCGCATACCATGACCAGGACCGCGACGAGGCCGACGGCCCCGCGTGGCGCGGGGACGTTAGGGACGGGCGGTTCGACGCCGGGCCACGTCCCCTCCGGACGGAGGCAAGCGTGAGTCTGAGCTATGAGAGAACCGATCTCGACGAGACCGGCAGCGCGTACTCCCTCGGTGACGTCGTCTCGGTGATGGGCAAGGTCCGCGCCGGCATCGAGTCGGTGATCGAAGGCAAGCGCAGCTCGGTCGACCTCGCCCTGGTCGTGCTGCTCGCCGAGGGCCACCTGCTGGTGGAGGACGTGCCGGGTGTGGGCAAGACGATGCTCGCGAAGGCTCTCGGCCGCTCCATCGCCGGCTCGGTCCGGCGGATCCAGTTCACCCCCGACCTGCTGCCCTCCGACATCACGGGCGTCTCCATCTTCAACCAGGAGACCCGCGACTTCGAGTTCAAGCCGGGCGGCATCTTCGCCAACATCGTGGTCGGGGACGAGATCAACCGCGCCTCACCGAAGACCCAGTCAGCGCTGCTGGAGTCGATGGAGGAGGGGCAGGTCAGCGTCGACGGCACGACGTACCTGCTCGAGTCCCCCTTCATGGTCGTGGCCACCCAGAACCCGATCGAGATGGAGGGCACCTATCCCCTCCCCGAGGCCCAGCGAGACCGCTTCATGGCCCGGATCGAAATGGGCTACCCGACACCGAACGCCGAGCTCGACATGCTCGAGTCCCACGGCACCTCCGACCCCCTGAACGATCTCTCCCCCGTGACGGACGCGGCCACCCTGCGCGGCCTGATCGACGCCGTGAAGACGATCTACGTCAGCCCGGCGGTCAAGCACTACCTCGTCCAGGTCGTGAACGCGACCCGCAACTCCCGCGACCTCCGGCTCGGCGCCTCGCCGCGCGCCACGTTGCAGCTGCTGCGGGCCAGCCGGGCGTACGCCGCCCTGGCCGGCCGCGACTACGTGAGCCCCGACGACGTCGCCGCGCTCGGGGTCTCGGTGCTGGCCCACCGGGTGCTGCTCTCCACCGAGGCCCAGCTGGCTCGGCGGACGGTGACCGACATCATCGCGTCCGCCGTCTCGTCGGTGCACCTGCCCGACCGGCCGAACCTGACCGGCCGTCCCGCCGCCGCGGCCAGGATCTGAGCTCGTGCGTCGGCCCTGGCGCCTACTGACCGCACGTGGCCGCCTCTTCGTCGTCGTCGGTCTGGTCGGGCTGCTGACCGGGCTGCTGGCCGGTCAACGCGACGTGCTGCGGCTGGCGGTGCTGCTGCTCGCCCTGCCCGCGGTCGCGGCCGTGCTCGTCTCCCGCGCGCGGCTGCGGCTGTCGTGCGAACGCTCGATCGACCCGCCCGAGGTACCGCTCGGCTCGCCGATGCGTGGCCGGATCACCCTCGGCCAGGACGGCCGGCTGCCCGCCGGGATCTTAATGCTCGAGGACTCCGTGCCGCGTGAGCTCGGGCTGCGGCCCCGCTTCCTGGTCGACAAGCCCGACATCAGCTGGCGGCGCGAGGTGGAGTATCCGCTGCTCGGCCGGGTCCGCGGCCGCTTCACCACCGGACCGTTGATGGTGCGGACCACCGACCCGTTCGGGCTGGTCCAGCTCGACCGCCAGTTCGTGGCGACCAGCGACGTCATGGTCACTCCGCAGATCGTCCCGCTCGCGCCGATGCGAGCCTCCGGCGGTGGCGGCAGCACCGGTGAGGCGCGACCGCACCGGATCGGCGTGGTCGGTCAGGACGACGCGCTCGTCCGTGAGTACCGGCAAGGCGACGAGGTGCGCCGGATCCACTGGCGCTCGACCGCCCACCGCGGCGAGCTGATGGTACGCCGCGAGGAGCAGGCCTGGGACCCCAGCGCCAACGTGATCCTCGACTCCCGGATCGGGGCGCACGCCGGCCGCGGGCTGCACAGCTCGCTGGAGTGGGCGATCTCGGCCGCGGCCTCGGTGGCCCTGCACTTCCTCGACGAGGGGTACAGCGTCGAGATCTTCGAGGCCGACGGACCGCTGCACATCACCGGCAGCATGGGCCAGCACAGCTCGGCCTCGGCTGAGCTGGTCGTCAGCCGGCTCACCGACCTGACGGGCAAGGTGACCTCGAGCCTGCACCACGCCGTCCAGTCCGCTGCCGACGACCGGGCCGGCCAGCTGGTCGTGGCTGTGCTGGGGCGGATGGACGCCGCGGACGCCCACACCCTGCTGCGGCTGCAGCGGAACCGATCCCAAGGCATGGCGTTGATGTTGGACGTGGACACCTTCGCCGAGAGCCCGGCCACCCCGCGGCAGCGGGCCGAGCACGAGCTGGCCGGCCAGATCCTGCGCGAGAACGCCTGGCGGGTGGTCGACGTGCCGCGAGGCATGGGGGTCGCCGACGCCTGGGCCGCGCTCGCCCAGATCCGGGCGGCCGCCTGATGCGCGCCAGCGACCGCACCACCATCGCCGTCGTCCTCGCCCTGTTCCTGGGCGCCTTCACGCTGACCCCGCTGACGTCGGACCTGCGCTACCTCGGCGCGAGCTGGGGCTTCCTGCTCGTGCTGGGGATCGCGTCCGCTCTGCTGCACCGCGCACGGCTCGGACCCGCACTGGTGCTGGGGGTCCAGGTGCTGATGGGCGCACTGCTCAGCCTGGCGCTGAGCATGACCCTGTCGCTGTCCGGGGAGGGCGAGACCTGGTACCTGCACTACCTGGACGTGTGGCGCAGCGGCGTGCTGCACATGCAGACCCAGGGCACGCCGATGGACCCCGACGACGGGGTGGTGCTGATCTTCGCGACCGCGATCGCGGCGCTGCTGATCCTGACCGACCTGCTCGCCACCGGGCTCCGCCGACCGGCGTGGTCGATCGCGCCGCTCGCGGCTCTGTTCCTGGTGCCGGCGGTCGGGCTGGGCACCGACACCGGGCTGCGCAGCTTTCTGCTCGTCGCGACCGGCTACCTCGCCATCCTGGTCGCCGACGGGCTCAACACCACCGGCCGCTGGACCCGGGGCCTCTCCCTGGACTCCGCCGAGAGCGTCGGCGCCACCCCCGTGGTCTGGCGGGCGGCTGCCCTGATCGGCGTACCGGCGGTGATCGGCACCCTGGTGCTCAGCGCCCTCCTGCCCACCCTCAACCTCTCCGGCCTGGGGATCGGCAGCGGCAGCGGCGGGAACGGCCCGCTGCAGCTGACCGACCCGAGCCTGGACCTGCGCCGCAACCTCCGCCAGCCTCCCGGCAAGGAGGTCATCACCTACCGGACGGACTCCACCGACGGCCTGTACCTCCGGCTCGCCTCGCTGCCGCAGTTCAACGCGTCCGGCTTCAGCAACGTCCAGATCCGGCTGAACACCGGCAACCAGCTGCCGCTCGTGCCCGGGCTGAACGACACCTCCGGCAAGCAGCGCGACGTCACCATCTCGGTGCTCGACTTCCAGTCGCAGTACCTGCCGATGCCGTACGCGCCGCGCAGCTTCACCGCTGCCGGCGACTGGCGCTACGACGCGAACTCCCTGACCGTGGTCAACGGCGAGAACCGGCCCGAGGCGCTGCGCAACCTCACGTACGGCGTGACCAGCACCGACGTCAGCCCGAGCGCGAACGAGCTGGCCCAGTCGGTGGCGGGCACCCCGCTCGACTCCTCGGTCACCGCGGCCATCCCGAAGGACCTGCCCGAAGACCTGGTCCGGCTCACCGAGGAGGTCGTCCGGGGTCACGACACCGCGGCCTCGAAGGCGGCGGCGATCCAGGGGTACCTGCGCAGCGGCGAGTTCACGTACAGCGTCGAACCGCTCCCCGGCAACGGCTACCGGGCGTTGGAGAACTTCCTGCTGCGGGACAAGCGCGGCTACTGCGAGCAGTTCGCCGCCTCGATGGCGATGATGGCCCGGATCGCCGGCATCCCGTCCCGCGTCTCGGTCGGCTTCCTGCCCGGCAAGAAGCAGGGCGACGACACCTGGTCAGTCTCCATCCGCGACATGCACGCCTGGCCCGAGCTCTACTTCTCCGGCTTCGGCTGGGTGCGGTTCGAGCCGACGCCGGGCAGCATCACCGGTTCGGCGCCGCCCTGGACCCTGGCCACTTCCGACAACCCGAGCACCAAGCCCTCGACCGAGCCCACGGTCGCGCCGACCGAGGACACGCCCTCGCTCAGCTCCGGGCCGACCCTGGCGCCGGAGGACCCTGGCGCCACCGGCGACGGCAGCGCCGCGTTCCCGTGGGGCAAGACGCTGGCGGGTTCGGGCGTCGGACTGCTGGTGCTCGTGCTGCTCGCCGCACCCGCGACCATCCGGGTCCGTCGGCGAAGTGCGCGGCTGGCCGGGGGCCAGCTGGCGGATGAGCAGGTCGAAGCCGCCTGGGCGGAGATCCGGGACACCGTGCTCGACTACGGCGGGTCGTGGCCCAGCGGGTCCCCGCACGCCATCAGCGCCGAGGTCGCGCACCGCCTCGACACCCCCGAGTCTGCGGCCATCGGTCAGGTCGCCACCCTGGTGGAGCGGTCCCGGTACTCCCGGCGCTTCGACGACCTCGAGGCCACCGCCGGCGTTCCCCAGCTGACGTCGGAGATCCGCCGCGGCATCGCCGCCCCGCTGAGCCGGCGCCGCCGACTGCTCGGTCTGCTGGTCCCCCGCTCCCTCTTCCGCCGGGGTGCCCGCGAGCTGTAACGCGCCCTGAGCTTGTCGAAGGCCTCGAAGAGGTTGCGCTGACTGTCAGGACGGGACGAGTTGTCGCAACCCCTTCGGGGCCCTCGACAAGCTCGGGACGCGTCTAGGCGAGCAGTCGGGTGATGGCGTCGGTGCAGAGGGTCCAGGCCGGGGTGCCCACGGTGATCGGGTCGAGGTGGTCGCCGGCGTGCGTCATCAGGGTGCTGTCGTCGCCGGCGGCGCGGGCCGCCGCGGTGAAGGTCTCGGACTGGCTGAGGGGCACCGTGGTGTCGGCGCTGCCATGGACGCAGACCGACGGGACGCCCAGCGGCAACCGGGCCAGCGGCGAGGCGAGTGCGTACGCGGCCGCCTCGGCGTCCGGTCCGCCACCCATCAGGTCCGGGACCGCGTCCCCGCCGACGTGCTGACGGGCGGCGCCGACCAGGTCCAGCACGCCGGCCTGGGCGACCAGCCCGCGCAGCCGTACGGCCGGGTCGGCCCCGGGAGTGCCCCCCGGCAGCCCCGGTCGGGCGCCGAGCCAGCCCACCAGCTGGCCGCCGGCGGAGTGCCCGAGGCCGACCACCCGGTCGAGCTGCAGCCGGCCGTCCGCCAACCGCTGGCCGTCGGTGGCCAGGGCGTCAACGGCGGCCGCGACGTCGACCATGGTCCGCGGCCAGCCGCCGCGACCGGCCTTGTGGCCACGGCCGACCCGACGGTACTCGACGTTCAGCGCGGCCCAGCCGTGGCCGACCAGGTCCTGGGCCAACGGGCGGCCCAGCTCGGCTCCGTAGCCGGTCCGCCAGAAGCCGCCGTGCACGACGACCACCACCGGTACCGGGCCCGTCCCGGCGGGCAGGGACAGCTCGCCGAACTGGCTGGGCAGGTCGCCGTAGGTGTAGGTGGCGGGCACTGGACTCTCCTCCGCGGTTGAGGTCTCCGAGGTCTGCGGGTCAGCGGCCGAGCAGCCGGTGGCCAGCACGCCGGCGCCGGCGCTCAGGACACCGAGCAGGGCTCGGCGCCTCATCAGGTCATCGGGTCATCGGGTCATCGGGATGGGTCAGGTCCGACCGCGCGGGTCCGGACAGCACAACGCACCCGCTCGAAGAGCAGGTGCGTGGTGGAGCAGAGCTGGTTCCGGGTCAGAAGCCGGACTCGTCGCGGCGCTTGCGCCAGCGCTCCTCCATCTTGTCCATGAAGCCCTGGTTGTCCGCCGGGCGTGAGCCCTGAGCGGTGGTCGCACGGTCGCGGGTACGGCCCAGGTCGGCGCTGGTACCGACGTGCTGCCAGGAGTAGATGGCGGTGACTGCGGCCGCGACCATCACCACGAAGCCCAGCACGCTGAAGATCAGGTTGGTCGAGATGCCGAGGATCAACAGAGCAAGTCCCGCGAAGAAACCGATCCCCGCGATCGCCGCTCGGCGTCGGTGCACACGCCGGACCCCGGTGCCGCGCAGGGCGTTCACCAGCTTGGGGTCCTCAGCGGCCAGGGCCGCTTCCATTTGCTCGAGAAGCCGTTGCTCCTCGTCGGACAGGGCCATCGGCCACCTCCCGCAGTCTCGTCGTTCGCTACGCCGTCATAGTACGCGTCGCGACCGCACCCCGATCGGCAGGTTTCTCACCGACGGCGCTGGGCAAGCTTCGTGGACCAGACTGACCCCGCCCGGTGGGCGGGGTCGCGACAAGTTTAGGTCCGGTTGGGGCTGAGCGAAACGGATCCCGGAAATTAGCGTGGACGAGTCAAGGCGGCGCGCCGTACGGCGGTCGGTCCAAACTTGCGCACCGCGGCGTCGACGGCCTGGTCGGCCTCCTGCCAGCCCCGTTCGGGGTCGGTGAGCTGGGGCTGGCGGGCCGCCCGATGCGCCGGCCCGAGGCCCTCGACCCGGACGCCGATCCGTCGGATCCGGGCCTTCGGCAGGCCGAGCCGGTCATACAGCGCGGCCGCGGCCGCATACACCTCCTCGGTCACGTCCGTCGGGGTCGCCAGGGTCACCGACCGGGTCAGCTCGGAGAAGTCGGCGAACCGCAGCGAGACCGCGACGGTACGGCCGACCAGGCCGGCCTTGCGCATCCGGCGGGTCGTCCGGTCGGCCATCCGCAACAGCTCGAGCCGAACGGCGTCCGGGTCGTCGGTGTCCCGACCGAGGGTCTCAGCAGAGCTGATGCTGCGTTCGGGCTGGCCGGCCACGACCCGGCGCCGGTCACGACCCCAGGCCAGCTCCTGCAGCCCACGGCCGGCGTGCGGCCCGAACGCCTGGCGCAGGGTCGAGGCCGGCGCGTGGGCGAGCTGGCCGACGGTCTCGATGCCGAGCCGGCCGAGCTTCTGTGCCGTCGGCTGGCCGACCCCCCACATGGCGTCCACGGGCATCGGGTGCAGGAAGGCCACCACGTCCTCGGGCGCCACCTCCACCAGACCGTCGGGCTTGGCGGTGCGGGAGGCCACCTTGGCGACGAACTTGGACGGGCCGATACCGACCGAGCAGGTGATGGCCTGCTCGTCGGCCACGGTGGCCCGCAGCCGTTCGCCGATCGCCGCGGCCGGTCCGTACATCCGCCGGGATCCGGTCAGGTCGAGGAACGCCTCGTCGATCGAGGCCGACTCCACCGCCGCCGACACCGCGGCGAAGACGGCGACGATCGAGCGCGACACGGCGGCGTAGCTGTCGAAGTCCGGCGGCAGGAAGACCGCCCCCGGAGCGAGCCGGCGGGCCTGGCCCGACGACATCCCCGACCGGACGCCCAGCGCCCGCGCCTCGTAGGTCGCCGAGAGCACGACACCCCGGTGCGAGCCGCCGACGATCACCGGCCGACCGCGCAGCTCCGGCCGCTGCCGCAGCTCGACCGAGGCGTAGAAGGCGTCCATGTCGACGTGCATGATCACCGGTGGCTCGGCGCGCTGCGCGGATCGGGCGTCGGGCTCGGCGTCGACCACGGCGCCGCTCAGCTCAGCCGGGCGAACACGTGCAGGTACGGCGCGAGGGACCGGAACGCCGGGTCCTGGCTGACCTCGGCCTCCAGCGCGGCGAGCTCGGTCCGCGCGCCGGGCTCGGCGTCCAGGACCGGTTCGGGCACGAAGGCCGAGATCGCGCCGATGCCGTGGCCGGCGACGACGGTGAACCCGGCCTGCTGCACCAGGGCGACGACCTGCTCGACGTCGAAGCCGGTCCGGTCCGCGTACGCCCGGCGGGCCAGGGCGACGTGTCCGGCCAGCGCAAGGCTGAGCACAGTCGCGTCCCGCTGGGCGACGAGCAGGCTCAGCGCGCCCTCGGGACGCAGCACCGCAGCGGTCGCGGCGAGGGCGTCAGGCGCCGACTCGACCACGTCCAGCACCCGGTGGCACACCACCACGTCGGTGCTGGCCGGGCCGAGGACGTCGACCAGGTCGGACGCGTCGCCCTGGCGGCCCACGATCAACCCCTGGAGGCCGGCGTCGACCGTCCGCCGTTCGAGCGAGGCGAGGGCGTCCGGACTGGGGTCGACAACGGTCACCCGGTGGCCGAGCCGGGCCAGGGCGGTGGCGACGCCACCCGTGCCGCCGCCGAGGTCGACGATGTCGTACGGCTGGGCCCGGTCGCGACCGAGCTCATCCAGCTGGCGGGTCAACAGGTCGAGCAGAAAGGACGAGAAGTCGGCCCGCCGACGTCGGAACTCGGTCACGGTGCCCTCCTGCGGCGCGCTCGGACGGCTGAGGACCGGCCACCCTGGCCCGCAGCCTAGGCCACCCGCGGCCCGGGTCGGCGCCGACGCGAGGACCGCCGTCACCGGCGCACCTCCCGCCCGCTGGTCGCGGCCGGCTGCGGTCCGGCGCTCAGTACCTGGTCGACCACGTCCAGGAAGCTCTCCGTGGCGCGGACGAGGTGGTCGGCCTCGACCGCGCTGACCACACCGGTGGCGCCGGCCCGGACGGCGTCCCGCTGGCTCTCGGTCGCGGCGAAGACCGACGCCCAGCCGGCCAGGGCGGGTACGGCCTCCGTCACGGCCCGCCAGGCGTTCCGGGGCCGGCGGACGCGGCCGGGACGTGCTCCGCTCGCGAGCACGACGGCCGCTACCCGTAGCGCGACGAGGTGGCCGGCGAGGAACCGCTCGTCCGGCTCTCGGGTGCCCCAGGCCTCGTGCAGGGCGGCTCGGGCTCGGGCCAGATCACCGGTGAGCCCGACCGGGTCGCCGGCCAGCGTTCCCGTGGGAACGAAGACTGGGGCAGGCGCGGCGGCGACGGGCATGGGCATGGGCATACTCCTCATGACGTGTGAACGGGGTACGGTCGGCGGTCAGGACCACCCGGCGGTTCGACGGGCCGGAGCCCCGGCGTAGACGGGGGTCGAGGTCCGTCCACGCCGGGACACGCCAGGAGCGCGTGCCGCGAACACGCGCTGCCCTTCCTCAGACGTCCCTCGGACCCATCCCCGGCCCGTCACCCCGACGAGACATTTAGAACGCCTGTTCGAACACGGATCAATCTACACGGCTCCACTGACAGGTCAAGAGCCTTCGCCCAGATGCTCGGCCGTGGAGCTGTGGCCGGGGTCGCGTCGGGCCGCCGCACGGTCGGTGTGCCCGAGGTCGCGGCCGGGCGCGACCCGGTCGCGGACCAGCCGCTTGAGCGGACCGAGGTCGGGGAAGCCGCCGTCGACCTTGCGGTCCCAGACCACGTCCTCGCCCACCCGGACCCGGAAGACACCGCCGGTCCCCGGCCGCAGGGCGATCTCGCCGATGTCGGTGCCGAACGAGGTCAGCAGCTCCGAGGCCAGCCAGTGGCGCGCAGCAGCCAGCGGCACTGGGTGCAGTAGGTGATCTCGACGCGGGTCCCGCCGACGTCGGAGACAGCAGGCTCGGTCATGGCACCAGCCTGGCACCCTCAGCCGCCTCCCCTACGCTGCTGGGATGGCGCGCGCGGCCGATCCGGTGATCGTGGTGGGCGGCGGGCTGGCCGGGATGGCCGCCGCCGCCCGGCTCGCCAAGGCCGGCCACCCGGTCGACCTCGTTGAGCGGCACTCCAGCCTCGGCGGCCGGTGGCGGGCGACCGACGTCGCGGGCCTCGGCCTGGTGGACGGAGCTCCGGCGGTGCTCGGCTTCCCGGCGCCCTGGCGCGACCTGTTCCGCAAGAGCGGTCGACCGTTGGAGGTCGAGCTGGCCCGCAGCGGCCACGCCCTGGTGCCGGCCGCACCCGTCCGCTACGTCTTCGCCGACGGCTCCGTGCTCGCGCTGCCCACCGAGCGCGGCCAGCAGTACGCGGTGCTGACCGAGGCGTACGGGCCTGCGGTCGCGGCCCGCTGGCGGGACCTGCTCGACGGGCTCGACGAGGTCTGGCAGACCCTGCGACCGCTGGGCCTCGAGGCCGAGCTGGTCGACCGCCGGCAGCTCAACCGCGATGTCCGGACCCGGCTGCGCGCCCGGCGGAGCCTGGCGGCGCTGGCCGCCGGGCTCGACGAACCGCACCTGACCGCGCTGGTCCGCAGCGTCGCCCACCGGCACGGTTCCACCCCCGAGCAGACCCCCGCGTGGGTCGCGGTCGACCTCGCGGTCAGCCGGACGTTCGGCCACTGGCAGGTCCAGGCGCCAGCCGATCGCCCCGCCGACACGGGTCGGTCGTCGGTCCTGACCGAGGTGCTGGCCGCCCGGCTCGCCACCCGGCGCGTCCAGGTCCACCTGGACGCCGCCGTCGACGCGGTGCTGGTCGAGGGCGGCCGAGCTGTCGGCGTCCGGACCGCCGCCGGAGAGCTGCGCGCCGACGCGGTGATCGTCACGACCGACCCGTGGCAGCTCGACGCCCTGCTGCCCGCCCGGACGGCCCCCCGGCTGCGGCGTGACCTGCGCCGGCTGCACCCGGCCGGGGCGCCGGCGGTGACCCATGGACGCGAGGACCAACCGTGCTCCGGGGTGCTCGAGACGGTCGAGCTCTCGGCCGACGGGGTGCCGGTGGTCAGCTATCGACGGCCGCTCGGCGACGCCACGCTGGTCAGCCGGCACGACTACGGCCACGCCTCCCCCGATCCCGCGGCCGGGGTGGCGTGGCACGGGTTCCGCGACTGGCGGCGGCGGCCGCCAGTCGTCCCGGACCTGGCCGGCCTCTACGCCGCCAGCGCCTCCGCCGCCGCCGGCAGTGGGCCGTCCCAGGTCGTGTTGTCGGGGGCACTGGCGTCCTACGCCTGCCACGACCGGCTGGCGGCGTCCTGACCCATGGATCCGCGCGGGGCACGGAGGCCGCTTCAGCCACCTATACTCAGACGTTCCGTTTCTGGCGATAGGACGATCAAGCTTGTCTTCTGCGCACCGCGAGCCCGATCCCGACGAGCAACCGGAGGTCGGCGACCAGCTGTTCCGGCGTGAGCTCGCCGTCGAGCAGGCGCACGTCGACCTCGTCTACACCCGGCTCGCCGAGGCGACCCGGACCGCGCAGCAGGTCGCGACCGCCGGTCGTTCGCTCTTCCAGTCCGACCGTGGCTCCTACGTCCGCGAGGAGGACGGCACCGGCCTCTACGAGCGGGACGTGTTCGCGTTCCAGACCGCCAAGCGGTTGGCGGTGCTCGACGCCGAGCACGAGGGCCTGGTCTTCGGCCGGCTGGACCGGACCGACGGCGAGGTCCGCTACGTGGGCCGGATCGGCGTCCGTGACGCCGACTACGAGCCGCTGGTCATCGACTGGCGCGCCCGGGCGGCCGAGCCGTTCTACCGCGCCACCCCGACCGACCCGATGCAGGTGCTCCGTCGCCGGGTGCTGCGCTGCCAGGGGATGCGGGTGATCGGCATCGAGGACGACCTGCTGGACGCCCGCGACGACGGTCCCGACCTACCGGTCATCGGCGAGGGCGCCCTGATGGCGGCCCTGTCGCGGGCCCGCGGCCACACGATGCGCGACATCGTGGCCACGATCCAGACCGAGCAGGACGAGGCGATCCGAGCCCCGCACCAAGGCTTCACGCTGATCTCGGGCGGACCCGGCACCGGCAAGACGGTGGTGGCCCTGCACCGCGCTGCGTACCTTCTCTACTCCAACCGGCGGCGCTTCGAGTCCGGCGGCGTGCTGGTCGTCGGCCCCAGCCGGGTCTTCATGAACTACATCGAGCGGGTGCTGCCCTCCCTCGGGGAGGAGTCGGTGACGCTGCGCTCCATCGGTGCGGTGGCCGGCGACGTCGTCCGACTGGCCGACGAGCGGGTCGACCCGGCTCCGGTCGCGGCGGTCAAGGGCAGCCTGCGGCTCGCCCGGGTGCTGCGCCGGCTGGTCCAGGAGCCGCCACAGTCCGTGCCGCTGGAGCTTCGGCTCACCCTGCAGGGGCACGTGCTGGTGGTGGCCGTCGACGCCCTCGAGCGGATCCGCGCCGAGGTGCTGGCCCACCACAAGCTGAACGCCGGCCGCGAAGCCGCGCAGAAGGCGCTGCTCACCGCGCTCTGGCGGGGCCGGCCGGCCGAGCTCGAGCTCGAACGGGACGAGTTCGACGACGCCGTCACCGACACCGCCGCGTTCACGATGTTCTGCCTGGCCTGGTGGCCGGCGGTCAGCGCAGCCGAGGCCCTCACCCGGCTCGCGGACCGAGCCCTGCTGGCGCGGGTCGCGACGCCGGTGCTCACCGACCAGGAGCAGGCGCTGCTCGCGGCCAGCTACGCCGGTGAACCCGAGCAGGCCCGCCGGGGCACCTGGACGGTGGCCGACAGCGCCCTGCTCGATGAGCTGGTCAACCTGCTCGGGCCGGTCCCCGAGAGCGAGGACCGCGAGGAGCCGCTGTTCCTGCCGGAGGACGCCGAGTACGCCGAGGTGGTCACCACCGCCGACCGGCTGTCCCCGGCCCGCGAGGTCGACCCGTTCGACCTGCCGTACCAGACCTACAGCCACGTCCTGGTCGACGAGGCCCAGGACGTCACCCCGATGCAGTGGCGGATGCTGCGCCGTCGCGGGGCCAGCGCGTCCTGGACGATCGTCGGCGACCCGGCGCAGAGCTCGTGGCCGGACCCGACCGAAACCGCTCGCGCGCTGGAGGAGATCATCGGCACGGCGCCGGTCCGCCGGTTCCGGATGAGCACCAACTACCGCAGCCCGGCCGAGGTGTTCGACCTGGCCGCGGCCGTGGTCGTCCACGCTTTCCCCGACGCCGACCTGCCCAGGGCCGTCCGCTCGACGGGCGTCGCGCCCGAGCTGCGGGTGGCGACCGGGGCCGACCTGGACGCTGCGGCGGTCGACGCGGTCCGTGACCTGCTGGCCGAGGTGGACGGAACGGTCGGGGTGATCTGCCCGCCCACGACCCGGGACGAGGTGGCCACCGCCCTGGACGCCGCCGACCTGGAGGGCGCCGGCCGGCTCGCCGTGGTGACCTCGCTGCAGTCCAAGGGCCTCGAGTACGACGGGGTGCTGGTGGTCGACCCGGACCGGATCGTCGCCGAGTCCTCGGGCGGCGTCCGGGCGCTCTACGTGGCGCTGACCCGGCCCACGCAGCGGCTGGTGACGCTGGATGCCACTAGCGGTGCAGGTTGGCGTAGATCTCTCGGGTAGCGCGCGAGCGGTTCTGCGTGTAGTAGTGCAGACCCGGTGCGCCGCCGGCGAGCAGCGCCTCGGACAGCTCGGTGCCGAGCTCGATCCCGACCCGGCGGACCGCGTCGTCGTCGTCGGCGACGGCCTGGATCCGCCTCGTGACCGCCGCCGGCAGCGGTGCGCCGGAGAGCTCGGCGAAGCGGGTCACCTGGCGGACGTTCGTGATCGGCATGATGCCCGGGATGATCGGCAGGTCACAGCCCAGCGCCCGGACCCGGTCCACCAGCGCGAAGTAGCTGTGCGCGTCGAAGAAGAGCTGGGTGATGGCAAAGCTCGCGCCGGCGCGGGCCTTGTCCACCAGGATCCGGGCGTCCAGCGCCGCGTCGGAGCTCTGCGGGTGCGGGTCGGGAAAGGCCCCGACCCCCACGCAGAAGTCGCCGAGCTCGCGTACCAGCGCGACCAGCTCGGTCGCGTTCGCGAGGCCGTCGGGGTGCCGTACCCACGGTTCGGTCGGGCCGCCGGGCATGTCACCGCGGATGGCCAGCACGTGCCGGACGCCGGCGGCGGCGTACGCGCCGATCACTCGGCGCAGCTGGTCCCGGCTCTGGCTGGCGCAGGTCAGGTGGGCGACCGAGCGCAACGTCGTGTGCTGCGCGATCGTCTCCGTCGCGGTGATCGTCCGCTCGCGGGTCGACCCGGACGCGCCGTAGGTCACCGAGACGAAGTCGGGGCCGAGCGACTCGAGCTCGCGGACGGCCTGCCACAGCTGGCGGGCTGAGGTCTCGTCGCGGGGCGGGAAGAACTCGAACGAGAACAGCGGCCGGGTCGCGGTCTGGAGCAGCTCCTCGATGGTCGCGGCGCGCGGCCGTGAGTACGACGCAGTACGGGCCGGCATGCGCCCCACCCTAGTCGGGGTCCCGTCCCGCCTCCGTAGGCTCAGCATGTGGTCACCGTGTCACCCCCCGAGTCCGCCGTGCTGCAGCCGGAAGATCCGCTGTCGGCCGCCTTCACCGACGCCGTCGGTAGGGTGCTGGCGACCTTCGTCGACGAGCAGGCGCCGGCCCTGGCCGCGATGGGGCCCGAGCTCGGCGCCGTCCAGACGATGGCCACGCAGCTGCTCGCGGGGGGCAAACGGCTGCGGCCGGCGTTCTGCGTCTGGGGCTTCGTCGCGGCCGACGGGCTGCCCGCCGACGAGCCGACCGCCCTGCTGCGGGCGGCGGCCTCCCTGGACCTGCTGCACGTCAGCGCCCTGGTGCACGACGACGTGATGGACGCCTCGGACGTCCGGCGGGGCCAGCCCGCGGCCCACCGCCAGTTCGAGGCGCAGCACGCCGGTTCGGCGCGGCTGGGCGACGCGGCCGCGTTCGGGCGGGCCGGGGCCATCCTGCTCGGGGACCTCTTGGTGATGTGGTCGGTGCAGCTGCTGCAGCAGTGCGGTCTCGAGCCGGCAGTGCTCGCAGCCGCCACCCCGATCGCTGAAACGATGCGGACCGAGGTGACCTGCGGCCAGTACCTCGACATCGTCGCGCAGGCGCAACCGCTCGGGGAGGACGTCGGCCGGGCGCTGGACGAGGCGGAGCGGGTGGTGGAGTACAAGTCCGCCCGCTACACGGTCTCCCGACCCTGCCAGCTCGGGGCGGCGCTGGCCGGCGGCGACGACCGGTTGCAGACGGCGCTCGCGGCGTACGGGTCGCCGCTCGGCCGGGCCTTCCAGTTCCGCGACGACGAGCTGGGCGTCTTCGGCGACGCCGCACTGACCGGCAAGCCGGTCGGGGACGACCTTCGCGAAGGCAAGCGGACCGTCCTGGTCGCCCACGCGTACGCGCACGCCAGCCCGGCGGGCCAGTCGCTGCTCCGGACCCGGCTCGGCGACCCCGATCTCGACCCCTCCGGGGTGGCGGACCTGCAGCAGGTGATCGTCGAGTCCGGCGCCCGCGACGCCGTCGAGGCGATGATCGAGCAGGGTTACGAGCGCAGCCTCGCCGCGCTGGCCGCCGCCGACCTGACCGATCCGGGTCGGCAAGGGCTCACCGCTCTCGCCGAGGCGGCCGTCCGGCGAACGTTCTGAGACGCTGTCCCTGGAAATCGACCCCGAGATGGCCAAAGGTGGCCCTCACGAGGCGATTTAGCCCGTTTCGGGGTCGTTTTTCAGGGCGGAGCGGCCTGGATCCGGGCGAACGAGGCGTAGTGGTCGGCGGTCCAGAAGAGCTGCCGGCCGCGGTCGCCGGTGATGATCCGGCGGGCGCCGCGGTCGGCCGAGCCGGGCGTGACGACGGTGTACTCCCGGTACCAGCCGGAGGGGTGCGCGGGCAGCAGCCGCTCCCGGTTGGCGAAGGTGCTGCCGTCCTTGGCGTACGGGAACGGGCCGCCCGCGTCGATCAGCGAGACGGTTCGCTGCGCCTCGACCGGCAGCCCGGCCAGCGATACCAGCGGCAGTCCCGTCTCGAGATCGTGGCTCGCGCGGGCGGCGGACGGCGATCCGGCCGGGGTGGCGGTGCTGGGACCGGCGTCACCCCCGGGGCCGACCAGGTAGCCGAGCAGCACGAGCACGAGCAGCGCCACGACGGCGCCGACGGTCTTGGCCCGTGCGCTCACCGGCGGCGACCGGGGCTGGCCGCGGCCGCGAAGGTGTAACGCTCGGCCGCGGGGTCGGACCGCCACGCCTCGCGCAGAGCGGCGGCGAAGGTCCGGGCGGTGCCGCGGGGATCAGCGGCCCAGGTGAGCGCGCGGGACACGCAGATCCGGCCGGCTCCGGCCTCGAGGACCGCGCTGAGGTTGTCGGCGGTGATCCCGCCGACGGCGAACCAAGGCTTGGAGCTCATCGCGTACACCGGCGCCGCAGCCGCAGCGTGGCGGACCAGCTCCAGGTCGGGCGGGACGCCGTAGACCGGACCCACGGTCAGGTAGTCGACGTCGTCGTCAGCGAGGGCAGCCGCGAGCTCGCGCTCGTCGTGGACCGAGCGGCCCAGCAGCGCGTACGGGTGCAGGTGTCGGCGAGCGGCAGCCGACGTCTCACGCGGCTGAACCAGGTGCAGCACGTCGACCTGGACCTCCGCAGCCAGCGCGAGCGACTCGCGCAGCCCGACCAGCACCTGGACGGACGCGGCCGCCTGCCGAGCGACCTCGACGCAGGCTGGTGTCAGCCCAGGCGGCCGGAGCTGGACCAGGTCCACCCCGCCGGCGAACGCCGCACCGAGGAACTCAGCCAGGTCACCCTGCTGCTCGCGGCCGTCGGTGACCAGGCAGAGCCGCGCCAGCCGTAGCCGGGCGTCGAGTCCGCGGAGCACCGTCACGCGCTCACCTTAAAGGCTGACCTTCCCGCGCTGCCGGTCAGACGACGGCGGAAACCTGACCTCTGGGCTCGCTCCACTCACGCGCAGCGAGACGCGCCCGGACCAGCGGGGCCACCTCGGTCGCGAACAGCTCGATCGATCGCATCGTCAAGGCATGGTCGACGTGGCTGACGTGCAGCTCGAACCGCTCGATGCCGAGCTGCTCGTGCAGGGTGACGATCTTGTCCGCGACCCGCTCGGGGTGGCCGAAGAACAGGGCACCGTCGGGACCGATCAGCGACTCGACCTGCGCGTCCGACATGGGCGGCCAGCCGCGCTCGCGGCCGAGCTTGGCGAAGGTGGCGCGATAGCTGGGCAGGAAGTCCGCCCGCGCCTGCTGCTCGTCGAGGGCGATGTAGCCGTGGCTGTGCACCGCGAGCGGGGTGGCCGGGTCGTGCTCGCCGTGGGCCAGGGCGCGCCGGTACAGGTCGGCCAGCGGGGCAAACGCGGCCGGCTGGCCGCCGATGATGGCCAGCGCCACGGGCAGGCCGAGCGTGCCGGCCCGGATGACCGAGTTGGGTGTGCCGCCCACCGCGACCCAGACCGGCAGCGGTCGGCCCTCGGGGCGCGGGTGCACGACGATGTTGTCCAGCGGGGCGCGGAACCGACCGGACCAGGTCGTCGGGCCCTCCTCGCGCAGGGCGAGCAGCAGGTCGAGCTTTTCGGCGAACAGCTGGTCGTAGTCGCCGAGGGAATAGCCGAAGAGCGGGAACGACTCGGTGAACGAACCGCGGCCAGCCATCAGCTCGGCCCGGCCGCCGGAGATCAGGTCGAGGGTGGCGAAGTTCTGGAACGTACGGACGGGATCCGCCGAGCTGAGCACGGTGACGGCGCTGCTCAGGTGGATCCGCGACGTGGCGCCGGCGATGGCGGCCAGGATGATCTCGGGGGCGGACGCAGCCATGTCGGGCCGGTGGTGCTCGCCGACGCCGTACACGTCGAGGCCGAGCTGGTCGGCCAGCACGCCTTCCTCGACGACCTGGCGCAGCCGCTCGCCGGGCGAGGTTGCCGGGTCGTTGATCTCGGCGAAAGTGGTGAGTCCGAATTCCATGTCGTGCTCCTCCTAGAGTCGCCCGGGACAGCACGATTGATCGGTCAATTATTCCTGCTGGACGACACCCCTCCCGGCTCAGCTCACGATCGCCGTGCCCGTACGCGTCCCGGTCACCCGGGTGTCGTAGCGACTGGTGCCGACGACAACGCCGCGGACGCGACGGGTACAACTGGTCCATGACCGACATCGCCGTCCTCGGGACCGGGACCATGGGCGCGGCCATGGCGCGTAACCTGCTCCGCGCCGGGCACCAGGTCCGGGTGTGGAACCGTTCCGCCGAGCGGGCCGCCCCGCTGGCCGACGCCGGCGCGACCCTGGCCGACTCCCCCGTCGCGGCGGTCGACGGCGCCGGGATCGTGCTCACCATGCTCTTCGACCTCGACGCCACCCGGGAGGTCGTCCAGGACGCAGCCGCCGCGTTCGCGCCGGGCACGCTCTGGCTGCAGACGGGCACGGTCGGACCCGAAGGTACGGCCGCGCTCGCCACGTGGGCCGGCGCCCACGCTCTGGACTACCTCGACGCGCCCGTGCTGGGCACGAGAGGACCGGCCGAGGAGGGCACCCTGGTCGTGCTGGCCAGCGGCGACCCCGGGCTCGGGCTGCGGGCCGAGCCTGTGTTCGCAGCGATCGGCAGCCGGGTGGTCTGGGCCGGGGCCCGACCGGGGGCGGCGTCGGCGCTGAAGCTGGCCTGCAACGCCTGGGTGCTGACCCTCACCACCGCCACGGCACAGTCGCTCGCCCTCGCCGCCGCCCAGGACGTCGACCCGATGCTCTTCCTGGAGGCCATCGCCGGCGGCGGCACCGACAGCGCGTACGCCCAGATCAAGGGCCGCGCCATGCTGACCGAGCGGCTCGCACCCTCGTTCGCGCTGGACGGCGGCCTCAAGGACCTCGGGCTGATCGCCGACGCCGCGCGGCTGGCCGGGATGCCCGACGACCTGCTGGCCGCGGTCCGTGAGCTGTACGCCGAGGCCAGCGCCGCCGGTCACGGTCACGACGACATCGCGGCGGTGCACGTCGCCCTGCGTCCGCGGCGGCCTGTTCGTGGATCCTGACCCGCCGGGGCGCGGCTGACAGGTCGCGAGGGCATCCTCGACAGGTGAGTGCGCACGAGCAGGCGGGCGGCGCGCCTGACCGGGCCGAGACCTCTCCGACACTTACGATCAGGGCCGAGGCCCAGCGGGCCACCAACATGTGAGTGTCGGGAGCAGGCGTGACCATGACCAGCGTCGGGGATCCCCTGGTCGGCCAGGTGCTCGACGGCCGGTACCAGATCACGAGCCGCCTCGCCCGGGGCGGGATGGCGACGGTCTACCAGGCGGTCGACACCCGGCTCACCCGGACGGTCGCGGTCAAGGTGATGCACGTCGGGCTGGGCGACGACGCGGAGTTCGCCCGCAAGTTCGACCGGGAGGCGCGGGCCGCCGCCCGGCTCTCCCACCCCAACGTCGTCTCGGTCTTCGACCAGGGCCAAGCCGTGCTGGACGGGCACACGGTCCGGCCGTACATCGTGATGGAGTACGTCGAGGGCCCGACCCTGCGCGACATCATCGTCCGCGAGGCGCCGATGGCCCCGCTGCGGGCGTTGGAGGTCCTGGAGCCGATCCTCGCCGCGCTCGCCGCGGCCCACGACGCGGGACTGGTGCACCGCGACGTCAAGCCCGAGAACGTCCTGATCAGCGACCGCGGACAGATCAAGGTCGCCGACTTCGGCCTGGCCAAGGCGGTCAGTTCGCAGACGTCCACCGCCACCCAGGGTCTGCTGATCGGCACGGTCTCCTACCTGCCGCCCGAGCTCGTCCTCTCGGGTCGCGCCGACGCGCGATCGGACGTCTACAGCGCCGGGGTCGTGCTGTTCGAGCTGCTGACCGGCCGCAAGCCGCACACCGGCGAGACGCCGATCCAGGTCGCGTACGCGCACGTGCACGCCGACGTCCCGGCGCCCTCGACCGTGCTGGCTGAGGGTGGCGGGCTGTCGCGCATCCCGCCGTACCTGGACGCGCTGGTCCGCGGGGCGACCGCCCGCGAGCCGGCCGCCCGGCCGCACGACGCCCGGGTCATGCTCAACCAGGTCCGCCGGGTCCGGACTGCGCTGCGCGACGGGCTGAGCGAGGATGCTGAGCTGACCCAGGACCTGAGCGCGGTCCGCCCGCCGGACGACCGGTCCGACGACGAGCTGACGCAGCTGGTCAGCGCTCCGTTGCCGCCGTCACGCCCGACTGGTTTCGCCCCGCGCCCACCCGACCTACGGCCGCCGGGACAGGTGCCCACTGTCCCGACCCCGACCGTCCGCGACGCCCCGCCGCCGGTGCCGCTGCCCGCGCCCGTCCCGCCGCAACGTCAGCTCGCTGCCGCCCGGGTAGCCGACCAGCAGGAACGGCAACGCCGCAAGCGTCGCCGCGGCTGGCTCGCGCTGCTGCTGGTGCTGCTGCTGACCGCCGTCGCCGCGTCCGGCGTCTACTACTGGACCGAGGGCCGGTTCACCACCGCCCCGGCGCTGACCTCGCTCAGCCAGGCCGAGGCCGAGCAGGTCGCCGACCGGTCCGGCCTGCAGCTGCGGACCGAGGACGCCTTCAGCGAGACCGTGCCCAAAGGCACCGTGATCTCGACCGATCCAGGACCGGGAGCCAAGGTCGCTGACGGCGGCGAGATCGAGGCGATGGTCTCCCAGGGTCCCGAGCGCTACCCGGTGCCAGCGGTGGTCGGCCTTACCCAGGCCGCCGCCACCACGGCGCTGAACGCGGCGCACCTCACCGCAGCCCCGGTCACGCAGTCCTGGAGCGACACCGTCGCGGTCGGGACGGTGCTGAGCGCCTCGCTCGACGCCGGCACCAGGGTGAAACCGCAGACCCCCGTCGTCCTGACCGTCTCCCAGGGACCAAAGCCGATCACCGTCGCGGACTACACCGGCAAGCCGGCGGACGCCGCGGTCACCGCACTGAAGAAGCTCGGCTTCACGGTGGTGGCCAAGACCGCACATTCCGGGACCGTCGCCAAAGACCTGGTGCTGAAGCAGACGCCCAACTCCGGCGTCGGCGCCAAGGGCGACACGGTCACCCTCACCCGTTCTCTCGGCCCGGTGATGGTCACCGTGCCGAACGTGCGGGCGATGGGCATCCGAGCGGCCGAGAAGGTGATGAGCGACGCCGGCTTCCGGACCAAGGTGCGGCCGGCGGCAGTCAACTACCTCGGGCTGGGCTACGTCGTCACGACTCGTCCCAAGATGCGCAGCGAGGCGCCCAAAGGCTCGACCATCACCCTCTGGGTGGTCTGAGCGGCCGACCGTCGGCGCTCGTGGCACGGCTTAGGGTGGTCCGGTGCCGTCCTCCCCCGCCCGCGGCGAGTGGGGCGCGCTGACGGCGCTGCTGGTGATGACGGCCGCGTGGGGCTCGACCTTCTTCGTCATCCACGACCTGCTCACCCGGCTGCCGGTGACCGACATGCTGGCCCTCCGGTTCGCGATGGCCACGGTGGCCCTGCTGCTGTTCACCGGCCGGCGGTTGCGGCTGACCCGGACGACGATCCGCTCCGGCGTGGTCCTTGGACTGCTCTACGGGGTGGCCCAGGTGCTGCAGACCGTCGGCCTCGCCCACACCGCGGCCAGCGTGTCCGGCTTCCTGACCGGCCTCTACGTGGTCGCCACCCCGCTGCTGGCCGCCGTCCTGCTGCGGGCGCGCGTCCCGCCGACCACCTGGCTGGCGACCGGGCTGGCCACCGTCGGCCTCGGCGTGCTGTCGCTGCACGGCTTCAGCCTGGGCTACGGCGAGCTGTTGACCATCGCGTCGGCGCTGGTCTACGCGGCGCACATCCTGGTGATGGGCCGGCTCAGCGCGCCCGGCGAGGCGCTCGGTCTGAGCGTCGTCCAAGTGGCCACGATCACCCTCGTCTGCACGGTGGCCGCCTGCTGGCCCGGCAGCGGTAGCGGGGCCGGGCTCCAGCTGCCGACGTCTGGCCAGGACTGGCTGATCGTGGCCTACCTCGGCGTGGTCGCCGGGGCGCTGACCATGGTGCTGCAGACCTGGGCCCAGGCCCGGGTGGAGCCGGCCCGGGCGGCCGTGGTGATGGCGATGGAACCCGTCTGGGCGGCGGCGTTCGCGGTCGCGTTCGGCGGCGAACGGCTCACGACCCGGATGGTGACCGGCGGGGTCGCTATCCTCACCGCCATGTACCTGGTCGAGCTGGCCCCGCACCGTCGACGCGGTCGTCCTCCAGCCGCCGACGAGGAGATCCCCGCGCCGCGCGGCCAGGAGTCGTCCCCGTGAGTCGCGGCGGGGTGATCGCGCTGGTGGTGGCGCTGGTCATCCTGCTCGTGGTCGCCTTGCTGATCATCCGGAGACGGGGTGCGGCGCCTCAGAACTGGTGCGTGACCCCGCCCCGGAGGTCGACCACCCGGGTGCTGGTCATCGCGTCCAGGCGGCCGCGGACCAGGCCGCGACCGCGGTCGTTCAGCAGCTCGTCGTGGATCGGGAATCCCTCCAGCGCCCCCACCGCCCGGACGAAGTCGATCGTCTCCTTCAGCGCGGCCCACGGCCCGTACGCGGGGACGGCCAGCAGGTCGACTCCGCTCGGCACGGTGTCGTAGGAGTCGCCCGGGTGGAAGAAGGTCGGCTCCCCCGCCGACCGCAGCACGTAGCCGACGTTGCCGATGCCCGGCAGGTCGCGGTGGATCACCGCGTGCCGGCCCCCGCCGGCGGTGACCAGCACGTCGCCGACGGTGGTCTGCTCGCCGGCGGCCAGCGCCTGGGCGTCACCGAGCGACGGCAGGTCGCCAGACTGCACCTGCAGGAGGATCGACGGTTCGACGTAGACCTTTGCGGACGGGTTCGCGGCGAGCAGCGTCGGCAGCGCGGCCGGGTCGAGGTGGTCGGGGTGCTGGTGGGTGACGAGCACAGCGTCGAGGTCGGTCAGCCCGTGCCAGTCGGTCGAGAAGGCGCCGGGATCGATGAGGATGCGGGCGGCTTCGGTCTCGACGAGGACGGCGGCGTGGCCGAGGTGGGCAATGCGCATGGGGTCACGCTACTCAGGTCCGCTCCGGCGGAGCTCGGGTGGCGTCGCCGAGCCGCGACGGTCAGCATGCCGGGATGACCGATGAGCACGTATCCCGCCCGTCCGCTCCACTGGTGAGCCGGGCCCGGTCGAGAAACGTCGACGGCGACAAAGACGTTGCGACATGGTGCCGCGTACTCGCGGCACCATGTCGCAAGGTAAGCGGATCAGACGGCGATCAGCGCCCCGAGCACCCGGCCGGCCTCGGCGCAGTCGTCGCCGCTGACGTCGAGGTGGGTGACGGCCCGGAGCATCCGCGGCCCCAGCGCGGAGACGAGGACGCCGTGCTCGGCCGCGGCGGCGGCGATCGGGGCGGCGGGGACCTCGCCGGTGCTCAGCACCACGATGTTGGTCTCAAGGTTGTCGAGGTCCACGGCGGCCGGAGCGTGCTCGGCGACCGCGGTCGCGAGCCGGCGAGCGGCGACGTGGTCCTCGGCCATCCGCTCGAGGTGGTGGTCGAGGGCGTACGAGGCTCCGGCGGCGAGCATGCCGGCCTGCCGCCAGCCGCCACCGAGCCGCTTGCGCTGCACCCGGGCCCGGGCGATGTTCGCCGCGGAGCCGACGAGCACCGAGCCCACCGGAGCGCCGAGACCCTTGGAGAAGCAGAGGCTGACGGTGTCGAAGAGCCGGCCGTAGGTCGCCAGCGGCACACCCGTGGCCAGGTGGGCGTTCCAGAGCCGAGCGCCGTCCAGGTGGAAGCCGAGCCCGTGCTCGCGGCACAGCGCGCTGGTGGCCTCCAGCTGCTCGAGCGGCTGAACGGTACCGCCGCCGAAGTTGTGGGTGTTCTCGACCGCGACCGCCGTCGTCGAGACCAGGTAGGGTCCGGCTGAGGGCGAGAGGATCTCCCGGACCCGCTCCACGTCGAGCCGACCCCGGTCCGAGGGCCAGGTACGCATGGTCAGCCCGTGCACGGCCGCGTGCGCGCCCATCTCGGCCCGGGCGATGTGGGCACCGACGTCACAGAGGACCTCCTCACCGGGCTCCACCAGCATCCGGACGCCGAGCAGGTTGGTCAGCGAGCCCGACACGCAGTACAGCCCCGCCTCGTGCCCCATCAGCTCTGCGGTCCGCCGCTCGAGCTCGAGGACGCTCGGGTCCTCCCCGTACACGTCGTCCCCGACGGGCGCCGCGGCCATGGCGGCCCGCATCCCCTCGGTCGGTCGCGTGACGGTGTCCGACCGCAGGTCGATCATCGGGAAGTCCTCGTCGTCAGACGACTGCGGGCACGGCCGAGCCGGTCGGCACGACGGCCGCCCGGGCGATCCGGCCCGTGGTCAGCCGCTCGGCGACCAGGAAGGCCAGCTCGAGGGACTGGTTGCGGTTGAGGCGCGGGTCGCAGAGGGTCTCGTAGCGGTTGACCAGGTCGGCCTCGACCAGGTCGTCGCTGCCACCGACGCACTCGGTGACGTCGTCGCCGGTCAGCTCCACGTGCACGCCGCCGGGCCAGGTGCCGAGCTCTTCGTGGACGTCGAAGAAGCCGTTCAGCTCCTCCATGACGTCGGAGAAGGCGCGGGTCTTGTAGCCGTTCCGCGCCTCGAACGTGTTGCCGTGCATCGGGTCGCAGACCCACGCCACCTGGCGCCCGCTGGCGGTGACCTTGGCCACGACCTCGGGCAGGATCTGGCGCACCTTGCCCGCCCCCATCCGGGTGATGAAGGTGATCCGACCGGGCTCGTGGTCGGGGTCCAGCCGGTCAGCCAGCTCCAGCGCCGTGTCCGCGGTCGTGGTCGGGCCGAGCTTGATCCCGAGCGGGTTGCGGATGTGGCGCATCAGCTCGACGTGGGCCCCGTCCAGCTGGCGAGTCCGCTCCCCGATCCAGAGGAAGTGCCCGGAGGTGCCGTACGGCTGCGAGGTCCGCGAGTCGATCCGGGTGAGCGCGTGCTCGTACTCCAGCACCAGCGCCTCGTGGCTGGAGTAGAAGTCGACGGTACGGAACTCCTCGTCGTCGATCCCACAGGCCACCATGAACGCCAGGGCGCGGTCGATCTCGCCGGCCAGCGCCTGGTACTGCACCGCAGCCGAGCTGAGCACGAAATCGGCGTTCCAGCTGTGCACGCTGCGCAGATGGGCGAAACCGCCGGTGACGAAGGCGCGGGTCAGGTTGAGCGTGGCCGCGGAGGCGTTGTAGACGCCCAGCAGCCGCTGCGGGTCGGGCTCGCGGGAGGCCGGGTTGAAGTCGAAGCCGTTGACCGCGTCGCCGCGGTAGGCCGGCAGCTCGACGCCGTTCCGGATCTCGGTGGCCGAGCTGCGGGGCTTGGCGTACTGGCCGGCCATCCGGCCGACCTTCACAATCGGGACCTGAGCCGCGTAGGTCAGCACGACGGCCATCGAGAGCAGCGTACGCAGCTTGCCCTGGATGTTGGCGGCCGTGACCCCCTCGAACGTCTCGGCGCAGTCGCCCCCCTGCAGCAGGAACGCCTCGCCCGCGGCGACACTCGCCATCTTGGCGCGGAGGGCGTCACACTCGCCGGCGAAGACCAGCGGCGGCAGCGTCCGCAGCTTGTCGATCACCGAGTCGAGCGCGCCCGCGTCCGCGTAGGTCGGCTGCTGGAGAGGGTTCAGAGCGTGCAGCTCTGCCAGCGAGGGAACCGAGGACGATGCGAGCACGACGTACACCCTAGACGGCGCAGGCGCCGCCGACCCCCGAATTCACCCGCTGGGCAGCCGCACCACCACGACCGGGCTCAGGCCTGCGGGGAGACCTCGTCCCGTTCGGCCGCCACGGCCTCGCGGGCGGCGACCTCCTTGGCGGTCGGCGCGTAGAGGTCGACGTACTCCTGGCCGGAGAGCTCCATGATCGCGTACATGATCTCGTCGGTGATCGACCGCAGGATGAAGCGGTCCTCGCTCAGGCCCTCGTAGCGGGAGAAGTCCAGCGGGGTGCCGAAGCGAACCGTGGGGCTGACGATCTTGCGGACGATCTGGCCGGGCGGCGCGATCACGTCGGTGCCGATCACCGCGGTCGGGATCACCGGCACCTTGGCCAAGAGCGCCATCCGCGCGACGCCGGTCCGACCCTTGTAGAGCCGACCGTCGTGACTGCGGGTGCCCTCGGGATAGATCCCGAACAGCTCGCCGCGCTCCAGCACCTTGAGCCCGGCGCTTATCGCGCCCTCGCTGGCCCGGCCGCCCGTCCGGTCGATCGGCACCTGGCCGGTGCCGGCGAAGAAGCGCTTCTGCGCCCAGCCCTTGACCCCCACGCCGGTGAAGTAGTCGGACTTGGCCACGAACGTCACCCGCCGGTCCAGGGCCAACGGCATGAACAGCCAGTCCGCGAAGGACAGGTGGTTGCTGGCGAGGATCGCCGGCCCGGTCGCCGGGACGTTCTCCACGCCCTCGTCGATCGGCCGGAAGATCTTGCTGATCGCCGGCCCGAGCAGGACGTGCCGCAGCAGCCAGTAGATGCCCCGGCCCGAACGGCTCGACTCGACGCTGACCCGCCCGTCCGCGCCGAACGAGACCAGGTCAGCGCCCGGCTCGCCGGACGGCTCCGCGCCCGGAGCGGCGTTGCTCACGCGGAGTCCGACACGGACGGCGCCGACGTGGCCGGCGGCAGCGGCGGGACCGGCTTCCCCACGCCGGGCCGTTCCAGCTCCGTCACCGCGAACGGGCGCCCCTCGGCGGCCGCGGCCTTCACCGAGCTCGCGTACGCGTCGACGTAGGTCTGGCCGGAGAGCTGCTGCACCGCGGCCATGATCTCGTCGGTCACGTAGCGCAGCACGTCGCGGTCGTTCCCGGCGCCGGCGTAGCGAGAGAAGTCCAGCGGGGCGCCGATCCGCAGCCCCGGACGCCGCATCACGGGAATTCCGAGCACCGGCAGCCGGACGAACGCGGTGTCGACCATGCCGACCGGGATCACCGGGACCCGCGCCTGCAGCGCGAGCCGGGCGACTCCGGTCTTGCCCTTGTGCAGCCGTCCGTCGGGCGAGCGGGTGCCCTCGGGGAAGATCCCGAGCAGCTGGCCCTGGCGCAGCACCTGCGACACGCTGACCATGCTGGTCGCGCTGGCCCGGCCGCCGGAGCGGTCCATCGGCTTCATGCCGATGCCCTCCAGAAAGATCTTGAGCACCCGTCCGCGGAACCCGCGGCCCTCGAACGCCTCGGCCTTGGCCGGGAAGATCACCCGACGGCTGATCAACGCCGGCAGCAGGTAGGTGTCACCGGCCGAGACGTGGTTGCCGACCAGGATCGCCGGCCCGGAGGAGGGGATGTGCTCGCGGCCCTCGACCCAGGGTCGGAACAGCAGCCGGATGACCGGCAGGAAGACGACCCATTTGAGCAGCCAGTAGAGCACCCGGTGAGCCTAGTGGTTGCGTACGGACGTGCGCCGATGGCCGCAGCACGGGCGTTCGTGTCACCATGCCCGGGTGACTCAGCAGCACCTCGGCCCCTCGAGCACGCGCACGAGTGCGACGCGCTCGCTGGAACGACTGAGCCGACCGGCCCGCGGCCTGGCCAGCCGACTGCTCGACCGGTCACCGCTGCCGCCGGCGGACGCGCCCACCTCGGCACCCGTCCGGCCCGACGCCGAGCCGTACGCCGGTGGCTCCGGCCCCCTCGGCGTGCTGCTCTGTCACGGGTTCACCGGCTCGCCGCACTCGATGCGGCCGTGGGCCCAGCACCTCCAGGCCGAGGGGTTCCGGGTGGCAGTGCCCCGGCTGCCGGGCCACGGCACCAGCTGGGCGGAGCTCAACCGCACGCAGTGGACCGACTGGTACGCGGCCGTGGACCGCGCCTTTCTCGCCCTGGCCGCCGAATGTGACCGGGTCTTCGTCGCGGGGCTGTCGATGGGCGGGGCGCTGGCGCTACGGCTGGCCGAGCAGCACGGCGACCGGGTGGCCGCGTTGGCGCTGGTCAACCCGTGCATCAACATCGTGGACCCGCGGATCCGGATGATCAGGCTGCTCAGCGTCATCCCGTCGTTCCCCGGGATCGCCAACGACATCGCCCGACCCGGCGTGGACGAGGGCGGGTACGACCGCAACCCGCTGCGGGCGCTGCACTCCCAGACCCAGCTGTGGGCCGACGTCCGGGCGAACCTGGCGCGGGTCGAGCAGCCGACGATCATCCACTGGTCGCGCCAGGACCACGTCGTCGACCCCTCGTCCCTCGCGCTGATCAGAGCCGGAACTCACAGCACCGAGCTCGAGGTCGTGGTGCTGGAACGCAGTTATCATGTAGCCACGCTGGACTACGACGCGGAGACCATCTTTCGGGGGTCCGCGGAGTTTTTCCGCCGGCACGAGCAACCCGCGCGTGACCAGGGAGCTCGGGCGTGACCGGGGGGTGGGCGTGATGACGGAGCCGGGTGAGGACGACCGGGCTGCCGTCGACCGTGCCTTTGCCGAGCTCGTCGCCGGCTTTCACCTGACCGCCGACCGACCGCCGCTCGAGCAGCCCGCGGAGCGGCTCGCCGACGCCGATGCCCCGGCCAGCCTGCCGGCGTTGGAACCCGAGGGCGCCGGCGAACCGGATCCGCACTGGGCCGACAACCACCCGCTCTTCCACCTGCCCGTCCAGCCGCCGCCGGCTCCGGCCCCGCCGCCTGCGGTCGAGCACTACGTGCCGGACCCGATGCCACCGCTCGGTCGGCCGGCCGTACCGGCGCTGCTCGGCTGGCTGGGCATCGGCTGGGCCGTCCTGGTGGTCCTCGCCGCCGCCTTCGGCGCCCGCTTCCCCGCCTGGGTCGGCTGGGTGGCTGTCGTGGGCTTCCTCGCCGGCTTCGCCGTGCTGATCGCCCGACTGCCCCGCAGCCGCCCGCCGGACGCCGGCGACGGCGCGGTCCTCTAGGCCCGCCACCTCGGCCTACCAGCCCCCGGCCGCGGCACCCGAGGCACCCCCTGGACGGTCACTTCACATGGTCGCGGGCGACTCCACAGGCGCGCGCGGGGTTGTGAGGTCGCCCGCCGGTATGTGAAGTGGGGGACCCACCTCGGCGCTGGGGGGAAAGTCTAGGGCCGGGCGGCCCAAAGGCTTTCGCGGCGGCGGCGGGAGACGCGGGCCCGGCGTTTGCGGCGGCGGGGCCAGAAGCCGACGCCGGCGGAGTCGGGCGGTTCCACCATCGCGTGCCGGGCGAGGTCGGCGGCTCCGATCAGGCCGGCGTCGTTGCGGAAGTGCGCGAGGACCAGCCGGGCCTCCTCGCGGAAGCCGCGGCCGGTCAGCGTCCGGCTGAACGCCTGTTGCGCCGGGTGCAGCAGCAGGTCGCCGGCTGCGCTGACCCCGCCGCCGATCACCACGACCTCAGGGTCGAGCGCGGCCGCGAGGTTGGCGATGCCCCGGCCCAGCCAGCTACCGACGTCGGCGAGCAGCTCGATGGCGTTCGGCTCGCCCGCGATCGCGGCCGCGGTCACGTCCGGCCCGGTGATCCGGTCGGGGTCGCCGCCGCCGATCTCGAGCAGCCGGTAGGCGGCCGGTGAGTGCGTCCGGGCCAACGCCCGCGCCTCCCGGACGAGCGCGTTTCCTGAGGCGTACTGCTCCCAGCAGCCGCGGTTGCCGCACTCGCACCAGTGCCCGCCCGGCACGGTGATCATGTGGCCCCACTCCCCCGCCATGCCGTACGTGCCGCGGAACAGCTGACGGTTGATCACCAGTCCGCCGCCGATTCCGGTACCGAGGGTGATGCAGACCATCACCGACGAACCACGGCCGGCGCCGAACCGGTACTCCGCCCAGGCGGCAGCGTTGGCGTCGTTGTCGACGATCAGTGGCAACGCGATCCGTTCGCTCAGTCGAGCCTTGAGCGGCTCCGACCGCCACGCCAGGTGCGGTGAGAAGCGGACCACGGCCTGTTCGTTGTCCACCCAACCGGCGGCGCCGATTCCCACGGACTCGACCCGGTGCCGGGTGCTCAGCTCGCCGACGAGGCCGACGATCGCCTCCTCCACGGCCTGCGGGCTGCGCGACGGAGTCGGCAGCTGACGGCGGTCCAGGATCTGGCCCTGCTCGTCGACGACCCCGGCGGCCACCTTGGTACCCCCGATGTCGATCCCGATGCTGAGCAGCGGCACCGTCGGCACCGTCGGCCGTGGCGCCCGGCGGTGCGGCGAGGCGAGCACCACCGGTGCACTGGTGTGGTCGGGCACCGCCCACCTCCCCGTCAGGTTCCGCGCCGGAGCACGCATCGGGTCCGCCGGATGCTGCTCCACGGCGACGCTGGATGCCGACAGATTACGCGCCCGCTCAGTCCGTCCCGAGCGCCTGCTCGAGCGTGAGCCGCGCTCGATCGATACCGTAGCGTCCGGCCACGTGACGGCGGCCGGCGGCGCCCATGGCGGCCGCCCGGTCAGGGTCGAGCAGCAGTCCGCTCAGCAGCGCGGCCAGCAGGCGGGGATCCTCCGCGGGGACCACGTGACCGGTCTCGCCGTCGCGTACGGTCTCCGGCGCCCCACCCGAGTCCCCGACCACCACCGGTAGCCCGCACGCCGCAGCCTCGATCGCCGCCAGCCCCAGGCCTTCGGCGTTCAGTCCCGCCCAGCGGGTGCGGACCGGCAGGGCGAAGACCTGTGCCGCCTGCAGCTCGGCGACCACGGCCTCACGCGGCAGCGCACCGGTCCACCGGACGGTCGATCCCAGTCCCAGCCGGTCGGCTTGGCGGTGCAGCGCGGTCGACTGGGGTCCAGCCCCGACCACGACCAGCTCCGGCCGCTCGCGTCCGGCCGGCCAGTCGTCGAGGACGGTCCGCCACGCCGTCAGCAGCACGTCCAGTCCCTTCTGTACGACGAAACGGCTCACGGCGACGCATCGCGGTCGGCTCGCCGCCCGGGGAGGTCCGGGACGAAAGACCCTCAGGTCGACCGGCGGTGCGAGCCGCAGCATCCGGGACTGAGCGGCCGGGGTGAGTGCCGGGGCGATCTGGGCAGTGGTGAAGTCCGAGATGGCCGTCAGGTGGTCACAGGACTCCCCGATCCGGTGCAGCAGCGCCCGTGCTCCCGGCACCTGAGCCCACCAGACCTCGTGGCCGTGGGTGAGGCCGACGATCTGCTTCGCCCCGCCGCGACGCAGCGCAGGGGCGAGCAGACCGAGGGGGGCCGCGGCGCCGAGGACCAACCGGGTCGCACCGTAGGCCTGCAGCAGCCGGACCGCCTGCCGGGCCGTCCGCGGGGTGGGTCCCAGCAGCGGCCCGCCGCGGACGACCGGGTAACCGCGGTCGGCGTCGCCGAGGTCGGCGTCGGGCGGGCCGGAAGCGAGGACGACCACGTCACGGTCCAGCAGCTCGCAGACGTCGGACACGAACGACTCGATGCCGCCGATCCGGGGCGGGAAGTCGTTGGTCAGGACGAGAGTGCGGGGCAGGTCAGGATCCTGCCTGCGCAGCCAGCCACTGCCGCCAGCCGGCGGTCAGTCGGGCCGAGGACACCCCGAGGGTGTCCTCGGCTGCCCGGCCCAGCGGGGCGCCGTCGTCCAGGGCGGTGTAGAACCGCTGCAGCGCCGCCGGCGACCAGGCCGTGCTGACGTAGCGGCAGACCGACCACGCTTCGGCGTACGTGAGGTCAAGGTCGGGCTGGCCGGCACCGAACGCGCGGTTGGTCGGTAGGGCCGCGGGGGCGCCGTGCTGGCGAACCCGCTCGTGGAGCAGACGGGTGGAGGCGGCCGCGCTGCCGGGATGGCTCGCGAACGCCACGTCGTCGGCGAGCCCTTCGACCGCCCACGTCGGCGCCGGGGAGTCCGCCGACCGGGTGGCGACGTGGACCACCTCATGGGTGAGCACGGTGGCGACTCCCAGCTCGCTGAGCCGGCGCGTCACCTCCGGGTTGACGACGACGCGGACGGCGGCGGTGGCGGCCGGACCTTCGGCCAGGGTGACCGCGGCGATGTCGGCGTAGCTGCCCGAGGTGGCGCCCACCACCGACTCGAAGTCAGTCCGGCTGGCGGGCACCTCGACCACGGCCGTCCCGGTCCACGTCTGGGCGGCGCCGGCCGTGACGCGCTGCCGTACGTCGCCGACCGCCGCTCGAGCTCGCGCCAGCCACGTCGCCGCCGGCTGTCCCGCTCCGACCAGGACGGCGACGCCCCCCTCGCGGACCGCGCTGACGGGGCCGGTCCACCAGATCGGCTGGGCAGTCGGCGTACCGGCCGGCTGATCGAGCGTGCCGGCCAACAGGGCGCCGGTGGGGCCGGGAACGAAGGTGAGCCAGACCGTCGCCGTCGCGGACGCAGTCTCCCCGGTCAGCCGCCAGCTGATGGTCGCCTGTTGTCGCCAGGCTCGGTCGCCGAGCAGCTGCTGCCGGGCGGCGGCGAGCGGTTGGCCGGTACCGCGCAGCCGGAGCTGCAGCCGGTCCAGCGGGAGCCCGCTCAGGTTGTCGTAGAGCAGCCGGGCCCGGTCGGCGAAGGAGGGGTCGAGGTTCGAGATCCGCGTCGAGAACGCCGTCCGGTCACCGGCGAGGGCGTCCCGGACGAGGTCGTCCACGGCTGGCTGGGCCGCTGCCTCGGACGAGACCGTCGCGGATCTGGACGGCGGGTCCGGCGGAACCGAGCCTGGAGAGGAACACCCCGCCAGCGCCAGTACGGTCGTCAGAGCCAGCAGACCGCGCCACCACGGGTGGGTCACGGCCATACCGAGAACGCTCAGCCGGGGCGGCGGGCGCCGACGAACGGCATCGACGACAGCGGCGCGTACTTGACCACCGAGCCCGTGTGCGGGGCGTGGATGATCTGGCCGTTACCGACGTACATGCCGACGTGGCTGGGGTTGGAGGCGTCGTAGAAGAAGACGAGATCGCCCGGCTGCAGGTCAGCCTTGCTGACGACCTTTCCCTGCTTGCTCTGCGCGGCGGCGATGCGCGGGATGGTGACGCCGGCTGCGCGCCAGGCGGCCATGGTCAGCCCCGAGCAGTCGTAGGAGTTCGGACCGGCCGCGGCGAAGACGTACGGCTTACCCAGCTGCTTTCGAGCGAAGGCCAGCGCGGTGGCTCCGCGGCCGCTGCCGGTGATGTCAGAGGTTCCGGACGTGTCGTCGGTCGGCGCCGCGCTCGGGTCGGTCAGACCCGCCTCGGCTTTGGCCCTGGCGTCGTCGGCGGCCTTCTTGTCCGCTGCGGCCAGAGCGGCCTGCTCGGTGGCCGTCAGCTTGGCGAGGACCTTCTTGGACTCAGCGATCTTCGCAACCGACTCGGCCCGCAGCTTGGTGAGCTGCTTCTGCTGGTCGGTCAGCACCGCGAGGTCGGTCTCGGTCGAGTGCTCGAGCTCGGCGAGAGCGGCCTGCTGCTCCTGGTAGTCCTGCAACACCGTGTTCTGGTTCTGGCTGACCTTCTCGACGGTCGAGACCTGACTGAGCAGGTTGTCGCTGTCGGAGGTGAAGAAGATCCGGGCTGCGGTGTCGACGTTGCGGTTCTGGAACTGGGCGAGTGCGACCTGGCCGACCTGGCGCTTGATCAGCGCCACCTTGGCGGTCTGAGCCTCGACGTCAGCCTGCTTCAGCGCCAGCTGAGCCTTGCCGTCGGCGATCTGCTGCTGGACCCCGACGTAGTCCTGGTCGATGACCTCGGCCTCGGTCTGCAGCTGTTCGATCTGGGCCTTGGCCTCGGCCACCGTGAGAGCGGTGGGGGCCGCCTGGGCCGGCTGCGCACCGGGTAGGGCGAACGTCATCGTCAGCGCGACGGTGCAAGCACCGACGACCAGCCTCCGCAGGGCGCGCGAACCTCGAGCGGCGCCAAAGCGCCTCGCGTCGCGACTCGTCTCGCGGTGGCGTGAAGTCACGCGAACATTTCCCTTCGGTCGGCCCAGCTCGTCCAGCAACATCCAGTGTTCCGGGTGGCTGGCAGCACAGCGCAGGTCCCGCGGCAGAGCCGCTGACCCGTACGTACCTGCTCCCCCGAGCTGGACTCGTCTCCCCGTGCACCGTCCACTCAGAAATTCGAGTGTACGACACCACGACCGACGAGGTCTCAGGTTAGGTCACGAAAAGGTCACAGGCAACTGCTCCAGCGCCATCCTGTGCTGCTTCGCGCCCGGCGCCGGTCAGGCATAGTCCTGCCAGGTCAGCGGTGACTGGACCGACCGAACTGGCCGGGCGCCGTGCACCAGCCGCAGCGGCGGCACCAGACCCTGGTCGGCCAGCGCGGTCAGCGCGGCCTGCTCGTCGCCGTCGAGGTCGACTCCGTGCACCGGTGATCCCAGCAGCACGCTGATCACGCAGTCGTCGCACGTCGGCCCCCTCGCCACACAGCTGTCGCAGTCCACGTGCAGCACATCCATCTCGAACTCCTCGTCTCGTCGGCCCCGGGTCATGACTGTGCCGGGAGCCACTGACAGTTCTTCTCGTCGTCGTCTCAGGGACCGGGAACCAGCGGTCGGAAGCCAGCTCGGAGACGCAGGATCACCACGTGACCGCGACGCCCACCGAGACCTACACCCACGGCCACCACGCCTCCGTGCTCCGCTCGCACGGGTGGCGGACGGCGGAGAACTCGGCGGCGTACCTACTGCCCCACCTCCGCCCCGACCTACGGCTGCTCGACGTCGGTACCGGTCCTGGCACGATCACCGTCGACTTCGCGTGTCGGCTGCCCGAGGGCTCGGTGGCCGGCATCGACAACGCGGACGCGGCCGTCGAGGCCACCCGTGCGCTCGCGGCCCGCGAGGGAGTCGCCGTGGCGGCGGCGGTCGGCGACGTGTACGCGCTCGACTTCGCCGACGACAGCTTCGACGTCGTGCATGCCCACCAGGTGTTGCAGCACCTGGTGGACCCGGTGGCCGCGCTCGCTGAGATGCGGCGGGTGTGCCGACCGGGCGGACTGGTGGCCGCCCCGACGCCGACTACGCCGCGATGACCTGGCATCCCCGCTCATCAGGGCTGACCCGCTGGCTGGCGCTGTACCAGGAGCTCGCCCGGGCGGGCGGTGGCGAGCCCGACGCCGGCCGCCGGCTGCGGTCCTGGGCTGCCGAGGCCGGCTTCACCGAGGTGACCAGCAGCGCCTCCGTCTGGTGCTTCGCCTCCGCCGAGGACCTCGCCTGGTGGTGCGGGACGTGGTCCGAGCGGGTGACGACGTCGGCGTTCGGCGAACGCGCGGTCGCCCTCGGGCTCAGCGACGCTGACGAGCTCGAGAACCTCGCCACGGCCTGGCGAGCCTGGGGTGAACAGCCGGGTGCCTGGTTCGCCGTGCTGCACGGTGAGGTGCTCGCCCGCGCCTGATCCCCTGCGCGTGAACCCCTGCCGCCTGAACCCCTGCCGCCCGAACCCCTGCCGCCTGGACCCTGGGGCCACCTGAGGTCGGCCTCGTCCGGACCTGGGTAGCGTCGGCGTACCAACGCCCGGCCGAGTCGGGTGCTGGTCCCAGTGACGGGGGGCTCGTGGCCGTGGCCGCGGTGGTCGGCTGGCAGCTGGTGCCGCGCGCCGGCGACGCACACGCAGGCTGCGTCGCCGCACATCAAGGCCGACGAGCAGGCGGCCGCCGCCCACGACCCGTCGGACTGCTGGGCATCGGAGTCGCGCACCCCAGAACTGTCAGAGGTCGTACTTAGGGTTCCGGACGTGGTCAGACCTGCACCGGCACCCGCCCTCCAGAGCTCTTTCGCCGAGCTCGGCACGCACCTGTCCGAGGTGACGTTCTGCGTCGTCGACCTCGAGACCACCGGCGGCGCGGAGACCGACATGATCACCGAGTTCGGCGCCGTCAAGGTCCAGGGCGGCCAGGTGCTGGGCGAGTTCCAGACGTTGGTCAACCCCCGCTCGGCCATCCCGCCCCTCATCGCCGTGCTGACCGGCATCACCAACACGATGGTGGCCGGAGCCCCGCCGCTGCGGGAGGTCCTGCCCGCCTTCCTGGCCTTCGCCGCCGGCACCGTGATCGTGGCTCACAACGCCCCGTTCGATGTCGGCTTCCTGCGCCGGGCGTGCTCGTCGCTGAACTATCCGTTCCCGCGCTGGCCGGTGGTCGACACCGCCGCGCTGGCCCGGCAGATCCTGCTGCGCGACGAGGTGCGCAACTGCAAGCTGAGCACGTTGGCGGCCCACTTCCACACGCCTGTCACCCCCAACCACCGGGCCCTCACCGACGCCCAGGCGACCGTCGACGTGCTGCACGGCCTGATCGAACGGGTCGGCAACCTCGGCGTCGGCACCATCGAGGACCTGCAGGAGTTCACCCGCCGGGTCTCACCGCAGCGCCGGGCGAAACGCACCTGGGCCGCCGACCTGCCCGAGGGGCCCGGGGTCTATCTCTTCGTCGCCGAGCACGAGGGCGAGCGCCAGGTCCTCTACGTGGGCAAGTCGAAGAACATCCGCACCCGGGTACGCAGCTACTTCACCGCGGCGGAGAAGCGGCCGCGGATTGATGAGATGGTGCGGGTGGCCACCGGGGTCGAAGCCGTGCCCTGTGCGACCGGGCTGCAGGCCGACGTGACCGAGCTGCGGCTGATCGCGGCGCACGCTCCCCGGTACAACCGTCGGTCCAAGCACCCCGAGCGGGTGCAGTGGATCAAGATCACCGAGGAGGTGTTCCCGCGGCTGTCGGTCGTCCGGACCGTACGCGACGACGGCGCCACCTACTTCGGCCCTTTCTCCCGCCGCCAAGCCGCGGAGGACGTCGTGCTCGCGGTCTACGACAGCTTCCCGCTGCGCCAGTGCACCCCTCGGCTGAGCGCGGCCGGCCGAGGTACGGCGTGCGCGCTGGCGGGGATGGGGCGCTGCTGCTCCCCCTGCGACGGCACGATCTCCCGCGACAGGTACGGCGAGGTCGTCGAGCAGGTCCGCGACGCCTTCGCCGCGGACGCTCGACCGGCCGTCATCGGGGTACGCAGCCGGCTGCTGCGGCTGATCGACCAGCAACGCTTCGAGGAGGCCGCGACGATCCGCCGCCGGCTGGAGGCACTGACCCGGACCGGCGCCCGCTTCCACCGGGTGAGCGCCCTGGCCGGCTGCGCCGAGATCGTCGCGGCCCGCCGGGACGGCCCGGACTGGGAGATCCACGTCGTCCGGCACGGTCGGCTGGCCGCCGCGGGCCGGTCGGGGCCGTACGAGGTGCCCCAAGCCGTCGCCCGGTCGTTGCGTGCGACCGCCGAGAGCGTCCGGGCAGCGCCGACGCCGTTACCCGCGGCGAGCATCGAGGAGGCGGAACGGATCTGCGACTGGCTGGAGCAGCCCGGCGTTCGGCTGATCGAGATCACCGGCGACTGGGCCTGGCCGTTGCACGCGGTGATCGACCACGAGGCTTTGGTCGAGCACGCCCTCGGGTCCCGAGCCGGGGTGGACGCGTGACCGCGCGGCCTGGCCGGGCGGCCTGGCCGGGCGGCCTGGCCGGGCGGCCACGACCCACAAGGGGACGAGGACGACGCCGCCGGCCACCAGGACGGTCGCGGCAACCCGGTGGTGACCACGAGAAGACTCCGGACCTCAGGTGCAACCACAGCATCTCGGCCGCGGCTGGGCGCGGCGGTCGCCGGCGCACGGACATTATGGTGACGACATGTCCGACCTCGAGCTCGTGAAGCACATCGGCACGGAGTCGACCCGGTTCCGGGCCGTGCTGCAGTCGGCGAAGCCCGACGCCGCCGTGCCGACCTGCCCGGACTGGGACGTCGCCGACCTGGTCTGGCACTTGACCGAGGTGCAGTATTTCTGGGCGGCGGTGGTCCGCCAGCAACGGACGACGCTGGCCGAGGTCGAGGCCGAGGACCTCCGCCGGCCGACGGGCTTCCCCGAGCTGTTACGGACGGCCGACCGGTGCGCCCGGGACCTGGTCGAGGTGCTGCGGCGGACCCCGCCCGCGACGCCGGTCTGGACGTGGGCCGAGGACCAGTCGGCTGGGTTCGTGCTGCGCCGCCAGGCCCACGAGGCGCTGATCCACCGCGTCGACGCTGAGTGCGTGACCGGCGCGCGCACCCCGATGGACGCCGCCCTGGCCGCCGACGGGGTCGATGAGGCGCTGCGGGTGATGTTCGGCGGCGCCCCCAGCTGGGCGACGCTGACGGTGGACGAGCACGCGACGCTGCGGGTGGTCAGCAGCGACACCGGTCACCGCTGGGCGGTCAATCTCGCCCGGTACGCCGGCACCGACGAGGAGGGGCACGAGCAGGAGGGGCCGACGCTCGCGATCGCCCCGGTCGACCACCTGCTGCCGGCGGTCGCCACGGTCACCGCCTCCGCCGCCGACCTGGACTGCTGGTTGTGGGGCCGGCCGCCGCTCGGGGACGTAGGACTCAGCGGCGACGTCGCCGTCCTGGCCGGCCTGCGCGAGGTGGTCGCTGCGGGCGTCCAGTGAGCCCGCTCGCCCGGCTCGGTGTTGACCCCGGTCCGGACACTACGATGAGCCCATGGTCACCGCCATCGTCTTCGTCAAGGCCGACGTGGCCCAGATCCCCCAGGTCGCCGAGGCGATCGCCGCGCTGACCGGCGTCAGCGAGGTCTACTCCGTGACGGGGGCCATCGACCTGATCGCGATGATCCGGGTCAGCCACCTCGACGAGATCGCCGCCGTCGTGGCCGACCAGCTCAACCGGGTGCCGGGCGTGGTCAGCACCGAGACCCACATCGCCTTCCGGGCCTACTCCGCCCACGACCTCGAGGCGGCGTTCTCCCTCGGTGGATAGCGCCCGCACGCTCACCGTGGTGGGGGTCGCCCTGCCCGCTGCGCTCGTCCTGACGCTGGTCGTCGCCCTGCTGACCACCCGGAGCGGCTCGATGGAGCCGCTCGACCTGAGCCCGGCGTCGGCTCTCTAGCCGACCTGTCAGCCTAGAAGAGGCTGAGCTTGGCGGCGACGGCGGCCGCGCAGGCCACGACGACCGCGAGCAGCCCGAGCACCTGGATGGTGGCGCGGTGGCGCCGCGGAGCGTACGCCAGGATCCAGCCGGCCAGGGCGCCGACGGCGATACCGCCAACGAGGGTCAGCCAGCCAAAGCTGGCGAACCCCACCAGGACGGCGTAGAGGACCAGCAGCACCAGCAGCCCGACGTCGGCCCGGATGTCCTCACCCGTATGGCGCTTGCCGAGGGCGTTGGCCGCGAGCAGCCCGACGACCGCCGCCGAGGCTCCGAGCGCCGCCCCGGCGAAGGGGCCGAACACGAAGAAGACGGTCGTCCCACCCAGGCCGGCGACCAGGAAGAGCGCCACGAAGCGCCATGAGCCGACCTCGGACTCGATCGCCCGACCGGCGAGCCAGAGCACCAGCAGGTTCATCAGCAGCCCGAGCAGGCTGCCGGAGGTGAAGGCGGCCGTGACGAGCCGCCAGAACTGGCCGCCGGTGACGTCGTAGTTGCTCATCACCAGCACCGACTGGAGCAGTCCGCCCGCGATGAAATCGAGCAGGTAGACCGCGGTCAGCGCCACCATCACCACCTTGGCGGCCGTCCCCCCGCCCCGGCTGAGCGCGCCGCCGAAGGACCGCTTCGGTGTCCGTACCCCCGCCCGACCACGTGAGACGCAGCGCGGGCACTGGAACCCGACCGAGGCCGGCTGCATGCACTCACCGCAGATCGGCCGCCGGCACCGCTGGCAGTGGATTCCCGTCATCCGTTCCGGGTGCTGGTAGCACCCGACGAAGCCGGGCGGAGAAAAGTCCGGGCCGGCCGGGGTCGAGCTCACTCGGTGATGTCGACGGACTGGAGGACCACGTCGTTGACGGGCCGGTCGCTGCGGCCGGTCCGCACCGCGCCGATGGCGTCGACCACGTCGCGGCTGGCCTGGTCGGCGACCTCACCGAAGATGGTGTGCCGACGGTTCAGGTGCGGGGTCGCGCCGAGGGTGATGAAGAACTGGGAGCCGTTGGTGCCCGGGCCGGCGTTGGCCATGGCCAGCAGGTACGGCTTGGAGAAGGCGAGCTCGGGGTGGAACTCGTCGGCGAAGGTGTAGCCCGGACCGCCCGTCCCGGTGCCGAGCGGGTCGCCGCCCTGGATCATGAACCCTTCGATGATCCGGTGGAAGATCACCCCGTCGTAGAACTTGCCGGTGGTCTTCTTCCCCGTCTGCGGGTCGGCGTACTCCTGGGTGCCGGTGGCGAGCCCCACGAAGTTGGCCACGGTCTTCGGGGCGTGGTCACCGAAGAGGTTGATGGTGATGTCACCGTGGTTGGTGTGGAGGATGGCGGTCTGGGCCACGTCAGGGCACCTTTCTGCTGGTCGTGCGGCGGGGCCGGGAGAGGACAGGCCCCTGGCGGGGCGTCCGGCCGGAGGCGAATGTGCGCATCCATCCTCCCAGACGTTCGCAAGCCGGCCGCACCAGCCGCAGCCGAGGAAACCGGGCCGAGGCCCCCGCACCCGTCGGCCTGGCGAGGCCTGGCGGTACGTTGTTCCTCCGAGGGGTGGACGGATCCGCCCGCCCCGGCACCCGTCCCCGCGTCGCCAACGCCTCATCACCCCACGGAGGAAACGTGAAGCGCTCCACACGCGTCGACCCCGCCCCGAGCACGTCCACCTCGGCTGCGGCCGGGCTGGCCCAGGTCGCGGCCGACAAGATCGTCCCGCTGGCGCAGAACGCCGCCGCCAAGGCCGTACCGCTGGCCCAGACCGCAGCTGCGGTCGCCGTGCCGTTCGCCCAGAACGCCGCCGCCAAGGCGGCTCCGCTGGCCCACAGTGCCGCCGAACGGGTCGTCCCGATCGCCGGCCAGGCGGTGACCTTTGCCGCACCGTTCGCCCACCAGGCCGTCGAGGCCGTGACCCCGTACGCCCAGCAGGCGGCCGACCGGGTCTCCCCCTACGCCCACTCCGTCGCCGACAAGGCCGGGCTCGCGGCAGAGCGGCTCGCACCGCTCGCGGCGGGCGGTGCCCTGGCGGCCCACGAAGCGGCCGAAAAGCTCGGCCCGGCCGTCGAGGCGGCCCGCGACCGGGTCTCCGACGAGCTGCTCCCCCGGCTGTCGACCGCGCTCACCGCAGCGGCCGCCTCACCGATCGCGGTCGAGGCCACCCGTCGGGGGCGGGCGACCCTCGCCGCCGCCCGCGGCGAGCTGAACCTGCCTGAGGTCGAGGAGAAGAAGAGCGGCAGCTGGTTCAAGCGGTTCGCCGTGGTGGCTGCGGTGGCGGGAGTCGTGGCCCTGGTCGCGCGCCGCTTCCTCGGGGCCAGCAAGGACTCGGGCTGGCAGGCCGCGCGGCCGTCCGCCCCCTACAGCCCGCCCGCTCCGGCCGGCCCCACCGCGGCCGCAGCCGACAGTGCCGCGGTGGCGACCGAGAACCTGGCCGCGGCCGACGACACGGTCGAGGAGGTGACCCCGCTCGACGAGGTGACCCCGGTTGAGGAAAACGCTCTGGTTGAGGAGGTCGCTCCCCTCGACGAGGAGGTCGTCCCCACCGACGAGCTCGCGCCGGTCGAGGAGACCCCGGAGGTTGTCGAGGTACCTGAAGCCGACGAGACGACCAGCGAGGCGCCGGTGTCTCCGTACGGACCGGGGTCCTACGTGGGCCACGAGCCGCCGGAGGGTTTCGTCATCAAGGGCAACGAGAACTCGATGAAGTACCACCTGCCCGACGGCGGTGGCTACGACCAGACGGTCGCCGAGGTCTGGTTCGACAGCGAGGAAGCGGCCGAGCGCTCCGGGTTCATCCGGGCCCAGGGCTGACCCGACAGCTCGTCCACCACTGCCTCTGCCGGGATCCCGGCGGGGGCAGTGTCGTCTTGTCGGTGCCCTCCCCTCGAAGAATCCGTCCCACCTGCTGAGAAACTGGCCGTCGCTCGTTAACATCGGGCCCCTTTTTCGGGCCTTCCCCACGTATGAGGACCACATACGAGGGGATGACCATGACCACGACGAGCTGGGTCGACGCCGGACCGTTCCGGGCCCACCTGCAGCACCTGATGGCGATCGGCGACCTGAGCACCCACGAGGTGGCCACGCTGGCCGGAGTGTCCGGCCGCGCGGCCGAGACGCTGCTGGTCGGTCGTCGCGGCAAGCCGGTGCGCCGGATCAGCCGGGCGACCGCGATCGCCCTGCTCAACGTGGCGCCCAAGCACGCAGAGTCGCTGCGCAGCAGCCATGTCCCCGCCGCCGAGCCGGTGGCTCGACTGCTCCGACTGCTGGCCGACGGGACGACCGTTGCGGCGCTGGCCGACCAGCTCGGGGTGGTGCGGTCCGTACTCGACGACCTGTTGGACGGCTCCCTGGTCTGGTGCCCTGCCCTGGTGGCGCTCCGGCTGGTCGTGCTCACCCGCTCTCGAGTTGCTCCGGCTCCGGCCAGTACCGGCTCGTCGCACCGTTCCCGTGCCGCCCTGGTCCGGGAGGCGGCCTGAGCCGGCGGCCGGCCCGCTCTCCTACGATCTCGGGGTGAACCAGTCGCAGCTGCTGCTCAGCCTGGCCGTGCTGGTGACCGCGCTGCTCTGCGCGGCGGTCGTCCGGCCCGTGCTGAGCTGGCTACCAGAGCCGACGGAGCCCCCGGCCGACGGACCCAAGGTGACCTACCTCAGCCTGGCCAGCAGCTCCTTCGTGCTGCGCTGCGCCCTCGCTGCCGCCGTCGCGTCCGCGGTCGCCTGGACGACCCTGCCGCCGGCCGTCCAGCCGCTCTGGTCGGTGCTGTCGGTCGGCGGGGTGCTGCTGGCCGCCATCGACGCCGCCACGACCTGGCTGCCGCTGCCCCTGGTGCACGTCTGCTGGGCCGCGATGACGGTCGCGGCCCTGATCGGCGCCTCGCTGGCCGGCAGCTGGTCGATGCTGCTGCGGGCCGGCCTGGGCGCGAGCCTCGCCGGCGGGATGTACCTGCTGGTCTGGGTCCTCACCCGCGGTGGCGTCGGCTACGGCGACGTCCGGTTCGCCCCGCTCCTCGGCGCCGCCGCCGCAGCCGACAGCAGCCAGCTGCTGCTCTGGACCCTGCTGGCCGGCTCGCTGCTGGGCGGAGTGCACGGCCTCGGCCGCCTGGTCAGCCGTCGGCGGGGCAGCTTTCCGTATGCGCCGGCCATGCTCGGCGGTGCCTACCTTGCCGCCCTCGTGCAGGCCCTCGCCCGCTGAGCCTTGGCGGGGAACGCCTCAGGCGACCCGGGCCGCGCTCAGCACGTAGAGCAACGCCCGGCCGTAGGCGTCCGCCGCCTCGGCCTCGGCCGCGGTGTGGTGGGCGCGGCCCGGGCCGCTGACCGTCACCTCGAAGCCGGCCGCCGAGGCGTCCAAGGACAAGAACCACGGGGAGAGCAGGTCCCGCAGCTGGTCCTCGCGCGGCAGCCAGACCGCGGCGTCGGACTCCACCGAGTCCAGCGCCCACTCGACGGTGCCGTTGAAGTGGAAGCGTGTCTCGCCGTAGGCGGCGACGAGCTCGACCACCATGTCGCTGAGGGTGAAGACGGAGTCGGAGATCTCCGGCCGCGGGATGAAGAACTGGTCGCCGTTGGCGGGGGTCCAGGTCAGGTGCGAAGCCAGCTCGATGGCGAGGTCGCGTGAGATCACGCCCCGATTATGACCTGCGGCGCCAGCCGGGCGATGGCGCACAACCAGGTCAGGCTTGTCGACTGGTCTAGGCTCACGAGGTGAGTGGTGCCCCGCGGCCTGGCTGGTATCCCGACCCGGCCGGCACCTCCGATCTCTACCGGTGGTGGGACGGCGGCGGCTGGACCGACGCCATCAGCGAGTCACCTCGCGCGCCGAGCCCCCGGACCGAGCTGCCGGCGGCTCCCGACGACGACCTCACCCGCCGACCACACTCCCGTTTCCGCGCCCTGGTGGCTCTGGTGCTCTGTCTGGCGCTGTTCCTGAGCGCGACGGTCGGTGTGGGCCTGCTCATCTGGCACGACCCGCCGTCGGTGAAGCGCGGGACCCGGGTGCCTGCTGCCGCCTCGGCCACGCCGGCCACCAGTCTGCCGACCGACGCCGGCGTGGTGGGGTCGCTGGACGAGAAGACGCGGCAGGCGAGGATCGGGGCCGCGACCCTGCTGCTGCCCGGGGCGCCGTACGAGCTCGTCCCCGACGCCCGCGACATGCCGGACCTGATGGACATGCTGTTCGTGGCCAGCGCGCCCGTCCACCCCCGCTACGACGGCACCGACACCTGGTCCTCGGCTGTGCTGCTGGCCCGGCTGTCCGGCGGCGGCACCGACCTGCAGGTCCGGGCCCAGGCGGCCCTGCGGGGGATGTGCCAGGCCTTCTACCGTAAGAGCAGCACCCGGCTCAGCCAGGTCAGGGTCACCGATCACGCGGTGGACGGCCACCCGGGCGTGAAGGTGACCGCGCGCGTGCACTACACGATCGACGATCTGCCCAGCCGCTACGACGACCTCACCGCCGTGCTCGTCGGGTTGGATGACGGGTCGGTGGTGGCGGCGGTCAGCTCGGTGCCCGACGACGCGGACGACCAGGTACGGGACCTGGCCGCCTCGTCGCTGAAGACTCTCGCCCTCGGCTGAGCATCCGGGCCTACGGCTCGTGCTCGTCGCCGACGCTCAGCCACAGGCGCCCTGAGATCGACCGAACGCCCTTGCCAAGGTTGCGCTGACCGTGAGCACGACCTGGCGCAAACCTGTCGGGCCCTCGACAAGCCCGGGGCGCGTTGCTGCCCTCGGTGCTCGCTCCAGGCGATCTTCGTGTCACCTGTCGAAGGCAGGGTCGGGGCGCGCCGCCGGGTTCGCCGCCCCTTCCGGGCGTTGTCAGCCCGTCGAAGGACGCGCTCCCCGGCTCAGGGCGCGTTGCTCGCGCGAGGGCCGGGCGGCCTGGGTCGCCGCGATCCACCGCTGCAGGGTCTCGCGAGCCGCGCCGGAGGTGACGGCGGTCTCGGCGTGCACCAGCTGCTCGCCGAACTGAGCCTGTAGCCGCTCCGGCTGCGGACCGGCGGCGGCCACCAGGGTGGCGGCGGCGTTCAGCAGGACGATGTCGCGCACCGGCCCGCCCGCGCCGTCGAGCACGTCCCGGACGACCTGAGCGTTGTGGGCGGCGTCCCCACCCACGAGGTCGGCAGCCGTCGCCCGCGGCAGCCCGAGGTCGAGCGGCTCCACCTCGGTCACGGTCACCGCGTGGTCGACGTACACCCAGACGCGGGAGCTGGTGGTCGTGGTCAGCTCGTCGAGGCCGTCGCCGCCGTGCACGACAAGGCCCTGGTGCCCGCGGCTGGCGAACACCCCAGCCATCAACGCGGCCATCCGGGCGTCGGCGACCCCGACGGCCTGGGCGTGCGGCTGCGCCGGGTTGGCCAGCGGGCCGAGATAGTTGAACGTGGTGGGGATGCCGAGCTCGCGCCGCGCGGCGGAGGCGTGCCGCAGCCCGGCGTGGTAGTGCGGAGCGAAGAGGAAGGCGATGCCCGCCTCGTCGACCACCTGTTGTTGAGCCGCAGGCGGCAGGTCCAGCACCACCCCGAGCGCCTCGAGCACGTCGGCCGACCCGCACGCCGAGGACGCCGCCCGGTTGCCGTGCTTGACCACCCGCGCGCCGGCGGCCGCGGCGACGACCGCGGCCATGGTCGAGATGTTGACGGTGTTGGCCCGGTCGCCGCCCGAGCCGACGACGTCCACAGCCGGCCCGGTGATCGTGATCGGGGTCGCGAAGGCGAGCATCGTGTCGGCGAGGCCGGCGATCTCCTCGACGGTCTCGCCCTTGCTCCGCAGCGCCACCGCGAACGCGGCCAGCTGGGCCGAGGTGGCGGCCCCGCTCAGGATCTCCCGCATCGCCCACCCCGTGTCGGTGCTGGAGAGGTCGCGACGTTGCACGAGGGAGCTGAGCAGCTCCGGCCAGCTCACGAGAACCTCACGTTCACCGGGGAGCTCAGACCGACGAGGCGGCGGCCGTGGAGCCGCGCAGCAGCCCGGCCACCACGTCCGGCAGCCGCATCGGGTCGACCGGGTGGGCGAGCACGCCGTCGGCCCGCGACCAGGTCGCCAGCCAGGCATCGTCGCGGCGCGCGGTGAGCACCAGCACGGGCGGGCAGTCGAACACCTCGTCCTTGAGCTGGCGGCAGACGCCCATCCCGCCGGGCACGGCCTCCCCGTCGAGGATCGCGAGGTCGATCCCGCCGGCGTCCATGGCGACGATCACCGCAGGCTGGGTGGCCACCTCCAGGACCCGGACCTCCGGCAGGTCGCGCGCGACCCGGCGCCCCAGCGCCAGCCGGACGTTCTCCCGCGTCAAGCGGTCGGAGGCGTACAGCAGGATCGTCAGCGGAGCCGGCGGCGGCGGCGCACTCGTGCTCATCGGGTGATCGTCTCCCCTTGTTTGGCGGGCGCCAGCAGCCTAAGCCATCCGGTCGGCCAGACCCCCGCAGCGCCTGGCGGAACGGCAGTTCGGAAACCTGTCGCGCGCCCCAGGGTGACCTGTTGGGATCCTGAGGCAATAATGAGCGCGTGGCCTCACACTCGCACGCCGTCTCAGGCTCGATGACCAAGCCGGAATCGGCCCTGCACCCCATTCCCCAGTCCCGACTGCGGGGTCGTCCCGGACGTCCGGACATGGTCGCCGTCGGCACCATCGTCTGGCTGGCGTCGGAGCTGATGTTCTTTGCCGCCCTGTTCGCGGCGTACTTCACGATCCGGAACGTGACCAACGCCCAAGCGGCGGGCGGCGGCCTCGAGAGCCTGTGGGACCAGCGGACGGAGCTGCTGAACATCCCCTTCGCCGTCATCAACACCAGCGTGCTGGTGGCGAGCTCCTTCACCTGCCAGATGGGCGTGTTCGCGGCCGAGGCCGGGAAGGTCGCCCGCTCCGGCCGCATCCTCACCCTGCACCCGTACCGCGACTGGGGTCTGCGCGAGTGGTACGTGCTCACGTTCGTGATGGGCGCCTTCTTCGTCGGCGGCCAGGTCTTCGAGTACGCCACCCTCATCTCTGAGGGGATGACGCTTTCCAGTGACGTGTACGGCTCGGTCTTCTACCTGGCCACGGGCTTCCACGGCCTGCACGTGACCGGCGGTCTGATCGCCTTCGTGCTGCTGTTGGGCCGGACCTTCCTGGCGCGCACCTTCACCCACGAGCAGGCGGTCAGCGCGATCGTCGTGTCCTACTACTGGCACTTCGTCGACGTGGTCTGGATCGCTCTCTTCGGCGTCATCTACATCCTCAAGTAGCACCGTTCGGGCGCATCCACGCCCACCCACACAACCGAATACTCATCAGCCCGCTCAGCAGACCGAGCAGATCCGAGAGGCACCACCCGTGCGATTCCTGTCCTCACGACGACGACACCCCGCAGCGAAGGCCTTGCTGCTGGTGCTCGGGCTCATCGTCATGGGCGCGCTCTACACGGTGTTCGCGCCGGCGCCCCAGGTATCAGCCGACACCGGGACCAGCCAGCAGGTCGCCGAGGGCAAGGCCCTCTTCGCGGTCGGCTGCGCCTCCTGCCACGGTCTGAACGGCGAGGGCCAGGCGAGCGGTGAGATCCAGGGGCCGCCGCTGGCGGGAGTCGGAGCGGCTGCCGTGGACTTCCAGGTGTCGTCGGGTCGGATGCCGATGGCCAAGCCCGAGGCGCAGGCCCCGGTGAAGCCCAACCGGTACACCCCCGAAGAGGTCGCCCAGCTCGAGGCGTATGTCGCATCCCTCGGCCCGGGCCCGGACGTGCCGGCCCCCGCCGACTACGACCCGGCCAACGTGAGCGCCGAGGACGTCGCCCGGGGCGGCGAGCTGTTCCGGACCAACTGCTCGGCCTGCCACAACTTCGAGGGTGCCGGCGGTGCACTGCCCGGCGGCAAGTACGCGCCGTCGCTGTACGACGTGCCCAACCGTCGTGTCTACGAAGCCATGATCACCGGACCGCAGCAGATGCCGGTCTTCTCCGACGGCGTCGTCCGACCTGAGGACAAGCGGGCGATCATCGCCTACCTGAACACGCTGCACGGGCAGCCGAACGAAGGCGGACTGAGCCTCGGCGGCCTCGGTCCGGTGTCGGAAGGCCTCTGGGCCTGGATCCTGGGCCTCGGCAGCCTGATGGGCATCGCCGTCTGGATCGCAGCCAAGGGAGCAAAGGCGAAATGACCGATCTCACCCACCGTGACGGCAACGACGTCGATGACGGGGCCCAGCACGCGGCCGAGCTCGACACCGTCAAGGACCCGCGCTACCCCGTGGCCGACCCTGGCCCTGAGGAGCACCTGCCCCGGCTGACCGACGTCGACGACAAGGCTGCCGACCGGGCTGCCCGCCAGGTCGCGACCATGTTCGGTCTCGTCCCGGTGCTGGCGATCGGGTTCGTCGTCATCTACTTCGCCGTGCCGACCTCGATGTTCGTCGACTTCGGCCCGCTGCACGCCAACGCCAAGAACATCGGCCTCGGCCTCACAGCCGGGATGGCGCTGCTGCTGATCGGTGTCGGCGCAGTCCAGTGGGGTCGCCAGCTGATGGACGACCACGAGATGGTCGACTACCGGCACGGAGCCGCGTCGACCGAGGAGGACGTCCAGTACGTGCTCCGCGAGCTCGAGGCCGGTACGGACGAGTCCGGCATCCGACGCCGCAAGATCCTCGGCTACAGCCTTCTCGGCGCTCTCGGCGCCCTGGCCCTGCCGTTGATCGTCAGCTTCGCCGACCTCGGCCCCAAGCCGACCAAGCGGCTGCGGGCGGCGACGATCGAGACGACGATCTGGAAAGAGGGGATCCGGCTCTGCCACGACGTCACGTTTGAGCCGATCAAGGCCAGTGAGATGGTCATCGGCCAGCTGGTCAACGCTCAGCCGGAAAACCTGAAGGACCTCGAGGGCACCGACGAGCTGACTCAGCGCGCCAAGGCCTCGATCATCATCGTTCGGATGGACCCCAACTCGATCAAGATCCCCGCCTCGCGCCAGGACTGGCAGGTCGGCGGGATCCTCTGCTACTCCAAGATCTGCACCCACGTCGGGTGCCCGATCAGCCTGTGGGAGCAGCAGACCCATCACCTGCTCTGCCCCTGTCACCAGTCGACCTTTGACCTCGGCAACTCGGGTCTGGTCGTCTTCGGCCCGGCAGCGCGTGCGCTGCCGCAGCTGCCCATCACCACCGACGCCGAAGGATATCTCGTCGCCCGGAGCGGTTTCACCGTGCCGGTCGGCCCGAGCTTCTTCGAGCGGAACTCGACCCACGACTTCAAAGAAGGCGACAACTGATGGCCACACCGGCTTCAACTGTGGACGACCAGAAGGCCGTCGAAGCGCACGTCCCCGACAAGCAGCTCGGCCCGGTCTTCAAGGCCGCGTCCGGGCCGGCGAAGTGGGCAGACGAGCGCTTGGGCGTCGCTACCCTCAGCCGCCCCTTCATCCGCAAGGTCTTTCCCGACCACTGGTCGTTCCTGCTGGGTGAGGTCGCGCTCTACTCCTTCGTCGTGCTGCTGATCACCGGGGTGTTCCTCACCATCTGGTTCAAGCCGTCGATGGGGGAGGTCGAGTACGAGGGCACCTACCAGCTGCTCCGCGGACTGCCGATGTCGGAGGCCTACGAGTCCACGCTGAACTTGTCCTTCGACATCCGGGGCGGTCTGCTGGTCCGCCAGATGCATCACTGGTCCGCTGCGCTGTTCCTGGCCGCGATGTTGACCCACTGCCTGCGCACCTTCTTCACCGGCGCGTTCCGCAAGCCGCGTGAGATCAACTGGGTGCTGGGTGTCGGCCTGCTGCTCCTCGGCATCATCGAAGGCTTCGCCGGCTACTCCCTGCCGGACGACCTGCTCTCAGGTACTGGTCTCCGCTTCGTCGACGGTCTCGTCCGCTCCGTCCCGCTGGTCGGGACCTGGGTCGAGTTCTTCGTCTTCGGCGGCGAGTTCCCGGGCAGCCTGATCGTGCCCCGGCTCTACATGGTGCACATCCTGCTCGTCCCGGCCCTGATTCTCGGCCTGATCGCCGCCCACCTCGCGCTGGTCGTTTACCACAAGCACGGCCAGTTCCCCGGCCCCGGCCGTAACGAGGGCAACGTCGTGGGCTACCCGATCTTCCCGGTCTACATGGCCAAGGCGGGCGGCTTCTTCTTCATCGTCTTCGGCGTCATCACCTTGATGGGTGCGCTGATGCAGATCAACCCGGTGTGGATGTTCGGGCCGTACAACCCCTCACAGGTCACCGCGGGTTCGCAGCCTGACTGGTACATGGGCTTCGTCGAGGGCGCCATCCGGATCATGCCGAACTGGGAGTGGCACCTCGGCGGGACCACCTGGTCGTGGAACGTCGCCATTCCCGGTATCGGGCTGCTCGGGCTGTTCTTCGTCCTGCTGGCCGCGTACCCCTTCATCGAGGGCTGGGTGACCGGCGACAAGACCGAGCACCACATCCTCGAGCGTCCCCGGAACAACCCGACGCGGACCGCGTTCGGTGTCGCGGCGATGACCTGCTACTCGATGTTCTGGATCGGCGGCGGGAACGACCTCGTGGCCACCCAGTTCCGCGTGTCGCTGAACACGGTCACTTACGTGCTGCGCGTGGCGGTCTTCGTCGCTCCGGTGCTCGCGTTCCTGATCACCAAGCGGATCTGCATCGGGCTGCAGCGGGCCGACCGTGACCGGCTGCTGCACGGGGCCGAGACCGGCATCATCGAGCGGGACCCCTCGGGCTCCTACTCCGAGCGGCACGCGCCGATCAGCACGGGCGAGGCGTACGCGCTCACCCAGCACCAGCAGAACCCGGCGCTGCTGCCGGCGGCTGAGTCCGACGTTCCCGCTAAGCAGCTGCGGCTCGAGCAGCTACGGCGTCGGGCGACCCGGTTCTACTTCGTCGACGACCTGCGCAAGCCGGACGCCGCCGAGCTGGAGGAAGCCGCCCACCACGGCAACGGTCACGAGGTGTCCGGCGGTGAGGACGGCGACGGGCACCAGATCAGCAGCACCGACAGCAGCGGCAACGGTCACCACGCCATCGCGGCGGGGACAGGCCACCAGAACGTGGCCGACTGACCGACTGCACCGCCTGTTCGTCCACGGCCGCTCCCGACCCTGCTTGGGTCGGGAGCGTCTGTGCGTTCGGTCACTTGTCGCTGGAGCCGGCAACGATCAGCAGGACCCCGACGTTGGCACGGGTTGGACGACGAGCACCCCCTGAGTGCTCGACCACGCCCGAGACGGACTGAGGACATGAGTACCGAACTACGACCACCCGCCTCCCAGCACGACCCCGGCGCCCCGGCCAAGAAGAAGATTGACCTGTCGTTCACCCAGGTGATGGGCGGAGCACTGGCCGCCATGACCGCCGCCTTCCTGGGGTCCCGACTGAGCCTCGCCGGCACCATCGGCGGCGCAGCCGTCGCCAGCATCGTGGCCGCCGTCGCGAGCAACCTCTACACAGCCTCCCTGCAGACCACCCGCGAAAAGGTCCGGACCGTCCTGCGCGGGCGGACCGACGGCTCCCCCGCCCCGGTGAGTGGCCCCCCGGAGTCCGGCTGGGATGCGAGCTCGAGCGAGGAGCCAGCAGGCTCCCCTGCTGGCGCTGCTGCCAGTCCGGCCGGCTCTCCCGTCGCCGCTCCTACGGGTACCGCGCTCCGGCGGGTGCGCTGGCGCAACGTCGTGCTGGGCGCGCTGGCTGCGTTCGCGTTGGCCGCCGCGGTCCTGACCGGACTGGAGCTGGCGAGCGGCCAGTCGCTGTCCGGCGGCAAGGGTACGACCATCACCCAGGCTGCCGAGGGCGGGCCCGCTGCTCCGAAAACCGATCCGAGCGGTGCCACGAGCGCCTCCCCCAGCTCGTCGGTCACTGACACACCGAGGGCCGCCGAGCCGTCCGCGAGTGCCAGCTCGGAGCCCAGCAGCGAGCCTTCCGCGACCGAGCCGGCCCCGTCGGCCACGCCGAGTGCGACGGCCGCGCCCAGCACGGGCGCCACCCCCGAGCCGGACACGGGCGACCAGCCGGGCGCGGACGCAGGCGGCCAGCCGGGTACGGAGCAGGGCACCGGCTAGCGCGGAGCCACCAGGGGTCGCGGCGAGAGCGTCGTCGCGGCCCAGAGGTGGTGCAGGGGCGACCGGTCGAGGTCGGCCCCGAGATAGCGGAGCAGTCCGGACCCGGGGTCGGCGAGCCGGAACCGTCCCAGGTCGGCCGGGTCCGTCGGCTGCGCGAGCGGCAGCGGCACTCCCAGAGCCATCACGGTGTCGAGCACACGGGCCGAGCCCAGCATCCCCGGCAGCCGGCGGTGTCCGGCCGGGTCCAGCTCGGTGTCCTCCACCAGTACCGGGCGCGACGCCCGCCGGACCGTCGTCACGTTGCGGACCCGACCCCCGAGCTGACCGGCGCGACCGAGCACGAGAGTCTCGCGCACGAGGCCCTGAGCGTCCTCGGCCAGGTCGAGCTCGAGCGTCCGGGTGACGTCGGCACCGTCGCCCACCACGAACGGGGCGCCGCTCCAGTGCAGCCGACCGCCCGCACCGACCAGGACCCGGACGTCCCAGCCGGCCGGTCGGCCGCGTCCGTCGTAGGCCACCGTGCCGGCCACGTCGACCAGCTCGAGCGTCGCACCGTCGCCAACGTCGACCTCGAGCCGCACGCCGTCGCCGCCGAGCAGCAGGGCGGAAGTGGCGAGCAGACCGATCCGGCAGCGGTCGGGGGGTCCGTGGAGCCGTTGGGGGCGGAGCAGCCCCGTCCGTAGCCGGGTCCGCAACCGACCCCCCTCGAGGGTGACGGTGACGACGGTCGGCGAGAGCGAGCCGACGTTCAATGCGCGTGGACCTCGCCGCGAGCGTGGCTGTGCGGTAGGTCGTCGGCGTGGCTGTGCGGCGCCATCGGTCCCGGGTCAGTGGGCACCAGCTCACCGGCGCGGAACCTCCGCAGGGTGTCCAGCACCCAGCCGCGCAGGGCCGCGATCGAGGCGGGATCGGTCCGCGACAGCGCGATCACCCGTCGGCCGTCGCGGGCGTGCTCGGCGTCGTGCACCATCTGCGGGACGTCGACGCCCACGTAAGGCGCCAGGTCGGTCTTGTTGACCACCAGCACGTCGGCGCGGGCGATCCCGGGACCGCCCTTGCGCGCAACGTCACCACCGCCGGCGACGTCGAGGACGAAGAACTGGGCGTCGACCAGCGCCGGGCTGAAGGTGGCGGTCAGGTTGTCGCCGCCGGACTCCACCAGGACCAGGTCGACCGGGTCGAAGTCTCGCTCCAGGTCCTCCACCGCCAGCAGGTTCTGGCTGACGTCGTCCCGGATCGCGGTGTGCGGGCAGGCGCCGGTCTCCACCGCCCGGATCCGCTCGGGGTCGAGCACCCCGGCCGAGCGGAGGAACCGTGCGTCCTCGTCGGTGTAGATGTCGTTGGTGATCACCGCAACGCTCAGCACCTGGCCGAGCTCGCGGCAGAGCAACGCAATGAGGGAGCTCTTGCCCGTCCCCACCGGGCCGGCTACCCCCAGCCGAAGGGCACGGGTGGGGGTCTTGGAGTGAGGCCCAGAAGGATTAGGCCCAGACAAATCAGGCACGGAAGAGCCGCCTTTCGGTGTCACGGTGTCGTTGGCCCCACTGTTCGATCAGCGGGGCGCTCGGGGCGGGCAGGTCGGTCACGGACGTCAGCCCGGCCACCCGCCGGACAAGATCTTCGACCTCGGGTCCGGCGTGGACCGCCCAGGCCACTCCCTGGCTGGGGTCGAACGGCACCAGCTTGAGGGCAGCGGCCAGGACGGTCTGCACGTCCTCGAAGGCGACCAGTCGGGCCGTCTCCGCCGCGGAGAGCCCACCGGCCGCCGCCGTGGCGCCGACCACCAGGCCGCGGCACCAGGTCCGGCGGGTGGCGGAGAGCTCGGTGAGGTCCCAGATCGAGGCGGCCAGCCGCAGATAGCTGCGACCGAGCAGGTCGGCGGCGTCGCGCAGGGCGTCGGACACCGTCCGGGCGCGCCACGCCCCGTCGAGCTCGACCAGGGCAGCCGTACGGTCGCCGGGCGGTCGCTCGAGCCAGAGGTGGCGAGCCACCACAGCCACCGCCGCTTCGACCTCGGTCACCGTCCGCAGCCGGACGGTCACGTAGTCGGGCACCTCGGCCAGAGCCATGCCCGCCCCGAAGGCCGGCTCCACCCCCGCCGACTGGGTGTGTGCCCCGGTGGGCAGCCGACCGTCAGCCAGCAGCATCGTCAGGTACGGGGCACCCGTCACGAGGGACCCATCAGAAGAGGTTGTACAGCTGGGCCAGAGGCAGCACGCGGGCCGGGTCGGGCGTGATCTCGTCGCCGTCGACCTCGATCCGGTGCGTCTCGGCGTCGATGACGATCTGCGGCAGGGCGTCGTTCAGCACCATGTCGGCCTTGCCCATGTCGCGGGTTGACCGGACGGCCACCAGCTGGCGTCGCAGTCCGAGCTCGTCGGCGAGCCCCGCGTCGAGGGCGGCCGGCGCCACGTAGGTCTGCGACCGGTAGGAGCCGCTGCCGTAGTAGAGCGCCGGCCGCATCAGCACCGGCTGCGGGGTGGGGATGGAGGCGTTCGGGTCGCCCAGGGCACCGACCACGATCCCGCCACCCTTGATCACGATGCTCGGCCGGACGCCGAAGAACCGCGGGTCCCACAGCACCAGGTCGGCCAGCTTGCCCACCTCGACCGACCCGATCTCGTGGTCGACGCCGTGGGAGATCGCGGGGTTGATCGTGTACTTGGCCACGTACCGCCGGGCCCGGAAGTTGTCAGCAGGCAGCGAACCACTCATCTCGCCCCGGACGTGCTTCATCAGGTGCGCGACCTGCCAGGTGCGGGTGATGACCTCACCGATCCGGCCCATCGCCTGAGCGTCGGAGGAGGTGATCGAGATGGCGCCGAGGTCGTGCAGGTGGTCCTCGGCAGCGATGGTGCTGGCCCGGATCCGGGACTCAGCGAACGCGAGGTCCTCGGGGACGGCCGGGTTGAGGTGGTGGCAGACCATCAGCATGTCGAGGTGCTCGGCCACGGTGTTGACGGTGTGCGGCAGGGTCGGGTTCGTCGACCCGGGCAGCACCATCGGCAGCCCGGCCAGGGTCAGGATGTCGGGGGCGTGGCCGCCGCCGGCGCCCTCCACGTGGAACGCCGAGATCGACCGGTCGGCAAGGGCGT
>NZ_CAXTHG010000012.1:0-118929 GCF_964244005.1 uncultured Friedmanniella sp. | reverse complement strand
TCAGCGAACTGGCTGATGCGGGCCCGTGCCGTCACCCTGACCGGGGTGGCGGCGTAGCGCCAGCCTGCCCGAAACCGCCCAAAACGGTCCGAACCGGACTTGAAGGGGCGGCACCAGCCCCCCTCCCGGCTGTCCACAGCCGCCCAGGCCTGCTGCAGCCACGTCCCAACGGAATGGCGCAATGATCAGCGCTTCCCTAGTCGCTGTCCCACGTGCCCCTTGACCTTCCTTGCGGCGCCACAAGCTACGCCGATTGTCGTCGACACCGATAGCAGGTCGTCCGCTGACGTGCTCCGCACGAGGGTCCTCCACTGACGTGCTCCGCACGGGGGTCGTCCATCGGTCGTGCTCCGCACGAGGGTCGGCCACTGGTCGTGCTCCGCACGAGGGTCGGCTTTCGGCGAGCGCCCCGTAAATGTTCCCAACGAGGAGTCGCTAACTCAAGATGGTCAGGTGAAAAAGCATCGCGATCCCCACCACCGCCAGCCGCGCTGGGAGCGGAAAGAGCCGGGCGGGGCGCGGCTCATCGCTGCTGATGGCGCCGAGTTCGCCTTCGTCGACCAGCTCGACAGGGTCGAGGTCGAGCGCCTGCTGACTCTTCAGGAGCTCGATGCGGTCCGCGTCCAATGCGGTGGGGGCGTTGCGAGCTGGGTCGGCCCGGCCGACGCGCGGCGCTTGTGGCTCGAGGTCGAGCCTGATCTTGAGGACATCGAAGGGTGGCTACCACCTTCGGATGCACCTGGCAGTCAGCCTTATCGAGCAGAGCTATGGCAAGCACAGAACGGCCGCCACGCCTTCGTGTTCATCAACGAGTAGCCGCGCATCCATCAGAAGCGTGCTTCTCAAGAGCAGCTGGGTTCGACCCGCACGACGGTCGGACACTGACGTGCTCCGCACGACGGTCGGCGACTGCGCCCCTCAAAAGCAACGGCTGTGCCATTCTTAGAGCCTGGAGGTCAGGCGATGAGATGGTTCGTAGCAGCCGTGGTCGCCTTCGGCTTGCTCGCGAGCAGTGGCTGCGCCAGCTTCGGAACCGGCGCAGACCGTTGCAGCTTCCCCGCTTCGGCGTCAGACGCCTTCCCAAGCACGACGCTCGAGGATTGGGTGACCTACGGCGACCATGCTGCGGTCGTACGCGGTGTGGACGAGTTGGACCAGAACGGTCGCGAAGTAGTTCGACTGCGATGGGAGCGCACGCTTTGGTCTCGTCCGCAGGCCCCCGCCCCGGCTCCAGCCGAGACGTTCTCGTCCAACAGCCGGAGCTACAACTCAGCCGCGGCTGAGCCTGACCACCAGTACCTGCTGGTAGGTGCCTGGTGGGATGCCCAGCAGAACGGACAACCCAGCTACGTCCACCTCGAGCTGCTTGCCTTCGACGACGGTGTGGTCGGGCGCGGGAGCGCAGGATGCAAGCCACGGCCGGCCGACAAGGACACCGGTCGCGCGGCTTTATGGGGACAGGGCGAGCCGGCTGTCGTCGACCTGCTGAACCGCACTCCAGCTGACCCTGAAGCGTCCAAGTTCATGGCCATCGGACCAGACGCACGCTGGCAACGAGTAGCCGCGGACCGCTAGGAGGGTGGTGTCGAACGGCGGGCGTAGCGAGCAGGTGCCCGGGTACGTGCCGGGCAAGGCGCCGGAGGAGTCGGATAGCGGGGTTCTCTCCGCGACGACGGCAACGAAGACCGGTGCGTGCCCGGGTGCCGCGCAGTAGGTCGGCGTTTGACACCACCCTCCTAGGCCGAGACCACCCCGAGCTCAAGGCAAAAGGGTCCAGCACTGCGCGCGTTCCTCACGACCACCCCTAGACGCGCCCGGCCTCTGACAGAGGACGCACGGCTCGACATCACCCACAGTGAGCGCTAGCGACGTCCGCACGAGGGTCGTCCACTGTCGTGCTCCGCACGAGGGTCGTCCACTGTCGTGCTCCGCACGGGGGTCCTCCACTGGTCGTGCTCCGCACGGGGGTCGCTTGCGGCACAGGCATTGAGGGTTGAAACCTTGGCTAAGACTAGTCCGAGTAAGGCCAGTTGACGCTGACGTTCCCGATATAGACCGGCTCGAGGACTGGCAAATCCGGGCGAACACGACCTCGAGAAACAATGGACAGGGCCGATTCAACGGCGAGCCACCACGAGCGTCATCGTCTGCCGGCCCGACCAGGGTGGCGAGTCGGTCTGCGAGGGTGCCGTGCGGCTCGTTCAATTTCACACTTGGGCCTGTGAACGGGGCCTCCCAAGGCTCACACTGAGCCACGGCTTCGGCGTCTTCTTCACCGCCACTGCATGGAAAGATCCGAGCCGAAGGACTGCGGGTGTCCGGTCCTAGGTCTCTCCTACCGGACCTGTTCTGCCTGTCGACACGGCGTGCCCTGGAGAGAAGAATCAGCACTGATGCGACCCGGCCCGCCGGGAGCGGGAGGAGGGGGCGGTGCACGCTTTGTTCGTGGTGCTCGACGCAGGCGGCAACGTCCCGCCGGCGCTGGCGATCGCCCGCGCTCTGCTTCGGCGGGGCACGGCGGTGACCGTGCTCGCCCCGCCTGCGCTCGAGCCGCGGATCTTGGCTGCCGGGCTGCAGTTCGCACGGTTTCGCAGTGGCCGCTTCTATGATCCGCGGCAGCAGCGCTCGACGCTCGGCGGGCTGAGGGACTTCCTGAGCGCGGCCGGAGACCGGGGAACCGGAGCCGACGCGCTGGCCGTCGCTCAGGAGGTCGGCGCCGGCGTGGTGGTGATGGACTTCCTGCTGACGGGTGCGATGGCGGCGGTTGGCCGGTCCGATGTTCCTCTTGTGTCACTGGTACACACACCGGACCGATACGCCTCGGCGATGCCACGAAGCCTGGTTGGGGTGCTGCTGCGGCTACGCGGACTGGACCTCGCCCGCGTCCAGTCCGCGGCCGACCTCCGGCTCGTCCTCTCCCGTCCCGACCTGGACCGGATCGGGACGGCGCCGGAGCGGTCACGCCAGACCGGTGTGGTGTGGGAGGGGCACCCCCAGCCGTCCGTGTCGGGCGAACCGGCCCGGATCCTGGTCAGCTTGAGCACTACGGCTTTCCCTCGTCAGGAGAGGACGCTGCAGACGGTGCTGGATGCTCTGGCCGAGCTGCCCGTGGAGGTGGTCGCTACGACGGGGCCAACGATGGACCCGGCAACCTTCTCCGCCCCAGCGAACGCGGCTGTGCACCGTTGGCTTGACCATGGCGTTGTGCTGCCCACGGCCTCACTGGTCGTCGGCCATGGCGGCTGGAGCACCACGACCCGCGCCCTCTCCTACGGTGTGCCGGTCCTGGTGATTCCCTCGCACCCGATGCTTGACCAGCCGCTCGTGGGCCGAGCCCTCGCTGACTCCGGCGTCGGGGACGTGCTGCCACGGGGCTCGTCAGCGGAGACAATCGCGGCGACCGTGCGGCGTCTGCTGGCCTCAGAACCTGTTCGGGCTGCGGCAACGAGACTCGGAGAGGACATCCGCCGACGCGACGGGGCCGAAGTCGCTGCCGACCTTGTCGAGATGGCTTGCCGGCCCGTGGACCGCAGCGAGGGGTGATCGCCGGCGGCCCCCGCCGCGCAGCTGCCCCCGTAGCGCAATGTCATCGTCTTGACCGTGCCCTCTCATCCGCCATGACCGGCACGGTCCCGGTACGACAGGGTGACGAAGACTGTCACCTGGCCGAGGACCATAAGAGTCTCCATCAGCTTCTCGGTCGGCTTGCCCGCGTCCCGCACGAGGGTCGTCTTCGGGGCACGGGAAGGCGTAGCCAATGAAGCGGGCGTGTCAAGGCGACAAACTACTAGTCAGCGACAACCTCGCTTCGTCGTCCCCCGAGCCACTCGAGCGGATTGGCGATGCGAAAGTGTCACCGACTTGGTTGACCTCGCCCCTGGGGCGAACCCCACAGTTGAGCTATGACCTCGGATCGCGCTTCGGATGGTGGCGAGCTGATGACTGCCGGCCGTTTCGCCTTGGCCACGATGCTGTCGGCCAAGGCGCTGCGTCTGTACGCAGACCGCAACCTGTTGCCGCCGCGGGTTGTAGACCCGGCGAACGGCTACCGCTACTACGGCGCCGACCAAGTCCGTACCGGCTGGCGGATCGCCCTGCTGCGCTCGGCAGAGCTGTCACTCGACGAGATCGCCGGCATCGTCGGCGCCTCCGCCGCGGACGGACCGGAGCTGCTCGAGCGCGCCGCCGACGCCGCGCAGCGGCGAGCCGAGGGAACCCAGACCGTGCTCACCAGAGCCCGGCTCACCTTGAGAGGCGAACCCAGCATGACCGAACCGACCACCCGGGTCGAGAGTGACCGCCCAGTGCTCAGCGTGCTGCGCCGTATGAGGCCTGACGAGATGGACATCGTGATCACCGAGCAGGTCGACAGGCTGCGCAGCATCGCTGCCAAAGCTGGTCTGACGGTAACCGGTCCTTCGTTCGGTATCTTCCACGCGCCGATCACTGACGAGTCCAACGGTCCGCTAGAGATCACGCTCCCGGTCGACGGCCTCACCGAGCCCGCGGACGGCGACGTGCGCAGCTACCGGCTGGGCGGCGGTCCGGTCGCCGAGCGTCTCGCGGAGGGGAAGGAAACGGACTTTCCCCAGATACTCGCCCTCTACGACGAGGTCCACGCCTGGATGACCTCAAGCGGTCGTACGTCGGTCGGGCCGCCCAGGGAGATCTGGCACAACGCACCATCCGACCCAGAGCCGCTGCGGCTCACCATCTCCTGGCCGTACACCTCCGCCTAATCGTGCCGCTCTGGCGCCCCGAACATGTGCCCCACGACCTGGGGCGCCGCCCTCATGTCCTCGCGAGTAGCCCGCCGGACTTATAGATCATCCATTCGACGCGACTGCCAGCGGCTGCCAGCGCGAGCTTGGTGCGACTCCGGACCGTTCCATCCCGGTGGTCGTTCCCTGTCCGACGCGCAGCTTGAGGGGTGTCCAGGATTAGGCCTCTACTTGCCTACCGGACGCCTGCAATAGAACGTAGACATAGATCTATTGGATCCATCTTATTGGGGGTGCCCAGTGTCGAAGCGAGCGGTAGCGGTGTCCCGTGCGTCACGCGATGCGTTGGTCGTCCTGGGTGGGCAGATCAAGCGGGCCCGGATCGAGCGGCGGTGGTCCCAGACTGATCTCGCTGCCCGGATCGGAGTGGACTTCAAGACGCTGGCGGCGGAGAAGGGGTCTCCGAACGTGGCCATCGGGACCGTGTTCAACGCCGCGTTCACCGTCGGCGTTGACCTGTTCGGGCTCGACGGCGACGACCTGGCATTGGCACGACGTCGCGGCGAGGAGACGCTGGCACTACTGCCTAAGTACTCCCGCACCGTCGGTCGCAAGGACGAGAACGATGACGATTTCTGACGCGGCGGCTCGGTCGCGCTACGCGCCTACCAGAGCGTTTGTCTGGATCTGGCTCCCGGGCGCCGCAGAGCCCGTCGTGGCTGGGCAGCTCCTCGTAGACGATGGGCAGCACCGCTTTATCTACGGCCGCAGCTACCTGGACAACTCGGCGGCGATCAGCCTGTACGGCCCTGAACTCCCGTTGGTACCTGGGTGGCAGGACCCTCCCGAGGGGCTCCTGATGGCGGGTTGTCTTTGGGACGCGAGCCCTGACTCCTACGGTCAGCGCGTCATCGACGTCCGCCTCGCCGGTATGAGGTTCGGTGACGCTGCTGACCTCGCCGAGCCGAGTAAGCTGACCTACCTGCTGGAGTCTGGGTCCGACCGGATCGGCGCACTGGACTTTCAGGGCAGCGCCACCGAGTACGTGCCCCGGGCCGAAGAAGCAACCCTCGATGAGCTTCACGCTGTCGCGCAGTCGCTGGAACGCGGCGACCTGTCCGCAGCGCTGACGAATGCCTTCGTTGACGCAACAGCCGTCGGCGGAGCCCGGCCGAAGGTCCTCGTCCAGGACAACGACTCGTCGTGGATCGCGAAGCTGTCGACGTCAGTGGACCCATACCCCGTCGTCAAGGCGAAGGTGTCGCCATGGCGTTTAGCCAGCCTCGTGGGCCTCGAGGTGCCCAGGACTCAGGTGACCCGTTCACTGGGTCGCGACGTCCTGCTCGTCGAGCGCTTCGATCGACCCGGCCGCGGACGCCGTCGCATGATGGTCTCCGCGCTCACGATGCTCGGGTTTGGCGACTTCCTCGGCGCCAGGTACTCCTCCTACGTCGAGCTACTCGACGTTCTGCGGCGGAACGGACGCTACGGCGAGAAGGCCGGCCGGGAGATGTTCGAGCGCATCGTGTTCAACATCGCCATTGGCAACACCGACGACCACGCCCGCAACCATGCGGCCTTCTGGGACGGCGAACGGCTCGAGCTCACGCCCGCATACGACCTCTGCCCGCAGCTCCGGTCAGGAACCGAGGCTCGTCAAGCTATGGACATCACTGCTGACGGGAAACGCGACAGTCAGTTCGCCGTCTGCGTCGCCGCGGCAGCGTCCTACGGGCTGTCCAAGCAGGACGCGCGAGAGATCGTCGATCGGCAGGTGTCGATCATCCGCGAGAGCTGGAAGGGTGTCGCGGACGAAGTCGCGTTGACCGAAGATGAGCGCAACCTGCTGTGGGGGCGTCAGTTCCTCAACGACTACGCGTTCTACGGCTACCGCTGACCCTCGACGTTCAGGCTTTGACGGCGCGGCCCACCCGTCAGCGCTAGGGAAGACCGAGAGAGAAGATGGGCGCTGCCCTGCTCACGCTTGCACCCACGGCGGCAGCGTTGTCGAGTTCTCGATCCAGGGCTGCTCGGCCCGTGTGCGGCTCGGTGGATGGTGGCTCCAACTCGCACCGGGTACCTGCGGAGCCGCTGGCTATAGTCGAGCCGCCGCTCGAAGCCTTCGTCGGCAGAAGGAGTCGGTGACGGATGTCGAACCCCGCACTCGCGCTTGTCACGCCCATCGTCGTCGGTCTCACCACGTCGATGTCCGCGCACGTGACCAGCAGATCTAGCCGATGAAGCAGGCCTGGCTCCCTGGGCGTGACCACAAGGCTGTCCGCCACCCCGGCGACCCCGGCGCCCTACGCCCTTCCCCCAACCAGCCAGAGCCCTCTGCCCTCGTCCTCGGCGGCGGTATCGCGGGCCTCGCGGCAGCCGTCGCCCTCGCCGAGCGCGGCGTGAAAGTCACTCTCGTCGAGCGCGAAGCGCAGCTGGGCGGCCGCGTCCGCTCCTGGCCCGTCGCCCACGACACCGCCGGCGACACGCAGGTCACGATGAGCCGCGGCTTCCACGCCTTCTTCCGGCAGTACTACAACCTCCGCGCTCTGCTGCGTCGCGTGGACCCAGCCCTGGAGGGCCTGACGGCCGTCGAGGACTACCCGCTGGTCCTCGCGGGCGGCCACCGCGACTCCTTCGCCAGCGTCCCCAGGACACCGCCGCTCAACATGGCGGCCTTCGTCGCCCAGAGCCCCAGCTTCCGCGCGGCCGACCTAGCGACCATCGACAAGGAGGCGGTCTGGGAGCTGCTCGACGTCGACTTTCCCGCCACCTTCTCCGCCCACGACGGCGAGAGCGCCGCGGAGTTCCTCGACCGGCTCGGCTTCCCCAGCGCCGCCCGGCACTTGGCGCTGGAGGTTTTTGCCCGCAGCTTCTTCGCCTCTCCTGAGGAGTTCTCGGCCGGCGAGCTCGTCGGCATGTTCCACAGCTACTTCCTCGGCTCGTCTGAGGGCCTGCTCTTCGACGTCCCGGTCGACGACTACGACACCGTCTTCTGGGCGCCGCTCGGCCGCTACCTGGAGCGGCTCGGCGTCGAGGTCCGGACGGGTGAGTCCGTCCAGAGCCTCGACCCGAGAAGTGGGCACGAGCAGCTCGAGGTCACGACCGACACCGGCACCCTCACCGCCGACACGGTGGTCCTCGCGACCGACCTCCGCACCACCCGCCGCCTGGTCGAGGCGACTCACGACGGTCTGGAGGATCCCGACTGGCGGGGCCGGATCGCCGAGACGCAGAACGCCCCGCGGTTTGCCGTCTGGCGCCTGTGGCTCGACCGCCGCGTGGACGCCGAGCGGCCGGCCTTCCTCGGGACCAGCGGTTACGGCCCCATGGACAACATCACGGTGCTCGAGCGCTTCGAGGCCGGCGCCCGACGCTGGTCGGACGCGCACAACGCCTCCGTCGTCGAGGTGCACGCCTACGCGCTGCAGCCCGAGGACGGCGACGACGAGCAGGTCCGGCGCACCCTGCGGGCCGAGCTGGCCCGGGTCTACCCCGAAACCGCCGACGCGCAGGTGGTCGTCGATGAGTGGCTGGTGGAGGACGACTGCCCGCTGGTCGGCACCAGTCCGTGGCTGCGCCGCCCGGAGGTGGCGACGCCTGACCCACGGCTCGTGCTGGCCGGCGACGGCATCCGGTGCGACTACCCCGTGGCCCTGATGGAACGCGCGGCAACCACCGGCTTCCTGGCCGCCAACCAGCTGCTCGCCCTCTGGGGGCTCGCGGGCCACGACCTGTGGACCGTCCCGACGAGCACCCGGCAACCAGCCCTCCTGCGCGCCAAGACTCTGCTCAACCGCGTCAGCGCCTGAGACGCCGAGGGGCGCGAAGTCCTCAGACCGGCAGTGGCCCGCTGCTCGTGTCGCCGATGATCCGCTTGTACGCCAGCTCGGCCGAGATCAGGCAGATCGGCATCCCGATCCCCGGATTGGTGCTGGCGCCCACGTAGTAGAGGTTCGACAGCTTCTTGCTGATGTTGTTCGGCCGGAACGCCGTCTGCTTCATCGTGTGGGCCAGCCCCAGCGCCGAGCCGCCGTAGGCGTTGTAGTCGGCCGTGAAGTCCCGCGAGGTGTAGGTGCGCTCGAAGACGATCCGGGACTCGAGGTCGGGGACGTCGAAGTCAGCCGCCAGCAGGTCCAGCGCCTTGCGGCGGTAGGTGACGATGTCGGCGTCGGTCATGGACAGCCCCGGCGCGACCGGCACCAGCACGAACAGGTTCTCGTGGCCCTCGGGCGCCGTCGTCGGGTCGGTCCGGCTGGGCGCGCAGACGTAGTAGGACGGGTCGTCGGGCCAGGCCGGGTCGTCGAAGATCTGCCCGAAGCTGCGCTTCCAGTCCTGCCCGAAGGCGAGGTTGTGGTGCGTCAGGCTCGGCACCCGCCCCTCCAGCCCCAGGTAGAGGATGAACGCGCTCGGCGCCAGCGTCTTCTTCGCCCAGTAGCGGGCCGAGTAGGTCCGCGCCTCCTCAGGCAGCAGTGCGGTCTCGGTGTGCGCCATGTCCGCGTTGGAGATGACCAGGTCGGCCCGGAGCTCCTCCCCCGACGCCAGCCGCACGCCGGACGCCCGCCCGTGGTCGGTGAGAATCTGCGCCGCCGCCGCCTCGGTGCGGTAGGTGACGCCGTGCTTGGCGCCGATCGCTGCCAGCGCCCGGATGATCGAGTAGATGCCGCCCTGGGGGTAGAAGACGCCCATGTTGAAGTCGATGTGGCTCATGATGTTGTAGAGCGCCGGGGTGTTGTACGGCGAGGAGCCGAGGAAGACCAGCTGGTACTCGAGGATCTTCTGCACGGCGTCGGTGGAGAACGTGCGGCCGATGTACTTGTGCATGTTCTCGAAGACGTGCAGCTGCCGGCCCTGCACCGCGGTCTTGCGGTCGATGAAGTCGAAGAAGCTGTCGTGGTTGCGGTACATGAACTGGTCGATGGCGATGGCGTACTGCTCCGCCGAGCTCTCCAGGTAGTTCCGCAGCGCTTGGCCGCTGCCCGGCTCCAGGCGCTCGAAGGTCTCGACGTCACGGTCGAGGTCGGAGTACATGTCGACCTCGAGGTCGGTGCCGCGGAAGGCGATCCGGTACGAGGGGTCGAGCCGGTGCAGCTCCAGGTGGTCCTCGACGCGCTCGCCGAGCAGGGCGAAGAAGTGCTCGAAGACGTCCGGCATCAGGTACCAGGACGGCCCCATGTCGAAGCGGAAGCCGTCGGCCTCGAAGTAGTTGGCCCGGCCCCCGAGCAGCGCGTTCTTCTCCAGCACGGTGACCTCGTAACCGTGCTTGCCCAGCAGGGCCGCACTCCCCAGGCCCCCGATGCCGCCGCCGATGACCAGTGCTGTGCTCACGGGGCGCGACGATAGCCGGGCGACAAAGCCACGACGGTGACGACGCCGACGAGCGCCGCGAGCCACTGCCCGCTCCAGGCGTTGACCGCCGTCCAGAAGACCAGCACCAGCCACAGGTTACGGACGAGCAGGCCGGGCAGCGGCCGCGGCAGCCGGCGCAGCGCCAGCACCGCGATGCCGCCGGACACCACCCAGCCGAGGAAGTTCACCAGCGGGACCCCGTAGTAGCGGCCCGGGTCGTCCCAGGCCCAGAAGCCGAGGCTCACCGCGGCCGGATCGAGCACGAGGTCGCAGACGACGACGAGCACGACCGCCTGCCACGCCCGCCGGGTGCAGGCGAGGCTGCCGAGCAGCAGCGGCGTCCAGGCCAGCAGCACCGTCGGCGGCGCCAGCCCGAACATCGGCGGGCCCAGCAGCCCGCTGTAGGAGAACCGTCCGTACGGCACCCCGGTGGCGACGGCGACCGACTCGAAGACCAGGGCGTAGAGCCCCAGCCCGAGCAGCAGCGCGGCGCCCCGCCGGGCGCCCAGCCAACGAAGAGCGCCGGCGATCACCGGCGCCGAGAACAGCAGGATGGCCAGCGCGGAGACCCACCACCAGCGCGGCTGGAGCGGCGCTCGGACCAGCCCTCCGGCCGCAGCCACCAGCAGGGCGGCCAGCAGCCAGCGATGACGCCGGAAGGCTTTGTCCACGCCGCCTAGCATGGCGGTCGATGCGCCACCTGCTCCGGGTGTCTCGGCCCCGATTCTGGATGTACCTGCTCGGGCCCTACCTGGTGGCCCTCGCGGCGACGTCGCTCCGCCCACCCGTCGAGGTCTGGCTGCTGGGGCTGTACCTGACGCTGCCGGCCAACCTGCTGATCTACGGCGTCAACGACCTGTTCGACGTCGAGACCGACCGGCTGAACCCGAAGAAGCGCGACTACGAGAACCTGCTGCGCACCGAACAGCGCCGCAGCCTCGTCATCGCGATCCTGGTCCTGAACGTACCGTTCATCGTCCTGGTACCTTTCCTGCCCAACGCCTGGCCCTGGCTGCTGCTCTTCCTCATCACCGGGATCGGATATTCGGTGCCGCCGCTGCGGGCCAAGGGCCGGCCCGTCGTCGACGCGGCGTTTAACATCCTGTATATCGCCCCCGGCCTCGCCGCCTACGCCACCGTCAGCGGCAGCCAGCCCCCGCTGCCCGTGCTGGTCGCGGCCCTGCTGTGGTGCATGGCCATGCACGCCTACTCCGCCGTCCCCGACATCGCCGCCGACCGCGCCGCTGACGTCGCCACGGTCGCCACCCACTTCGGCCGGGTCCGGACCCTGCTGCTCTGCGGGCTCGCCTACGCGCTCGCCGCCGTGCTGGCCTTCCCCTCGGTCGGCCCCTTCGCGGTGCTGGGAGGGCTGGCCTACCTCGTCATGATCACCCTCTCCCTGCGCAGCCGTGGACCCGAGCAGCTGTTCGCGCTCTACAGCCGCTTCCCCGTGATCAACACCGCGTTGGGCGGGGCGCTCTTCGTGCTCACCGGGCTGCAGCAGTCCACCTGGCCCTTCGACTGACCCGGTGTCCGGGCGGCTGACTGACGGACCCCTCGCCCACTGAGCGCCACTCGTCAGGCTGCGGAGACACTGTTCAGCACCTGAGCAACGCAGGTGTCGAGCGGTTTCTCTGTCCTCCCGCGACGCTGCTGTCCGGCGGCGAACTCGGTCTGACCGGATGGTCACACCCCGATGAGCTAGAGCGCGGGCATGATTCGCATGTCGCGCCGGGCCCCGCCGTCGAGGGCGGCCAGGGCCTCCTGGTAGGCGGGGCTGTCGTGGGCGGCGCGGGCCGCCTCGACGGAGTCGAAGACGATCAGCACCGTGCGGGTGGACTCGCCGGCCTCGTACGTCTGCTCGGGCAGCCCGCGGGCGACGAACGTTCCGCCCGCCGCTTCCAGCGCGGGTCGAGCAAGCTGCGCGTACGCGTCGACCTTGCCCTGGTCGAAGACTTCCTGGTACACGCTGATCCAGTAGGCGGTCATGCGGCCATTCTGTACGACTGGCGCGGATGAGACACCGGTGGTGGCGGGGCGCGGCCCAGGATCGGTGTTCCTCGTCGGCAGGCGGGTTCCGCGTGCGCCACCGGCCGACGGTTGGGAGCCGACACCACCGACAGCGTCGCCGATCTGGTGCAGTCGACGTTCACCAGTGAGACCTACACCTTGAGCGGAAAGCCCTGGCGCAGGGTCCTCACCATCACCGCACCGTCCGACCTACTCCCGCTATCACGCTGGGCGAAACACGCAGGGACTCGTACGGCTAGCTTCGAGTGCCGCGGGTCCCGACTCTCGACAGGCTGAGGACGATAACCGTTCTGTCGTCGGTCGGCGCTCGGCGCACCCCGTGCGACGTTCTTGGTGGACTTCGGACGTGCCTACCGCCTTCGAGCCGGTCGAGAGGGCTTCAGGGGAGGCAGACTGGCCCTTGTGCTGCTGACCTTGTCGACGTCGATGCCCAACCCGGCCGACCTGGGGTTCCTGCTGCACAAGCATCCGGGGCGTGCTCAGTCGTTCGACCTCTCGACCGGAACCGTGCACGTGCTGTGGCCAGAAGTCACGGACGAGCAAAGCACGGTGGCGGTGCTGCTCGAGGTCGACCCGGTGGCCCTGGTCCGCGGCAGGAGCGGGCGCGGTGACTCGGGCTTCTCGCTGTCGCAGTACGTCAACGACCGGCCGTACGCGGCGTCGTCGATGTTGTCGGTGGCGTTGGGCAAGGTGTTTCGAACGGCGATGACTGGCCGCTGCGATGCGCGGCCCGAGCTGGCCGGCCAGGCGGTCCCGCTCAAGGTGCACGTACCTGCCCTGCCGACCCGTGGTGGCGCCGAGCTGGTGGAGCGGCTGTTCGCGCCGCTGGGCTGGTCGGTGACCACCACCGCCATCGCCTTGGACGATCAGGTGCCGTCGTGGGGGGCCTCTCCGTACGTCGACCTCCGGCTGTCGGGGGTGTTGACGGTCGCCGATGCGTTGACGCAGCTGTACGTGCTGATGCCGGTCCTCGACGACACCAAGCACTACTGGGTGAGCACCGACGAGGTGGACAAGCTGATGCGGGCCGGCGGGGCCTGGCTGGCTGCCCATCCCGAGCGGGAGCTGATCACGAGCCGCTACCTCGGCCACCACCGCACGCTGGTCCAGGACGCAGTCAGTCGGCTCGCCGAGGTCGACGACACCGAGGTGGAGACGCTTGCGGACGGGCCAGCCGAGGAGGTGGAGGAGCGGCCGGCCCCGCTGGTGCAGCTACGGAAGGCGGCGGTGATCGCCGCGCTGCGGTCCGAGGGCGCGGCCACGGTGGTCGACCTCGGATGCGGGGAGGGAGCGTTGCTGCGCGAGCTGGTCGCGGACCCGGCGTTCACCAAGGTCATCGGCGTGGACGTGTCACACCGGGCGCTGGAGATCGCGACCCGACGCCTGCACCTGGACCGGATGCCGGACTCCCAGCGTGCCCGCCTCGAGCTCCTGCAGTCCTCGGCGACCTACCGCGACGACCGTCTCGCCGGTCACGACGCGGTGGTCTTGATGGAGGTCATCGAACACGTCGACCTGCCGCGACTGCCAGCCCTGGAGCGGACGGTCTTCGCTCACGCCCAACCGACGTCGGTGCTGGTCACCACGCCGAACGTCGAGCACAACGTCCGCTACCCGTCCCTGCCGGGAGGCACCATGCGACACCGAGACCACCGGTTCGAGTGGACGCGGCAGGAGTTCCAGGAGTGGGCCGGCACGACGGCTGCGTCGTACGGGTACGCCGTCAGGTTCGAACCGGTCGGTGAGGACGACCCCGAGGTGGGGCCGCCCACCCAGCTGGCCGTGTTCCGGAAGGTGGCCGGATGACCGAGCTCGCCATCCCGGAGCTGTCGTTGGTCTGCCTGGTCGGGGCCAGCGGGTCGGGCAAGTCGACGTTCGGCCGGGAGCACTTCGCCCCGTTCGAGGTGCTGTCGAGCGACTTCTGTCGGGGACTCGTCGCGGGTGACGAGAACGACCAGTCCGCGACGGCGGCCGCGTTCGACGTCCTGCACTACATCACCGGCCGCCGGCTCGACGGGGGTCACCTCACCGTCGTCGACGCCACGAACGTCCAGCCTGAGGCGCGCCGCACGCTCGTCGAGCTCGCCCGCGCGCACGACGTGCTGCCGGTCGCCATCGTGCTCGACCTGCCCGAACGCGTCTGCCTCGACCGCAACGCCGCCCGTCCGGACCGCGGCTTCGCCGACTCGGTCGTGAAGCGGCAGCGCGACCAGCTGCGGCGCTCGCTCCGTCATCTCGGCAAGGAAGGGTTTCGCAAGGTCCACGTCCTGCACAGCGAGCAGGAGGTCGCCGACGCCGTCATCGTCCGCGAGCGGCTGCTGAACGACTTCCGCCACGAAGAGGGACCGTTCGACGTGATCGGTGACGTCCACGGCTGCCGGGCGGAGCTGGAGGCGCTGCTGACCGAGCTCGGCTACACGCTGCTCCGTGACGAGCAGGGCCGGCCGGTCGACGCGTCGCACCCGGGGCGGCGCAAGGCCACGTTCGTCGGCGACCTGGTCGACCGCGGGCCAGACACGCCGGGCGTGCTACGGCTGGTCATGGGCATGGTCGCGGCCGGACACGCGCTGTGCGTGCCGGGCAACCACGAGAGCAAGCTCGTCCGCGCGCTGCAGGGCCGCGATGTCCAGGTCAGCCACGGTCTGGAGACCACGCTGTCCCAGCTGGCTGGGGAGCCGCCCGAGTTCCGTGCCCAGGTGCAGCAGTTCTGCTACGACCTGATCTCGCACCTCGTCCTCGACGGCGGCCGGCTGGTCGTCGCGCACGCCGGTCTCAAGCAGGCGTATCACGGCCGTGCCTCGGCCCGCGTCCGCAGCTTCGCGCTGTACGGCGACACCACGGGCGAGACCGACGAGTTCGGACTGCCGGTCCGCTATCCGTGGGCTGAGGAGTACCGGGGTACGGCGATGGTCCTCTACGGCCACACGCCGACCCCGGTAGCGGAGTGGGTCAACAACACGATGTGCCTGGACACCGGGTGCGTGTTCGGCGGCAGCCTCACCGCGCTCCGCTACCCGGAGAAGGAGGTCGTCTCAGTCCCGGCCCAACAGGTCTGGTACGAACCGGCCAAGCCGTTCCCCGTCCACGCCGTAGCCCCGGCCACAACCCGTGAGCCCGACGAGCTGACCATCACCGACGTGCTGGGCAAGCGCGGCGTCGACACCCGACTGGCCGGCCGGGTCACGGTCCGGGAGGAGAACGCGGCCGGGGCCCTGGAGGTGATGAGCCGCTTCGCGCTCGAGCCGCGGTGGCTGCTCTACCTCCCGCCCACCATGGCCCCGACCGCCACCACCGCCGACGGGAACCTGCTCGAGCACCCCGACACCGCCTTCGACTTCTACCGTCGCGGCGGGATCGAGCAGGTGATCTGCGAGGAGAAGCACATGGGCTCCCGCGCCGTCGTCCTGCTCTGCCGCAGCGCCGCGGTCGCCGCCCAGCGGTTCGGGGCCGGCCACGGCGCGTCCGGAGCCGTCTACACCCGCACCGGGCGGCCGTTCTTCCCGGCCGGCCAGACCGAGCAGCTGCTGGAGCTGCTACGCCAAGTCGTCGACGGCACCGGCCTCTGGGCCGAGCTGGACAGCGACTGGCTGCTGCTCGACGCCGAGCTGCTGCCCTGGTCGGTGAAGGCCGAAGACCTGCTCCGTCACCAGTACGCCGCCGTCGGAGCAGCCGCGCGGGCCGCGCTGCCCGCTGCGGTCGGTGTGCTTGAGGCCGCGGCCGCCCGTGGGATCGACGTCACCGACCTGCTCGACCGGACCGTCTCCCGCGCGAGCAACGCGCGGGCGTTCACCGAGAGCTACCGCCGCTACATCTGGCCCACGTCCGGGTTGGACGGGGTCCAGCTGGCGCCGTTCCAGCTGCTGGCCACCGAGGGGCGCACCTGGACCGACCACGACCACGGCTGGCACCTCGCTCTCGCCGACCGCCTCGCCCAGGTCGCGCCTGCGCTCGTCCGCCCGACCCGCCGCGTCCTGGCTGACACCACCGACCCCACCTCGACCGCTGCAGCGGTGACCTGGTGGGAGGACCTCACCGGCGGAGGCGGTGAAGGCATGGTCGTCAAACCTTTCGCCAACCTCGTGCAGACCGGCCGCGGCTACGCCCAACCCGGCATCAAGGTGCGCGGCCGGGAGTACCTGCGGATCATCTACGGTCCCGACTACACCGAACCGGCCAACCTGGAACGGCTGCGCGACCGCAACCTCGGTCACAAGCGGTCCCTCGCCAGCCGCGAGTACGCCCTCGGGATCGAGTCACTCGAACGTGCGGTCCAGCGCGAACCGCTGTGGCGCATCCACGAACCGGTCTTCGCCGTCCTCGCCCTCGAGTCCGAACCCGTCGACCCCCGTCTCTGACGCGGCGGAAGCATCGTTGCTGCTGACCTCCGCTCCGCGTCTCGTGACACGAAGGCGAACACCAACTCGTCCACGACATCCGCGGCCGTAGTGGGCTCGGCCTACGGCACATGCGCCGCGATGCCAAGGGGTGCGTGATCCCGCTACCCCGGGTCGGTCCCGTTCGCCAGTCGGGCTTTCGCGTCGTTTCGTGACTACCGGTGGCGCCAACGCTCGCGACGGTCAGGTTTCGTCATGACAGACCGTCCGGACTGGCGTACAACTGAAGTCCCAGAGACGGAAGGGGTCCCAGCGCGATGTCGGAAGGCAGAGGCCGCGCAGGTGGCGGGCGTGGGTACAGGCTCAAGCGCCTGGGAACCTTCGCTGCCTGTGCGAGCGCAGTAGCGATCCTGGCCTTCGGCATCCCGTCAGCTCAGCAGGCGCAGTTGGCCCACAGGTGCGCCGGGCAGGGAGGGCAGCTGAAGCAATCCGTGGAGGCGCTTGAACCGGTGCTCGCCGCTCGCACCGTCTACACCTGCTACAGCCCCGGTGGCCAGGTTCTCCAGACCTGGTGAGTCGAGGAGAACTCGGCGATTCGGCCAGTCGACACGACGGTTCAGAAGGACAACCGTTGGAGCGCGCGACCAGTGCCAGCCCACGTAGGCGGACGGCTGTGGGCAGGTCTGTGCCTCGCCGCGCCGCCGCCCACTCGACATCGTGGCCGTGAAGGGCCAGCCGCTGGGTTAGTGATCGTCGTCGTGAATGTGGAGCAGGGTGGAGGCTCGATAGAACAGGTGCGGCGGGACGTGGGCTCGGGCCTCGCGGATGAGGGTGTCGCCGTCGCGCCAGACGGCCCCACCGATCTGGATGTGGGTGCCGTCAGCCGCGAAGACGGCGGCCTCGTGGTCGTCCTCGACGAGGACGCCAACGACGTTCGTCCAGTCGATGACCTTGGTTTCGCCTTCGAGCCGGCAGTGCAGCCCCTCGGCGGTGAGCCGCAGCTCGGCTTGCCGGGCGGCGGAACTGATGGCTCGGGCGAACAGCGGCGGCCGGAAGCGGCGGCCGTCCGGGAGGGGGTCGTTGTTGGTGGGTGCGCTGTGGTCCTCGCGGAGCCCGAGAGTGACCAAGTCGATCTCGGGGAGGTCGGGCACCGCGACCAGCAGGCTGGTCTCGAGCGGCTGGAGGTAGGCGCTTACCTGCTCGACCGTGAGTGTGCGGGTCACCTCGGCGTCGAACGGAGGTCGCGCAAAGCCAAGCAGGGCATCGATACCGGTGGTGTGGGCGGCTCCGACGAGGCCGTCGCGCCCGTACCGCCGTTGCACGACACGCTCGACGGCCAGACTCAGCTCGGCCGCCGAGGGCCCCCCGCGCAGCAGGGCGCGCAGCTCACCGACCAGGACGGTGACGGCGCGGACCAGATGCTCCTCGGGAGGGTCGGCCATCACGAACAGGTCGTGGCCGTCCGGTCCGTCCGCGTGGACGACGTTGTCGAAGACGTTGACCTCAACCACATAGCTCAGGCTGTCGCGGTGCCGCACGGTCTCCTGGATCCGCTGGTCGACCAGCTCGACGGCGACCTCGCTGAGGTGGGCCGGGTCGGTGGGCGGCAGCAGCAGGCTCGCCATGCAAGCAGGCCCGTCGACCCGCACGGCGGACGGCTCCGCGACGGGGCGGGGCGGCACCCGAACGTGTGTCGGTCGGCCACCCTCGCGCAGCGGTAGGGCCAAGTCGGGCGGTAACGGGCCGTCGACGAGGAGGAACGCGTTCCCAGCCGTGAACCACCGCGCCGCCGCCGCGACCAGCTGGTGAGCCTGCAGACCGTCAGGGCCAGGTCCTGGGACGGCCTGGTTACCGAGGTCGCGCAACCCGTACCGGCGGACCAGCAGCGGCTGGTGGGCTCCCTCGTCCTGGCCGAGCTCCGCAGCGATGATCGGAGCTTCTGCCGACAACCGATCCACCGGAGGCGCATTCAATCCCTGGCACAGCCGGACCAGATAGCCGGCCACGAGCACCGGGTCGCCGGCCACCACGAACTCGGTGTGGGAGTGGTCAACGTGAGCGTTGATCTCCAACGGGGTCAGCCGGAGCTCCCTCATCACCACGTGCTCCAACGCTTGCAGCACCCCCTGCTCGTGCAGCTGCTCGTCACGCGTGCCCGCCCCGAAGACGAGCTGAACGGCACACACCTCGTCGTCGGACGGGAGATGACGAACCTCGACGCCGTCGACGGAAAACGTGCGCAGCTCAGCCACCATGCCGTCACCCTGGCACACCTCACTCGGACCAGGTGTCCTCCTAGGTGCTGAGCGGGGGCAGTTGCACGCAGGTCACGTGGGCGGTGGTTCCGACGATGACGTGCTGCACCGGCGGCGCCGAGGGCCGAGTCGTGGAGCCGTCGCCTGTTGGCTCCACGTCTCGGCCTGCTCGCAGGCGTGGCGAAAGCGGTCCGACCCGTCGCTGCGGAGGAGGTCGCTGGTGGTCGCCAGCACGATGTCCGGCCGCTTCAACGCTCGAGCCATCGACCGGGCATCGGCGGCCGGAGGTCGGGAGGTCGGCCGATATCCCGCCCGACCCTGACGTCGCCGCGATGCTTACGGTTCGGGCCTCACCGGGTTGGAGCCGGATGAGGAGGCGTAGCTGTGGATCGAACAGGGTCGCCGTACCGATCTGGCGCCAGCAGGAGGCGCCCGCCGTCGATGGGGGGTCATTGCTACCTCGGAGCGACCGACACGTGGGAGACGTCAACGCCCAGCCAGCGTGGTACTCGTACAGGACAGAGCCGGCGACCGCCTCGACCTTAGTGCCGAGGTTCGACAGCGCGACTCGGCCGGCGAGCTCGACGCGGACGTTCACCCAGCCCTGACCCTGCGGGTGGTCGACGGGAACGGTGGACGTGACCGTACTGAGCCACAGCTCGCTTCTGACGCCGACGTTGACGCCCTGATCGGTCGTCAACTTCCCGGCCAGATCGACCTTGGCCGCGTCCGCAGGCGCTGAGGGTGCCATCGAGGTGCTCGGCGAGGAGACCATGGGCGAAGGCTGCGGTTCGAGCCGCCACGTAGGGAAGTACGGCACCTCGGAACAGCCCGCCAGCACCAGACGAGCGATCCTCGTGCTCGGGGTCGGAATCCGTCAGAATCAGCCGCCAAACCGGGGCCAAGATCAGATGACCAGACTCGTGCAACGCTTTGCCCATCGGAACCGTGGACGAGGGTATGGACCTGCCGAGCGACCTGGCCCCGATGACGGGCGCTGCCGCCTCGTCTGACGTGCCCGGGACGCTGACCACGGCCCGCCCGGTCGACTTTGATGCGTGGGTCGCGGTGGTGGGGTCGGACCTGATGCGGTTTGCCCACGCCACGGCCCGGGGTTTGGACCCGGCCGACCTGGTCCAGGACGCACTGGTCGCGGTGTTCATGCGCTGGTCGCGGCTGAGCAAGCCCGGGCAAGCCGATGCGTACGCCCGCCGGGTGATGGTGAACAGCCACATCTCGAGGTGGCGGAAGTGGGGCAAGCGGGTCAGCCCGGTCGCCGACCCCGCGGCAGCAGAGATTGTCCTTGGCCAGGAGGCGGCGGTCGATGAGGTGTTGGCCGCCCGGCAGCTGCTGGGCACGTTGCCCGTCACCCATCGGGCGGCGGTGTTCCTACGGTTCTACGACGACTTCAGCTACGCCCAGATCGCGGCGATTCTCGGCTGTCGGGAGTCAACGGCCCGCTCGTACGTGCACCGGGCCCTCACCCAGCTGAAGAGCAAACTCGACAAGGACACCGTGCGATGACTGACCAGGACGACGAGCAGCTCGGCCGCCTGTACCGGACCGCCATCAGTCAGCTCCCCGGCGGTCGACCGGACGCAACGTTGGCACGCGCGACGGCACGCACCCGGCAGCGGACCCGGCGCCGCGCCGCCGGCGGGATCGTGGCCGTGGTGACCGTGACGGTGCTGGTCGCGGTGACGTCACCGTGGTTCGAGGGAGCCGGGACGGTTGCCGTACCGGCCAGCGGCGGAGGGCCCGCCCCGTCCGTCTGTCCGGCCCTCCGACCCGGCACGAGCAACGCGACGGCCGACTATGTCGAGACCTTCCGCTGGAACGACCAGACCTACATCACGAGCAACAACCTCGCCGAGCCGCGCAAGGCCGGGAAGCTGGGGCGCCCCGTCACCACCGTGACCTGCAGCATCGCTGAGCTGACCGCCGACAACGGCAACCTGGTGGAGAACGGTCCTTGGCCCAACGGCACAGCCACCTTCCTGCCCACGGGGACTCAGGTGTACGCCATCCAGGGCGTCCCCACGCGCTGCGAGCTCGGTGTCCGAGACACGAGCAACACCGCGGACGGCTCGGTCAAGCTCTTTGTTGCGGTGCGCCAACCCGACTGGAAACCGCTGTGCTGACCACCACCCGGAGAGCTGTCGTCCTGGCGGTGAGCCTGACGATGCTGGCCACCGTCACCGCCGCGTGCTCACGCACCGTCGACGCGGAGCCGGCGGAACCCGCTGTCGTCAGGGCTGGTTGGCCGGGCTGTCGAGCAACCGGTGCCTTCGACGATGAGAATCACGCCGGTCCAACGACAACAGGCTCGATTCCCGCCGGTTTTCGGCCCACGACGGCCATTCTGTGCACCCAGAGCCACCAGCCCGAAGGCAAGCCGAAGCTGATGAATGTCGAACGCCGAGCAACCGAGCTCCAGCCCCTGCTGGACTACCTCGCACGACCGTCCCAGATATCAACACGACCCGACACGGTGGCTTGCCCGCTTGTGGGATGGAACCGACCCTGGCTTTTCCTGGTCGACGACACGAAACGCTGGATCACGCCCCAGCTACCGACCGACCCGTGTGGGTTTGCCCTGCAGCTGTTCGAGGACCCAGGCCCGCCCTACGAGAACCTCGACTACACCGACCGGGTCATCAGGTGAGCCGCCGGATTCCCACGCCTGGGTGGATACGTCCTGCGGGCGCACCGCCGCGGAAAGCGTTTGCTCATGCCTGAGTGGTCGTACCTGCTGGTCGTCGCGATCGCCGCCTCGTCCGCTACTGTGTCCTGGCTGCTGATGCGGAAGGGCCTCCTTCGGCGGTACTGGTGGGTCACGCTGCCGGCGGGCGCCGCCATCATCTACCTGGTCGGTCTCATGTTCTACGAATACTTGTCCGCAGACCTCGGGCAAGCTCGTCCCGGTTCGGATGCTGCCTCAACACGACCGTCTGAGGTGTGAGGGTCTTGGCGGCCGCCTTCCGGCCCGGCCGGCGTACCCGGTGGAGCTTGCGTGGACATCACCACTGGGCTTGGCTTCACGACGTGCTGCGATCCTTCGCTCGTTCATCATCATGATTGCTGTCCCTGAGACATTTCGTCAGATGCCTCGGTGGTGGGGCGACCGTCCGGGACGCGAGTGGCTCGAAACGCCGCCCGCGATGGTCGACGCCCAATGTCGCCGCTGGAACCTATAAACCTGACGGTGATCCCCTGCACGGAACTAACGCCTTGGTGGTTCCAGTCCGGCGTCACGCGCGAGCGAGACTGGCGGGCGCTTGAGGGACCAAACCACGGTCGCATCTCGACACGGCGATCCGCTTGGCTGAGGAGCTCGCCGTCTCGACGACATCAGAAGCGGCCGTTGACGGCGACCTTCACTGTGAACAGGTGCTGGCCGCTGGCCGAGCACCATGGCCGGTCGTCGATCCCGTACTGCTCCGCGACGATCCCGAGTACGACTTCGCTCGTGTCCTGTGGTCGCGGCTGGACGAGCTGCCCCAGGACTCAGACATTCCGGACGCCTTCAACCTGTTCGTCCGAGTTGCTGGGGTTCCGCATGAGCGCGCCCGCTCCTGGCTGGTGGTCCGATCGATGTCCTAATCTTTTGTGGGGGATCCCGCGGGGACTCACCTGGGACCCGCCCAAGTGCCGCCGGCTGCTCGTTCTATTCTGCTGAACGCTTGGGGCCTAGACTTCCGAACGGCGATGAGTTGGTGTCGCTCGGCCGGTCTAGTTCTCATGACATGGCTATCCGAACCGGCAGCGCCGGCCTTGGACACTCTGCGCCTGAAGCTGGGAGCGCGATGACAGAGACAAGAGTCCTGGTGCAAGGGGCGAGCATCGCGGGGCCGGCGCTGGCCCACTGGCTGCGCCGGTACGGGGCCGAGGTGACCGTCGTCGAGCAGTCGCCCGGCCTGCGTCCCGGCGGGCAGGCCGTGGATGCCCGCGGGGTGGCGAAGGAGGTCATCCGTCGGATGGGTCTCGAGTCGGCGGTGCGCGCGGCCTGCACCCACACCGCCGGTGCGTACCTGGTGGACGCCGACGGGAACGTCCTGGAGACGCACCGCGCCGATGACCACGGCGGGGACGGCTACATCGCGGAGATCGAGATCCTCCGCGGAGACCTGGCTCAGGTCCTGTACGACGACACCCGCGACACGGTCGAGTACGTCTTCGGCGACCGGATCGCCGACCTCACCCAGGACGCGGCCGGAGTCGACGTCACGTTCGCCAGCGGCGGCCGGCGGCGCTTCGACCTGGTGGTCGGCGCCGACGGGCTGCATTCGGCGCTACGCGCCATGGTCTTCGGACCGCGTGAGCGCTACGTCCGCCACCTCGGGCTCATGCTGGCCTACTACAGCGTGCCTAATGAGTTCGGACTGGACCGATGGCTGATCGACCACCAGGAGCCCGGGCGCTCCGCCGGTCTGCGGCCCATCCACGACGCCACCCGAGCGATCGCGATGTTCTCGTTCACCGCACCACAGTCCACCGTGCACCACCGCGACGTCGAAGCCCAGAAGAACCTGTTGCGCGAGCGGATGGCCGGCTTTGGCTGGATGACACAGCGCATCCTCGGGCATCTGGACGACACCCAGGACTTCTATCTCGACCAGGTCGCTCAGGTGGTGATGGATCGCTGGTCCAGCGGGCGGGTGGGGCTGCTCGGAGACGCGGCGTTCAGCGCCTCACCGATGTCGGGGGGAGGCACCGGGCTGGCCCTGGTCGGCGCGTACCTGCTGGCCGGCGAGCTGGCCGCCACGAACTGGGACCCCGATGCCGGATTCGCCGGCTTCGAGAAGCGGATGCGTTCCTACGTCGACGCCAACCAGGAGATCGGGCGGATGCACGTGGAAAGCCTCAGCGCCCCTGTGCCGGGGGCCGAGCCGAGCGCGGAACCCGACATGGACGCCTTCACCGCCCTCATCGAGCGCGCAGTGGGCGGCCCCGAACTTCCCGAGTACGACTACGCACCCACCCTCGCGAGCAGGTGAACCCAGCCACCTCCCCGTGCTATCCGTGGGTCCTCTTCGGCTCGCGGCTGCGGACCATCGTCCGGCGGCCTGGGCTCACCCGACACCTGGTGGGTGCTACTCCTCCAGGTGTTCGTCTGGGCATGACTGACCTACCCAGGCGGGTGGCTCGTACCGAACCTGGTCGATCGGTGGCGCGAGCAATCCGACCGTCCAGCTGACGTTGGCTAGGCGCCAGGCAGGCGCTGACCAGGACTTGGTGCTGAGCATTCGCGCCAGCAGTGCTAGAACTGCTTGCGTTAGCACTCTCACTAGGCGAGTGCTAACTGGAGGAGGAGCTCGGATGGCGACGTTGGCGCTCGGCGCACCGTACCGACGGCTGTGGTCGGCCACTCTGTTGTCCAACCTGGGCGACGGCATCCGAGCAGCGGCGTTCCCGCTCCTGGCCGTGACGCTGACCCACAGCCCCATCCTGATCGCCGGGGTGGCGGTGGCCACTCAGCTTCCTGGCCTGCTCCTGGGACTGACAGCTGGGTCGCTGGCTGACCGGTTCGATCGACGACGGCTCGTCGTCGTAGCCGATGCCGTCCGACTCGCCTTCCTGGTGGGGTTGGTCGGGCTGATCGTCAGCGGCTGGGTGACCATGACCGTCCTGTACGTCGTCGTGTTCGTGTCTGGTATCACCGACGTCGTTCGCGCCACGGCCGCCAGCACGCTCGTCCCGTCGCTCGTGTCTCGTGATCAACTCGACCGGGCCAACGGCCGGATGGTCACCGCCGAGATCGCCGGCAGCGAGTTCGTCGGACCACCGCTCGGCGGCTACCTCTTCGGCGTCGCTCTGGTGCTGCCGTTCGCCATCAACGGCGGAACGCTGGCTCTCGCCGTCGCCCTGGTCGCCAGCATCCCCGCGCTGGTCGAGACTACCGCCACGGCAGCCGGACCCGGAACGCCGGCCAGACGCGAGCGGTCGCGGATCAGCGGTGGGGTGCGGTGGCTTCGGCGGAACCGCAGCTTCTGGCCGGTACCCGCGACCAGTGTCGTCCTGGCCGTGACCGACAGCGCGTGGTTCACGCTCCTCGTGCTCTACGTCCACGACGTCCTGCACCTGCCCTTCGCCTGGTACGGGATCCTGCTGGCCGTGGGAGCCGTCGGTGGCCTGGCTGGCGGGTTCTTCGCCGCCACCCTCACCAGGAAGGTTGGAGCCAAGGCCACCACGCTCGTCTGCCTGGGCCTCACCGCCGCTGGTCAGCTGGCGTTGGGTACGACCAGCTCGGTGTTCGCCACCGCCGTCGTCATGGCCACCAGCAGCATGGCCTTCGCGATCTGGACGGTGCAGGTGCGCACCACCATCCAGCGCGCCGCCCCGGCACAGCTGTTGGGTCGAGTCATCAGCATCAACCGGGTTCTCATCACCGCGGGCTCGCTGATCGGGGCGAGCCTCGGTGGCGTCGCGGCCAGCGGTCTCGGCCTCCACGCGCCCTTCCTCCTCGGCCTGCCCATCCTGATCTTCGCCGGACTTTTCGTCGCCGCCAGTCGCACGACGCCTGATGCACCATCGACAGGGGCGAACGCGACAACCAGGTGACGGACGAGCCCGTCCGGGGGCTTCTGGTCGAGTGACTGGCGGTAGGTCGACACAAGCCCGCCACGAGCCGTTAGGTTGTCAGCGACGAACGGAGTGACTTTCTATGATCGGACCGGCCTTTCGTCCTGCTGGGCTTGCTGTGGCGGCGATCCTGCTGTCGGGATCAGGCCTGATCGGGTGTGGCAGCCAAATCGCCGAGCCAAGCGACCGGCCCAGCACGTCGGCCACTCACGAGCCGAGCAGGGCCGCGACGGGGTACGCCACCAGCTACTCGGTCGAAGAACAGCTCGACCAGGTCATCGCCGACATCGACCAAGGGCGCGAGGATGAGGACGTCCCCGGGCTCGCGGGCCTCGAGGTCGACGCGGACGCCCGCACCCTCGACGTGTACTGGGTCGGAGAACCACCTGAGCGGATCCGCCGAGCGATAGCCGCCCCACCCGCCGGCATCACCGTCAACCTGAGGCCCGCCGCCTACGACCTCAAGGCCATGGATGCTGCGACCGAGAAGGTCTTCACCAAGTATCAGCGCTACCTGTTCGACGCCAGCCCCAACGACGACGGCAGCGGCATCACCGTCGGATGGACGGCAGCCAACGCCAAGTTGGGGCCCAGCGCATCAGAGATGTCCGAGGTCGCCGGTTTGCCCGTCACCACCGAGATCGGCGAACCAGCCGAAGCAGTCGACGGGTGACGGCCCGGTCGGGATCGTCCCCGAGGTGGCTCTTCGACCACAGCACGACCGGGCGTACCAGCCGGTGCGATACACGCCAAGCACCCTAGGTAAGAAATCAGATCTCGGCGACAGTCGGGCGGTTCAGCTGGGTCACGTTCACGGCGGCCAACGAAGCACCGGCACCCAACATCTTTCACCGGACGAAGATGGTTCTTGCCCTACGTCGAGAAGGGCGGGCGAGCAGGAGGAGTTGCACCCCGCCCTTGGTTCCCACTTTCCCCAGGCGGAAGTCTTTCGCAGGGAGGTCCCGTAACTCTCCTCGGGTGATCACGCCCACGCTCTGTGCCAACCGTCTGGTCTGTGACGAGCTCGGAAACGTCGGGGCTTGGCCGTGGCTCAGCCGGCGCCAACCGGGTCAGAGGACATGCACGCCGTTGCCAGGAAGGTGTGCGGTCGGCACGGACGCCCGCGGCACGGGCGGGACTGCCGTGGTCGTTGCCGTCGTGCTGGGGACCCACGTGATGCCGAATCGACCGTTCTGTCCGACGACCTGCCCGTACACGTTAATCCCGCTCGCGATGATGTCGGTGCTCGACCCGGTCGCCAGATAGCGGGCGCTGGAGCCGTAGGGACCCCAGATCACCGGCCTGGAGTGGTTCGAGGTGTCCGACGTCAACGGGTACTCGTTGCCGATGATCTCGCCGCGGTCGTTGATCGCCACAGGGTCGGCGCGGACGCCCGGGACCGGCAGCCGCTGGGAGGTCCGGGTCTTGCTGCTCCACAGCATCGCGTGGTCGTCGGGGGTGCCCTGCTTCGAGGAGGTGCCCACGGCGTAGCCAGCCGAGTTGATGTCGCTGAACAGGGTCGTGTCGTCACCGGGCAGCGGCTTGATCGGCATGGCGTAGCGCTGCCTGGGGAACCAGACGATGTTGCGGTTGTAGCCGGTGTCCCAGCGCGCGACGAGGACGTAACCGGCGTTGTTGAGGCTGATGGCGACCGACGACATGCTGCCGATGGCGGTCCCGATGTCGGCACGGGTGGGTGCCGCGTCGGGGTGCAGCGTCCAGGTCACCGCGACGGTCGAGAGTCCGACGTCCTGATAGCCGGCGATCACCCCGCGGTCGTTCACGGCGTTCGCACCCGAGTCGATCTCCGTGCCACCGTCGACGCCGAGGTCGATCAGCTGGTCGCTACCTGCGGGAACGACGAAAGCGTGATCCGAGCCGTCCCCGAACGACGAGGTCCCGACGACGTCGCCGCGGATGTTGACGTCGGTGGCTACTGAGTAGTGGGAGTCGGAGGTGATGGGGCTGTAGTTGAGGTACCCGAACTTGCGGACGGTCGACGTGCGGGTGTCGAAGACCGCCGCCTCGGCCGGGTCCCGGGAGTTGAAGACATACCCGGCGACCAGTCCGGCGCCGTTCACCGGGTTGCCCCTGTCGCTGGGCGCGAAGAACTCTCCGGTCACCGCGTGCAGCACGGTGACCGCGTAGGCGGGTGGACTCGCGGCCTGGGCAGGTCGGGCGGGGAGCGCCACCGCCAGCAGTGCAGCCACCAGCAGGACGGCCAGCGCGGTGGCGGGGTACACGGCGGGCCGCATTTGCTGGCTAAGCGTCCTCATCTGCACAAACTAGACCCCTGCGCGCGGCACGACCATGGGTCAGATCGCGATGTGCCCCGGTGGAGTGGCGTCCTCGTCAACCCTCACCTGGCGGGCGTTGACGAGGGGGTCGTCGCTGGCCTCCGTCACGAGCCCACGGTACGACCCGCGCTGCCGCGGCCGCCAAGATGATCCGGTGAGCCGACCGAGCGAGGATTCCAACCGACGGATGCTGCGGGCTCGGGACGCGATGGACCGCAGCTACGCCGAACCGCTCGACGTCCCCACCCTGGCGCGACTGGCGCACGTCTCCGAGGCCCACTTCATCCGGACCTTCAAAGTCACCTTCGGCGAGACGCCCAACCGGTACCTGCAGCGGCGCCGGATCGAGCGCGCGATGTTTCTGCTCCGCAGCAGCGAGGAGACGGTCACCGACGTCTGCATGACGGTCGGTTTCTCCAGCGTGGGCACGTTCAGCCGTGTCTTCTCCGAGATCGTCGGAGAACCGCCCAGCGTCTACCGCAAGCGCGGCCCGCTAGCCCCGGTACCCAGCTGCTTCGCCATGGCCTGGTTACGCCCGGGAACGAACACCGCAGTATCGGAGAAGCCCACGTCCGCGACCGGCCTCTAGCGTGGACTCCATGTTGAACACCATCTCGATCTCGCAGATCTTCGTCCCCGACCAAGACGCCGCACTCGCCTTCTACGTCGACCAGCTCGGCTTCGAGGTCCAGACCGACATGCAGTTCGGCCCGATGCGTTTCCTGACCGTCGCGCTGCCCACCGACCCCGGCCACGCGGTCCTGCTGGAAAAGCCGGGCCCGCCTGGCCACAGCGAGGACATCGCTGCCCAGGTGCGCGACCTCATCTCCAAAGGCGCGGCCGGCGGACACCTCTTCTTCACCACCACAGACGCGCACCAGACCCACGCTGAGCTCAAGGAGCGCGGGGTGGAAGTGCCTGAGAAGCCGACCGTGCAGCCCTACGGCATCGACTTCGGCTTCCGCGACCCGTTCGGCAACCACATCCGCGTCGCCCAGATGACGCCCCCACCGTCTGCGTGACCGCCGGCCGGCGTCGGCCTGACCGCGGCGTCGGTTCGCTCCCGTGAGCAGCCCGACGGTGCCGACGCTGGCCGAACTTCTCGACGCGGGTCCTCTGCTCGCCCTCACCGACCACCGGGTGCGCCCCGAGACACCCACTCCCACGCCGTCACCAGCCTCGACGTCGGGAACGACAAGCTGCAGCACCTCACCGCAGCCGGTAATACGACACCGGGCGGGCAGACCCGGCGACGTCGCGTCGAGGCTACGCTCGCTCGAGTGACAGATGCGCTGGCCACGGACCTCACCTCCGAGGAAACGGTCCGTGGGGCTACCAAGCTCCTGCTTGTCGTGGCAGCGGTGGTAGCGGCCATCCTCCTGCTCATCGCCAGCGGCCCGACCGGACCCGCGGGCCTCGCCTGGTTTGCTCTGCCCCTCCTCGGGCTCGGCTCACTGTGCTGCTGGCTGGGCGTCGCCATCCACTCGGTCGTCCGCCGACGGCTGCCCGCGGGCCTCATCATCGCGCCGCTGATCGGCCTCGTGACCGCCGGACTGATCTACACCTCCACCCCCAGCAGAATCCGCTTCATCCTCGTGGACCGTCCGGCGTTCAACGCCGTGGTCGCGCGTGCGCCGGCTCCCGCGGTCACCATCCTCGATCGCGACCTCACCGAAGACGAGGCCAACGACACGTACGGCGACTTCCCCGGCCCCTGCCCCGCGCACATCGGGACCATCAGAGTTCGAGAATGCGCCTCCTTCAGCGCCGGCTACCTCTTCTACGACTCGGCTGGTTCGGGCTTCATCGACGACGGTGGCCTCGCCTACCTGCCGTCGGGCGCCCCCACCCACGACGTGGGCGACGGCTCCTTCGAGCACCCGCAGTTCCGCCACCTCTTCGGACCCTGGTACGCCTTCGCGTCCAGCTGGTGATCCAGGTGCGGATTCGGCTGCCGCAGTGTCTGATCATCACGACGGGAATCGGGCAGGGAGGCTGAGAGGACGATGGGAACGGACGAGCCTCAAGGAGCGACCGTCTACCTCATCGTCGGCCTGCCCGGAGCAGGGAAGACCACGCGGGCCAAAGAGCTGGAGGTCAGCGCATCGGCCCTCCGGCTCACCCCTGACGACTGGCAGATGGCGATCTTTCCGGGCGACGGCCCGACAGGCTGGCAGGCGGCCGAACGGGTGGACCAGCGGGACCGGATCGAAGGCCAGCTGGTGCAGGTCGGCTTCCGGGCCGCTGCGCTGGGCCTCAACGTCGTCCTCGACTTCGGCTTCTGGGGCCGGCACGAGCGGGCGGCGCTGCGGTGGATCGCGTCCTCGCGGGGCGTCCGCGCTGAGGTGATCTACCTACCGATCGAGGCTGAGGAGCAGCGCCGACGCACCACCAGCCGCTTCGAGGCCGAGCCGGGCCAGTTCCAGCTGAGCGACGCCGAGCTGAAGCAGTGGCAGCAGCAGTTCGAGGCGCCCGACTCCGACGAGCTGGCCGGCGCGGCGATCCCCCCGGTCCCACCGGGACACGCGACCTGGTCGCACTGGGCGTCCGAACGCTGGCCGTCCTTGCCGCTCCAGTAGCCAGAGCTGGCGCAGGTCGTCAGGTGGCTCGGCAGCGTACGGCGGCGTCCCGGAGTGGGCCGGTCACCCAGCCTTCGACCTCGGCCCGGGTGGTCAGCCGGATGACGTCGAGCTCAGGCCGCTCGGCCGTCAGCGCGACGACGCGCCCCGCGGTGGTGGCGTGCCTCGACCAGGCCCACCGCACGCGATGGTCGGGATCGGTGACGGTCGTCCACAACGGCGGCTCCACGTTACCGCCCCACAACACCTCACGACGGAGTCTCCGTCGCAAGGTGCGTCGTCCACCTGCTCCATCACCCGCCAGCGCCTCAGGTCCAACCAGACCACCAGGTCCGCTCGACCAGCGAGCAGCGTCCGTACCTGGCTGTCCTGCCCCTCCGTGACCCAGGCCGGGTTGGCGACCAGGCGGCGGACGTCGTCGGCGAAGGACGGTCGCGGTACCCAGCCCGGCCCGTGGAACAAGGCGTCGATCTCCACGCTGGGAGGTGCAGGAGCTCACCGATCCGCGCCGCCAGCGAGGTCTTCCCCGACCCGGAGGTGCCGGCCACCAGGATCCGTTGCGGGCACCCCGGCACAGGGTCGAGAGGACCGAGCAGCGGCATGCGGGCAAGCGGACGAAGGTTCAGCCGGCCGGGATCGTCCGCCTCAGGCGGGAGGGGCCAGGACCGGCAGCTCGGACGCAGCGTCGACGAACAGCTGGTGCAGCCAGCGGTGGCCGGGGTCGCCGTCGCGGGAGAGGTGCCACCACAAGGCTTCGAGCAGGTCAGGTGGCGTGCTCGGCAGCTCGAGGATGCGCATCGCGCCGGACGCGGCCAGGACGCGCGGACCGCTCCTGCAGGAGTCCGGCACGCTGAGTGCCGGCGAGCAGGAACGGCATCGCCCGGAAGCTCTCGACCACCGCGTCCGTCCGCCGGTTGATCCCGACCAGCGTCCGGTGCGTGTCGGCCGGGGTGCACTGCGTCGGCGCGTCGAAGGTGAGGACCCCGCGCAGGTGGACCAGGTCGCGGTCGAGAGCTTCTCGCCGTCCCGTTCCTGGTCGGCGGCCCGGACCGGGTGGCACTGCTGCAAGCTCGGCTGGTCGACCAGCTGCCCGCGGCCGCCGGCGTCCGCACCCTGTCCATGGGAGGTGGTGCCGGTGCGGGAGTCGTTCTGGTGGCTCAGCTGACTGCGCTCCGACCCTGCTCACCGTTGGCTTCGGCGGGTCCCTCGTGGACGCCGGCGCGCGGGGGGATCTCCTCCGGCTAGTTGAGCCGTCCCGGAGTGGAATGCTATACAGTTCCCACCATCGACCGGCTGACATGTTGGTTGATGCTCGACAAGGGTCCGGGGGCGAAAGGATCTTCCCCCGTGCTCACTCAGATTATGAACACCACGCTGTACCTGGGCCTCGCGGCCTCGTCGCTCTACCTGTGGTGGCGACGCCGCGACACCGCGTCGGCGTGGTTGGCCGGCGCGTGGAACATCCTCGGCGTGGCCGTGATCGTCGGGCTGGTCCTGCCGCAGGGCACCGGTCCCCGGCACGGCTTCGACGAGTGGCTGCTGAAGGTCGGCTGGGTGCTGCCGCTGCTGCTCTACCCCTACTGCCTGCTTCGCTTCGCCGGCTCGTTCGACCGTGGCCGTCTGGTCCGCCGGTACGCGGGAATCCAGACCATCATCGCCGCCGGTACCATGCTCGCCTTCCCCTACTGGCCCGGCAGTGACCAGCACCCCTGGTGGCTCTCGACCTGGACCGTGGTCTTCTTCCTGCAGTGGCTGGGGTTGTCGGTGCTCGCCGCGCTGCTGCTGTGGCGGGCCGGTCGGAGCGAGCCGGCCGTCACCCGGCGCCGGATGCAGCTGCTGAGCATCGGCGCGATCATCCTCTCCTCGGTCCTCCTGCTGCCCTTCGTCTTCACCGCAGGCTCCGACCTGCAGCAGGGCGTGAGCACGGCTCTAGCGTGGATCTCCGCCGGCTGCGTCCTCGGCGGACTGAACCCGCCGTCCTGGCTGCGGATGATCTGGCGGCGCACCGAGCAGGTCCGGACCTATGACCTCCAGCTCACCCTGATCCGCGCCGAGAGCCGGTCCGACGTGGCGGCGGCCGTCCTGCCCGTCCTCAAGGAGCTGCTCGGCTGCGAGGCGACCGCGATGCTGGAGAACGACGGCCGGATCGTCCTCGCCGAGGGTGCGCCCGAGGACGTCTCCGATCTGGTCGAAGCGGCACGGTCGCAGGAGCGGACCGGTGCCAGTGAGCCGGCCATCGTCCGTTTCGACCTCACCTCCGGAGTCCTCGTCGCGCAGACCGGTCGCTACGCCCCGGTGTTCGGCTCCGACGAGGTCCGGCTGTTCGAAAGCACCAGCCTGATGGTCGACAGCGCCCTGAACCGGATCGAGAGCCAGCACGAGCTGGCCCAGGCTCACGACCGGGCGCTGGAGGCATCGCGCCTCAAGTCGGAGTTCCTGGCCAACATGAGCCACGAGATCCGGACCCCCATCAACGGGGTTATCGGGCTCACCGAGCTGCTGTCGGTGACCGACCTCAACGAGGAGCAGCGGGCCTACAGCAGCACCATCCAGAGCTCAGCCGACGCTCTGCTCAGCGTCTTGAACGACATCTTGGACTTCTCCAAGATCGAGGCAGGCAAGCTCGACCTCAACCTCACCGACTTCGACGTCCGGGGCGCCATCGAGGACATCCTCGCGCTGCTCGCCGGCGCCGCCAACGGCAAGCACATCGAGCTGGCGATGTCGGTCGGTGACACCGTGCCGGAGGCGCTGCACGGCGACGTAGGCCGGGTCCGCCAGGTGCTGCTCAACCTGGCGGGCAACGCCGTCAAGTTCACCGAGACCGGCGAGGTCGTGCTGCGGGTGGCCGTGGCCATCACCGACCCCGACCCGGCCCACCCCGAGCTGGTCCGTTGCCGCTTCGAGGTGACCGACACCGGCTCGGGCATCGCCCCCGAAGCCGTGGCCGCGCTGTTCGACAGCTTCTCCCAGGCGGACGCCTCCTCCACCCGCAAGCACGGCGGAACGGGACTCGGACTCGCGATCTCCAAGCGCCTGGTGGAGCTGATGGGCGGCACGATCAACGTCGAGACCGAGCTGGGACACGGCAGCCGCTTCTGGTTCGACCTCGACCTCGCCCCCGCCTCGCCGGCCTGGGTGCCCGCACCTCCGCTCACCTCGCTACGCGGCCGGAGCGTGCTGGTCGTCGACGACAACGCCACCAACCGCACGATCATGGTCGAGACCGCGAAGTCCTGGCAGCTCGACGCGATCGCCGTGGCCGACGTCGACGCGGCCCTGGTCGAGCTGGAGCGCCGGCACGCCGACGGCCGCCACTTTGACCTGGCCTGGATCGACCACCAGATGCCGGGCCGCAACGGCACCGAGCTCGCCCGGGCGATGACCGCTGACGAACGGTTCCGCGGCACGGCCCGGGTGCTGCTCACCTCCAGCGGCGACCGCAGCGGGCTCGAGAGCGGCGAGCTGCACGCCCACCTCACCAAGCCCGTCCGGCCCTCGGTGCTGCTCGAGTGCAGCGTTCAGCTGCTCGCGCAGCTGGACGCCGGCACCCTCGTGACCTGGCAGGCGCCGGAGCACCCGGAGCCGGTCGTCGCGGAGCCGGCGCAGATCGCGGCGAGGGTGCTCGACGACCCGACGACGGCGCTCGACAAGACGGCTACGGCAGACGAGCGGCCGGACGACGTGCCGTGCGTCCTGGTCGCGGAGGACAACCCGGTCAGCCAGCAGGTCGCGCGCCGGATGCTGGAGTCGCTGGGCTACGCGGTCGACATCGCCGGGACCGGCAGCGAGGTGCTCGCCGCAGCCCGTCGGCGGCCGTACGGACTGGTGTTCATGGACTGCCAGATGCCGGAGATGGACGGCTACGAGGCGACTGCGGCGCTGCGCGAGCACGAGGGGAACGACCGGCACACCCCGGTCGTCGCGCTCACCGCCAGCGCCATGAAGGGTGATGCCGAACGCTGCCTGCAGGCCGGGATGGACGACTACCTGACCAAACCGGTCCGGATCGCGGACTTCCGGGCCGCCCTGAACCGTTGGCTGCGTTGGCCCGCCCACGGCTCGGCGGCCGCAGCGGAGCCGACCGGCGAGGCCGTCGACCTGACGGTGCTGAGAGCCTTGAGCGAGGACGACGAGCAGACCGCGGGGCTGGTCGGGCTCTTCCTCGACACCTCCGCCGCCCAGCTCGAGCAGATGCGCAGCACCGCCGCCGAGGACGAGGCCGACGCGCTCCGCCGGATCAGCCACGCGCTGCGGGGCGCGGCCCTGTCCATCGGGGCGTCCCGGCTCGCGGGGAGCTGCGAGGCGCTCGAGGCCGGCGATCTCGACGGGGCCGGCGCCGGCGCGGGGCTCGTCGGCGAGGTCGACGCCGAGTTCGACCGCGTCCGGAGCTTCCTGCTCGAGCAGTTCCCCAGAGCCGCCGAGCAGGTCAGCGTCGGCGCTGCCGCACGATGATGAAGCAGCCGGCTGGCTCATCGGTCAGACGGCAACAATCTCCACGAGGTGTTCCAGGCCGGCGAGGTCGCGCGCGTTGCGCGTGTAGAGCCGCGCGGCGTGCCGGTGTGCTGTGGCAGCGATGAGCAGATCCATGACTCGGCCTCGCGGCCGACGTCCGGCCTCGACCACCGCCGCCGCGAGCTGACCGTAGCTGACCGCCACCGATGCGTCGACCGGCAGCGCGGTGAATCGCCGCTGAAGCTCCGAGAGCCGGCGAAGCCGTTCGGCGCGAACCGACGCGTTGGTGGTGACCAGGACTCCGAAGTGGAGCTCGGCCAGAGCAGCAGCACTGATCGCGAGCTCACCCTCGAGCGGCGGCAGATCGGTGGCCAACAACACGCTGGTGTCCAATACCGCCCTCACGCTGGCGGCCTGTCCCAGGGGTTGACCACACTCTGGTCAAGCAGATCACGGTCCCGGAGCCAGTCCGGATCCTCCGGTCCGGCAAAGATGTCGGCGACGTCGTCCCACCGCTGCCACGGCTCCGGGCTGACGGGCACCAGTCGAGCCGCGAGTCGACCAGCGACCGTGATGTCGACGACCTCCCCCGCCTCGGCTCGGCGGACGATCTCAGAGGCGTTCTGACGCAGTTCTCGCAGACCTGTGGTAGTCATCAACCCACAGTAGCATTTGTGCTACCACTCAGGGCGACCAGTTTTCCTCTTGTTCCATGTGCGAGCCCGGTAGCGTCGGGCAGGACATGTCCTCCTTCCCCACTGCCGCCCCCGCCGCCCCTGTGACCCCGACCCCGGCGGTGCTCCGCGCCCAGCGCGCCACCTATGTGGCGTTCATCAGCAGCGGTTTCGGCTTCGCCAGCTGGGCGTCGCGGATCCCGTCGATCCGGGACTCGCTGAACGCCTCGCCCTCGACGCTCGGGCTGGTGCTGCTCTGCGTGGCGCTCGGCTCGCTGGTCGCGCTGCCGTTGGCCGGGGTGGTGGTCACCCGGTTCGGCACGGCGCGCGCGGTGGCGGCGATGGCGGTCTGCCTCGCGGTCGGGCTCGCGGTCGTGGGCATCGGCTACCCGCACGGCGTCTGGCCGGTCGTGGTAGGCCTGTTCCTCTTCGGCTTCGGCAACGGCACCTGGGACGTCGCGATGAACGTGGAGGGCGCCGCGGTCGAGCAGGGCCTGGGCCGTGCGGTGCTGCCGCGCTTCCACGCCGGCTGGAGCGTCGGGTCCGTCTTGGGCGCCCTCGGCGGCGCGGCCATGGTGGCCCTTGGTGTCCCGGTCACAGCCCACCTGCTGGCCGCCGCCGTGCTGGTGGCGGTCGTGGTGCCGATGGTCGTGCTGGGCGGGTTCCTGCCGGTGACGGTCCCGGCGGCCGTTGAGAGCGCTTCGACCACGGACAAGCCACGCCACCCGCTGCAGAGCTGGTGGGAACCGCGCACCCTGCTGATCGGCCTCTTCGTCCTCTGCATGGCCTTCACCGAGGGCACCGGCAACGACTGGCTCGCGGTCGCGGTACAGGACGGGTACGCCGCACCCCCGGTCGCCGGACCGCTGACGTTCGCGACCTTCCTGGCCGCCATGACCTGCGGCCGGTGGTTCGGACCCCAGCTGATCGACCGCTACGGCCGGGTGCGTGCGCTGCGGACCTCCGCCGGGATCGCGCTGTTCGGGCTGCTGCTGATCGTCTTCGGCGGCGTGTTGCCGCTGGCTGTGGCCGGCGCCCTGCTGCTGGGCGTCGGGACCGCGCTCGGCTTTCCCGTCGGGATGAGCGCGGCCGCCGACGACCCCCAGCGTGCGGCCGGCCGGGTCAGCGTGGTCGCCTCGATCGGCTATACCGCTTTCCTGGCGGGTCCCCCGCTGATCGGATTCCTCGGCGACCACGTCGGGGTGCTGCGCGCCCTGACCGTGACCGCCGCGCTGCTGGCCCTGGCCGTGCTGCTCGCCGGCAGGACCCGACCGTTGGTCGCCGAGGACGAGACTCAGGCCGGGACGTAGTCGAACGCGTCCGGGTTGGGGCCGGTACGCCCCTCCTCGCCCTTGTCGAGCGCTGTGATCGCCGTCAGGTCGGCGTCGGTGAGCTCGAAGTCGAAGAGCTCGAAGTTCTCCTTGATCCGCGACGGGGTCGTGGACTTGGGGAAGATGATGTCGCCCCGCTGGACGTGCCAGCGCAGCACCACCTGAGCCGGGGTCTTGCCGAGCCGGTCGGCGATGGTGGTGATCTCCGGGTCATGCAGGACGCCGCCCTGGGCGATCGGCGACCAGGCTTCGGTGGCGATGCCGTGGTCGGCCCCGTAGGCCCGGACCTCGGTGTTGTCGAGGTAGGGGTGGACCTCGACCTGGTTGACCGCCGGCACGACCTGGGTCTCCTGGGCCAGCCGGCGCAGGTGCGAGGGCTGGAAGTTGCTGACGCCGATCGAGCGCGCGCGGCCCTCGCGGTAGAACTCCTCGAGCGTCTGCCAGGTCGAGACGTAGTCGCCGTCGTACAGCGTCGGCAGCGGCCAGTGGATCAGGAAGAGGTCCACGTAGTCGAAGCCGAGGTCGGCGAGCGTCTGGTCGAACGCCCGGCGGGCGTCGTCGGGGCGGTGGAAGCCGTTGTTGAGCTTGCTGGTGACGAAGACGTCGCTGCGATCCAGGCCGGCGGCGCGGATGCCCTCACCGACCCCCTTCTCGTTGCCGTACATCTCAGCGGTGTCGATGTGCCGGTAGCCGATCTCGAGCGCCTGGCCGACCGCGTCCGCGGTCTCGGCCGGGTCGATCTGGAAGACGCCGAAGCCCAGCTGCGGGATGGTGTGACCGTTGTTGAGGGCGATCTCCGGGACTGTCGTCATGGTGCTCCTTCTAGCCGTTCTGGGGACGTGCGAGTTCACCCAGGCGAACAGGCACTCTGCCGAGACTAGTGGTCACCTCGGCCAGGTCACGACCGGGTCGCAGCCCCACGGCGACCCCACAGCAGCCTGCGAGGAGGGTGGCGTCGAACGGCGGCCGTAGCGAGCAGGTGCCCGGGTGCGTGCCGGGCAAGGCGCCGGAGGAGTCGGATAGCGGGGTTCTCTCCGCGACGACGGCAACGAAGCCCGGTGCGTGCCCGGGTGCCGCGCAGTAGGTCGGCGTTTGACACCACCCTCCTAGTGGTCATTTCCGCGCGGTCCGAGCTCTACGACCAGCGCCCGGTGGTCGGACAGTCCCAGGTCGGGAGCGTCGCTGCTGAGCACCGGCCCCAGTGGTCCGCGGGCCAGGATGTGGTCGATCTGGCGGGTCGGGCGCTGCATCGGGAAGGTCGGGTGCCGGGCGAGCGAGCGATAGCCGGTGACCCGGCTAGCGGCGGGCCCCACCATGTTGAGGTCGCCCATCACCACCACCGGGCCGGGCACGCCCGCGAGCCGGCGGCGGATCTGCCACAGCTGGCGCCGCCCCCACCCGGGCACGTAGGAGAGGTGGGTGTTCACGATCACGAGGGGTCCGTCCGGGGTCTCGAACCGACCGGTGACCATGGTGCGAGGCTCCTCGTGGACCACCACCACGCGGCGCTGGTCGGGGACGTAGAGCGGGAAGCGGAAGGCGATCCGCGGCAGCATTCCGACCTCGAACGAGAGCGCCGGAAAGCGCGAGATCAGCGCGACCCCGTACGCCGCGCCCGGCACGACGTCCGTCCCGGCCGCGGTCCAGGCGTTGCCTGGCGTCCCCAGCAGGGCCGGCGCAAAGCGTGAGCTGACCGCTCCCATCGCCTCCGCCGCCACCGCGGTCAGGTCGGCCAGGTTCGACCGGGGCTGGTCGCGGTCCACCTCCTGCAGGGCCAGCACGTCCGGGTCGAGCCGCCGGACCGCCTCAGCCAAGCGGCCCGGGTCGACCACACCGTCGCTCAGGCTGCGCCCGTGCAGGATGTTGAACGTCGCCAGCCTCATGAGAGGACGGTAGCGACCCGCGAGCACCGGCTGAGCAAACAACGTGCGACATGGTGCCGCGTACTCGCGGCACGATGTCGCACGCTGTTCGGACTCGGACGCTCTTTGCCCTCGCAACGTCATGTCGGACCAGCTCGGCACTGCTCCTGACGTGAGCCGCCGGACCCGGGATCGTTACGGCTCGTCACACGCGAGTGTTCCCGCTGTAACCAGCCTGACATCGAACCGGCCCAACAATGGAGGCACTGGATCGGGTCAAACCGACCACGCGTTCCACCGAGTTCTTCCGCCGCCGGACGCTGTCGCCCGGCGTGCTGCGCCGGCATCCGCCGCCACCCCACGCCTCTCCTCAGGAGCTCTGCCATGCCCCAGTACGACGAGACCATCACCGCCAACATCGCGACGTCGATCGCCGAGATCCCGCACCCCTCGCTGCCGAAGGGCAGCAGCATCTACGGCGGGACCAAGATCTTCCCCGACTACCAGGCGTCGGAGGGCCAGTCCTACCTCACGCTGGTGCACGGCATCGCCCACGAGTCCTCGGTCAGCTTCGTCGCCGTCCTGCAGGCCACCCGGGCGCTGCGCAAGGGCTTTGAGTCGGCGCTCTACTTCTACGGCCCGGGCTCGATCAACTGCCTGGCCACCCGCGGCTTCCCGACCACCGGCGACTCGGCCTTCCCCGGCGGGCAGAACCTCAACGACTCGATCGCCACCTTCATCGGCGAGGGCGGCACCGTCTTCTGCTGCCGCTTCGGCCTGGCCCTGCACGGCGGCCGCGAGGAGGACCTGATCGAGGGGGTCATCCCCTGCCACCCGCTCGACGTCCAGGACGCGGTCATCCACTACGCCAACAAGGGCGCGATCATCAACTCCACCTACATGGTCTGACGCGCGCGGCGCCGGGAGCGAGACCATGAGCGTGAGCACCCGGGTCGACCTCGCGATCCTCGGCGTCCGCGGCCGCCCCCCGGTCAGCCGGGTCGCGGGAGCCGGGCCCAGCGACGACGGCCACCTGCTGATCGACGGACTCAGTGCGGCCATCCCCGTCAACGACACCAGTCCGTACCTGCTGGAGCGCGACCGGATCACCCTGGACGGCGCCGACATCGGCCTGGAGGTGACCACCATCGGTCGGCCGCGCTTCTACGACCTGGCCACGGCCGAGGGCGTGCGCTACGAGCAGATCGCCCGGCTGCACGGCAGCAACGTGCTGGCCACGACGGTGGTGCAGACCTGCGTCCGCTACGCCGAGGACCAGCGCTGCCGGTTCTGCGCGATCGAGGCCTCGCTGGCCGCGGGCGCGACCGTCGCCGTCAAGCGGCCGGCCGAGATCGCGGAGGTCGCCGCCGCCGCGGTCGCCCTGGACGGGGTCACCTCGATGGTGATGACCACCGGCACCTCGGCCGCCAAGGACCGCGGCGCGACCCACCTGGCCCGGTGCGTCCGGGCCGTCAAGGCGGCCGTGCCGTGGCTGCCGATCCAGGTGCAGTGCGAGCCGCCCGGCGACCTGGCCACCCTCACCGAGCTGCACGAGGCGGGCGCGGAGTCGATCGGCATCCACGTCGAGTCCCTCGACGACGGCGTCCGGCGGCGCTGGATGCCGGGCAAGTCGAGCGTCTCGCTGGCCGAGTACCGCGCCGCCTGGACCGAGGCCGTCCGCGTCTTCGGCCGCAACCAGGTCTCGACCTACCTGCTGGTCGGCCTGGGCGAGGACCCCGACGAGCTCGTCGCCGGCGCCGAGGAGCTGATCACGATGGGCGTCTACCCGTTCGTGGTGCCGTTCCGTCCGCTGGCCGGCACCCTGGCGGTCGCCGACGGGGCCATCGCCCCCGACAGGTGCGTGGTCGAGGACGTCACCCGACGAGTGGCCCGGTCGCTGATCGCCGCCGGCATGACCTCGGCCGGTCAGCGCGCCGGCTGTGCTGCCTGCGGTGCCTGCAGCACGCTCAAGAACGCGGGGGCCTGAGGTGACGGCAACCGTCCCCGCTTTCGATGTGGAGGTCCTGACCAGAGCGCGTCCGGCGGCACTTCCCGCCGTCACCGTCCTCCGCGCCGAAACCCCCGCCGAGCACGCGGCGGCCCGGCGGCTCCGGCACGAGACGTTCGTCCTCGAGCAAGGCCTGTTCGCCCCAGACGACCGCGACGACACCGACGACGACGACCGAGCCGTCACGCTGCTCGCCCGCGACGCCGGCGGCGCCTGGCTGGGAACGGTCCGGCTGGCTCCTCAGCAGCTGGACGGAGCCACCGCGGGCCGCGACCTCGGCTGGTGGACCGGCAGCCGGCTGGCCGTGCGCTCCCGGACCCACGGTGTCGGTTCGGCCCTGGTCCGCGCGGCCTGCGCCCACGCCGAGTCCGAGGGCGTGCTGCGTTTCGACGCCCACGTCCAGCGGCAGCACGCCGCCCTGTTCGACCGCCTCGGCTGGCAAGTGCTGGCGGCGGAGACCCGCTACGGGCACCCGCACCTGCTGATGACCTGGCCGGTGGACCGGGTCACCCGCCTGGTCGCGCGCACGAAGGCCTCGCTGGGAGCGACCCTGGCGCGGTTCGCCGAGCACCCGGCTGGCCTCGGTGGCCAGGGCTTCCGCGGCGACGACGGCGCCCCCGTCCCCGGCAGCGACCTGGTGGCGGCGACCGACGCGATCGTCCCGTCGATGGTGGAGCGCGACCCCGAGTGGGCCGGCTGGTGCGCGGTGCTGGTCAACCTCAACGACCTCGCCGCGATGGGCGCCGAACCGGTCGGGCTGCTGGACAGCTTCGGCGCCCGCGACCAGTCCTTCGCCACCCGGATCGTGCACGGGCTCTCGGCCGCCAGCCGGGCGTGGCAGGTGCCGGTGCTCGGCGGCCACACCCAGCTCGGCGTACCTGCCTCGCTCTCGGTGACGGCGCTCGGCCGCACCCCTCGACCCGTCCCCGCCGGCGGCGGCCAACCCGGCCACCGGGTCAGCCTCACCGCCGACCTCGGTGGTGGCTGGCGGCGCGGCTACCGCGGCCTGCAGTGGGACTCCTCCAGCGACCGTACGACGGCTGAGCTGCACGAGCTCGGCTCCTTCGTCGCCCGCACCGGCCCCGCCGCGGCCAAGGACGTCAGCATGGCGGGCGTCGTCGGCACCCTCGGCATGCTGGCCGAGGCCAGCGGCTGCGGCGCGATCCTCGACGTCGCCGACGTGCCCGTACCCGCCCATGCCTCGATGGGTGACTGGCTCACCTGTTTTCCCGGCTTCGCCATGCTCACCGCCGACCGAGGCGACGCCGTACCCGCACCCGCGGGTCCCGCCGTCACCCGCGGTTGCGGCGAGCTGACCACCACCCCCGGGGTGTCGTTGCGCTGGCCGGACGGCCGCTGCACCGCCACCCTCTCCCCCGACGTCACAGGACTAGGACCCGCATGACCAGCTACACCTTCACCGCCGCCTCGGCCGAGTTCGGCCGCGACCTCGACGCCGCGTACGCGAGGATCGCCGGCCTGATCGACGACGCCCGCGCGGTCGGCACCGACATGCTCGTGCTGCCCGAGGCGTGCCTCGGCGGCTATCTGCCCAGTCTCGGCAGCGCGACCGACGACGAGGAGACCCGCGTCCGGCGATCGGCCAACCTGCCGCCCGCCCTCGAGCTGGACGGCCCCGAGCTCGGTCGGGTGGTCGCCCTGGCCGGGGACATGCTGGTGCTGCTCGGCATCCGCGAGGCCGCTGGGCCCATCACCTACAACACCGCGGTCGCCCTCACCGGCGACGGCGTGCTGGCCACCCACCGCAAGGTCCACCAGCCCCTCGGGGAGAACCTCTGCTACGCCGCGAGCGACTCGTTCGAGGCGTTCGACTCACCGGTCGGCCGGATCGGGATGCTGATCTGCTACGACAAGGCCTTCCCCGAAGCCTCCCGGACGCTCGCCCTGGACGGCGCCGAGGTCATCGCCGCGCTCTCGGCCTGGCCGGCCGCCCGGACGGCCACCGCAGCCAACCTGGAGGACGACCGCTGGAAGAAACGGTTCGACCTCTACGACCAGGCCCGCGCGCTCGACAACCAGGTGCTCTGGATCGCCTCCAACCAGGCCGGCACCTTCGGTTCGCTGCGCTTCGTCGGCAACGCCAAGATCGTCGGCCCCGGCGGCGACGTGCTGTCCGCGACCGGCGTCGGACCCGGCCTCGCCACCGCCACCGTCGACGTTCAGCGCGAGCTCGCCGGCACCCGCGGCGGCATGTACGCGCTGCGCGACCGTCGGCCGAGCGCCTACCGGCTCGAGCCTGTGCTCGGCGACTACGTCCCGAGCCCCCAGCCCTCCAGCACCGAGCCCTCCTATGCCTGAGATGACCTTCACCAGCCGGTGGCCCGACGGCCGGGTGCTGTCCAGCTATTCCCCTTCCCTGGTGGTCCACGACCACCTGACAGCGGGCGACTCCTATTCCGTGGCTGACTTCGTCCGCCGGACCACCAAGGCGCTGCAGACCGCGAGCGACCGGGTCCGGGCCCGCTACGGCTATCCGTGTCGCCGCGCGGCGGCCTCGCTGGCCGCGATCGAGGCCGTGGCCGCCAGCCAGCCGGGCGGCTCGGTCCGGGTCGAGCAGATGCGACCGGAACGAGCAGCGGCATGACCGCGGGAACGCTGACCGGCGAGCACGTCCCGGTCGTGGTCATCGGCGGCGGCCAGGCCGGGCTGTCGGCCAGCTGGCACCTCAGCCGCCAGGGCATCGAGCACGTCGTGCTCGAGCGCGGCACGGCGGCGCACGAGTGGTCCGACAGCCGCTGGGACAACTTCACCCTGGTCACCCCGAACTGGCAGTGCCGGCTGCCCGGCTACCCGTACGCCGGCGACGACCCGGACGGCTTCATGACCCGGGACCAGGTGGTCGACTACCTGGCCCGGTACGTCGCCCAGGTCCGGCCGCCGCTGCGCGAGCACGTCACCGTCACCGCCGTCCAGCAGACCCGCGAAGGCGGGTTCGTGGTCGAGACGACCGATGCCGAGGGCCCTTCGACAGGCTCAGGCAACAGAGGAGCGCTGAGCACCGACCGGGTCATCGTGGCGGTGGGCGGCTATCACGACCCGAAGATCCCCCGGCTCGCCGAACGGCTGCCTGTGGACCTCGTCCAGGTGCACTCCTCGCGCTACCGCAACGCCGAGGCGCTGCCTCCCGGCGCTGTGCTGGTGGTCGGCACCGGACAGTCCGGCGCGCAGATCGCGGAGGACCTGCACCTGGAGGGCCGGCAGGTGCACCTCGTGGTCGGCTCGGCGCCGCGCTGCGCCCGCTTCTACCGCGGCCGCGACTGCGTGGCCTGGCTGGAAGAGATGGGCACCTACGACGTGCCGGTCGAGAACCAGCCCGGCGGCCTGGCCGCCCGGGAGAAGACCAACCACTACATGACCGGACGCGACGGTGGCCGGGACATCGACCTGCGGGCGTTCGCGGTCGAGGGCATGCGGCTGTACGGCCGACTGGTCGGCGCCGAGGGCGGTCGGCTGCAGCTCGCCCCCACCCTGGAGGCGTCGCTGGACGCCGCGGACGCCGTCGCCGACTCGATCAAGGACGCCATCGACGCCCACATCCTCCGGAACGGCATCGACGCACCCACCGAGTCCCGGTACACACCGCTCTGGCGGCCGCCGACCGAGACCACCGAGCTCGACCTGGCGGCGGCCGGCGTCACGTCGGTCGTCTGGGCGGCCGGCTTCACCAGCAACTTCCGCTGGCTGCGGGTGCCCGTCTTCGACGGTGAGGGGGTGCCCTGCCACACCCGCGGGGTGACGGCGGTCGACGGCCTCTACTTCCTCGGACTGCCGTGGCTCTACACCTGGGGCTCGGGCCGGTTCGCCAGCGTGCAGCGCGACGCCGAGTTCGTCGTCGACCACCTGGTCGGGTCGCTACCGGTCCTCGCCGGTGCGTCCCTACCCTGAGGCATGCCTCGGCTCGTCTGTCGCGCCCCGCGCTCCGCGGTCCTGGGCTCCGCCCGATCTCGCTCGTTCGTCCCGGTTCCGAGAGGCTCCGCCCATGCCCGTCACCCGGATAGGAGCCGTTGCGGCCCACTTCGGCCGGGACGTGGGACGGACGATGGCCAAGCTCACCGGCATCGTGGAGAGCGCGCGCCGTGAGGGGACCGACCTGCTGGTGCTGCCGGGGGCCACGGTCGGCGGGTACATCCCGGACCTGCGGCACCCGGGCCTGGACGACCTGCCGCCCACGTTCGCCCTGGACTCCCCGATGGTGGCCGAGCTGGTCCGGCTGGCCCGGGAGATGACGCTGTGCGTCGGTTTCTGCGAGCTGGCTGACGGGCTCCGCTACAACGCGGCGGTCTGCGTCAGCGGCGAGGGCGTCCTCGGTCACCACCGCAAGGTGCACCAGCCGGCCGGGGAGCACTTCGCCTACGCCGCGGGCACCGAGTTCGCCGCCTTCGACACACCCGTCGGCCGGCTCGGCATGCTGATCGACTACGACAAGACGTTCCCGGAGTCCGTCCGCACGCTCGCCCTGGACGGCGCCCGGATCGTGGCCGCACTGTCGGCCTGGCCGGCCAGCATCACCGACCGAGCCGCCCGGATCACCGAGGACCGGCAGTCCCGGCTCTTCGACCTCTACGACGCCGCCCGCGCCGCGGAGAACCAGGTGGTGCTCGTCTCCTCCAACCAGACCGGCGTCTTCGGCGACCTGCGGTTCCTCGGCCAGGCCAAGGTGGTCGGCCCGGGCGGCGACGTGCTGGCCCGCACCTGGTCCAAGGGTGCGCTGGCCCGCGCCGACCTCGACGTGGCGGGCGAGATCGACCGGGCCCGGCGGGTGCTGCACCACCTGGTCGAGCGGCGGCCGACGGCGTACGGGCCGTCGGGCTGGGAGCCTGCCGGGTGAGGATCGCGCTGCTCACCTACTCGACCCGGCCGCGGGGCGGCGTGGTGCACACGCTCGCGCTGGCCGAAGCCCTCGCCGACCTCGGCGCGGACGTGACTGTGTGGACGCTCGGCCGTGGCGGGGACGCCGGCTTGTTCCGGCCGGTGGCGGCGGCGGTGACCCTTCGGGTGGTGGACTTTCCGCCGGTCGAGGCCGAGGAGGTGGGGGCGCGAATCCTGCGGTCGATCGCGGTGCTGCGCGCCGGTTTCAGGGCCGAGGCGGCCGGCTACGACGTGGTGCACGCCCAGGACTGCATCAGCGCCAACGCCGCCGGCCCGTGCGTCCGCACCGTCCACCACCTCGACACCTTCACCACCCCCGAGCTCGCCGCCTGCCACGAACGGGCGATCGTCGAGCCGTACGCGCACGTCTGCGTGTCCGCCGCCGTGGCGGCCGAGGTCGAGCAGGGCTGGGGCCTGCGGCCGACCGTGATCGGCAACGGAGTCGAGGCGGAGCGGTTCACCGCCGCCGCGACCGACTTCGCCGGCCAGGCGGCGTGGCGTCGGGAGCTCGGCGGTGAGTACCTGCTGGCCGTCGGCGGGATCGAGCCCCGCAAGGGCACGATCGACCTGCTCGAGGCGTACGCGCTCGCGCGTCGGGACGATCCGTACCTACGGCTGGTGATCGCGGGCGGTGAGACCCTCTTCGACTACCGCGGCTACCGGGAGGCCTTCGACGCCCGGGCCGCCGAGCTGGGCGTGACTCCGCAGATCCTCGGCCAGGTCGACCACGACCGGCTGCCCGCGCTGGTCGCCGGCTGTCGCGCGTTCGGCTTCGCCTCGACCAAGGAGGGCTTCGGCCTCGCCGCGATGGAGGCCCTCGCTGCGGGCGTTCCCGTGGTCGCCCGCGACCTGCCCGTGCTGCGCGAGGTCTTCGGACCCCACGTCCGCTACGGCCGCGACCCCGCCGGCCTCGCTGTCGCCCTAGGCACGGCCCTGCGCGAGGGGTCGCTGCCCGGCGGCGCCGGTTTTGCCGCCACCCACACCTGGCGCGCCGCCGCCGAGGCTCACCTGGCCCTGTACGCACGCCTCCACTGAAAAGCGACCCCCAGAAGGCCCATGCCGAGCCCTGAGGGGCGTGAACGAGGACGTCTTGGGGTCGCTTTTCAGGGCTCGACAGCCTTGACGCGATCTTGACGCTCGGGGCCGCCGGTCAGGCACCCCGCGCGACTACCGTCGACTGGTCAGATTCCCGCGCGACCCAGGAGCTCAGCCATGACCACGACCGCGCCGGAACGCGCCGGGACCGCGATCCCGACGGCAAAGCGACGGAGCACGCTGCGGTCCTGGCTGTTGGAAGGTCTGGCCGACCGCTCCCGCGGCCACCAAGGCCCGCACGCCCACCCCGAGGCGACGGAGAAAACCCACTCGTGGTGGCGGGTGATGTGCCTGACCGGCGTCGACTACTTCTCCACCCTCGGCTACCAGCCCGGCATCGCCGCGCTCGCCGCCGGCGCGGTCTCCCCGATCGCGACGATCGTGCTGGTCGCGCTGACCCTGCTCGGCGCGCTGCCGGTCTACCGCCGGGTGGCCGAGGAGAGCCCGCGGGGCGAAGGCTCGATCGCCATGCTCGAGCACCTGCTGTCCTTCTGGGGCGGCAAGCTCTTCGTGCTGGTGCTGCTCGGCTTCGCCGCGACCGACTTCATCATCACCATGACCCTCTCAGCGGCCGACGCCACCGCACACCTGGTCGAGAACCCGCACCTCACCGACCTGCTCGAGGGCCACCACGTGCTGGTCACGCTGGTGCTGCTGGCCCTGCTCGGCGGTATCTTCCTCAAAGGCTTCAACGAGGCCATCGGCATCGCCGTCGGCCTGGTGGCGGTCTACCTCGCCCTCAACGTCGTCGTCATCGGCGTCGGCATCGCCCGCCTGATCGCCGAACCCTCGCACTTGGCCGACTGGCAGACCGCACTGACGACGGCCCACTCCAACCCGATCATGATCGTGGTCGTCGCCCTCGTGGTGTTCCCCAAGCTGGCGCTCGGCCTGTCCGGCTTCGAGACGGGCGTGGCCGTGATGCCGCACATCAACGGCGCGCCGGATGACGACCCGGTCAAGCCGGCGGTACGCATCCGCGGCGCCAAGCGACTGCTCACCGCGGCGGCGCTCACCATGAGCGTCTTCCTGGTCTCCAGCAGCATCGTCACGACTCTGCTCATCCCGGCCGCAGAGTTCCAGCCCGGAGGCTCAGCCAACGGACGCGCGCTCGCCTTCCTCGCCCACGAATACCTGGGGAACATCTTCGGCAGCGTCTACGACGCCGCCACCATCGCCATCCTCTGGTTCGCCGGCGCCTCGGCGATGGCCGGTCTGCTCAACCTGATCCCGCGCTACCTCCCCCGCTACGGGATGGCCCCGCACTGGACCAAGGCCGTCCGGCCGCTGGTGCTGATCCTGATCGCCGCGGCGTTCATCATCACCGTCATCTTCGACGCCGACGTCGACGCCCAGGGCGGTGCGTACGCGACGGGGGTACTGGTGCTGATCACGTCCGCCTCGATCGCGGTCACGCTCGCAGCCCGCCGGGCGGGGCAGCGTGTCCAGACCGTCGCGTTCGCGGTGATCTCGGTGATCTTCGTCTACACGACCGGCGCGAACGTCGTGGAACGGCCGGACGGGGTCAAGATCGCCGCCGTGTTCATCGCCGCGATCCTCGCCGTCTCGCTGATCTCACGGCTCTCGCGCGCCTTCGAGCTCCGCGTCGACGAGGTGCTGCTCGACCCGACGGCGGAGCGGTTCATCCGCGACTGCGCCCGCCGGACGGTCCGGCTCATCTCCAACGAACCCGACCTGCGCGACCGTGACGAGTACAGCGAGAAGCTGCGCCAGGTGATCCGCGACAACGACCTCAGCGACGATTCCGACGTCATCTTCGTCGAGATCACCGTGGGGGACGCGTCGGACTTCGCGACCACCCTCGACGTCCGGGGTGAGGTCCGGCACGGCCGCTACCGGGTGCTGACCGCCACCAGCTCGACCGTGCCGAACGCGCTCGCCGGCCTGCTGCTCGACATCAGCGACCGGACCGGACGCAAGCCCCACATCTACTTCGAGTGGACCGAAGGCAACCCACTGGCCAACCTGACCCGCTTCCTGCTCTTCGGCAGCGGCGAGGTCGCCCCGGTCACCCGGGAGGTCCTGCGCCAGGCCGAGCCCGACCGCGACCGCCGGCCCCACGTCCACGTGGGCTGAGCGGGCACGGGTCCGAACTGGCAGTGCCGTCCGTGCTCAGGCCCAGCCGGAGCAGGACCTGAGCACTTCGGTGACGCTCGCGTCCAGGTCCGCTTTCCGGGCGAGGGTCTCCCCTTGCCACTTAATGCCGCGAGCCCTAGATGTAGGCGCCTGCTTCTTCGTGATCATTCCTGAAGTCGGCGAACTTCGCCTCAGCCGTCAGCCCGGTCGCCTCCGTCCCGGTCTGTCCTGGACCGTCGGTTCGTCTCGTGTGGACGATGACGCTGACACCAGCTGACACCAGCTGACACCAGCTGACAAAAAGGAAACCAAGCCAAGAATCCACAGCGGGGCTGCGAAACTTTGGCGATCGTGACGTTGGTCACTAGTATTGACGCGCCGCCGACGATGAGGAGCCAGACCACACGTCTGCTCATGAGCCGCTCCTGTGGTTGCCCCGCTCATATTCAGGGGCTATTCAGGAAGTTATCGTCGCCGGAGGGGGCTGACTGCGCATGCCTCAGGGCGAAGCCCGTTCCCCTGAGCTTGGCTCGTCCAAGCTCAGGGAACGAGCGGTCAGTGCTTGCCGGTGGGCGGGTGCTCGGACTTCTTGGCCGTCCGGGGTGCGGCCTTGATGGCCCGCTTCTCAGCCGCCGCCCGCTCCTCGGCCGGCACGACGGTGGTCGAGAGCACCAACATTGAGTGCGCCGGTACGACGTGGTCGGTCGTGGCGTCCCACGTGTCGTCCCCGACCGGACCGGTGGCTCCGGTCGCCGTGTCGAGCTGGACCCGCCAGTTGTCGCCGAACCCGACCGCGGGCGTCCGGAAGCTGATGTCCTCCGACGAGGCGTTGAACATCAGCAGGAAGTGGTCGTCGGTCACCCGACGGCCCATGCTGTCGGACTCCGGGATGGCGTCGCCGTTGAGGAACACCATCAAGCTCTGGGCGTAGCCGTTGCTCCAGTCGGCACTGGTCATCAGGGTGCCGTCGTTCTTGAGCCACTCGATGTCGCCCACCTCGCTCTGGCCGCCGTGCTGGGCCCCGCCGCCGAAGAAGCGGCGGCGGCGCAGCACCGGGTGGGCCTTGCGCAGCGCGATGGCGGCCGAGGCAAAGGCCAACAGGTCCTGCTGGTCGGACTTGAGGTCCCAGTCGATCCAGGCGAGCTCATTGTCCTGGGCGTAGACGTTGTTGTTGCCCCGCTGGGTACGGCCGAGCTCGTCTCCGTGCGCGAGCATCGGGACGCCCTGGCTGACCATCATCGTGGTGATGAAGTTCCGCTGCTGCCGCAGCCGCAGGGCGAGCACCTGGGGGTCGTCGCTGTCGCCCTCGACACCGCAGTTCCAGGAACGGTTGTGGCTCTCGCCGTCGTTGCCGCCCTCGCCGTTGGCGTCGTTGTGCTTCTCGTTGTAGGACACCAGGTCGCGGAGCGTGAACCCGTCGTGCGCCACCACGAAGTTGATCGAGGCGGTAGGGCGGCGGTTGGAGTGGTTGTAGAGGTCGCTCGACCCGGTGATCCGGGAGGCGAACTCGCCGAGGGCGGCGGGCTCACCGCGCCAGTAGTCGCGGACGGTGTCGCGGTACTTGCCGTTCCACTCCGTCCACAGCGGCGGGAAGTTACCAACCTGATAGCCGCCGTCGCCGAGGTCCCACGGCTCGGCGATCAGCTTGACCTGGCTGATCACCGGGTCCTGCTGGATGATGTCGAAGAACGCGCTCAGCTTGTCGACCTCGTGGAACTGCCGGGCCAAGGTGGCGGCCAGGTCGAAGCGGAACCCGTCGACGTGCATCTCGGTCACCCAGTAGCGCAGCGAGTCCATGATCAGCTGCAGCACGTGCGGGCTGCGCATCAGCAGGCTGTTACCGGTACCGGTGGTGTCGTAGTAGTGGCTCTTGTCCTCGTCCACCAGCCGGTAGTAGTTGCCGTTGTCGATCCCCCGGAAGGCGATCGTCGGGCCCTTCTCGTTGCCCTCGGCGGTGTGGTTGTAGACCACGTCGAGGATGACCTCGATGTTCGCCGCGTGCAGCGCCTTGACCATGGCCTTGAACTCGGTGGTCTGGGCGCCGAGGACGGTGGAGTTGGCGTAGCCGTTATGCGGAGCCAGGAAGCCGATCGTGTTGTAGCCCCAGTAGTTGCTCAAGCCCTGGTCGACCAGGTGGGAGTCGTTGACGAACTGGTGCACGGGCAGCAGCTCGACCGCGGTCACCCCCAGCGAGGTCAGGTAGTCGATGATCACGGGGTGGCCCATCGCCGCGTACGTGCCGCGCACGTCGTCGGGGATGTCCGGGTGGGTCATGGTCAGACCCTTGACGTGCACCTCGTAGAACACGGTCTCGTGGTACTCGTGCCGCGGCGGCCGGTCGTGGCCCCAGTCGAAGAACGGGTTGGTGACCACTGCGAGCATGGTGTGGCCGAGCGAGTCGTCGGTGTTGAAGGCGTCCGCGTCGTCGAAGCGGTAGGAGAAGAGCGACTCGTCGCCGTCGATCTGGCCGTCGATCGCCTTCGCGTACGGGTCGAGCAGCAGCTTGGCCGGGTTGCAGCGGTGACCCTGCTTCGGGTCGTACGGCCCGTGCACGCGGTAGCCGTAGCGGATGCCGGGCTGCACGTTGGCCACGTAGCCGTGCCAGACGGAGCCGTCGACCTCGACCAGCTCGATCCGGGTCTCGTTCAGCTCGTCGTCGACGAGGCAGAGCTCGACCCGCTCGGCCACCTCGGAGAAGAGCGCGAAGTTGACCCCGGTGCCGTCATAGGTCGCGCCCAGCGGATAGGGCTTTCCGGGCCAGATGTCCATGTGGATCCTCGATATCGTGTTGAGCAAGTCAGCGTTGGTGCGCGCAACCGCAGCCAGTCGTCCGACAAATACCCGGTTGAACAGGTGCTCAACCTAGGGGATAGGTCGTGTGAGGGCCGGCAGCGGTCTCTCGGACACCGTAGACGGCGCCGGTGACAGCGGCGGCACCAGCAGCCCTGGAGAAGGGGCTGGTGGGAGCGCCCCGGCTCATCGCCCCCACCAACCCCTTGGCTGCCCGGCGTCCGGCCCGCCGGATCCGGGCGTGGATCAGTATGGGTCGGGCACCTCAAGATTTGCTTTGGTCGCCGAGCCGGGCCGGCCGGGCCGCTCAGCCGCCGCTGATCAGCGCTGACCGGTCGATCTTGAGCACGCCGCCGTCGGCGACGAGGGTGAACGAGCGTCGCTCTGACAGGGTGCTTCCGTCGGTGCGCACGTAGCTGATCGTCGCCTCCGCCTTGTCAGGTGCGGTCCCGCTCGCCTTGGTGGCCGTGACGCTGCTGAACTGGCCCCAGAACCGGTCGTACGCCGCGCGGCCTCCGCTCGAACGCTGGTAGCGGCCGGTCAGCTTGGCCCAGCCGCCGCCGGTGTCCTTGGGCAGCAGCGCGTAGTAGTCGGTGACCGCCGAGGCCAGCTGCGACTCGGTCGCCCCCGTCGATGCTGTCGCCGACGGCGTGAGCGTCGGGGTCGGGGCCGGACTGGACGCGGTCGGGGACGGCGGCGACTCCGACGACTCCGACGGCTCTGAGGACTCGGACTCGGACTCCGATGCGCTCGTTGACGGCGCTGAGGTCTCGGGGGCGGCCGCAGAGGCCGACGCCGGTGGCACGGCCGTCCCGGAGCCGTCCCGGTCACTCAGCGCGAACGCGGTGATCCCGGCCAGCAGCACCAGGACGGCCAGCACCGCGACGACGACCCGGCCACGCCGCCGCGGCGATCCGGCGGGGTCCTGCGGGGCGGGTGGCCGGGCCGGTGGAGCGGGCGGGGCGACCGGGACGGCCCGGAGAGCAGTCTGGTCCGCCGCAGCCTCGACGGGGAGGACCGGCGTCGCCGCCGTCGGGGCGACCGTGGGAACCACTGCTGCGGCGGGCGGCACGGGCAGCAACCGGGTGGGAGCGGCCGCACCCCCGCCGGCCAGCGCGGTCCGGATCGCACTCAGCTCGGCCGCGACGCTCGGCATGCTCGGCCGGGCGGCGGGGTCGACCGCCAGCATCCGTAGCAGCAGCGGCGCCATCGGCCCGCTTCGCCGGGGCGGCGCGAACTCGCCCTTCGCCACCAGGTGCAGCAGGGCGATCGCGTTGGGGTCGTTGCCGAACGGCGGGCTGCCCTCGAGCGCGGCGTAGAGAGTGGCGCCGAGGGAGTAGACGTCGGTGCTGGCGTCGGAGCTCGCGCCGCGGGCGACCTCGGGCGCGAGGTAGGCCGGCGTCCCGTGCACCATCCCGGCGACGGTCAGGGTGGCGTCACCGAGCACCCGCGAGATGCCGAAGTCGCTCAGCATCGCCGACCCGTCCTCGGCGACCAGGATGTTACCGGGCTTCACGTCGCGGTGCACGATCCCGAGCTGGTGGGCGGCGGCCAGTGCGGAGGCGACCTCGGCCCCGAGCCGGGCGGCCTCGTCGAGCTCCAGCGGCCCGCCCTCGCGCAGCACGGTCGAGAGCGGCACGGACGGGAGATACTGCATGACCAGGCACGGCCGGCCCTCGTGCTCGACGACGTCGAAGACGGCCACGGCGTGCGGGTGGTGCAGCCGGGCGGTGATCCGGGCTTCGCGCATCGCCCGTTGGGTGGCGAGCTCGGCCTCCTCGGCGTCGAGCCCGAGCGGCGGCCGCAACAGCTTGACCGCGACCGGCCGGTGCAGCCGCTCGTCCTCCGCACGCCAGACCACGCCCATCCCGCCCGAGCCGACCTGCTCGACCAGCCGGTAGCGGTCGGCGATCAGCACCTGCGGCTGCTGCACCCGAGTCCCCCGTCCGTCGGCTCACTGACCGCCAGAGCCTACGGCACCTCAGGTTCAGTCAGCCGACGTGCGCCTGGCCCGTGGAAGCGCTCGTCCCGCCGTCCACCGCCAGGATCGCCCCGGTGATGTAGGCCGCGTCCGGGCTGGCCAGGAACAGCACGGCGGGCGCGATGTCGTCGGGGACGGCCGGTCGGCCGAGGGCGATCCGGTTGACCAGCGGCGCCAGTGAGGCTTCGTCGTCGGCCACGCCGGCGTTGATCTCGGTACGGGTGAACGCGGGAGCGACGGCGTTCAGCCGGACGCCCTTGGGGCCGTAGTCGAGCGCCAGCGACTGGATGAAGTTCATCACGGCTGCCTTGGTGGCGTTGTAGAACGACTGTCCCCAGTCCCCGCGCAGTCCCGAGACCGAGCCGACGGCGACCAGGTTGCCGCCCGAGCGCTCCAGCTCGGGCAGCGCGGCCTGGGCGAGCTGGACGAACGCGTCGACGTTGGTCCGGCGCAGCTGCTCCCACTCCGCCGTCGTCACCTCGGTGAACGGTGAGTTGATGTAGCCGGCGGCGTTGTTCACGAACACGTCGAGAGCACCGAACCGGTCCACCACCTGCGGCACGATCCCCGCCGCCTGGTCGGGGTCGGCGATGTCCGCGCCGATGGCGAGCACCCGTTCGGAGTCGTAGCCCTCGAGGGTCTCGGCCAGCTTGGCGGTCCGGCGGCCGACCACGGCCACCGAGGCGCCGGAGTCGAGGAAGGCGCGGGCGATGGCCTGGCCGATCCCGCTGCCGGCGCCGGTGACGAGGACAGCCTTGCCGTCAAAGCTGTAGCGGTTGTGCAGAGTCATGGCCCTGGCAACCGCCGTCGGCCCGACGGCATTCCGCCGCGGAGCACGCAGAATGGGAGCCGTGCGTCCGGAGCCGAGTGTGCTGCACCTCGACCTCGACGCGTTCTTCGCCTCCGTCGAGCAGCGGGACAAGCCCTCGCTGCGGGGCAAGCCCGTGGTGGTGGGCGGCGTGGGCGCCCGCGGTGTGGTGGCGACCGCGTCGTACGAGGCCCGGGTCTTCGGGGTGCGTTCGGCGATGGCGGCCGGGGAGGCGCGCCGCCGCTGCCCGCACGCGGCGTTCCTCGCCGGCCGGTTCGGCGCCTACCGCGAGGCCAGCGCGCAGGTGATGGGCCGGCTGCGGGCACTGTCCCCGCTGGTGGAGCCGCTGTCGCTGGACGAGGCGTTCGTCGACCTGCGGGCGACCGACCCGGTGCCGGGCTTCGACGCGGCCTCGCTGCAGGGGGTGGTCGACCGGCTGCGGGCCGACGTCAGCGCGGTGACCGGCGGGCTCACCGCCTCGGTCGGAGTCGCGAGCTCGAAGTTCATGGCCAAGATCGCCAGCGAGCTGGCCAAACCGGACGGCAGCCGGATCGTGCCGGCCGGGACCGAGGTCGAGCTGCTGCAGCCGATGCGGGTCGGGGTGATCCCCGGCGTCGGTCCGGTCACGGGCGACAAGCTGCAGCGGATCGGCATCCACCGGGTCGGCGACCTGCAGGCGGCCGACGTGGACGAGCTGGCGCAGGTGGTCGGCCGCAACCACGCCGCCGCGCTGGTCGCACTGGCCTGGGCCCGCGACGACCGGCCCGTCGAGCCCGAGCGGGAGGCGAAGTCCATCTCGGTGGAGGACACGTTCGAGACCGACCTGGTCTCCCGCGACGAGCTGGGCGTCATCCTGCGCCGTGACGCGCGGCAGGTGGCCGACCGGCTGAGCGCGGCGGGACTGTTCGCCCGGACGGTGACGATCAAGGTGCGCCGGCACGACTTCTCCACCCTGACCCGGTCCCGGACGCTGCTGAGCGCCACGGACCGGGTGGAGGTGATCAGCTCGGTCGCCGGCTCACTGCTCGAGGCGCTGGACCTCACCAACGGCGTCCGGCTGCTCGGCGTCGGCGTCGCCGGGCTCACCGACGTGCTGCAGGAGGAGCTGTTCGCCGACGACGATGATCTTGTGTTGAGAAACCCCTCGACTACGCAAGGTTTCTCGACACAAGAATCGGAACCCCCGCCCGAGGAGCCTCAGTGGCGACCCGGAGCCGACGTCGAGCACGACGAGCACGGACGCGGCTGGGTCTGGGGGTCGGGCCTGGGCCGGGTGACCGTCCGTTTCGAGACCCGCGACACCGGTCCCGGCCCGGTCGCCACCTTCCGGTCGGACGATCCGGCGCTTCGGCTCTGCTGAGCGGACGCCAGCTGCGGAGCGACGCTACCGTGGTGCTGTGGACCGGGACGAGGCGCTGCGCATGCGCGGAGCGCAGGCCATCGGCACCATTCCGCCGGACGCCGGCCCAGGGCAGATGCCGCTGAGAGGTCGAGAGAGTGCGGTTGTGAGCAGAGCCAATCCTGTCGACACGGCCCGTGCTCTGGTTGCTGAGTACTATCCGAAAGCACAGCAAGCGTGGCTGTCCCGATCGGTCGTGCTCGGTGGTGCGACCAGCACCTCCGACCTCGACATCGCCGTGCTCCTGAACGAGACGGAGGCTCACCGGACGTCCCTGGTCTATCGCGACTGGCCGGCAGAGGTCTTCGTGCACAACCGGGCGTCCCTGCGGTGGTTCGTCGCCCAGGACGTCGCCCGTAGGCGCCCGACGATGGCCCGCATGGTTGCCCACGGGGTGGCCCTTCTGCCCGGCGGCGAAGGAGAAGCCCTGCAGGCGGAGTGCTCGTCCGTCCTGGCTGCCGGCCCGGCCCGGCTCGCCGGTACCGAGCTCACCATGGCCCGGTACACGCTGACCGACCTGCTCGACGATCTGGTCGGAGGGGCCGATCCGGAGCTGCTGGACGCGATTGCTGTCGACACCTGGCGTAGCGCCGCCGAGCTGCACCTCGCCGCCAACCGGGCCTGGAGCGGCACCGGCAAGTGGCTGATCCGAGAGCTGCGGCAGCTGGACGAAACCACGGAAGACGACGTCACCGGCCGGCTCCGGGCAGGACTTCATGCCGCCCTCTCAGGGGAGGCGGAGCAGCTCGTAGTCGCGGCGGACGAGATCCTCGACCAGGTGGGCGGACGCCTCTGGGCCGGACTTTCCCTGGCGGCACCGCCGGCAGCGAGTGTCGCGCCCTGATCAGCGTCGGTCACTGAGCGGTCAGGCCGCAGAGGCCAGCCGACGCGAAGCCGCCTCGACCAGGCCGCGGAAGAGGCCGTAGTCGTCGCCGTGCTCGGGGTGCCACTGGACGCCCAGCCAGAACGGGCGGTCCGGGTCTTCGACCGCCTCGAGGGTGCCGTCGGTGGCGTGACCGGTCGCCACCAGACCCGGGTGCGAGGCCACCGCCTGGTGGTGGTGGCAGTTGACCTGCATCTCGTCCCCGACCAGGGACCGGACCAGCGACTCCGGGCTCGTGGTGACCGAGACCCAGCCGAAGGAGTCGCCGCCCGGGGAGTGCTCGTCGTGGCCGACCACGTCGGGCAGGTGCTGCTCTAGCGAGCCGCCGGCGTGCACGGCCATCACCTGCATGCCGCGGCAGATACCCAGCACCGGCACCCCGAGCGCCGCCGCCCGCGCCAGCAGCGCCAGCTCCCACGCGTCCCGCTCGCGCCGGGGCGGCTGGGTCTGCGGATGGGCCGGGGAGCCGTAGCGGGCCGGTTCGACGTCGGAGCCGCCGGTGATGATCAGTCCGTCCAGCCGGTCCACCACCGCCGCGGCCTCGTCGTCCTGCGGCGGCATCAGCACCGCGATGCCGCCGGCCGCCTCGACCGACCGGGCGTAGAGGGAGTTGAGCAGGTCGGTCTGGGTGTGCCAGACCCCCCACGCCGCCTGCTCGCGGTAGGCGCTGAGTCCGATGAGAGGCAGGGGGCCGGTCAGAGGTCGCGTCACGGGTCCATTGTCGCCAAGCCGGATCACAGCGGCGTGACGTAGGCGCCGCTGATGCCGCCGTCGACCAGGAAGGTGTTTGCGGTGATGAAGCTCGACTCGTCCGAGGCGAGGAACAGCACGGCGTTGGCGATCTCGCTCGGCTCGGCGAACCGGCCGAGCGGCACGTGCACCAGCCGTCGCGCGGCCCGTTCCGGGTCGGAGGCGAAGAGCTCGCGCAGCAGCGGCGTGTTCACCGGCCCGGGGCAGAGCGCGTTCACCCGGACCCCCTGCCGGGCGAACTGAACCCCCAGCTCACGGCTCATCGACAGCACCCCGCCCTTGGACGCGGAGTAGGAGATCTGGGAGGTGGCCGCACCCATCACGGCCACGAACGACGCGGTGTTGATGATCGAGCCACGCTCCTGCTCCAGCATGTAGGGCAGCGCAGCCTTGCAGCACAGGTAGACACTCGTCAGGTTCACCTCCTGCACCCGCCGCCACGCCGCCAGGTCGGTGGTGAGGATCGAGTCGTCCTCGGGCGGGGAGATGCCTGCGTTGTTGAAGGCGATGTCGACCGACCCGTACGCCTGCTTGGCCGTGGCGAACAGGGCCGACACATCGTCGGGGTCGGTGACGTCGGTCCGCCGGTACGTGCCGTTGACCGCCGTCGCCACCTCCGGTCCGCGGGCGTCGTCCACGTCGCCGATCACCACGTGGGCCCCCTCTGCGGCCAGCCGGTGCACGCTGGCCAGCCCGATGCCGGAGCACCCGCCCGTTACTACGGCCACCCGGCCCTCGACCCGTCCGGTCATCATCGTCTCCTCGTGTTGATCTTGGTCATGTTGATCTTGGTCATGTTGATCATGAAGCGTCGCTGAAGAACACGTTCTTCTCCTCGGTGAACGCGTGCGGCGCGTCAGGCCCCAGCTCGCGGCCCAGCCCCGACTGCTTGTAGCCGCCGAACGGCGTCCAGTAACGGACCGAGGAGTGGGAGTTGACGCTGAGGTTGCCGGCCTCGACGGCTCGGGACACCCGCAGGGCCCGGCCCAGGTCGTTGGTGAAGATCGAGCCCGAGAGCCCGTAGTCGGAGTCGTTGGCCAGCGCGACGGCCTCCGCCTCGTCGGCGAACGGCAGCACGGCCACCACCGGCCCGAACACCTCCTCGCACCAGATCCGCTGGTCGGTCCCGGTGGCCAGCACCACCGACGGCGGCACCCAGAAGCCGGGACCGTCCGGCGCCGAGCCGGCGAAGGCGACGTCGACCTCGTCGAGGTAGCCCTGGACGCGTGACCGCTGTCGGGCCGAGATCAGCGGACCCATCTCGGCGTCCTCCCGAGCCGGGTCGGCCACCACCATCGCCTCAACCGCGGTCTGCAGCCGCTCGAGGAACTCCTCGAGCACCGACTCCTGCACCAACAACCGGGAGCGGGCGCAGCAGTCCTGGCCGGCGTTGTCGAAGACCGCCGACGGTGCGCTGGCCGCCGCCCGGGCCAGGTCGGCATCGGCGAACACGATGTTCGCGCTCTTGCCGCCGAGCTCGAGGGTGCAGCGCTTGACCTGCTCGGCACAGCCGGCGAGCACCCGCTTGCCGACGGCGGTCGAGCCGGTGAAGCAGACCTTGCGGACCAGCGGGTGGGTGACGAACCGATCCCCCACCACCGGACCCTCGCCGGGCAGCACGGTGAACACGCCCTCGGCCAGCCCGGCCTCGCGGCCCAGCTCGGCGAGCCGGATGGCGGTCAGCGGCGTCAGCTCGGCCGGTTTGAGCACCACCGTGTTGCCCGCCGCCAGGGCCGGCGCGAAACCCCAGGCAGCGATGGGCATCGGGAAGTTCCAGGGCACGATGATGCCCACCACGCCCAAGGGTTCGTGGAAGGTGACGTCGATCCCGCCGGCGACCGGGATCTGCTTACCGGACAGGCGTTCGGGCGTCGCCGAGTAGTAGTTGAGCAGGTCCCGCACGTTGCCGGCTTCCCAGCGGGCGTTGCCGACGGTGTGCCCGGAGTTGCGCACCTCGAGCTCGGCCAGCTCGTCGGTGGCCTCCTCCACCAGGGTGGCGAACCGGCGCAGCAGTCGGGCCCGCTCGCCGGGGGGGACCGCCCGCCAGGCCGGGGCGGCCGCGGCGGCGGCCTCGACGGCGGCGTCCGTACGGGCCAGGTCAGCCATCTCGACCTCGGCCACCACTTGCTCGGTGGCCGGGTTGACCACGGCGTAGGTGCTGCTCATCTCACATCCTCTCGAAGCCGCGCCGCAGCTCCCAGTCGGTGACTGCGGCGTCGAACGCCGTCAGCTCGATGTCGGCGGCGTGGGTGTAGTGCTCGACGACCTCGTCGCCGAAGACCTCCCGGGCCACGGCCGAGGCTGAGAAGACGTCGCGGGCCTCCCGCAGCGTCCGTGGCACGGTCGGCAGCCCAGAGGTGTGGGCGTTGCCGATCATCTCCGCCGGCAGCTCCAGCTCGTGCTCGATCCCGTACAGACCACCCGCCACCATCGCGGCCAGGGCCAGGTACGGGTTGACGTCGCCGCCCGGCACCCGGTTCTCCACCCGCGCGCCGGCGCCGTGACCCACCACGCGCAACGCGCAGGTGCGGTTGTCCGAGCCCCACGCGATCGTGGTCGGTGCGAACGAGCCAGCCGCGAAACGCTTGTAGGAGTTGACGTTCGGGGCGTACAGCAACGTGAACTCGTGCATCGTCGCCAGCAGCCCGGCGAGGAAGTGGTCGTACAGTGCAGTCCTGCCCCCGTCGGCGTCGAACACCGTCTCGCCGTCGGCACCGCGCAGGGACAGGTGGATGTGGCACGAGTTTCCCTCCCGCTGGTCGTACTTGGCCAGGAAGGTGATCGCCTTGCCCATGCTGTGGGCGATCTCCTTGGCCGCGGTCTTGTAGACGGCGTGGTTGTCCGCAGTGATCATGGCTTCGGCGAAGAGGAAGCCGATCTCCTGCTGGCCGAGGTTGCACTCGCCCTTGGCGCTCTCGACGTCCATCCCCGCGCCGTACATGGCGTTGCGGATCGTGCGCAGCAACGGCTCGACTCGGGTGGTGCCCAGGATCGAGTAGTCGCCGTTGTAGGGCAGCACCGGGGCCAGGTCGCGGTAGCCCGACGCCCACGCCGCTTCGAAGGAGGTGTCGAAGGCCAGGAACTCCAGCTCGGTGCCGGCCTGGGCGACGTAGCCGAGCTCGGCGGCCCGGGCGAGCTGGGTGGCCAGGATGGTCCGCGGCGACTGCGGTACGGGTGAGTGGTCGAGCTGCACCAGGTCGCACTGGACCATCGCCGTCCCCGGTAGGTGCGGCAGCAGCCGGAGCGTGTCCAGGTCGAGGGCGAACTCGAGGTCGCCGTAACCCGACTCCCACGACGACATGGCGTAGCCGTCGACGGTGTTCATGTCGATGTCGACGGCCAGCAGGTAGTTACAGCCCTCGGTGCCCTGCCCGAGCACGTGCTCGACGAAGTACGCGCCGTGCATCCGCTTGCCCTGCAGCCGCCCCTGCATGTCGGTGAACGCGACCACCACGGTGTCGATCTCGCCCTCGCTGACCCTTCGGCGAAGGTCGTGCGCGCTCAGGTGTCGGTCGTTGCGCAGTGTCATCGTCTCTCCTCGTCCCTACCAGTTGGTCTGCTCACCCGAGCAGGCCCCGCAGCAGCGCGGCGGTGTCGTCGCAGTGCCGTTCCATCGCCCGAGCCGCGCGGGCGGCCCGCCCCTCGAGCACCGCCGCGACGATCGCGGCGTGCTGAGCGCCCGAGTGCTCAACGTCGACCGGCAGCACCGGGATGGAGATCAGCATGTCGTACAGCCCCGCCTGGACGGCCATCACCGCCTCCACCAGCCGCGGCGACTCGGTCAGGGCGGCAATCGCGAGGTGCAGCCGGGAGTCCGCCTGCCGGTGAGCGGCCGCGGAGCCCGCGGTCTCCATCTCGTGCAACGAACCGGCCAGGAGGTCGCGCTGAGCGCCGGTCAGCGGCCGGCTGGCGGCTACCTGACAGGCGCCGGGCTCGACCACCCGCCGGAACACCAGCACGTCCATCAGCTCGGCCCGCCGACCGGCGAGCGCGCCGGTCCCCGACTCGCCCGGGGTTGGCGGCGCCGAAGAGACCACGGTCCCGCCGCCCCGGCCGCGGGTCGTGACGACCATCCCGGCCGCGCGCAGCCCCACCATCGCCTCTCGCAGCGTCGCCCGGGACACCCCCATCGCGGCGGCCAGCTCGCGCTCGGGCGGCAGCGTCGTGCCGTACGCGTAGACACCCAGCCGAATCGCCGTCGCCAACCGCTCGACACAGTCCTCGAAGGCGTGCCGGCTGCGGCCCGAGCTCAGGACCGCCTGGTCCAGGACTTCCTGCGGCTGCTGCACCACTCAGCCTTCCAGCACCTCTTCCGCTTCTTTGCTGGTGGCGTGAGCGGGGTCGCCGCCCATGAAGCTATGCCGCCCGCCGACGAACCAGGAGACTCCTGCGAAGGCCAGCACCACCAGCACCGCGATCGGGGCGTAGTTGAACGTCGAGACCGTCACCGGAGCGAGCGGGGGCAGCACGAACAGCACGCAGATGATCACCACCCAGACCACCGCCACCCAGCCGACGACCGCGCTGAAGCGACCGAGGTTCCACGGCCCGTTCTCGAAGTCCGGGTTGAGCCGGCGCAGCAGCACCGGGATGACGTAGGCGATGTAGAGCCCGATGACCGCGATCGAGGTGACCGCGAAGTAGGCGGTGCTGCTGACCAGGGCCGGCGCGGCCAGAATGACCGACAGGGTCACGCACAGCCAGATCGAGTTGGTCGGCGTCCCGGTCCGCGGGTTGACCGTCGACCAGATCTGCGAGCCCGGCAGCGCCCGGTCGCGGGAGAAGGCGTACGACATCCGGGAGTTCGCGGTGACCGAGGCCATGCCGCAGAAGAACTGCGCGACGCAGACGATGAACAGCAGGAACTTGGCGGTGGTGGGGCTGCCGAGGGAGTCCAGGAAGATCTGCGCCGGCGGCAGGCCGGTGTCGGACTCCGACAGCGTGGCCAGCCCGGCCTCGCTCTTGTCCGTGATGGCGGCGGTGATCGAGTAGAGCAGGATGAAGCCGCCGATCACCGACACCGCGACGCTGGTGACGATGCCGCGAGGCGCGGCCCGGGAGGCGTCGAGGGTCTCCTCGGCGACGTGGGCGGAGGCGTCGTAACCGGTGTAGGTGTACTGGGCCATCAGCAGGCCCAGCAGGAACACGTACACCGCGCTCGTCCAGCCGGTCTCGTTGTGGAAGCCGGTCAGGGTCCAGGAGACCGACTGGTGCTTTTCCGGCAGGATCCACAGCGCCCCGACGATGATCAGCGTGCCGCCGACGTGCCACCAGGCCGAGACGTTGGACAGCAGGCTGACCAGGTTGACGCCGAAGGTGTTCAGCAGGCCGTGCACCACGATGATGCCCATGAACAGGCCGAAGGTCAGCGTGGGCGTCGGCTCGACGCTCCAGACCAGGTTCATGAACGCCATCCAGGTGGTGGCGCAGCCGAAGTCGATGGCCGCGGTGACCGCGACCTCGCCGAGGAAGTTGAACCAGCCGGTGAACCACGCCCACTCGCGCCGGTTGCGGCGGGCCAGCCGACCGGCCCAGAAGTAGAGCCCGCCGGCGGTCGGGTAGCGCGAGCAGACCTCGGCCATCGCGGCGGCCACGGCCAGCACCAGGACCCCGACGAGCAGCCAGCCGAGGACCAGCGTCGACGGACCGCCGGAGCGCAGCGCGATGCCGTAGGAGGTGATGCAGCCGGCGAGGATCGAGATGATCGAGAACGAGACGGCGAAGTTGGAGAACCCGGACATGCCGCGGTGCAGCTCCTGGGTGTACCCGAGGTCGGCGAGCGCCTGGGAGTCGGCGTCCAGCGGCGGGCTGATGGGGTTCGAAGCGCTCACGACGGGTCTCCGACCGGCAGGGGTCAGCGGTGGCGCCCAGTCTGTCGGCAGCGCCAGCGCCCGTCAATGGTCTGACCTCGAACCAATTTCGAGCCGTGCGACCCGCCGGCCTTCGTGCGCCCCGGGCGCCGGGCGCATGAGGGCCGGCCGGGCGCATGAGGGTCGTCACGGCTACGCGCCGCCAAGCCGCAGGTACGATCGCGCGGTGGCGATGTGGGTGGGGTCGTTGGAGCTGGACCTGCTGCTCGGAGACGTGCACTCGCTCAAGGAGAAGCGTTCGTTGGTCCGGCCGTTGGTGGCCGAGCTGCGGCGGAAGTTCGAGGTCAGCGTGGCCGAGGTCGACCACCTCGACCTGCACCGGCGCGCCAGCATCGGCGTCGCCTTGGTCAGCAGCGACCAGCGCCACCTCACCGAGGTGCTGGACGCCGTCGAACGTTTTGCCGCCTACCGCCCCGAGCTCGAGCTGCTGTCCGCGCGCCGCCAGCTGCGGACGAGCGAGGACTAGTGGTCCCGGCCGCCGCGGGCAAGCAGGGCGCCGGCGAGGCCGCAGACCTCGCCGAACAGCCACATCAGCAGCCACTTCGCTACCTCGTCGCTGCCGCCGCTGAGGTTGGTGGCGACCCAGAACGTGAAGACCCCGACGAGACCCGTGAAGAGCCCGGTCACGGCCACGTCACGGACGCTCAGGGAGACAACCAGCGTCGCCGACCGCGGCGGCCCCGGCGCAGGCGAGGGGAGTCCGACCAGGTCGGCCGTCAGCTCGGCGAGGTCCGGCTGCGTCTGCGCCCGCAGCGCGCGCTCCACGCGGAGGTCGAACTCGTCCTCGCCGAGCCGGCCGGCGACCATCTCCTGGGTCAGCCGGTCCACGCACGCGTTCCGCTCGGCGTCCCCGATCCGGGGACCCAGGTGTGTGGCTCCGGCGCGGGACTGCAGCTCGCTCATGCTTGGGATGCTGGCAGGCAATGCCCGAGGAGTGGAAGCGACACTCCGGGCCTCTGCTAGGTGGTCGGATTTGCCGCGTCGTTGGCGCGCGGTGTGCGCAGGCTAGCGGCCCACTCGAGGCACCGAGTCTTGATGTCCTCCAGCTGCTCTTCGGTAACGCCGTAGCGGGCAACGTCTGCGAGGGTGATCCCGCGCGCGCTGGCAAGTCGCCAGGCGAACATCTCGACGTCAAAGCCAGCATCGCGCTCAGCCGCAGCCGCGACCAGCTCGTCATCGCTGAACCGACCGGAAGCGCGGACCGCATCGACATCGAAGTAGTCGCGAGGCTCACCTCGGCTGTACAACGCGCCGACCTTGCTGCCGACCGCATCGGCGAGGCTCAGAACTGGGCCTACGTCCATCACCACAGGGTCTTCTTGCCGCCAGTCCACGCCCAGGTCGACGTCGAGATGGAGCCCGTCGCCGGTGGCGAGGTGCAGGCGGGCGAACTGCGGCGCTTGGCGCGTTTGCTCCACATCGAAGCCATCCGCCCTCAGGTCAGCAACCACCTGGTCAACGGCCACAGCGAAAGCCGCCACATCCTGACTAGCGGTGAAGAGGTCGACGTCCTCGGTCGGGCGGTCGATGATCCCGTGTTCGCGGATCGCCCCGGAACCTGCCAGCGCAAAGCCCACGACGCCGGCCAGGGCGATCTTCGTGACTCGCCGCTGCGCGGCCACTTCGTGGTCCAGAGCGCGCACCCGACGACTTCAGCCGACCAAGACTGGTCGCAGCTCCGGGAAGTGAGACTCCCACAGCTCGCGGACCCTGAACGGCAACATCAGCTCCGGCCATGCCGCAACCAGCCGGTCGCAGTGGATGACACGAACCAGGTCCTCGACCGTCCCCTCATTCAGCACCGCTCGGTACGCCAAGCCAAGTCCACCGGGCTCGTCCAGGTCGACCCGACCTCCCCCAGGCGCCCAGAGCACGGAATGAGACAGCTCGACCACACCGCCGACGGGCCCCTGCAGCTGATCCAGGCTGTCGACCACGGCGTACGGCTTGATGTCGCGGAAGTGGACGCGACCGTCCGGCGGTATATGTGACTGAACGGCCATCACGCGCCTCCTCTCCGACTCAGCGGAAACGCCACAAGTGGGACAAGCCACCGTAACCGTAGCTGTGGACGGCCGGGACCGGCAGCTACGACTCGTCCACCTCGAGCCTGATCTCGTTCCGACCCGGTCGCAGGCCGACGCACGTACGCGCGGCCCGGTTGAGGACCACGTCCGGCTCGAGGTCGAAACCTGGTCGGGCGCGGTCAACCGCCGACGTCATCCGCCTCCTCCTGTCGCCTCGGATCTGGTGGCGTGTCGCGGCGGTGCGTCACTAGTGCAGCGGCTGTTCCAGGTCGTCCCAGCCCTGCTGCGGCGAGGCGCAGGAGTCGCGGAAGACGTACTGGGAGACGAGCTTGCGCTGGTGGCTCGACCAGTCGATGGCCGGCCGGCGCTGCTCGGGCGGCAGGTAGCCCAGCCGGTAGACCGCCATCAGGTCGAGCTCCGGCGGCACGTCGAAGAGCCGCTCGATCCGCGCCCACTGGCTCGGCACCTCCATCGGGAAGGAGATGAACTGGATGCCCATGCCGAGCTCGACGGTGGTCAGCCAGACGTTCTCCATCGCCGCGCCCATGCTGAACACGGAGTAGAACGACGACAGCACCTCGGGCCGGTACTCGGCCCGGTCGAGCAGCACCGCGATCAGCAGCGGCGACCCGGCGACGAGCTTGCGGTTCTCCTCGCCGAGGGTCTGCGGGACCCGCAGCACGTTCATCATCTTCTGGCCCCGGCGCGTGAACACCGACTGGGTGAAGGGCCGCAGCGGTGCCGGCAGCCGGTCGAAGAGCATCCCGTCCCGACGGCTCTCCATCTCGGCAGCGCTGAACCGGAAATAGCGCTTGTACCGCTCGAAGAAGGTGCCGTTGCTCATCGCCTCGGTCATGCTCTGGCCGCTGATCTCGGCGATCTCGTCGATCACCGCGCGGTTCTCGGTGACCACGAACCGCCAGGGCTGGCTGTTGAGCTGGGACGGCGCCCGGCCGGCGACCTCCATCAGCAGCCGCTGGTGCTCCGCAGAGACCGGGTCGGGCAAGAAGTGTCCGTTGGTGGTCTTGCGCCGACGAACGACGTCGAGGAACTCCATCAGACCTGCTGCCGGTCGGCGACCAGGGCGGCCGCGTAGAAGGGAGCGGCCGCCGCCGCAACGAGGGCGTGCCGCGGCAGCCGACTGCCGGCGTAGGGGACCACCGCCAGCGGGACGGCCGCGGGCAGCAGCAACCAGCCGGACCGGCGCCGGCCGTACGCCGCAGCTCCGAGCGCGAGCCCGGTCAGCGTGGCGGTCACGACGTACAGGGCGTGGTGTACCCAACGGGCGCGGCCGGTGACGACGACGCCCGTCGCCACCCCGGTCCCGAGAGCGCACGAGGCCAGGTAGCTCACCGCGGCCACCCGCAGCAGGGGTGTGCCGTCAGCCATGGGCCACCCCGGTGGACCAGCTCAGCAGCAGCCGGAACGGCTCCTGCCGCTGGACCCGCCACCCGATCGGCACCACCGCGGCCAGCTCGGCCGGGGCGTAGCTGCGCCGGATCGACAGCAACCCGTCGGTGAACAGGAACGAGTCGGCGGCCGCGGGCCAGGAGGTCGCCGCCCAGACCGCGTACGCCGTCCGGCTACGGCGCAGGTCGCTGTGCAGCGCGAGCCGGTCGGTCAACCGTTCGGTGTCGGCCAGCACGCCCGCGAGCTCGGCGGCGGTGAGGTGGTGCAGCAGGTGGTTGGAGGTGAGGATGTCGTAGCGCTCGCCCTGGGCGACCAGGTCGGCGCTGCCGGCCAGCCGGAACCGGACACCGGGCGTTGGCGGCCGCTCGCTGACGAAGGCGTACGCCCGCGGGTCGGGGTCGACCGCCACCACGTCGAGCCGCAGCCCGTCGGCCCGCGCCCAGCGGGACAGCGCCAGTGCGAGGTCGCCACCGCCGCAGCCGAGGTCGAGCAGCGTGCTGGTGCGGTGCCGGGAGAGCAGCGGGCGGACCCGCTGCCGGTAGGTCCGGTGCCAGCTCGCGACCAGCCGGTTGACCAGCGCGAACCGGCCGTAGGTGCGGCGCAGAGCCACCAGGTCGCAGTCGGGGTCGTCCATCAGCTCGACGACGGCGGTCTCGCGGTGCCGCAGGTCCGGGCCCGCCGCGAGGGTGGCGGTCACGACGCGGTCCGCAGGGTGAGCAGGGCGCTCTCGACGCTGACGCCCGGCCCGAACGCGAGGGCGCCGACCCGTTGTGGGACCGGCCCGGCCGCAGCGAACAGCTCGCGCAGCACGAAGAGCACGGTGGCGCTCGACATGTTGCCGTAGCGGCGCAGCACCTCCCGGGACGGGCCGAGCTGGTCCTCGCTCAGCCCGAGGGCGGACTGGACCCGGTCGAGGATGCTCCGGCCGCCGGGGTGGACCGCCCAGAGGTCGATCTCGGCGACGCCGCGACCCTCGCGGCCGTCGCCGACCAGCGGCTTGAGGGCCTGGGGCAGGTGCGCCTCGACCAGCCGTGGGATTCGGCTGCTCAACACCATGTCGAAGCCGTGGTCGCCGATCGTCCAGGCCATGTCGTCGGTGCCCTCGACGATCAGGGTGGAGGAGAAGGCGTCCAGGTCGAGCAGCGGAGTGCCGGTCGGCGCGGGCCGGGCGGTGACCACGGCGGCCGCTCCCCCGTCGGCGAAGAGCGAGGAGCTGAGGATGGTGTCGGTGTCGTCGCCGGTGTGCAGGTGCAGCGTGCAGAGCTCGACGGTCACGACGAGGACGACCGCGTCGGGGTCGGCGCGGCAGACGTCGGCGGCCGCCCGCAGCGCCGGGAAGGCGGCGTAGCAGCCCAGGAAGCCGAGGTGCGACCGCAACGTGGTCGGCGCGAGCCCGAGGCCCCGGACGATCTCGATGTCGGGGCCGGGGGCGTAGAAACCGGTGCAGGACACCGTGATGACGTGGCTGACGTCGGTCGCGTCGATCCCCGGGGCGGCCTCGACGGCCTGGCGGGCCGCGGCCACGAAGAGCGGTCCGGCCGTCCGGCGGTAGAGGTCGTTGCGGGCCCCGGTGGCCGGCGAGCGCAGCTGACCGGTTCCGGGCTCGAGGAACTGACCGCCCCCGGCGGTCCCGCCGCCGGCGAGCTCGGCCAGGACGGTGTGCCGAGTCTCGATGGCCGCGGCGTCGAAGACCGACGTGATCCGCCGGACCCCCAGGCCGCTCCGGCCCGGCTGACGCGCGAACAGGTCGCGGATGTCGGCCTGGTCGAGCACGGTCTCGGGCACGACGGTAGCGATCGACCGGATGCTGGCGGCCCCTCCCCCAGTCTCCACATTCCCCTTGGGCACGCCCCTACTGTGCCCCCCGGGCTCAACCACTGCTGACCGCACGGTCGCGCTGACCGGCGGCGTACGGGTCGCCGAGGTCGACGTCGATGACGAGCCGGCCGGGGTCGAGCAGCGACGCCTCGCGGTGGCAGGGGTAGCGGCCCTCGCCGTCGGTGCCCGAGATGGTGTTGCCGTCCTCGATCACGTCACCGGCTTCGAACAGGTAGACCCCGGTGGCGAAGAGCAGCTCAGCGATCTCGCCGGGCTCGCGGTCGCGGAAGTGGCACTGGACGTCGGGCAGGTCGAAGACGTGCAGCCCGAGAGTGTCCATCGCCAGCGCCTGGGCGTCGTGCGCATCGGTGTACATCCGGACGTTGATCACCCCGTCGACGTCGCCGGCCCCAAAGGCGGATGGGTCGCTGACGCACATGCTGTGACCCCAGTGGATCGCGGCGGGCGCAGTGGCCCCGATCAGCGCCTCGACGACGCGGCCGAGGGCGGTCACCCGCTCGGTCGGGCTGCGACCTTCGACGAGCATCTCGGTCACCAGCACGCTGGCCCGGCAGCCGGCGACGGCGGCCTCGGCCTCGGGCCAGCTCCAGGTCTGGCTGACGTCGGGCAGCGTCTTGCCGTCGTGCCCGAGCGGCGACCCGGCGACGACCGCGGTCACGAGCGGCGGCAGGCCTGCCTCGGTCTCCGAGGGCGGCGCCTCCGGCGCGGGGACCGGGTGCGGCACGGTGAACGAGCCGTGCTGCGCCTCGGCCTCGGCCGACACCTCGCGCAGCGCGGACAGCAGCGCCGGGTCGTCCAGGTCGGGGGCCTCGGCATACCAGAGCTCGGCGACCAGGGTCAGCGCCTGTCCTGAGTCCGAACGGGTCAGTTTCACGAGACCTCCTTCTCCCCTACCGGGGCGACAGTCCGGACGGCGTCGGCCACGGACGCGGGACAGTCCAGCATCATCAGGTGCCGAGAATCTTCTACCACCACCTGGTCGGCGCCCAGCAGGTCGGCCAGTCGTCGCTGGTCGCCCACCCAGGACGGGCCGCCGTCGCCGGCCGCGGTCAGCACCACCGTCGGTGTCCCGGGCCACGGGTCCTGGGCCCGGACCTGGTCGAGGTCGCGCAGCTGGTCGGCGTACGCGCCGTTCTCGGCCAGCACGCTCGCGGCGGCGTCGGGCTCACCGAGGATCGCGACGCCGGGCATCGGGCTCCAGATCCGCAGCCGGCTCTGCAGCGCCACCACGACCCGACCGGCCAGCCGGCCCAGCACCCGGAACGGTTCCGGCCGGAGCAGTCGGCGGACGACACGGGCGGCGGCGAGCCAGAACATGCGCAGACCGCGGTCCCGGACGCCGGCCGGCCGCAGGTCCCACTCGACGCTGCCGTCGACCACCACCAGACCCCGGACCAGGTCCGGGTGGAGCCGGGTGAACGCCTCGGCGTGCGGTCCGGCCATCGAGTGCGCCACCAGCACGACGGGGCTGCCGATCCGGTCCGCGAGCGCGGCCAGGGTGTCGACCTCCTCGGCCAGGGTGGGAAGCCGCCCGGGCCAGGGCGAGCCGAGACCGGGCCGGTCGAGCCGGGTGACCGCCCGTCCCGGCAGCAGCTCGACCACGGGCTGCCACAACGGCGACGGCACCCCGCAGCCGCCGACCAGCACCACCGTCAGGCCGTGGCCGGCCCGCGTGGTCAGCCGGACGTCGCGGCCGGCCAGCCGGATGACGGTCACCGGGCGACCGGACGTTCGAGCGGCCGCGGCGGCGTCCCGGCCGACGCCGGCGGGGGCGGCTGCACCAGGTCAAAGCCCACGACCGCGAACCAGAGCGAGGCGACCAGCACCATCACGACCTGCGGGTAGCCGAGGCCGGGCAGGCCCGCAACCAGCAGCACCATCATGATCAGCAGCGCCACCACCTCGACGAGGGCCAGCGCCAACACCACCCGCCGGACGTGGCGACCCCGACCCGGACGCGGCGGCGCGAGCAACAGGGCGAGGTAGGCCGCGACCATCGAGACCACGATCCCGGTCTGCGCTCCGACGCTGGTGTAGGTGTGGGCGTAGTGGATCAGCGAGAGCCGGCCGGTCTCCTCCGCCACCCGGCAGGCCTCGCTCAGGGTCGGCGAGCAGTCCATCGAGAAGAACGCGTCCAGGCCGGTCGAGACGGCGAACAGCAGCAGGCCGAGCCAGGCCACCACCTCCCACCGGCTGCTGGCCTGCCGAAGCCGGTGCCACGTGACGGCGCGCCACACGAGCGCGAGGACCAGCAGCGCGGTGGTCAGGTCGCCGCCGCGGAAGAAGAAGCTGTACGGCTGGTTGGAGGCCGAGAACTCCGACAGGTAGCCGTCGAAGATCCGGGCGCGACCGTTGACCTCCCAGAAGGCCCAGGAGTTGTAGGTCAGGACGGTGAGGAGCCCCACGACCGGCCAGGCATACCGCCTCACCGCGCTCCCCTGGGCCGGACGAGTGGAAACGCGATCGTCTCCCGGATCGAGGCTTGCGTCAGCAGCATCACCAGCCGGTCCATCCCCATCCCGAGGCCGCCCGAGGGCGGCATCGCGTGCTCCAGCGCGACGAGGAAGTCCTCGTCGAGCTCCATCGCCTCGGGGTCACCACCCGCAGCCAGCATGGACTGGGCGGTCAAACGGGCCCGCTGCTCCACCGGGTCGACGAGCTCGGAGTACGCCGTCCCGATCTCGGCTCCGAAGGCCACCAGGTCCCAGCGCTCGGCCAACCGGTCGTCGTGGCGGTGTGGTCGGGTCAGCGGTGACACCTCAGCCGGGAAGTCGGTGTAGAAGGTCGGCCGGACCGTGCATCGCTCGACCAGGTGCTCGTAGAGCTCGAGCACCACGTCGCCACGGCTCGACCTCGGGTCGAGGTCGAGCTGCAGCCGACGGGCCAGCGCGGCCAGCTCGGCCAGCGCCGTGTCGGGCGTGACCGGCACCCCGGCCGCGGCGGCGATCGCGTCGTGCACCGTCACCACCGGCCACGGCTCGCCCAGGTCCACGTCGTGAACGTGGCCCTCGAGGTCGGTCCCACGGACCACCGGGGTGCCGGCGACGGCCCGGGCGGCGGTGGTGATCAGCTGCTGGGCGACCGTGCGCATGGTCGTGTAGTCCCCGTACGCCTCGTAGGCCTCGAGCATCGTGAACTCAGGGTTGTGGGTGGCGTCGGCGCCCTCGTTGCGGAAGTTGCGACCGATCTCGAACAGCCGGTCGACGCCACCGACCATCAACCGCTTGAGGTAGAGCTCGGGGGCGATCCGCAGGTAGAGGTCGAGGTCGTAGGCGTTGATGTGGGTACGGAACGGGCGTGCGTTGGCCCCGCCGTGCACGGTCTGCAGGATCGGCGTCTCGACCTCGAGGTACCCGAGCCCGTGCAGGGTGTCGCGGACAGCCCGGATCGCCGCGGAGCGCGCCACCAGACGGTGCCGGGCGACGGAGCTGACGGCGAGGTCGAGGTAGCGCTGACGAACCCGGACCTCGGGGTCGCGGATGCCGCCGTCGCGCGCCACCGCAGCCAGGTCGGGCAGTGGCCGCAACGCCTTGGCGGTGAGCAGCCAGCCGGTGACCTCCAGTGACAGCTCGCCGCTGCGGGAGAGAACCATCACCCCCTCGGCCCCGATGTGGTCACCGCGGCCGATCACCTGGCGCAGCTCGGCGAGCGCGGCGGCCCCGGTGGTCTCCCTGGTCAGCATCAGCTGAGCCGGCCCGCTCCAGTCCTGGATGGAGACGAAGACGACCCCGCCCAGGTCGCGGACGGCGAGCACCCGACCGGCGACCGACGCCGGCATCCCGAGCCGAAGCTCCGCCGCCCTCCGGCTGGGCCGGAAGGACGGCGGGTACGGGTCGATCCCCCGCGCCAGCAGGCCGCTGCGGATCGCCGTCCGCTGCTGGACCTGCTCGGGCACCCGCCGTCCGGGCGTCGGCTCGGGCGTCATGGGCGCGGTACCGACGGCGGCGGTGGACGGCGTACCGCTGGCGAGCGAGCGGACGTCGCTCAGCCGCGGCCGGAGGAAGGTCGGCAGGTCGATGAAGCCCTCGGCCACTCCCGACGCTGCCCCGACCAGCGCGATGTCGCGGGTCTCGTCGAAGCAGAGAAAGCGCGGCTGCCACTCGGGGTGGTACTTCACGTTGGAGCGGTAGAGCGACTCGATCTGCCACCAGCGCGAGGCGACCAGCAGCAGCCGCCGCCACAGCCGCACCACCGGGCCGGCCCCGATCCGGGCCCCCTCCTCGAACGCCGAGCGGAAGACGGCGAAGTTCAGCGAGACCCGGTGCACCCCGAGCTCACGCCCCGCCGCCATCAGCGCGCAGACCATCAGCTCGGTGACCCCGTTGTCGGCTTGCGGCGACCGGCGCATCACGTCGAGGGAGAAGCCGTCGCTGCCCCACGGCACGAACGAGAGCAGCCCGGCCACCTCGCCGGCGCCGCCGGCTCGTGAGTCGGTGACTGCTGAGTCGGCGGCCAGCCGGTCGGCCGGGAAGAGGGCTTCGACCATCAGGCAGTCGGCGTCGGCCGGGTCGCCGAGCCGGCCGAGGGCCATCGAGAAGCCGCGTTCGGTCTCGGTGTCGCGCCAGGCGTCCACGAGCGCGACCAGCTGGCCCATCTCCTCGGCATTGATGTCGCCGTGCCGACGGATCCGGGTGCCATAGCCCATTCGCTCCAGCCGATGCACCGCCTGCCGCACCGCACGCAGCTCGCGGCTCTCGAGCAGGAAGTCCCGGGTGAACAGCACGGCCTCGTCGCCGAGCCGGATCACGCGCAGGCCGGCGCGCGCGTACGCGGTGGCACCGGCTTCGCTGGCCCCGATCACCGCCGGCGTCCAGCCGTAGGTCTGCGCCAGGTCCTGCCACGCGCTGATGGCGCCGGGCCAGTGGTCGGGTGGACCGAGCGGGTCGCTGCTGGCCAGGCAGACGCCGAGGTCGACGCGGTAGGTCACTGCGGAGCGTCCGTTGGGGGCGAAGATCACCGACTTGTCACGGCGGGTGGCGAAGTAGGCGAGCGAGTCCGACCCGGACTCCGCGACCAGCGCGCGCACCCGTGGCTCGTCCTCGGCCGACATCAGCGCCGCCCGCCGCTGCGACCGCATCAAGGCGATCAGCGCGGCCAGCAGGCTGAGTCCGGCGAGCACGCCCACCACCGTGTTGATCCAGCTCGGTGGGGCGTTCACCAGCGGCGCATCGACGTCGTTGTCGCTGCCGAAGAGCACGGTGATGAAGCGGCGCAGGATCCAGGCGGAGCGGCCGCGAGGCCCGGCGAGCTGGTTGGGGAAGACCGAGACCAGGGCCAGCGCAACTCCGAAGCTGACGACCAGACCGACGAGCAAGGTGAGCAGGGCCTTGCGGATGCTGCCCGGAGGGCGGCGAGCGCTGAACTCGGCGCGGTAGACCACCAGGCAGATCATCAGGAAGCCCAGCACCGGCAGGTTGAACGCGAACCGCGCGAGCAGCGGCAGCGACGCGTAGTCGACCTGGCGGCTGAGCGCGCCGGCGAACAGACCGGCGACGGCGATCAGGTCACCGGCCAGGGAGATCCCCACCAGGACCAACGACACCACCCACGCCGTCTGCTTGCGCCGGGCCAGGGAGCCGCCGAGGATCGCCAGCAGCACGGCGTAGCCGAGGGTGCCGCCGTCCACCGGCAGCACGACCGTCGAGTACGCGTCGACCACCACGCCGGTCCAGACCACGCCCGGCAGCAGCGCCTGCAGGGTCAGCACGATCGCGCCCACGAAGAAGAGCCGGGACACCACGTACGGCAGCTTGGGCAGCCGCCGCTCGGGCCGCTCGATCCGGCGGGCACGGGGTGCGGGCGGCGACTCGGGGGCAAGTCCGGGCACCGCCGGGACGGCCCCGCTCGATACCGGTGACTCGCTGGGGGCGGTCGAGGGGGGTGAGGTGCTCGCCGTGCTGCTCACGCTCCCACTGTTGCAGATCCAGCTCGACGCCAGGACTTGTCCACAGGCCTCTTTCTACGAACTCCCGCCAAGCGGGCGACGTTCCCGCGGGCGATCTGACCGCGCGGCACGTTCCCGCGCCCCCAAACTGCTCCCGCGCCCCGTACAGCGGGCGCAGGAGCGGCGAAGGGGCGCAGGAGCGGCAACCCCGTGGCCGATCAGCCCTCGTCCGAGCGCGAAGCCAGCACGAGCCAGCCGTGCGCCGGGCCGACCCGGGTGCCGGTCGAGCGGACGAGCACCTCGGCCTGGGCGCGCCGGGCGAGCTCGTGGGCGCTGGCCCCCCACCGGTGGCCGAGCTCGACGCTGACGGCCTCGGGCAGCAGGGCCAGGACGGCCGCCAGGTGTGCGAGCTCGTCGGCGGGCAGCGGGGGTACGGCCCGGCCGCGCAGCCCGGCGCCCACCCAGCTGCCCAGCGCAGCGGCTCGGGCCAGCAGGGGCGCCGGTGCCGGACCCGGCTGCGGCATGGTCACCACCTCGAGCTCGAGCAGGGCCGCTTGCTCACGCCGCGGGACGGCCGCCGGATCGATCGCCGCCCCGGCGACGAGGACGCGCAGGTGGTCCACGACGGGGGCGATCGAGCGGCCGAGAAGCAGCCGGGCCAGGCAGACCTGGGTGGCGGCGATGCCCAGCCCGGGTTCGGGCTGTTGCGTCGACAGCACGCCACGGGTGGCCCAGTTCAGCGGTTCGGGGTCGTTGGTCCGGGTGTGCTCACCGCAGAGGAACGCGATGGTCTTCGGGTCGAACGGGCCGATCTCGGGCAGCCGGCTGCCGTACAGGTCGAGCCCGTCCTCGGCGGAGAACTGGTGCTCCCAGTGCTCCATCCCCAGCGCCAGCGCGCGCTGCACCACCAGCGCCGCGTCGACGTCGGCGAACCGGACGACCCGGGCGCCGGTCCGCGGACCGACCACGAGCTCGAGGGCGGCGTCGCCGAGCACCGTCTCCAAGATGTCGCCGACCCCCAGCTCGTAGGCGGTCACTCCGCGCGCCGAACGCGCCTCCACCCGGTAGCGGCCGGGTGCGGCGGCGGTCAGCTCGACGGTGTCTCGCACCGTCTCGGCGTGCAGCTCGGCATCGAGGACGAGCGCCTCGTCGTCGTCGGCGGTGAGGGTGACGACCTCGTCGAGGGTCACGTCGAGCCGTCGGGGTACACCCGGAGACTGCCGCCGTTCGAAGTCCCGCGGAGCGTCGTAGGCGTCCCACTGCCACTGCTCGACGTAGCGCCCCCGCGGCTCCAGCAGCACCGGCCCGAGGTGCAAGCCGTCAGCGTCGATGCGGTGTACCGAGCCGAGCCGGAGAACCCCGCCGAGCAGCGGCCCGGCGCCGTCTGGGGCCAGGACGGCCAGGCTGCCCGCTGCGCCAGCGGCCACCGCCCAGGCCGGTCGGTCCGGCGGCCACCGCCAGGTCAGCAGCACCTCCTCCAGCGTCACGGTGGATGCTCCGGCGTTGCTGAGGGTCACCCGGACGCTCCAGCCGGCGGCAAAGCTGTGCCGGACGACGAGCCGCAGGTCGCCGCTGCGGCGGACGACCTCGACCTCGTCGGTGTCCAGGCCCACGTCAGCCGCCGACCAGTCGACCGGGGCGCCGCCGGTGGTCGCCACCACCTGGCCCGCCGAGGTGAGACAGCTGGCCGTCGGGTCGCTGTCGTGACGGACGGCGGTGACGGTTCCGGCCTCGTCGAAGACCACCTCGAGCGGGCCCCACCGGAACACCGACGCCGTCATCGATCCCTCCTGAGCTGACCTCGGTCACGCTTGAGTTTCGGTTGCCGGGATCGGGGCGGTCGCGGGTCTACCGGTGGTCGTTTCCGGGAGTTGACCACTAACGTGGGCGCCATGAGTGGTGCGTCAGCACCGGGGACCCGCTCCCCGGGACCGCACGGCGGGGGCACGTACGCGGGACAACCGCAGCAGTCACGGGACCTCTGGCCCCGCGACTTCGGGCGGGACGGGGTCTCGGGTCTGGTGACACCCGACCGTGCTCTTCGGGCGCGGGACGTGTCGCGTGCCGACGTCGCGGACGAGGAGCTGGCCTCCGACGTGCTCGCCGAGCTGTTGGCGCGCGTCGACGGACGCCGAACCGGTCAAGCCCCGCGGCGCCGTTCGTAGTCCGCGAGCAGCGCGATCCGGCGGGCGTGCCGTTCCTCGCCGCTGAACGGGGTGGCCAGGAAGACCCGGACCAACGCCAACGCCTCCTCCTCGGTGTGCATCCGGGCGCCGATCGAGATCACGTTCGCGTCGTTGTGCTGGCGGGCCAGGGTCGCGGTGTCGACGTCGTACGCGAGCGCCGCCCTCGTACCAGTCACCTTGTTGGCCGCGATCTGCTCGCCGTTGCCCGAGCCGCCGATGACGATGGCCAGCGAACCGGGGTCGGCCACCGCCCCCGCGGCCGCCGGGATGCAGTAGACGGGGTAGTCGTCCTCGGCGTCGTAAGCCGCGGGCCCGTGGTCCACGACGTCGTGGCCGTCAGCGACCAGGGCCGTCACGAGGTAGTTCTTGAGGTCGAAGCCGGCATGGTCGGTGCCGATGTGTACGCGCATGGCAGCAGTGTGGCAGAGGCCACTGACCGCGCCCCGGAGGAGCAGCACTGTCACCACCCCGTGACAGGATCGGTCCATGTTTCCCGACAACCTGACGCGTGCGGAAGCCACTCACCGGTCAGGCCTGCTCAGCACCGCCCGCTACCACCTAGAAATCGACCTCTCCGGCCGCGACGTGGCCGAGCCGACCACGCTCTTCCTCTCGACCTCCACGATCAGCTTCACCGGGCACGACACCGGTCAGACGCACGTCGACCTGATCGCGGAGTCGGTCCGCAGCGCCACCCTCGACGGGCAGCCGCTCGACCCGGCGACGTTCGACGGCGCCCGGCTGCCGCTGGCGGTGACCCCCGGTCAGCACGAGCTGACCGTGGTCGCGGTCTGCCGGTACAGCCGCAGCGGCGAGGGGCTGCACCGCTTCGTCGACCCGGTCGACGACCGGACGTACCTCTACACCCAGTTCGAGGTCGCCGACGCGCGTCGGATGTTCGCGAACTTCGAGCAGCCCGACCTGAAGGCCCGGTTCACGGTGTCGGTGGTGGCGCCCGAGGACTGGCAGGTGGTCTCCAACGGCACGCTGCTGGCCCGCGACGCGGTGGCTGAGGGCCTGGTCCGCGCCCGGTTCAGCGAGACCGAGCTGGTCTCGACCTACCTGACCGCCCTGGTCGCCGGAGACTACGCGCGGGTCGACTCGAGCTACGTCGCCCAGGCCGGGGAGCTGGCGATGGCGCTCTACTGCCGCCAGTCGCTGGTGCAGGACCTCGACGCCGAGGAGATCCTGACGATCACCACCAACGGCTTCGCCGTCTTCGAGGGCCATTTCGGCTTCCCCTACCCCTTCGGCAAGTACGACCAGGTCTTCGTCCCCGAGTACAACGCCGGCGCGATGGAGAACATCGGCTGCGTCGTCTTCCGGGACGAGTACATCTTCCGCAGCCGGGTCACCGCCGCCTCGCGGTCGCGGCGCCAGGACACGATCCTGCACGAGCTCTCGCACATGTGGTTCGGGGACCTGGTGACGATGCGCTGGTGGGACGATCTGTGGCTGAAGGAGTCCTTCGCCACCTGGGCGTCGAACTTCGCGGTCAGCGAGCAGTCCGACGACCAGCCGGCCGTCTGGGCCCGCTTCCTCAGCGGCTTCAAGACCAACGCCTACCGCGCCGACCAGCTGCCCTCGACCCACCCGGTGGCCGCCGACATGGTCGACCTCGAGGCGGTCGAGTCGAACTTCGACTCGATCACCTACGCCAAGGGCGGGTCGGTGCTGGTCCAGCTCGTCGGCTACGTCGGCCGGGACGCGTTCCTCGCCGGCGTGAAGACGTACTTCGCCCGGCACGCCTTCGGCAACACCTCGCTGGCCGACCTGCTCGCGGCGCTGCAGGAAGCGTCCAGCCGCGACCTGTCCGCCTGGTCGGCCCAGTGGCTCGAGGCCGCCGGGGTCAACACGCTGACCCTCGAGCTCGAGGACGCCGACGGCCAGGTGACCCGGGCCGCGGTCCGTCAGAGCGCGCAGCCCAGCTGGCCGACCCTGCGCGACCACCGGGTCCGGCTCGGGGTCTACGCGCTGACCGCCGGGGTCCTGGAGCGTACGGACGTGGTCGAGGTCGACGTGAGCGGTGAGCTGACCGAGGTCGAGGCCCTGGTCGGCCGCGACCGGCCCGACCTGGTGCTGGTCAACGACGACGACCTCACCTACGCCAAGACCCGGCTCGACCCGCAGTCGCAGCGGACGGCTCTGGCCGCGCTGCCCGGGCTGCCCAACCCGTTGTCGCGGGCTGTGCTGTGGCAGGCGATGTGGGACGGCTGCCGCGACGCACTGCTGCCGGCGGACGCCTTCGTCGACCTGGTGCTGCGAGGGGTCGGCCGTGAGGGCGACGCGACGACCGTCGGCCTGCTGCTCGCCCAGGCCGCGACGGCCGTCGCCAGCTACACGCCGCTGGCCAGCCGCGCCGCGACTGCGACCTCCTGGCAGCAGGGGCTGCTCGCGCAGCTGGGCGCCGCGACTGCCGGCTCGGACGAGCAGCTGTCCCTGGCCCGCGCCCTGGTGGCGTCGGCCCGCGACGACGGTCCCGCCGAGGTCGTTGCCGGCTGGCTGGCCGGACAGGACGTGCCGGACGGACTTCGCGTCGACCAGGACCTGCGCTGGGCCATCGTCGGCCGCCTCGCCGCGCTCGGCCGGCTCGACGAGGCCGCGATCGCGGCCGAGGAGTCAGCGGACGGGTCGGTGACCGGCCAGGAACGCGCGGCCGGTGCCCGGGCCGCACGACCGACCGCGGCGGCGAAGGCCGAGGCGTGGCAGTTGGCCGCCGACGGCGACGACATCCCCAACTCCCAGCAGAGCGCCATCTGCCTCAGCTTCTGGCAGCGCGGCCAGGACGAGGTGCTGGCGCCCTACATCGACCGGTACTTCTCGCTGGTGGAGGACATCTCGGCCTCTCGCGGTGTCTGGGCGACCAAGGGAATCTCGTTGCGCAAGAGCGCGCTGCGCAACCTGTTCCCTTGGCCGACCGACCAGCAAGACTTCCTCGACCGACTGGACATCTGGCTCGCCCGGACCGAGGTCGGCAGCTCCGCGCTCCGGACGGTGCTGGAACGACGCGACGAGACCCTCCGGGCCCTCGCCTGCCAGGCGGTCGCGCCGCACCTCCTCGGGCCGCACCTCCTGGGGGCGACCGCTGGTTGAGGTCGAGGTCGTCCGCCCGTTCGCCGGGGCGGCGCTGCTGGACTTCCTGCACCGACACGCTGTGACCGGCGTCGAGAGTGGCGGGGTCGAGCAGGGGACATCCCGGTACGCGCGGACGCTCCGGCTGCCGCACGGCCCCGGGGTGGTGCGGCTCGCGTGGGACGGACGGCGGCTGACCGCCGAGCTGCAGGTCGATCCCCAGGACCGGCCCGAAGCGCTGGACCGCGTCCGGCACCTGGTGGACGCGGACGCCGACGTAGCCGCCGTCGACGCCCGTCTCGGAGCGGACCCCGACCTGGGCGACCTGGTCCGGGCCACCCCGGGGCTGCGGGTCCCGGGCGTGCTGGAGCCGGCCGAGATGGTCTTCCGGACCGTCATCGGTCAGCAGATCTCGCTGGCCTCGGCCCGGACCTGCGCCGCGACCATCACCGCCCGGCACGGCGACGCCGTTGCAACCGGGGACGCGGCACTGACCCTGCTCTTCCCCACCGCTGAGGCCCTCGCGGCGGTCGACCCGACGACGTTGCCGATGCCGCGGTCGCGCGGCCGGACCATCGTCGTCCTCGCTGAACGGCTGGCTGAAGGTCGGATCGACCTCGCCGACCCCGACCCGATAGCCGTCCGTGCGGCCCTGCTGGACTGCCCGGGGATCGGTCCCTGGACCGCGGACTACGTGCTGATGCGCGTCTGTCACGCGCCGGACGTCCTGCTCAGCACCGATCTGGTGCTCGCCCGCGAGCTGGTCGCCCGCAGAATCGTGGACCCCGCCGCCTGGTCGCCCTACCGCTCGTACGCGGCCCTGCACCTGTGGCACGCCTTCCTCAACCGTCCCGCCTAACCCGAGCTCCAGGCGTTGAGCAGGTGGGCGCCGGCGGCGCTCGAACAGCAACTGCTGGGGAAGCGACAAACATCGGGCGGCCAGACCACGGTCCACGCACAGAGTGTGAGTGAGCGTCCCGTAGTCGGGACACAAACTCACAGTCTGTCGGGCTCAGGGCTTTCGCTGAAGACATGACGAGTGCCGGGCCGACGGCGCTTGATGGTAGCCGAGGTGGGCGGGCTCCGACGTCTGGTGCGGATGACCGCCAAAACGGTCTCAGCGGCGGGCGGCCGTGAGGTGGACCGCGAGCGCGTGCTTGCACGGGCCGCGATTCGTGCCGTTCTGGGCGTACCAGGGGCAGGTGCAGCCGAAGCCGTCCGTGGTCTGCCGCACGAGGTGCACACTGCTGCCGCTGCTCACCTCGGTGACCGCTCCCTTCGGCTGGAGGGCGCCTGCCGCCACCAGCCGACGTGCGTCGGCAAGGCGAGGGTGCATGGACTCCAACAGCTCGCGGTCCCAGGGCAGCTCGCGGGTGAAGTAGGCGCCCTCTGCGGCGTCGTAGCCGACTCGGCCCGCGGCGGCCAGCTGGGCCAGCGCGACGAGGACGCGACGGCGGTCGAGCCCGGAGTCGCGCGCGAGCCGGTCCACGTCGAGCACGGGGTCGTAGGACAGCAAGGCGGTGAGCAGCAGCGCGTCGTCGACGGCGTGCGGGTCGGCAAGGTCGAAGAGCAGGCCGCCCTCACCGGAGAAGCCACGCATCGCCGCCGCGCTGAGGGTCAGCGAGAACCGCCCGTCGGGCAGGTCGAGCTGCCACAGCGACACCCCGGGCCCGGGCGTCGCCGGTCCGTACACCGACAGGCGGTCGGCGTACGCCAGCATCGGTTCGAGCACCCGGAGGCGCGCGGGGCCACCGAGCGGTACGGCGCCCGCGGCGGCCGAGGAGGTGAGCCGGAGGCCGTCGCGCGCGCGTACCACGTAGAGCATCGAGCGACCGTTCGAGCTGGCCGGCAGGTTCCGCAGGAATCGACGGGCTTCGGCGGTGCTCAGCTCAAACCGCCGGACCAGGCCGACCGAAGCCGCCTGCGCCTCGGCGAAGCCTCGCACCCAGCGGGTCGGCAACGGCACCTTGCGCTCGACGATGCTGGTCCGCATCGTCGTCACCGTGACGTCGGTCCCCACCTTCAGGTGCAACGGGCCTTCGGAGCGGACCTCGGCTAGAGCCTCGCGGACCGGCGAGTTGAGGTCGACGTTGGTGGTCCCGGTCCGCAGCGGCGCCCCGTCCATACCCCCCGGCAGTACGTCATAGCGGGCGGCGACGCCGCAGCACGCCGAAAAGCTCTCGAAACGCAGCCGGTCGGTGTTGGCGGTGACGACGGGGTCAGCGGCGGCGACGATGGCCGCCACCATGCTGGGCGGGAGATAGAAACGGGAGCGCGCGACCGACGCCACCAGCAGCAGGGCGGCCGCCGCCTGGGCGGGATGGGTGAGGAAGTTGTCGACCATCAGCGCGGGCGCAGCGCTTTCGCTGACCAGCAGGACATTGGTCCCCAATGCGTCGGTGGTCGCCGCCGAGGGGGCACGGTACGTCAGCACCGTCTCGCTCATTCGACGACTCTAACCCGCGACGGCCGTAGGGGTGTCAGAATGCCGCGGTGACCGGTGCCGAGCTCGAGTGGTCGTCGCTGGCAGCGCTGCCGCCGGCACTGGTCGGCGGGCTCGTCGTGGAGTACGGCGAGCGGGCCCGCACCAGCACGGAGGACGAGAGCTGGCGCCGGGGCTCGTCGACCATTCGAGCCGTAGGCGATGCGCTGGCGGCTGCTGCGACCGGTGCTACGCCCGCTCAGCCGACGTTGGCGATGCCCGGCTGGTTCGGGGACGTGGTGATCGCCCAGCTGCGTGCGCCGCGCGCGGTCCTTGTTCGGTCCGCCCAGTCGATCCGCGCCCTCGAACGGCTGGGCCTGATCCAGCTCGAGCACTCCACCGACTACGCCCTGGCGATGCTGCACCTGTCTGACGACTGGGTGCGCTCGGGTGACGTGACGGAGGACCTGCTCGTGCAGGTCGAACGCGACCCTGCGCTGGTGGACCGGATCGTGCACCGGCTCGCCGCGGACGAGTGCGAGCGTGGGATCAGCCCGCAGGACGACCGGCCGTTCCGGGGGAGCTGGCAACAGCCTCTGGCCGCCGCCGTGGTCTCCGACGAGCGGGCACGGGGGCTCGCGGTGGCCGCATGTCTCGGCGGTCTGGCCGGCGAGCCGACCGCCGACCTGACGGCGTGGTACGTCGCCATGCTCGACGCCCTCGCGGTTACCACCGAGGAGCTCGCCGTCCACCAGCCTGCGGTCCGCCGCCTGCTGACCACTGCGTCGCCAACGGTGGTGACGTACGGCGTCCGCCGGCTGCTGCAGCTCGACCGGGCCCAGCTGCTCGACGACGACGCGACCGCTACGGCTTTGCAGCCGGCCGTCACGATCCGTTCCAGGACGACGGCCCGGCTTGCAGTCCGGCTACTCGCCGCCATCGCTGACCGCTCACCGACATCCGAGGTGGTTGCGGCTGCCATGGCGGCACTCGGGCATATCGACGCGGAGGTGCAGCGGCAGGCTGGCCGGGTGCTGCTGGCCCGCGGTCCGGACGGTATTCCGGCTGGAGAGTTCGCGGCCCTCGAGCCCAGCGTCCAGCACGAGCTCAGTGCTTTGCTCGAGCAGGCCGCGGTCCGGCCCGCGGTGCGACCGACGTCATCCCTTCACCACCACCACAAGCCCAGCCGGACGCGGACCCGGACGCCCAGCGATCTTGCCGCCGTGCCGCCCGCCGTACTGGGCGGACTCCTGGTCGAGCACGGCGAGCGCGCCAGGTCCCGGATCTTCGAGGAGCGCTGGGAGAAGGACGCCGCACTCTCCTGGGCGGTTGCCGACGCCGTGCGGGACGCGCTCGACGACAAGGAGCCACACACTCCCACGACCCGGATGCCCACCTGGCTGGCGCCCGCGCTGCGGCACAGGCTCGCCGACCTCGAGTTCTTCACCCGGAAGAACTTCTTCGACGTGCGGGTGGTCGAGCGCGCCGGGCTGGTCGACCTGGAGCACGACGACCAGTACGTCACCGCGATGATCTGGGGCTTGGCCGCCTCCTGGACTCACGAGAGCCGCGCGGTAGGTCAGCCCGAGCAGTGGTTCGCCGGCGATCCGGAGCTGCTGGACCGTACGTTCTGGCGGATCTTCGAGGTCCCCGGCAACGGGTCGATCAGCCTGTTCCAGACCGACCAGTACTCCTCGGGCGCCTGGCAGCGGGCCGTCCTCGTCATGATCGAGGACGGCCGGATCGACCGAGAACGGGTCGTCGACGCGGCGCTCTCCGCCCTCGGTGGTGAGTGGCCGGGATACCGGCTGCAGTGGTTCGGGCACCTGCTCGAGGCGCTGGAGATCTCGGTCGCCGAGCTGGCGGCACGCCAGCCGGCTCTCCGCCGGCTGCTGCGGTCGACCGAGTCGGCCGCGATCACCCCCGCCCTGCGCTGGCTCGCGCTCCTTGGACGCGCCGGGCTGCTCGACGACCGCGAAACGGCCGCCGAGCTGGGGCCGGTGATGACCGCACGCACCAAGACCCACGCTCTGAACGGGCTCGCCGTGCTCAAGGCGATCCACCAGCGCACGCCCGACGCCGAGGTCGTCGTCCGCGCTCGCGAAGCCTTGGCCCATCCGCACGCCGACGTGCAGCGCGCGGCTGCTGCCCTGCTCAGTCGCGCCGGAGCCGACCAGCAGCTGACCGCGGCTGCGGGCGTGCTCGATGCGGTGGTCCGGCGCGAGCTCGGTCTGGGCGGTCCGTCCGCTGGACCAGCCGCCCCGCCGGCGACTGGGCTCGAGCTTCCATCGCTCCTACCAGTGACTACGACCGACCTGCTCGAGCGGCTGGCCGCGCTGATGGAAGACGCGAGCGACCCGTTGGAGCTCGAGCTGGTCCTCGACCAGCTGGCGCGGACCGACAACCCAGCGCTCCTGACCCCGCTGCTGAAGCGTGCCAGCGCGATCGTGGATCGCGGCCACGGCGGCGACTGGCAGGGAGACACGTGGCTCGGCGGCCAGGTGGCGCGCCTGGTCACCGTCGCGTGCGGACAACCGCTGCCGGTGAGCCGGCCGAAGGGGCCTGTCCTCGCCTTCCTGGTGGACCGGCTCGGCGAGGTGGAGCAGATCCTCGAACGGCGCGCCGGGCCAGGACCGCTGGTCGCCACCCCGGACGTGGCGGCCGGCTGGGTGAGCGCCGAAGCTCTGGTACGCCGCCTTCGTGCCGGCAGCCCGCACCGACGGCCGGCGGACCTGGTCGCCGGGTTCCTCCGACTGCATCCCGAGAGTCGGCGCGAGGCCCTGGCCGACGCAGACCTGCCGGGCGAGCTCGGCCAGGCCTTACGACATGCGCTTGGAGACGACCAAGCGACCACCGCCGACGTCAAGGACGTCGACCTCTGGGTGGCGGCGTCCCGCGCCCGCGCCCCGCTGGCTGACGACCCGGTGCTGATCGGCGCCGGGCTGTACGAGGCCGGGGAGGGTATCGGGCTGGACTTTGCCGTCACGGCGCTCCGCCACCGCGAGGTTCGGGGAGTGCTGGGGATGGTGACGTGGGATGAAGAGTCCTGGGAGACCGAGGTCGTGCTCGCCCACGCCTCGCGTCGATCCCGAGGCGACCGAGTACGGCGACCCACCGCGCTCCCGGCACACCGCCTGGGCGAGCTCGAACACGTCGACGCAGCCTGGCACGCCTGGGCGGCCACCGTCTGGCCGCACGACGCCGAGCACTTCAGCGACCACGCGCTCCAGCCCATGCTGGGCAGCGCTCAGTGGAGTGTTGGCAGCGGTGACGCCGCGCACGTGCTCCGCGCCCTCGGCCGACACCCCGGCCGCTTCGGTCCACTGGCCGCGTCCGTCCTCGCGCTCGGGCTGACTGCGGGACGACTGGAGGACCGGGTCCTGGCCGCCGACGTGTTCCTGCACCTCTTGGGCGGCGCGCTGCCGGCCCCGCAGCTCGCCGACGCGATGTCGGCGATGGCCGGACCGAGCAAGGCCACCCGCTGGGCCGAGAGCCTCCGTAACGCCGCCTCCGGTGGGGGCGGAACCGCAGTGGTCGAGGTGCTCACGCACCTGGTGCCGCAGCTGCCGTCCAGCCACCACGGCCTGTACGCGCTGCTGGACCTGCTGCATCAGGAACAGCTGAGGCTGGGCGGTCCTGTGGACGACCCGGCTCTACGCACCTGGCTGGCCGAGCTGCGCGGCAGCAGCAGGAGCGCCCGCTCCGCCCGAGCCCTCCTTGCCCTCTGAGCTGTCAGACCCTCACGAGGCTCAAGCCCCCTGAGGTTCTGACAACTCGGGCGTCAGCGGCGGGCGGCGTGCAGGGTCTTGGGCTTGCGGGCGGACTGGCCGAGCTGCTGGACGCCGGTGGCGAGGCCACCGACGATGTCGCCGGCGGCGAAGGAGGTCTGCATCGAGGCGGCGGCGAGCCGGCAGTCGAAGTCGTCGAGGACGCGACGAGTCCCGGCGCCGGTGACGATCTCCAGGGCTTGCAGGGCGGGGTCGCACATCACCAGCACGGATCGGTCGGGGTCGGGCAGGCCTGCGTGCAGGCGTTCGGCGTAGAGGCGCGCGTCGTCCTCGGAGAGGCCGACGAAGATCGAGAACCTCAGGCCGGAGAAGCGTTCGGCTACGGCGACCGCACGCTCGAGCCGGAGGTGGTCGGTGGGGGTCAGCGGCTCACCAGCGGGCACCGGCACCCCCGGTGCTCTCGGTCGGTCCGTCCTGGCCGGAGGCGACGCCGGCGCTCACGGCGTCGTGGCCCGCCTCGATCGCCTCCCGGCTGCCGGGGTCCTGGGTGGCCGGTTCGATCCGACGGCCGTTCACCCAGACCGGCTGGTTGGCCACCGCGGGCACGCCCATGTTGCCCTTCGTCGCATGGTGCACCCGGGCGATCACCGCGACCAGCGCGATCACGACCAGCGGCAACCCGACCAGCAGCCCGAGCACGTGCAGCGCCGGCGGGTCGGGCGCCGCGGGCCAGCCGGGCAAAGTCTCGAGAGGCATTAGCATGCTCGTGAGCTCGTTCACCCCTCCACCGTAGCGGGAGGGGCGCCGCACCAGCGGACGAGCCAGCCGGAAGGGGTCAGCGGAGTTGTCAGAGCCCGGGACGGCGACCTCCCGCCTCGTGATGGACGCCGACCAGATCACCCGGACGTGCGCACGGATGGCCCACCAGGTGCTCGAGGGGAACCGTGGAGCCGCAGGCCTCGTGGTCCTCGGCATCCCCACCCGGGGCGTCACGCTGGCCGAGCGCCTCGCCGCCGCGATGACCGAGGTCGAGGGGGTCGCGATCCCCGTCGGCGCGCTGGACATCACGCTCTACCGCGACGACCTGCGCCGCCACCCCACCCGCGCCGTCGGCCGCAGTCGACTGCCCACCAGCGTGGACGACGCGGTGGTCGTGCTGGTCGACGACGTGCTGTTCTCCGGCCGTACGGTCCGCGCGGCGCTCGACGCACTCGGCGACCTCGGCCGCCCCCGCGCCGTCCGGCTGGCGGTGCTGGTCGACCGCGGCCATCGCGAGCTGCCGATCCGCGCCGACCACGTCGGCAAGAACATCCCGACCCGTACGGATGAACGGGTCAGCGTCCGGCTGACCGAGGTGGACGGGGTGGACGAGGTCACCATCGCCCCCGGCGACCCCGGTGGTCCGACGGAGGTGGCCCGCTGATGCGGCACCTGCTGTCCGCCGCCGACCTCGGCAGAGGCGAGACCACGCAGATCCTCGACCTGGCCGAGGAGATGGCCCAGGTTCAGGCCCGTCCGGTGAAGAAGCTGCCCGCCCTGCGTGGCCGGACCGTGGTCAACCTCTTCTTCGAGGACTCGACCCGTACCCGGTCCTCGTTCGAGCTGGCCGGCAAGTGGCTGTCGGCCGACGTGATCAACGTCAGCGCCAAAGGTTCGTCGGTCTCCAAGGGCGAGTCGCTCCGGGACACCGTGCTGACCGTCGCGGCGATGGGGGTCGACGCGCTGGTCATCCGGCACCACGCCTCCGGCGCCCCCGCGCAGGCCAGCCAGTGGGTGGACGCGCACGTGATCAACGCCGGCGACGGCACCCACGAGCACCCCACCCAGGCCCTGCTCGACGCGTTCACGCTGCGCCGCCACTTCCGGGTCACCGAACCCGACCGGACCACCTTCGACGGCAAGGTCGTCGTGATCGCCGGGGACGTCACCCACTCCCGGGTCGCGCGCAGCAACGTGCTGCTGCTGCGGACGCTTGGCGCCGAGGTGGTGCTGGTCGCGCCGCCCACGCTGATGCCCTCGGGTGTCGACAGCTGGCCGGTCGCCACGAGCTCGGACTTCGACGAGGTGCTGCCCGAGGCCGACGCCGTGATGATGCTGCGGGTGCAGCGCGAGCGGATGTCGGGCGGCTACTTCCCGACCCCGCGCGAGTACACCGTCGGCTACGGCCTGACCCGCGAACGCCTCGGCCGGCTCAAGCCGGGCGCGGCGATCTGCCACCCCGGGCCGATGAACCGCGGGCTGGAGATCTCCGCCGACGCCGCCGACGCGGCCAACTCGCTGATCCTCGACCAGGTCGCCGCTGGGGTGGCGGTACGGATGAGCGTGCTGTACGAGCTGCTCGGCGGCGAGGACAGCCCGGCTCGAGGAGAGAACTGATGTCCGACGTGCTGGTCACCGGCGCCGACCTGCTCAGCGCCGGTCGTGGCGATCTGCTGCTGCGCGACGGGCGCTTCGCCGACCCCGCGACCGCGGCCGCCGACACCGAGCGGCTCGACGCCAGCGGACTGGTCGCGCTGCCCGGGCTCGTCGACCTGCACACCCACCTGCGCGAGCCGGGCCGCGAGGACGCCGAGACGGTCTCGACCGGTACGGCCGCGGCGGCGCAGGGCGGCTTCACCGCCGTGCTGGCGATGGCCAACACCCGGCCCGTCACCGACACCGGCGAAGCGGCCGCCCACCTGGTCGAGCTCGGCCGCCGCGAGGGCTACGCCGAGGTCGTACCGGTCGGCGCGGTGAGCAAGGGTCTGGACGGTGAGGAGCTGGCTGAGCTCGGCCTGATGCACCGCTCCGCAGGAGTGAACGTCTTCTCCGATGACGGCCACTGCGTCGCCGACGCGCGCCTGATGCGGCGGGCGCTGGAGTACGTCCGGGCGTTCGACGGGGTGATCGCCCAGCACGCGCAGGACCCGCGGCTGGCCGGCCCCGACGCCTGCTGCCACGAGGGCGAGCTGTCCGGCCGGCTCGGTCTGCCCGGCTGGCCCGCGGCCGCGGAGTCGACCATCGTGGCCCGCGACGTGCAGCTGGCCCGGCTGACCGGGTCGCGGGTACACGTCTGCCACGTCTCCACCGCCGAGACCGTCGAGGTGCTGCGCTGGGCCAAGGCCCGCGGGATCCGGGTCACCGCCGAGGTCGCGCCGCACCACCTGCTGCTCACCACCGCCGAGGTCGGCGGCTACGACCCGACGTACAAGGTCAACCCGCCGCTGCGGCCCGACGAGCACGTCGCTGCGCTACGCGAGGCGCTCGCCGAGGGGACCATCGACGCCGTCGCCACCGACCACGCCCCGCACGCCCGGCACGACAAGGAGCACGCCTTCGCCGAAGCCGCGTTCGGGATGCTCGGCCTCGAGACCGCGCTCGCGGTGGTGGTCGAGACTATGGTGCTACCGGGACGGCTGAGCTGGGGCGAGGTGGCGCAGCGGATGTCCGTGGTTCCAGCGCAGATCGCCCGGCTGACCGGGCAGGGCCGTCCGCTCGCGGTGGGCGAACCCGCCAACCTGACCCTGGTCGACCCGACCGCGCGCCAGGTCGTCGACCGGGACGCCTCCGCCTCGCTCTCCCGGAACAACCCCTGGCACGGGCGCGACCTACCCGACCCAGTCGTGGCGACCTTCTGGGCGGGTCGGGCGACGTACCGCCGGCCGTGACCCCTCTCCCCCGACCGCTTGTGCCGCTCGGCAGACTGACCGGGTGCCCGAAGGTGACAGCGTCTACCTGGTCGCCCGACGTCTCTCTCCCGTCCTGACCGGACGGACGCTGACCCGGGGCGAGCTGCGTGTGCCGGCGCACGCCACCGACGACCTCGCCGGCCATACCGTCCTCGAGTTGGACACCCACGGCAAGCACCTGCTGACCCGGTTCGACTCGGGCCTGAGCCTGCACACCCACCTCAAGATGGACGGTTCCTGGTCGATCACCGGGCCGGGCAAACGGCTGCCGCGAAACCTGCTGCCTGAGGTCCGGGTGCTGATGGAGACCGACCGCGGCTCCACGGTGTACGGGGTCTCGATGCCGGTGGTCCAGCTCGTCCGGACCGCTGAGGAGTCCGAGGTCGTCGGCCACCTCGGGCCGGATCCGTTGCGCGCCGACTGGAACGCCGACCAGGCCGCCGCCAACCTCGCCGCCCAGCCCGGACGTCCGCTCGCCGCGGCGCTGCTCGACCAGCGGAACCTCGCCGGGCTGGGGAACCTCTGGGTGAACGAGCTCTGCTTCCTGCGCGGCCACAGCCCGTGGACGCCGGCCGGCGAGACCGACCTCAAGGCCGTGGTCGCGCTCGCCGCGCGGACGCTGCGGCACTCCGCACTCGTGCCCGGCGCCTACCAGGTCACGACGGGGAACAACCGGCGCGGCCAGGACCACTGGGTGGCCGGCCGCTCGGGTCAGCCGTGCCGGCGCTGCGGCACCGTGATCGAGGTCGCCGCCGAGGTGCCCGGGGACCCGAACCGACGGCGGACCTGGTGGTGCCCACGCTGCCAGCCCGGCCCGGGGCCGGACCGCTGAGGCTCTAGATGAGGTCGAGGGTGAACGTGCCGTCGGCGTCCTCAAAGAGCACGACCACGGCCCACGGGTCGCCGTCGATGGTGGCGTGGCAGACCGTGACGACGCCCTGGGCGACGGACGGGGTCGCCGGGCAGGTCAGCTGGGTGACGTTGCCGCCGTCCTCGAGGATGACTTGGCTGACCGCGCTCTGCAGGGTGCCGCCGGCCAGGTCGTTCGTGGGCGCGGAGTCGAGCCGGCCGGTCAACGGAGCGTTCCAGCCGCTGCCCCCACCCTCGCCGGGACCGAGTCCCGCACCACCCACGAGCACGACCACCAGCGCGACCACCGCCACCAGCAGCGCTGTTCCGGCGAGGATCAGCGCGGCCAGCGAAGCGTGCGAGGGTCGGGGGGTTGGGGCCGGCATCGGCGGCGTGGGCGGGCCGGGCGACCAGCCGTACCCAGTGGAAGGTGCGGGCGGGACCGGTGGGCGTCCGTACGCCTGCACGCGTCCCGGCTCGTACTGGTAACCCGACATGACGTGTCCTTCCCGAGGGCTCAGCGTGCGGTCGCCGTGCTACGTCGGAACCGAGGACGTGCGACGGTGGGAGCGTAATCGGGTAGCACCCGCTGATCGGGTGGTCGATGCAGTTTCGTTACGGCTCAGGTGAAAGGCGGTGAATGATCGGTGTTCGGACGGCCGCACCACGTCGTGCTCGATGCCCCCGACCCGGCCGGCCTGGCCGCCTTCTCCTCCGCGCGGCTGGCGCTGCCGGTGACGTTCGGTACACCGGACGGGGTGGTCGTGGCGGCCGACGACCAGAGCTCGGGCTGGCGTCCGAGCTCGCGGCAGACCGCCGCAGTGGCCCGATCCCGCGTATCCCCAACAGATGCACGTCGCGTCATCGTCGAGGACCCGGCCCAAGCGAGTGCTGCCGTGCTCGCCCTGGGTGCGCGTCTGCTCGATCCAACCCGACTGGTCAGACGCTCAGGGTGCTCGGGCACCGCCTAAGTCTGACAACTCGGCATCCTCAGGGGAGGGCGACCGGCCGTGACGGGCGGCGGGCGATGGCCACCCCGACCAGGGACAGGACCCCACCGAGCATGGCGAGCAGGGCGGGAACCTCACCCAGCAGCAGCCAGCCGAGCGTGATGGCGATGGGTGGGACGGCGTAGGTGGTCACGCCCAGCTGTCCGGCGGTGGTCCGGCTCAGAGCGAAGGCCCAGGTCGAGAAGGCGAGCGCCGTCGGCACGACGCCGAGGTAGACCACGCCGAGCACCGATCGGGTCGGCGCGGCGGCGACCTCGTGCAGCAGCTGACCGGCGAACGGCAGCGTCACCACCGTACCGACCAGGCAGGCCAGCCAGGTGACCTGCAGACCGGGAACCCGACGCAGCACCACCTTCTGCGCCACCATGGCGACCGAGTAGACGACCGCGCTCAGCAGCACGAGCAGCACGCCCGCGACGTCGGCGTCCCCGGTACTGGTCGCAGATCCGAACGCGCCAGAGGCGACCCCGATCACCAGCGTCCCGGCGAAGGCGACCAGCCCGCCGATCACCAGCATCGGCGGGAACCCCTCCGCCAGCACCAGCCCGGCCAGCGCCCCGATCAGGATGGGCGCCACCTGGATCAGCATCGCGGCAGTCCCGGCGTCGACGTGCCGCTCGCCTGCGTTCAACGCCAGGTTGTAGACCCCGAACCAAGCGACTCCGATCAGCGCGACCAGGGCCCACTCGCGTCGACCGAGCCGCACCCGGCGGCGGCCGACCATCGAGAGGGTCAGCACCACGCTGCCGACAAGCAGCCGGCCGAGGGTCAGCGACCCCGGCGAGAAGTGCGGGCCGACGTAGCGGATGACCACGAACGCCGACGCCCACGCCAGCACGGTGATCCCGACCGCGACCAACAGGCGCCAGTCTCTGGGGCTGCTCACCGGCTCACTCTGCGGGCTCGCGCGACGGCACGCCATTCGGTTCTCGGGCCGAGGGCCCCAGCCGGCCCGATATTAGGGTGGAGGCCATGCCTGACTGGTTCCCCTCCAACCTCACCGAGACCGCACTGTTCGTGCCGCTGCGGATCGCGTTCCTGCTGGTGGTGGCAGTCGTCGCCCGAGCGGTCACGCACCGCCTGATCAGCCGGGCCGTACGCCAGGCGGTGGGCCGTTCGCCGCACTCGCGCTTCCGCGCGGCGCAGGCGTTCATGGACGCGACCGGACTGCCGACCGACCGCCGCGAGGCGCGGATCGCCGCGCTGGGCTCGCTGGCCCGCAGCGCCTTGACCTTCCTGATCGTGCTGGTCACCGCGTTGATGGTGTTGGGCGAGCTCGGCTTCGACGTCACCACCATCGTGGCCGGCACCTCCGTCGTGGCGGTGACAGTGGCGTTCGGGCTGCAGAACGTCGTCAAGGACCTGGTCTCCGGCGTCTTCATGCTGATCGAGGACCAGCTGGGGGTCGGCGACTGGGTCGACCTCGACCAGGCGTCCGGTCGGGTCGAGGCCATCGGCCTGCGGGTCTCGTCGCTACGGGACGACGCCGGCACGGTCTGGTACGTCAGGAACGGCGAAGTCATCCGGGTCGGCAACTTCTCCCAGGGCGGCGCTGGGCGCCCGCCGATCACCGAGACCGAACCGGCACCCAGCGCCAGCTAGCTCGAGGTCAGGCCTCAGCCAGCGACGCCTTGAGCGTGATCGTCGTGCCGGTGAGCGCCTGTGACACCGGGCAGTTGGCCTTCGCGTCCTGAGCTGCTTCCTCGAACTCGAGCGGGGTCAGACCGGGGACCACGCCGGTGACCGTCAGCGTGATGCCGGTGATGCCCTCGCCGGCCTGGAAGGTGACGTCAGCCTTGGTGTCGATCGAGGTCGGTGGGTTGCCGGCCTGGGCGAGACCGTGGGAGAGCGCCATCGAGAAACAGGTGGAGTGGGCGGCCGCGATCAGCTCCTCGGGGCTGGTCTTGCCGTCGGACTCGTTGGCGCGGGAGGCCCAGCTGACCTCGAAGCTGCCGGCGCCGGAGGTGATGAGCTCGACCTCGCCCTGGCCCTCCATCAACGAACCTTCCCAGTGGGCCTCCGCGGTGCGAACCGTTGCCATGTCTTCTCCTTGCGTGGTGCTGGATGTGGGATCGGGTGTGCGCGACCTACTCTGCCAGAGGGCAGAATGGAGCCGATGACCGAGCCAGCACCCCTGCAGACCTTCTACGACGCCGTCGGCGGACGCGACACCTTCGTGGCTCTCGTCCGGCGCTTCTACGAGGGCGTCGCGACCGATCCGCCGCTGCGGGCCCTCTACCCGGAAGAGGACCTGGCCGACGCCGAGACCCGCTTCCGGATGTTCCTCGAGCAGTACTGGGGCGGTCCGACCACCTACAGCGAGCAGCGCGGACACCCCCGGCTGCGGATGCGGCACATGCCGTTCGAGGTCACCCTCGACATGCGCGACCGCTGGCTGCACCACATGCGGGACGCCGTCAACTCCCTCGACCACCTCACGCCGGCGCAGGCGAACGAGCTGTGGAGCTATCTCGAGCGCGCCGCCCACTCGATGGTCAACTCACCGACCGGCCTGCAGCTCTAGGGGCTCCTCAGATCCGCTTCGTCCCCGGGTAGACCATGGGCTTGAGGCTGTGCGGGTCGGTCCGGGAGGCGCTCAGCGCCTCGGTCACCTGCTCCAAGCCGAAGCGACCGGTGACCAGCGAGTCGAGGTCGACCGAGCCCGACGCGGCCAGCGCGATCGCACCCGGGTAGCAGTTGGCGTAGCGGAACACCCCCGTCACCACCAGCTCGCGGATCTGGATCGTCGCCACCGGCAGCATCATGTCCGGGGCGCCGAGACCGACCATCACGATCCGGGCGGCGGGCGCGGCGACAGCGAAGGCGCCCTGAACGGCCGGGGTGGCGCCGCTGCACTCCAGGATCACGTTGACCGGGTCGATCTGTTCGACCAGCGGACCGGCCGCGGCGTTCACAGTCTGGGTCGCGCCGCGCTGCCGCGCCACCTCCAGCCGGTGGTCGTTGGTGTCGCTGACCCCGACCCAGGCGGCCCCGCGCGCCCGTGCCACGTCGGCGCACAGCAGACCGACCGGCCCGGCACCGGTCACCAGCACCCGGTCGCCGGGCTCGATCGCGGCCTTGTGGGCGGCCCAGACCGCGACCGACAGCGGCTCGATCAACGCAGCGGCCTCATCCGACATGCTGTCCGGCACGGGATGGGCGCGGACCGAGTCGAGGACGACGTAGTGGGCGAACGCGCCGTCCACCGGCGGGGTAGCGAAGAAGACGACCTCCGGACACAGGTTGTAGCGACCGGCCAGGCACTGCTGGCAGCGCCCGCAGGTCTCCTGGGGCTCCATCGCGACCCGCTGCCCGACCGTACGGTCGGTGACGGCCTCGCCGAGCGCCCGGATCGTCCCGGACGCCTCGTGGCCGAGGACGAGCGGCTCCCGGACCACGAAGTCGGCGATCCGACCGTGCTCGAAATAGTGCACGTCCGATCCGCAGATTCCTACGGCCGCCACCTCGACCAACACCTGGTGGGGCCCAGGTCTCGGCACCGCCGCCGGGCGGACCTCGACCTCCCGCTCCTTCAGCAGCACGGCTCGGGTCTGGTCACTCGGCGTTGAGTTCGTGGTCACGGCGGCAGCCTAACCGGCACCACAGACAGTGTCAGGAGCCCACCGGGACAGGGCCGCGCGCTGGTCCGGCGTCAGCGGAGCGGTGCCGACCACGACCGTACGCGCGGTGGCGTAGACGCTCGCGTCGGCGGGGTCGCCGAGCTCCGCCGCGAGGGTGAACGAGCGCCGGCCCAGCGCGCTGACGCTCGTCCGGACCTCGTACGGGGCGATCCGGAAGTCCAGCGGCCGCCGGTACTCCAGGTCCTGCCGGGCCACCAGCCAGACGTCTTCCGGCTGCCAGCCGAGCGTCGCGCGCATCACCGCGATCCGCGCCTCCTGGACGTAGTCGTAGAACTTGACGTTGTTGACGTGACCGTAGGAGTCGAGGTCGGACCAGCGCACCACCAGCGGATAGCGGTGCGCCGGTTCGGTGACGGGTAGCCGCGCCAGCGGCCGCAGCGGCGTCGCGGTGTCCATCGCGCCGGTCAGGCAGCCGCGTTCGACCTCGGTCAGCCGCCGCAACCTGCCCGCGGCGAGGTCGTACGGGGTGGCGGTGGTCCGGGCCCGGGCGGCCAGCACGTCGCCGTCGTAGACCTCGTAGCCGACGGCGAACCGGCTCGCCCCGACCTGGTCCACCCACAGCTCGAGCCGTAGCGGCCGCTCGGAGAAGGTGACGGGCGCGAGGTACTCGACCTGATGGCTGGCCACCAGCACGCCGGTCTCGAGCAGCTGGCCCATCTCCGGCGGACCCCCGAGGAGGAAGTCGACCCGGCCCTCCTGCAGGTAGTCCAGGAAGGCCGAGTTGTTGATGTGACCCTGGGCGTCCATGTCGCCCCAGCGCATCGGGCAGAGGTAGTGGTGCCGCGTCACGCCCGGCATCCTAGAGCCGGCGGGTCTCCAGCCGCGTCTCGACCGCACTGCCGTCCCCGGCCGCCTCCACCCGGTACGCCGCCTTGCCGTCCTCCTCGGTGACCGCCTCGACGAACTCGGTGCCGCGGTATTGGACCCCGACCCCGTCGTCGGTCGCGTAGCCGGTGGGCAGCACGCCGCGGCCGACCAGGGACTGGAAGAGCGGCCGGCGCTGCTCCTCGGAGTCGTAGTGCACCCCGTTGGAGAACGGCACCAGCGCCAAACCGTCGGTGATCGGGCGCAGGTCGGGCCCGTAGGAGTCGGTGGTCCCGCCGACGTGCCAGCAGATCGAGCCGGCCGAGATGCCGGTGAGCACCACCCCCGACTGCCACGCCGTCCGCAGCGCGGCGTCGTAGCCGTGCAGCCGCCACATCGCCAGCAAGCCGGCGACGCTGCCGCCGAGCACCCAGACCACGTCCTGCTCCAGCAGGAAGGCCGTCGGGTCCTCGACGTTGGGCATCGGGAAGGACGTCAGGTGGGAGGCGTGCAGCCCCCGGACCTGCGCGGCTTCGTGCAGCGCACCCAGCGCGCCCGGGTCATCGCCGGCGGCGGTGGCGAGGAAGCAGATCCGGGGAGCCCGGCCGGTGACGCCGGCGAGCTCGATCGCGTGCTCGGTGAGCGGGCCCAGCTCGAACCGGGTCCGGCGGCCGGGAACCAGGCCGCCCGACGTGGCCAGGATGGTCGGGGCGTCGGCGCTCACGGCCACACTCTAGGCCGCGGTCACGGCAGGTGCTGCTGCAGGAAGGCGCGCTCAGCGGGCGCGACGCTGCGCCAGAAGCCCTCGTCATGGGCGCCCGGCTGGGAACCGCCTGGACGGTGCCGAAGTGCTTGGTCACGCCGGAGAGCTCCACCGCGGGGAGCGTGGAAGTGGTCATGGCTCCACCGTGGTGGGCGCGAGGACCCCGGTTCCTCGCCCGCGCGTCACGACCTGGGGGCGACAGACGTCAGGCCGAGCGCAGGACCCCGCCCGTCAGACGACGTCGTACATGCCCGCCAGCAGGTGGTCGTACTTCTTCTCCACGGCCCTACGGCGCACCTTGAGGCTGGGCGTGACCTCGCCCTCCTCCACGCTGAGGTCGCTGGGCAGGATCTCGAACTTCTTGATCGTCTCCCAGCGCTCGAGCTTGGCGTTGGCGACGACGACGCAGCCGTCGAGCAGCTGCCGGACCTCCGGTACGGCAGCAAGATCATCTCCGGGGCTCCTGTCCACCCCGTGCTGGTCGGCCCACTCCTCCACCGCCTCGGTGTCGAGAGTGAGCAGAGCGGTGATGTACTTCCGACCCTCGCCGTGCACCAGCACCTGGCTGACGTACGGGCAGGCGGCCTTGAGCGTCCCCTCGACCTTCTGCGGGGCCACGTACTTGCCGCCGGAGGTCTTGATCAAGTCCTTCTTGCGGTCGGTGATCCGTAGATAACCATGATCATCCAGCTCGCCGATGTCGCCGGTGGAGAACCAGCCGTCGCCGTCGATCACCTCGGTGGTCGCCTCCGGCATGTGGTGGTAGCCCCGCATCACGGCACCGCCCTTGATCAAGATCTCGCCGTCGGGAGCGATCTTGACCTGCGTCCCCGGCATCGGCGGCCCCACCGTGCCGAAACGTACGGCCCGCGGGTTGTTCACGCACGTCGCCGCCCCGGTCTCGGTCAGACCGTAGCCTTCCAAGATCAACAACCCGGCGGCGTAGAACCACTCCTGGACCTCACGGTTGAGCGCCGCGGAGCCGGACACGAAGAACCGGATCCGGCCGCCCATCCGTTGTTTGATCTTGCTGAACACCAGCCGGTCGGCCAACGCGTACTGGACGGCGAGCGCCCCGGTCGGCTTGCCGCCCGCGAGCCGGATCGGGCTGGTCCGGCGACCGACGGCGAAGGCCCAGTCGAAGATCCGGCCTTTCACCCCGGACGCGGCCGACGTCATCACCTTGGCGCGGACCTTCTCGAAGATCCGCGGGGCCCCGGCCATGAACGTGGGCTGGACGACGCCCAAGTTGTCCACGATCTTGTCGATGTTGCCGTCGACGGCGGTGGCGAAGCCGATCCGCAGCTGCGCGGCCAGCAGGACCTTGCCGAACACGTGGCTGAGCGGCAGCCACAGGTACTGCAGGTCGTCGCGGGCGATGATGTCGAACTCCTCGATCGCCGCGCCCAGATAGGTCCAGTTGTCCTGCACGAGGCGGACACCCTTGGGCTGGCCCGTCGTGCCGGAGGTGTAGATCAGGGTCGCCAGCTGCTCCGGTCCGGTCCCGGCGATGGCGTCGTCCACCGCTGACGGCTGGCCGGCGAGGTGAGCCCGGCCCCGCTCGGCGAGCTCGGCCCAGCTGATCACCCGGTCGTGCGCGACGGCACCGGTGAGCTGGACGACCACGGTCAGGCCCGGCAGGTCGTCCAGGTGGTCGAGCACCTTCGAGACCTGCACCTCGTCCTCAGCGAAGACCACCTTCGACTCGGAGTCACTGAGGATGTAGGCGACGTCCTCGTGCTGGGTGCTGGGATAGACGGTCGTGGTGGCCGCGCCGGCGCACATCACCGCCAAATCGGCGAGGATCCACTCGACGCGGGTGTTGGACGCGATGGCGACACGGTCCTCGGGCCCGATACCCAACGCCAGCAGTCCCGCCGCCAGCTCGAACGCCTGATCCTTGGTCTGGTCCCACGTCAGGGAGACCCAGCGGTCGCCGTCGAGATAGCGGAGGGCCTCACGACCACCGGAAGCGGCGACCTGGGTCAGCAGCATGGCCGCCACGGATCTGTGCCTCGAGGTCAGCAGCGACGACTCAGTCATGACCGCAGCGTAACCAACCTCGGAGGGCGGTGTTGGACCAAGACCACCCTCCTCAGGTCCCGCCGTGCGCAACGCACCTCAGCTGAGCCGCTCCAGGATGATCGCCATCCCCTGACCACCGCCGACGCACATCGTCTCGAGCCCCACCTGGGCGTCGCGTTGCCGCATCGCGTTCAGCAGTGTGGTCATGATGCGCGCGCCCGTCGAACCGAACGGGTGACCCAGCGCGATGGCCCCGCCATGCACGTTCAGCCGGTCCTCGTCGAGGCCCAGCTCGCGGACGGAAGCGATCACCTGGACCGCGAACGCCTCGTTGATCTCGACCAGATCGAGGTCGGCGATGCTCATCCCGGCCCGGTCGAGCGCCCGGCGGCTGGCCTCGACCGGCCCCAACCCCATGATCTCCGGGCTGAGCGCGCTGACCCCGGTGGCGACGATCCGGGCCAACGGCGTCAGGCCCAGCTCGGCGGCGCGCCGGTCGCTCATGACCACCACGGCCGCGGCCCCGTCGTTGAGCGGGCAGCAGTTGCCGGCGGTCACCGTGCCGGCGGGTCGGAACACCGGTCGCAGCCCGGAGATGCCGGCGAGTGTGGTGCCGGCGCGCGGTCCGTCGTCAAGGGTGACAATCCGGCCGTCGGGCAGGTGGACCGGAGCGATTTCGGCGTCGAAAGCGCCGCTGGCGATCGCGGCCTCCGCCCGGTTCTGCGAGCGGACGCCGAACTCGTCCTGCTCGCGACGGGTGATGCCGGTCAGGGTGGCGACGTTCTCGGCGGTCTGGCCCATCGCGATGTAGACGTCGGGCAGCTCACCGTCCAGCTGCGGGTCGTGCCACAGCGCGTTGGTCTGCGACGTCCCCAGCGTCCGCGCCTCGGCAGCGGCGAAGCCCGGATGGTGGCTGCCCGGGGCGTCCACCCCGGCGGAGCCGAAGTTCTGGTAGCGGGAGACGCACTCCACCCCGGCGGAGACGAAGGCGTCACCCTCGCCGGCCCGGATGGCGTGGAAGGCCATCCGCGCCGTCTGCACGCTGGAGGCGCAGAAGCGGTTGACCGTCGCGGCCGGGACGCCGTCCAGACCCAGCAGGACGGCCACCCGCCGAGCCATGTTCCCGCCGTGCTCGTCCCGCGGTTCGGCGCAGCCGAGATAGAGGTCGTCGAGGTCGCTGGGGTCGAACGCCGGCACCTGCCCCAAAGCGGCAGCGATCACCCCGGCGGCGAGGTCGTCGGGACGCATCTCCGCGAGGCTGCCCTTGAACGCCCGACCGATCGGAGTCCGGGCCGCGGCGACGATGACGGCTTCAGGCATCAATGGGCACGGGTCTGGACAGGCTGGCCGCCGAGCCCGAGGTCGCGGCCGATCAGCTCCTTCATGATCTCGTTCGTGCCGGCCCAGATCTGGGAGACGCGGGCGTCGCTCCAGGCGCGGGCCACCCGGTACTCGTTCATGTAGCCGTAGCCGCCCCACAGCTGGACACAGGCGTCGAGGATCTCGTTCTGCACCTCGGCGGCCCACCACTTCGCCTTCGCGGCGTCGACCGGGGTCAGCGTCTGGTGCACCTGCTCCATCACGCACGCGTCGACGAACGCCTGGGTGACCTCAGCCTTGGTCACCAGCTCGGCCAGGGTGAACTTGTTGGCCTGGAACGCGCCGATCGGCTGCCCGAAAGCCTGCCGCTCCTTCACGTAGGCGATGGTCTCGTCGAGGATCTGGCGGGCGTGGGAGATGTTGTTGACGGCGGCGCCGATCCGTTCGACCACGAGCCGCTGCATCATGTAGCCGAAGCCAGCGTCCACGTCGCCGATGACCTGCTCGTCGCCGACCCGTACGTCGGAGAAGAAGAGCTCGGCGGTGTCGGACTCGGGCTGGCCGACCTTGTCGAGCTTGCGGCCCCGCTCGAAGCCGGGCATCCCGGCCTCGACCGCGAAGAGGGTGATGCCGCGGGCGCCCTTCTCAGGGCTGGTCCGGGCGGCGACGATGACCAGGTCGGCGGAGTAGCCGTTGGTGATGAAGGTCTTGGAGCCGTTGATCACCCACTGGTCGCCGTCGCGGACAGCAGTGGTCTTCAGCGCTGCTAGGTCCGAGCCGCCGGACGGCTCCGTCATGGCGATCGCGGTCAGCAGCTCGCCGGTGCAGAACTTCGGCAGCCAGCGCGCCTTCTGCTCGGTGGTGCAAAGGTCGACCAGGTACGGCGCGACGCAGTCGGCGTGGATCCCGACGCAGGAGGAGTAGGCGAAGGCCAGCTTGGACAGCTCTTCGGCCAGCACCAGCATGAACCGCGGGTCCTCCACGCCCGAGCCGCCGTACTCCTCGGGCACGTTGAGCCCGAGGAAGCCCTGACGGCCCAGGTCGAGCCACATCTGCCGACCGAACTCGTGGTTGGCGATGTGCTTTTCCTGGTCCGGCCGCAGCGACCGCTCGACGAACGTCCGACAGCTCGCCCGGAACGCCTCGTGGTCCTCGTCGAAGATGGTGCGCCTCATCGCGGCCTCCAGGGGGTTGTAGTTACTCACCGGTAACTGAGGTCAGCGTACTCTCGAAACCCGATCCGACCGGTGAATTGGCGTACCCCATGCAGTTGCTGGAGCACGTGCTGCTCGATGAGAGCGACAGCCTGGAGTGCTACGAGGCCCTCGACCGAGCCGACGACGACGAGCGGCTGCAGCTGCTGGCGCTAGCGGACCACCCGGACCCGCAGGTCCGCCGGGCCATGGTGTCGCTCCTGCCCCATGCGTTTGCCGAGCCACCGCAAGCCGTGCTGGAGGTCGCGATCCAGCTGACCACCGACATGGCGACCAAGGTCCGCGACTGGGCTTGCTTCGTCCTGGCTGAGCAGTGGCGTGAGGTCGACACGCCGGCGCTGCGGAAGGCGCTCGCAGCCCGGCTGGATGACCTCGACCGTGACACGAGGTGCGAAGCCCTGCTAGGACTGGCGTACCGCCACGACCCGCGCGCATTCCCCCGGGTGCGCGCGGCGCTGTCCCGCCCCAGCGGTGACCTCTGGCGTCTGGAGCTGGTGGCCGCGGGCGCTCTGGGTGACCCGCGGCTGCACCCGTTCGTCCTGCGGCACCTCGACGGGTGGGACGAGGAGGACAGCCTCGTCACCGACGCCGTCCGTCGGCTGACCGACCCGGCCGGGCCGGGCGCTGACTTGTTCCGCGGCGTCGCCGAGCTGTATCAGGCAAGGGCTCACGGGGGTCCCGAGTCTCGTGGGCTCAAGGCCTGGACGCTGATGTTGAAGCTGCTCGACCTCGCTCCCAATCGAACCCGAGAGTTCTACGACGCCGTCAAGCTACGACTGCAGGGCGATGAAGCCGCCCTTCACCAGCTGCGGGACCTGATCGACTGACCGAACACACACTGCTACAGGTCGGTGTCAACAAGCAGCCACGGCTGCGGTTTGCGGCTGATCGGTTGTTGCTGGAGGCGGGTGTGGAGCAGGGGTCGTTGTTGGCGGTCGACCCACTTCGGGGGGGTCCATGCCGGGAGCCGGTCCCGGTTCATCGCGACCGACCAGCCGCGTTGCTCGAACTGGTGGTGGTGCCACCGGCACAACAGGGTCAGGTTGTCGAGGTCGGTGTGGCCGCCGTCGACCCAGGGGACGATGTGGTGCCGTTCGCACAGCTGGGGGGCCCGGTCGCAGGAGGGGAAGGAGCAGCCGCCGTCGCGGGCGATCAACGCCCAGGTCTGTGCGGTGGTGGCGATCCGTCGGTTCCGGCCTTGGGCTTCGACCGCACCGGCGTCGGTGAGCACGGTCGGGATGACGTCAGCCTGTTCGGCCAGGTCGAGTATCTCGGCGGCGGTGAGCGGGTTCCCGGCGGCGGTGTAGCCGACGCCGGTCCGCTCACGGAGGCTCTGCTCGGTGATGGTGACGATCACGGTGGCCGGCGTGCCGCCGCTGGCGGGCAGTTCCCCGGCCCGGAGCAGCTGGTCGCAGACGTCTTCCAGCGCGTCGTGCATCCGCTGCCCGTGGCTGCGTTCGTCTCGGCCGTCGGCCAGCCCGGCCGGGTTCAGCTGCCCGTCCGGGTCGGGAACAGTCTCGGTGCGGGGTTTCGCCAGCGGTTCCAGGACGGCCGCGAGCTTCGCGCCGGCGACGCCGGTGAGCCGGAACTCCCCGACCCAGCCGCCGTCGGGCCGGCACCGCATGCTCAGGTGCCGGCGGTCGCGCACCAGCTGCACGTCGGGCAGGGTGCCGTCGGGGTTGATGGCCTCGACCACCCGGGCGGCGAGCCGGCTCAGCTCTTTCGGCTCGAACGTTTCCGCACCCTGGGTGAGGATCGCCTCGCCGGCGTCGATGTCGGCCCGGTCGTAGCCGGCCCGGTCGACCTGGGCCAACGCTCGGACGATCACCTGCACCTGTTCAGGGGACACGTCGCCGTTGCGTTGCGCCGCCGCCAGCACCGGACGGACCGGTTCCAGCTGTTCACCGGTCATCGCCGTCCGCGGCCCGACCGCCTCGGCTGCTCGGACCCGCCGGTGCGCTTCCGACGCGGACAGCCGCAGCACGCTCACCAACATCTGGGCGAGGTTCGGCTGGGCCAGTTCAGCCGCTGTCCCGTGGGTGTCGGCGACGGTCAGGGCCAGGTGGTCGACCACCGCCATCTGGTTCCGGTGCCGTTCCCACTGTTGCAGGAAGTCGACCATCCCCCTCGCGTTCAGGGTCCCGAGATCACCCTCGTCCAATACCGCGATCAGCTCGGACAGGTCCGCATCCAAACGGGTCAGCAGGGCATGGGCACGGCTGAGCGGCTGCTCATCAACGTGCTGCTGACCCTCCGGAACCATGCCTGATTCTATTCGAATACATGGATTATTGCAACGGTTCCAGTGAGCTGAACCGTGCGAACCGCCGACGGCACTGATCAAGGTGAAGTCCTGCGAAGATCCTGCTGGAAATCGACGAGCGTCACTCCTACCAGCAGCAGATCGCTGAACCCTTGTGCGCCGCCGCCCGGGTCCGAAATTCTTAACTCAATGAGTTATTTGCCCCTTGGTGCGCAGCCCGCCGGTGGCGAGGACGTACGTGCGGGCAGCGAGGTCACTGATCCGGGAGTTGTCGAAGCCGAACAGCGCGGATCGGGTCCGGTCGTGCAGCGGCTCGATCAGCTGGGCCGGCAGTCCGGCGGTGCCGGCGAGGATCCCGGCGACGGAGCCGACCGTGGCGCCGTTGGAGTCGGTGTCCCAGCCGCTCATCACGGTCTTGCCGAGCGCGGACATGTAGTCGCCCTCGCCCCACAGCAGACCGGCCACCACGACGGCCGCGTTGTTGATCGTGTGCACCCACGAGTAGTGGCCGTACGAGAGGCGGATCTGTTCCAGCGCAGCCTCCCAGCTGAGCCCGTCGGCGTGCAGAGCCAAGACGTGCTCGATGGCCTCGGCCAGCCGCGACCGCGGCGGCACCACACCCAGAGCGACCGTGATCGCCTCCCGGGCCGAAGCCGCCGTGAAGGCAGCCGACACCAGCGCTGCCGCCCACATTTCGCCGTAGATGCCGTTGCCGACGTGGGACAGGGCGGCGTCCTGGTAGGAGAGCTCGGCAGCGGCCCACGGGTCTCCCGGGAGGACGTAGCCGAAGACGTCGCCGCGGATCTGCGCGCCGATCCACTCCCGGTACGGGTTGCGGTGGGTCGCGGTCGCCGGCGGGGTCAGCCCGAGGGTGAGGTTGATGTAGGCCGCCCGTTCGGCGGTGTAGACCTGCTGCAACGGGAAGAGCATCGTCCACGCCTGGCCCACGAGCTCGGGCCGTAGTGAGGTCCCGTGCTGCTCGAGCAGGTGCAGGGCGAGGATCGGATAGTCGATGTCGTCGTCGCGAGCCGACCCGTCCACGTTGCCCAAGGTGGTGTCCGGCCAGTTCTCCCGCAGCTCGAAACCGGCCGGCATGGGGTCGAGCACCGGGAAGTAGTTGGTCAGCGGGTAGGCGTTGCCGAGCTCCAGGTAGTCGCGGATCCGTTCGACGGTCCAGTGCCGGCCCCATTCGACGGGCTTGCCCACGTTGCAGCCGGCGATCCGCCCCAGCCAGGCCGCGTGTATCTGGTCTTCCAGGTGGGCAGCCGGGCTTGACGACGGGCGTGGCACGGCGAGCAGGCTCGCCTGGATCTCCTCCAGGCTGTCGGGCTCCTCGTAGGACCAGTCAGGACGGCGCTCGAGGGTGGCCATCGAGTCCACCAGGGCCAGCACCGCGGCTCGGTCCGCAGGGTCGGTCGCGTTGGCCTCGCCGATGACGCCGTCGACGTCATAGCCGCTCTCCTGGCGTTGCAGGATCTCGTCGTGCAGCAGGTCGCGAGGGTTCAGCGGGTCGTAGCCGTACTGCAGGTAAGCCCCGACCAGCGCGGGCGGGGCGGTACGGGTGTAGTGGGTCATGCGAGGCATCTCCTGGTGGTGGATGGACGGGACGAGAGAGGGGCGGCGACGCTCAGGCCGACTCGCGCACGACGAGCCGGGTGGGCAGGGCGTGGCGGACGGCGGGCAGGTCGTGATCGGACTGCATCCGGGCGAGCAGGGCGGCAGCGCAGGCGGCACCGACGGCCGTCGCCGGGTTGATGACGGTGGTGAGACGCGGGGTGACGAGGTCGGCGGTCTCGATGTCGTCGAAGCCGACGATGGCGACGTCCTGCGGGACGACCAGCCCGGCAGCACGCGCTGCGTCCATCGCCCCGATCGCGATCAGGTCGTTGGCGCAGACGATCGCCTCGGGCACGTCGTCCTCGGCGAACCAGCGGGCACAGGTGTGCTCGCCACCGTCGCGGGTGTACGCGGCGCGCCGGATCCACCGCTCCTCGACGGTGAGCCCGGAACCGGCCATCGCCGTCCGGAAGGCGGCGAGCCGGCTGTCACCGGGCCCGAGGTGCTCGGGCCCGCTCACGAAGCCGATGCGCCGGTACCCGCGACCGTGCAGGTGTCCGACGGCTTCGGTGATGCCCACCCCGTCGTCGGAGGTGACGGTGTCGACCCGGGGGTCACCGGCGTCGTTGCCCGTCATCACCAAGGCGGTGGACGGCCCCACGATGTCGTAGATCTCGGTGGCGCAGAGAGCCATCGGCTGCATGATGATCCCGTCCACGCTGCGGGCGAGCATCTCGTGCAGGAAGCTCGACTCGACGTCTGGATCACCGTCGGTGTTGCCGATCAGGGGCAGGTAGCGGTGAGCGGTGAGCCCGTCGTGGACCGCACGGGCGACCGCCGGGTAGTACGGGTTGGTGATGTCGGCGATCAGCAGACCCACGGTACGGGTCTGTTGGTTGCGCAGCCCCTGAGCCAGCATGCTCGGCCGGTAGTTCAGGCGTTCGATCGACGCCAGCACCTTGGCCCGGGTGGCATTCGACACCGCGCGCTTGCCGCTGAGCGCGTGCGAGACCGTGGTCACGCTCACGCCGGCGTCGGCTGCTACTTCGACGATGCTGATCTTCGGAGTCACGTCCGTCTCTTGGCAAAACGTTTTGCTTCTGGAACGCCTCTGACCATGCCCGCCCCTCCGGGGGCGTGTCAAGGGTGCGGTCGGCGAGGTCACCCCGAGCGACGCGTACACGTTCACGTACGGCGTCGACCTCCTCGACGCCACCCCGGACCGGGCCCGCGCGGACGCCGAGCTCGACCGGCTCGCCGCACCGGTGCCGGCCGACGGCCGGATCAACGTCGCGGGAGCCGCCGAGGGCGAGGAGATCGATCCCCTGGCGATCGCCCCCTGGTCCGGACATGCCGGCGCCCGGCTCTTCACCCCTGCGGTACTGGACCGTGGCCTCGACGCGCTCGAGGCCGGCCAGCAGGCCGACGGCGGCCGGGACTTCAGCCGGGCGAAGTGGAACCCGGCCGCGGCGTAGGAGTGGCGCGGGGCCGTCACTGTCGACGCCGTGAGGACCCTCTGGGCGTACGGCCGGCTGGGAGCCGAGCTGCTCAGCCCTCGATACCCGGGTCCGGCTGACCGCGGCGGGCACGGATCCGGCCGACGACCTCGGTGGTGGACTGGCTCGGCACGTAGTCGAGGATGCGCACCTCGCCGCCGTAGCTGCGGACGACCTCGGCCTCGACCAGCTGGTCGGGGGTGTAGTCGCCGCCCTTGGCGTAGACGTCGGGGCGAAGCCGCTCCAGCAGCGGGACGGCGGTGTCGGTGTCGAAGACGGTGACGTAGGTGACGCAGCTCAGGGCGGCCAGCACGCCGGCACGGTCGTCGGCGGAGTTGATCGGACGTTCCGGCCCCTTGAGCCGGCGGACCGACCGGTCGCTGTTGACTGCCACCACCAAGACGTCGCCGAGCTGGGCCGCCTGGCTCAGGTAGGTGGTGTGACCCCGGTGCAGCACGTCGAAGCAGCCGTTGGTCAGCACGATCCGCCGACCCGCCGCCCGCTCGGCCGCCACCCGCCGCAGCAGCGTCTCCTCCGCCAGCGCCGCATCGCCGACCGCGAGGTGCTCGACGAGCTCGTCGGTCGAGCAGACCGAGGTGCCGAACCGCTGCACCACCACGTCGGCGGCGGCCTGAGCCAGCGAGGCCGCGACCGGCAGCGACACCCCGCCCGCCCGCGCCAGGGTCAGCGCGGCGACGAAGGTGTCGCCGGCGCCTGCCGCCTGCTTTTCCGCCCGCGGCCAGGCCGGGGTCCGGTGCGGCTCGTTCACGACCTCCTCGCCGGGGCCGAACAGGACGCTGCCGTCCCGGTCGAGGGTGACTAGCACCGCGTCCGCTCCGGCGCGACGGCGCAGCTCGGGCGCCGCGGCCGTCAGCTCGCGCAGCCGGCTGCCGTCGGTCGGGACCGGACGGCCCAGCAGCCGGAAGGCCTCCTCCGCGTTCGGCGTGGTCACGTCCGGCCGCAGCCGCGCCCACGGCGCCCCGTCGTGGGCGTCCACGACGACCAGCGGCGGCCGGGACTCGCGCCCGAACGCCGCCTCGACCGGGCCGAGCAGCAGACCTGAGCCGTAGTCGCAGACCACCAGCGCCTCGACCTCGACCAGGGCCTTGACCGCCGCCGTGGTCAGCTCCTCCTCCAGGGCCGGGGTCAGCACGGTCCGTCGGACGTCGTCGATGCGCACCAGCATCTGGTCGTCGCTGACCACCCGCGTCTTGGTCACGGTGGCGACGTCGGCGGAGCTCAGCAGGCCCGAGATCTCCACCCCCGCCTCGATCAGCAGCTCGCGCAGCACGCGGCCCGCCTCGTCTGCGCCGACCACCCCGACCAGGCGGACGTCGGCGCCCAAGGCGGCCAGGTTCATCGCGGTGTTGGCGGCCCCGCCCGGGACGTCGGAGCGGCGCTGCACCTCGACCACCGGCGCCGGCGCCTCGCGGGAGAGCCGGTTGCTGCTGCCGACCCACCAGCGGTCGAGCATCACGTCGCCGACGACGACCACCCGCGGGGCGAGGTGCCGCAGGGCCAGCACCAGGTCGGGTGTCACCGCCTCGGCCCCGGTCCTGCGAGAGATGTCCATGCTCGATTCGTACCCACTTCTCCCCGACCCGAGCGCGATGGGCCAGAATCCGGCCGTGGGCGACGAGCGGGGCTGGGTCGGCAGGGCGGCACCCCGGTTTGCCGACGTCCGACGGATCGCCGTCCTGCGGGGCAGCGGCATCGGCGACCTGGTCCAGTCCCTGCCGGCGGCCGAGGCCTTGGCGGCGGCCTATCCGGGCGCGGAGCTGACTCTGCTCGGGACACCGGCGCACGTGGACCTGCTGACCGGGCGACCCTCGCCGTTCGGAGTGCTGGCGGCCTTGCCGGTCGCGCCCGGTATCCGTACCGGCGGCCCGGAGGACCCCGCCGCGACGGCGGCGTTCGTCGACCGGATGCGGGGCCGCGACTTCGACCTCGCCGTCCAGCTGCACGGCGGCGGGCGCAGCTCCAACCCGTTCCTGCTCTCACTCGGCGCCCGCCACACGGTCGGCAGCCGGACGGCGGACGCGACGCCGCTGGAGCGCAGCCGACCGTACCTCTACTACCAGCACGAGGTGCTGCGCGGGCTGGAGGTGGTGGCCCTGGCTGGGGCGATGCCGGTCTCGCTCGAGCCGCGGCTGGCACTCCGACCCGAGGAGCGGGCTCGGCGGGCGAGCCGACGGCCGGACGAGCCGGTCGTGGTGGTGCATCCGGGGGCCACCGACCCACGACGTCAGTGGCTGCCCGGCGCCTTCGCCCAGGTGATGGACGGGCTGACCGAGCGCGGCGTGCGCGTGGTGGTGGTCGGCAGCGCCGAGGACGTACCGGTGGCGGAGGCGATCCTGGCCGCGCAGCGCCGACCGTCCGGGCTGGCGTCGTCGGTGGCCGGCCAGCAGCCCCTGTCCGGCCTGGTCGAGCAGCTGCTGGGGGCCGACGTGGTGGTGGCGTGCGACTCCGGCCCGCGGCACGTGGCGGCGGCGTTGGGTGTCCGTACGGTCGGGGTCTACTGGGTGGGCAACCTCGTCAACGCCGGCCCGCTCGGCCGCAGCCGGCACCGGGTGCAAGTCAGCTTCACCAGCGCGTGCGCGGTGTGCGGGGCCGACCTCACCCAGGTGGGCTGGACCGCCGAACGCTGCGCCCACGACCCCTCGATCGTGGCCGACGTCGACCCCGCCCGGGTACTGGCCGACGTGCTCGAGCTGCTCGCCGACGCGCGAGCCGAGCGGACGGCAGGAGGGCCCGATGGAACGGCTGGGTGAGCGGGACGGCCGGCCCGAGATCCTGGTGCTGCGCGCGCTCGGCCTCGGCGACCTGCTGGTCAGCGTCCCAGCGCTGCGCGGCATCCGGCGCGCCCGGCCCGACGCGCGGGTGGTGGTGGCGATGCCGACCTGGCTCGAACCCGTCGTCGCGCTGGTCGACGCCGTCGACGTCTTGCTGCCGACGGCCGGGCTCGACCAGGCGTTGGCCGTCGAGCCCGGCCGGGTCGAGGTCGCGGTCGACCTGCACGGGAACGGGCCGGAGAGCCGGGGCCGGTGCGAGGCGGTGCAACCGGCGCGGTTGGTCGGGTTCGGCGCGCCGGGCTGGAACGGTCCGCCGTGGCCCGAAGGGGGTCTCGAGCGGGTCCGGTGGGCCGACCTGATGACCTGGCACGGGATGCCGGCCGACCCGGACGACCTGGCGATCGACCGGCCGGCGCAGCCCAGCCGCGCGCCCGGCTGCGTGGTCGTGCACGTCGGAGCCGCCTACGGCTCCCGGGCCTGGCCGGTGGCGAGCTTTGCCGCGGTGGCTCGACGGCTGACGAGCCAGAACGACGCGGTGCTGGTGACCGGCGGGGGCGCCGACCGGAAACGGGCCGAGCAGACCGCAGCCCTGGCCGGGCTGCCTCCATCGGCGGTGCTGGCCGGCCGGCTCGCGCTCGGCGACTTCGCGGCCCTGGTCGCCGAGGCCGGGCTGGTGGTGACTGCCGACACCGGCGCCGGTCACCTCGCGTCGGCGTACCGTCGGCCCTCGGTCGTGATCTTTGGTCCGGCCCCGCCGGAACAGTGGGGCCCGCCGCCCGGGCCACACGTCGCCCTCACTCACGCCGAGCTGCGGCGCGGCGACGCCTTCACCGACGAGCCCGACCCGGCCCTGCTGGCGGTCAGTCCCGAAGAGGTGCTGACCGCCGCCGCGACCGTCCGCTGACCGGAGTCAGCTGAGGATGGCTTCGATCTCCAGGTTGATGGCGATCTTGTCGCCGATCAGCAGCTTGCCGCCCTCGAGCGGGACGTTGAAGTCGACGCCGTAGTCCTTGCGGCTGATCGAGGTGGTCGCCTCGGCGCCGAGCCGGGTGTTGCCGTAGGCGTCGGTGTCCACGCCCAGGAACTCGGTGGCGAGCTCGACGGGGTGGGTGTGGCCGTTGATGGTGAGCGTGCCGTCGATGATGTGGCCGTCGCCGGACTCGCGGACGCCGGTGCTGGTGAAGACGAGCTCCTGGCCGGCCTCGGGGTCGAAGAAGTCGGCGGACTGCAGGTGACCGTCGCGCTGCGCGTTGTTGGTGTTGATCGAGGAGCTGGTGATGGTGACCGAGACCGACGAGCCGAGGAGGTCCTCGGTGGTGGTGATCTGGCCCGAGAAGTCGGTGAAGGTGCCCCGCACCTTGGACATCAGGTGACGCACCGTGAAACCCACGTTGGAGTGGGCGGGGTCGATGGTCCAGGTGCCGGCCTTCAGGCCGGATGCGACGGTTTCCTGCGTCATTCAAGTGCTCCTTGGTACGGACCGGGTGCGGCCTCATGGTTGAGAGTTCAACGTCAGCCCAGATTAAGGACAGAAAGTTGAATAGTCAATGAGTGGCTACGATAGTTCTATGACTGTTCGCACTGCCCCGACGGCACCCTGGCTCACCGCTGAGCAGCAGCAGGTCTGGCGGGCCTACCTGGTGGGCAGCGCCCGGCTGATCGGCCGGCTCGACGCCGACCTGCGTTGCTTCGGGCTCGACCTGCCCGAGTACGAGATCCTGGTGACCCTCTCGGAGGCGCCCGACCGGCGGGTCCGGATGTCCGAGCTCGCCGACGCCGTGCACCAGTCCCGATCTCGCCTGACGCACACGGTCACCCGGATGGAGGCTGCCGGCCTCGTCGGCCGGGCCAGCTGTCCTGCCGACCGGCGGGGCGTCTGGGCCCACCTCACCGACACCGGCTTCGACCTGCTGCAGCGGGCTGCTCCCGCGCACGTCGAGAGCGTCCGGCGGCACTTCGTCGAGGTGATGAGCGAGGACGACTACGCGGCCGTCGGTCGCGGGTTCGCTGCCGTCAGCCAGGCCACGTCGGACTGATCCCCGGCACGGACTCGGTCGGGCCACTCGGTCGGGCCAACTAGCATCGAGGCGATCATGACGACTGCCGCCACCGCTCCCCCACCGGCTCTCGCGCTGCCCGAGGTCGGCGACCTGCGGGCCGAGCTGCGGCGCCGAGGCGTCGAGCACACCCTCGACGCGACGACGCTCACCCGGGCGCTCTACTCCTCCGACGCCTCGCTCTACCGGGTGCTGCCGCAGGCGGTCGCCCACCCCCGCTCGGTGGAGGAGGCCGCCGCCGTGGTGGAAGCGGCCCGCAGCGTGGCGATGCCGGTGACCACCCGCGGCGCCGGGACGTCGTGCGCCGGCAACGCGGTCGGTCCGGGTCTGGTCCTGGACACCGCCCGCCATCTGACCGCGATCACCGCGCTCGACCCCGAGGAGCGGACGGCCACGGTCGAGCCCGGCGTGGTCCAGTCCGACCTGCAGGCCGCCGCCCGGCCGTACGGGCTCCGCTTCGGACCCGACCCCTCTACCCACAACCGCTGCACCATCGGCGGCATGATCGGCAACAACGCCTGCGGTCCGCGGGCCCTCGGCTACGGCCGGACGGCCGACAACGTGGTGGCTCTCGACGTGCTCACCGGCCGTGGCGAACGGCTGCGGCTGGACGCCCGAGTGCCGCAGGAGGACTCGACCAGCCTCGCGACGCTGCGACGGATCGTGGCCGCTGACCTCGGCACGATCCGGACCGAGTTCGGCCGCTTCAGTCGTCAGGTCTCCGGCTACAGTCTCGAGCACCTGCTGCCGGAGCGGGGCTTCGACGTTGCCCGCTTCTTCGCCGGCACCGAGGGCACCCTCGGGGTGATCCTGGGAGCCCAAGTACGGCTGGTCGCCGACAGCCCGTACAAGCTGATGATCGCGCTCGGCTACCCCTCCATGGCCGACGCCGGCGACGCGGCCCCGGCCGTGCTGCGGCACTCCCCCACCGCGGCGGAGGGTCTGGACCGCCGGATCGTCGAGGTCGTCCGCCGGACCCACGGCGATGCGGCCGTGCCGCCACTGCCCCGCGGCGACGGCTGGATGTTCGTCGAGATAGTCGGTGACGACCCGCTCGAGGTGCGGCAGCGGGCGATGAGGGTGCTGGCTGACGGCCAGGCCCTGGACGGCTTCGTCGTCGACGACCCACGGGCCGCGATGGCGCTGTGGAAGATCCGGGAGGACGGCGCCGGCCTGGCCGGGGTCAGCCTGGCCGCCCCGGCCTATCCCGGTTGGGAGGACGCCGCGGTGCCGCCGGAGCATCTCGGGGCCTACCTGCGGGACTTCGACGCGTTGCTGGCGAGCCACGGGCTGGACGGGCTGCCGTACGGCCACTTCGGCGACGGCTGCGTCCACGTCCGGATCGACTTCCCGCTCACCACCGCCGGCGGCGACACCGTGCACCGCGCGTTCATCCAGCAGGCGGCCGGCCTCGTCGCCCGCTACGGCGGCTCGATGTCGGGTGAGCACGGCGACGGGCGCGCCCGCTCGTCCCTGCTGCCCACCATGTACTCCCCCGCGGCGATCCGGTTGTTCGGCGAGGTCAAGGCCGCCTTTGACCCCGACGACCTGCTGAACCCCGGCGTGCTGGTCGACCCCCGCCCCTACACCGCCGACCTGCGGGCGCTGCAGATCGTCGGCCGGGTGGACCACTTCGCCACCGCGGTCCACCACTGTTCCGGCGTGGGCAAGTGCCTGGCCAACACCACCCCGGGACTGGGCGTCATGTGCCCGTCGTACCAGGCCACCCGCGAGGAAAAGGACTCCACCCGCGGCCGGGCCCGGGTGCTGCAGGAGATGATCAACGGCGAGGTGGTCACCGGCGGCTGGAAGGACCCCGCCGTCCACGAAGCGCTCGACCTTTGCCTGTCCTGCAAGGGATGTGCCCGCGACTGCCCCACGGGCATCGACATGGCCGCGTACAAGTCGCAGGTGATCGACCACACCTACCGCGGCAAGCTGCGGCCGCGCAGCCACTACGCCTTGGGCTGGTTGCCCCGCTGGGGGCGGATGATCACCCGACTCCGCGGTGTGTCGACCTTGATCAACTTCTCGACAGGCACACCGGGACTACGGAACGTGGTGCGCTGGAGTGCCGGCGTCGACCAGCGCCGATCCCTGCCCCGCTTCGCATCCCGGTCGGCTCGGCGCCGGGTGAGCGTCCCCTCGGCGGCCGGAAGGCCTGTGGTGCTGTGGGTCGACTCCTTCTCCGACTGCTTCGAGGGCGCGGGGGTCGAGGCGGCGGTCGAGGTGCTCGCCGGCGCCGGCTACGCTCCCCAGCTGCTGGAGCGGGACGCCTGCTGCGGGCTGACCTGGATCAGCACCGGCCAGCGCGACGGCGCCCGGCGCCAGCTGCGGAACGCCCTCGACGTGCTGCACCCGCACGTGGCCGCCGGTACGCCGGTCGTCGGGCTCGAGCCGTCCTGTCTGGCCGTCTGGCGCAGCGACGCCGCCGAGCTGCTGCCGGAGGACCCCCGGGTCGCCGACCTGGCCGCGGGGATCCTGACCCTCGCCGAGCTGCTGCAGCGGACTGACGGCTGGCGGCCGCCGGACCTCAGCGGCGTCGAGCTCGTGGCCCAGCCCCACTGCCATCACGCCTCGGTGATCGGCTGGGCCGCAGACGCCGCCCTGCTCACGGCGTCGGGGGCCACGGTGACCACCGTCGGTGGCTGCTGCGGGCTCGCGGGCAACTTCGGCGTCGAGCTCGGGCACTACGACGTGTCGGTCGCTGTGGCGGAGCACGACCTGCTGCCGGCGGTCCGGGCGCGGCCGGATGCGGTGGTGCTCGCCGACGGCTTCTCCTGCCGGACCCAGCTGGCCGAGCTGGCGGGCCGGCCGGCCGTCACGCTGGCCGAGCTGCTGCGAGGCTCCTCGGTCGCGACGGCAGGTGCCCGGGACGAAAGTCCCGAATAGTCCCGAGTCCGCCCGAAGGGATCCCGGAAAGGTCCCCACGGCTGAAATAATTTTGGTCATGGCCACCCCCCGAGCCATCCCGGTCGGCGCACGCACCGTCGCGGGGTGCCTGGCTCCCCTGCTCGTGCTCTTGCTGCTGCCTCCCGCCGGGGCTGCGGCCCAGCCACGTACGCCGACGAGCGGCCCACCGGCGGCCCGGACATCGGCCGCAGTGCTGACCGGACCGCTGGACACGAACGACCGGTCAACGGTGGCGTCGGCCTACACCAACGTCTACCTGCCGGCCGCGGCGGTCACCGCACCGGACCCCGCGGCCGACGCCCTCTCCCGCTGCGCCGCCGGGACGACGCCGGCCGGCCTGCAGGACGCCACCCTCACCCTCGTCAACTACGTCCGCCGGATGAGTGGGGTCGAACCCGTCACCTTCGATCCGGGCTACTCCGCCGCCGCCCAGCAGGCCGCGCTGATGATGTACGCGAACACCGCCGTCAGCTCCCGACCACCGTCTACGTGGCGGTGCTGGACCGACGCGGGGGCCGACGGCGCTGCCAGCTCCAACCTCAGCGGCTCCTCGAGCGGCGCCGCGGTCGTGCGGCAGTACATGGACGACGCGGGCGACGGCAACGTCGGGGTGGTGCGCCGTACGCGGCTCCAGCGACCCACCGTGCGGAGCATGGGCAGCGGTACCGTCGGCTCCTACAACGCGCTGTGGGTCACCACCACCCGCGGCGTGGCGGACACCCCGAGCTACACCACCTGGCCCTCCAGCGGGTACTTCCCTGCCCCGCTGGAACCGGCCGGGCGTTGGTCCGTGGCGCCGTGGGACGTCGACGTGGACCTGAGGCGGGCGACGGTCGCGGTGACCGGACCCGACGGTCGGCCGCTGGCCGTCACGACCCACCCGGTCGGGACCGCCCAGCGGGGCCAGCCCGGACGGCCCCTCGTCTTCGAGGTCGGGACGCTTCCCGTCCCTACGGGCGGTCGCGCCGACACGTACACCGTCACCGTCTCGGGCATCCTGAACGCCTGGGGCGACACCCTCGACGACTACCAGTACCAGGTGTTGCTCTTCGACCCGGCGGCGGACGCACCGCCGCCGCCGGTCCAGATCGCCCCGGTCAGCCCGCCGGCCGTGACCGGGCTCGCCCGGATCGGTGAGGTGCTGAGCGTGACAGCGCCCACCTGGTCGCCGTCGGGTGTGACCACGACGTACGCGTGGCTGCGCGACGGGGTCCCGGTCAGCGACGCGACCGGCCCGACCTACACCCTCACCGCGGACGACGCTGGCGCCCGGATGAGCGTCCGCGCCACGGGCACCAAGACCGGGGCCACGACCGGTGTGAGCGTGTCCGCCGCCACGGCCGTGGTGGACCTCCTGCCGGCCACGCTCAGCCTGACCGGCAGCTCACCCGACCCCGGCCGGGCCCGGATCGACATCGCGGTGACCGCGCCAGGGGCGCCGAGCATCGGTGGCACCGTCGACGTCTACGAAGGCGGCTACGCCGTCGCCACCGCGCTGCCCGTCGTCGCTGGCGCGGCGGTCTTCGACGACGACGGTCTGACCCCGGGTGACCACACCTACCGGGTCGTCTACCGTGGTGACCCCTCGGTCGCGACCGCCACCGGTACGACGACGGTCGCCGTGGCCGACGCGCTCGACCCCGGGCTGACCGTCAGCGCCAGCTCGGCGGCGGTCGGCGCCCTCGACCTGGCCGTGGACGTCCGCGCCGCCGGCCAGCCCGCCGCCGGTGGCACGGTCGACGTCTCCGAAGGGGCAAAGACGCTACGGTCGGGGATCGCCGTCAGCGCAGGGACGGCGCGCTACCAGGCCACCAAGGTCACCCCGGGCCGGCACACCTATCTGGTCCGGTACAGCGGCACGAACCGGGTCAAGGCCTCGAGCACGACGATCACCACCACCGTCAAGGCCAAGGTCAAGCCGGTGCTCACGCTCAAGGGATCGTCAACGAGCAAAGGCAAGCTGACGCTGACGATCGCGATCACCGCCCCAGGCCAGACCAGTGTCGGTGGCACGGTCAGGATCACCGAGGGTACGAAGGTCCGGAAGTCCTCGATCACGATCGTCAAGGGTCGTGCCCGGTGGTCGGCGACCAAGATCAAGAAGGGCAAGCACCGCTACACCGTCAGCTATCGCGGCACGTCCCAGATCGCCACCGGGTCGGCGAAGCGGACGGTGAAGATCCGCTAGAACCGAGGCTGGGCCAGCCACGGGTGGGTCAGCCGAGCTGGGCGTGCAGGAACTCCAGCGTTCGCGTCCAGGCGAGCTCGGCGCTGTCGGCGTCGTAGGTTCCGAGGTGGTCCTCGGGGTTGGCGAACGAGTGCCCGGCCGGGTAGTAGAAGTACTCCACCTCAACCCCAGCCTCCTCGCGGATCTGGCCCTCCTGGGCGTGCGCGGCGTCGACCGGGTACATCTGGTCGGTCTCGCCGTAGTGGCCCTGGACGGGCGCCGTGATCGCGGCGTAGGAGCCGGGCAGGTGTCCGATGCCGTAGTAGGGCACGACCGCGCCGATACCGTCGGGACGCTGGGTGGCCAGCAGCAGGACGAAGCCACCGCCCATGCAGTAGCCGACCGCGCCGACCTTGGCGGAGGTGACCGACTCCTGCTCGAGCAGGTAGTCGACAGCGCCGGCGAGCGCTGCGGCAGCGGCCTCCTCCGAGAGTGACCCGGCCAGCTGGCCCGCCTCCTCGACGCCGTGGGTGACCCGGCCGCCGTACAGGTCGGGAGCGAGGGCGACAAAACCTTCTGCGGCGAACCGGTCGACGACAGAGACCATGTGGTCGTCCAGCCCCCACCACTCCTGGATGACGATCAGCCCGGGGCCGCGGCCGCTCGGCGGCAGCTGCAGGTAGCCGCTGATCGTCGTGCCGTCGCGGTCGAACTTCACGTTCTGGCGGGGGGCGAGGTCACTCATGCTGGGTAGTTCTCCGATTCGTCGGGGGCGGGCACTTGAACAAGGGGTCTGCGGCGTAGAGCCCGAACCTAGCCGTCCAGTCAACCGGTAGGGTCACCCGGTGACCCGCACCCCTGCCGCCGGACGCAGCCGCTGGTCCGACCGTCCGGTGCTGCGCAGCGTCCGCCTGCTTGTCGGCCTGGTCCTCTTCGGCCTCGCTCTGGCGCTGCTCGTGCAGGCCAACCTCGGCCTCGACCCGTGGACGGTGTTCACCCAAGGCCTGGCGTCGCGTTCCGGGCTCACCCTCGGTCAGGTGACCGTGGTGATCTCGCTGGGGATCCTGCTGCTGTGGATCCCGCTGCGACAGCGGCCGGGGCTCGGCACCATCGCCAACGCGTTCGTCGTCGGCCCCGTGCTCGACCTCGGCGTCGCCTTGCTCCCCGAGCCGACCTCTCTGGTCCTGCGGGCCCTGTTCGTCGTCCTGGCCCTGGTGACCGTCGCCGTCGGCACCGGCCTCTACGTGGGCGTTGGCTGGGGCCCCGGTCCGCGCGACGGGCTGATGACCGGCCTGGTCGCCCTCGGCCTGCCGGTCTACGCTGCCCGAACCCTGATCGAGGGCACGGTCCTGCTGATCGGCTGGCTGCTCGGTGGCACCGTCGGCGTCGCCACGGTGGTCTTCGCTCTTGCTGTCGGACCGCTGGTGGGTCGCGCACTCCCGCGGCTGGCGCTGCCGCCGACCATGCCCTGAGCTAGGTCGGGTGCTCGGTCTTCGCGAGCGGTAGCAGAGTGCTCATTCTGAGCCTCTCAGCGGCGGCCAGTCTCCGACGGCACCAGGCAGGCGTGGAACTGCGGCTTCACCCGCTACTACGACGCCGAGACCGCAGCCGTCTGGGCCAAGGTGTTCACCCGATGAGAGCCGCATCGGTCGTCTCGCCGGACGCTGCAACGTTTCGGGTCGATACTTCCAAGGTGAGGCGACCCATCCCGTTCCGTCGTGCGCGGGTTGCCGGCCGCGTCCTGGTGGTGGTCAGCCTCGCGGCGGCCGGTTCGTCGTGCGCGTCACCAGAGGACAACCGCACCGTCGAGCCGGCGGCCGGACACAGCTGGAACCAGACCCACCGGATCGATCTGCCCGCCGGCTGGACCGTCACGGCGCGCAATGTCGGCCCGACGGACGAGTCGACGTCGTTGAGCGGTCCCCGTTCGACGGGATGCCTGGTCTCGACCTCACCCGTTGAGCCCAAGCACTATTGGGGAGAACGTCCCGAGACCGTTTCCGTGCAGGGTCAGCGAGCGTCCTTCGGCGAGCGGGATCCAGACTACGGACCGTACTCCGCCCAGGTGGTCTGGGACGCTGGCGACCGCTGGTTCGACGTGGGCTGCGATCTCGACAAGGCCGGCATCCTCGGCATCGCGGAGAGGGTGCACGTCGAACCGAACCCCGTGCTGGTGCCGTACCGGTTGACGTCAGTCCCCGACGGCGTGCGCATGACGCAGCTGATCGAGTGGATCGACGGTGACACCACCCGTGTCTCCGCGCAGTTCGAGCTGGCCTCCGCGACGAGGCCGCTGAGCATGGAGGTTTCCAACCAGGCGAAGGAATCGATCGGTCCGGGATCGGTCGAGACCCAGACGATCAACGGGCGCGAGGTGGAGGTGCGTCCGGCTTCGCAGACCCTCTGCCTCGCGACGACGTCGGAGCCGATCTGCGTTTCGGGGCCTGGGGACGAGCCCGCTGTCGACTGGTCGTCCCCGGACGCACGTCGGGTGGCCGAGGAGACAGCCGCTGCGCTGGTCCCGGTGGCGGACAGCAAGGATCAGGCGAGCTGGTACGACGCAGACGTCGCTTTCCCGTCCTGATCGGTGAAGCTGACCGATGTGTTCCGCCCCATCTCGGCTGTCGCCTGTCTGGGACCCTCCAGATGGGCGGGCGCCACCGATACCCATCCCCCTGCCGCGCAGCCCACAAGCAATTGGGCGCCTACGCCGGTAGGGATGGTCGCGCATACCGGCTCTTCATAATCTGGGGTGTAGTTGGGGTCGGAACCCGCCGGTTTCGA
>NZ_CAXTHG010000011.1:0-139572 GCF_964244005.1 uncultured Friedmanniella sp. | reverse complement strand
CGCAGGGCCACGAGCCCTTGCATCACCGACTCACCACGCTCAACTACCAAGAGCCCGTTTACAAGGACGGTCCAAACCAAGGAGAGCTCGCCACAGCCTTCAAGCCAACTCTGAATCAGTTGACCAAGTGGGGGTTATAGTGGATGCAATTCCGGCGCGGGAGCAGTTGACCGTCTTTGTGCCAGGCGGCGGAGATCTACCCGGACTGACGTTTTACGGACTGTCACCACTCGAAAGTACTGACGCCCTCGTTTTTCCGAGCGACTCTTGGCCCCACGCTCTGACTGCTCGACCGTTACGGTTGTATGGAAACGGCTGGCAGGTAAGAGGGTGGGACCTCCCGATATTGGCGTGGCCGGCAAGCGGCGCCTTCCGGGAAGCTGTGCGCTCCACGCTCGCGTCTCTCATACGGAGCGGCGCCTGCGTTGCCTGGGTTGGCGCGGAGGGCGTTCCCTTCTGCGATCCCCCTGCGCTCTTGGATCCAGGATGCATGTCGGGAGGAGTTCTCGCCTGGTTGACCGAGCCCGGATGGTTCGGATGCCCCCTAGATCCGGACCGACCATGGGCATCCGCTTCCGACGAGGTAATGGCAGATCTTCGTCGGTTTGCGAGTGAGCTCGCCACCATCGACGACTGAGCTCCGCTGCGGACGAGAGGTCACGGTAGGTCGACCGGCTGGTCAGATACCTTGCCAATCCAAAGAACATGAATGACTTTCATGCCCAGAACCGTTGACCTGTTCTGCCGTGTGTGCGGTTTTCAAGCCGGCAATCCGCCCTGGGGTCAGGACGGCCTGACGCCACTCTTCGAGCATTGTCCCCGCTGGGTGGGAGTGGGGTTACCAAGACGCCACGCCTGTCAGTGTGTAGCACTTCGAGCGGCATGGCCCGACGCTGGCGCTCCATGGCGGGATGGTGCATCCCCAATGGAACGGTCTTGGTCTCGGGGGAGGTTTGCGAGGGATAGTCCGACCCGCTCGGGTAAAAGGCCAACCGTGAATCACTCGAGGAAGCTTCGGAGCTCGCCCTGCCGGCCGAACAGTGGCGGATACAGCTGCGTGACGGGAACCAGATCAGCGTCCTGAGCCACGCGGGCGGCGGGGTGTCGGGTGGACTCGGCTACGCCACGTCCGGACAGCCGCTGACCGCGGGCGGGTTCGCCAAGGCGACGCTGGGGGGCGCGGCGATGGGCGGCGCGACCGGAGGTGCGACTGGTGGCGTGCTGACCAAGGTGTCCGGGTCGGCCTGCTTCGTCGCCGGCACTCAGGTGCTGCTGGCTGACGGCACGTCGAAGCCGATCGAGGACATCACCGTCGGCGACGAGGTCCTCGCCGCCGACCCCGACACCGGCGAGACCGTCGCCAAGCGGGTGGTGGACACCTACGTCCACGCCGACGTCGACACCTACGAGGTGCAGACCTCGACCGGCACCGTCACCTCCACCGCCGAGCACCCGTTCTGGGTCGACGGCCGCGGCTGGACCCCCGTCCGCGACCTGCAGCCCGGCGACAAGCTCGTGGACAACCACGGGCCCGCGTGGAGCTCGTCGCGGTCACCGCGACCGGCCAGACCGCCACCGTCCACAACCTGAACGTCGCCGACCTGCACAGCTACCACGTGCAAACCGGCGACCACTGGGTGCTCGTCCACAACATGTGCAATGTGGATCCCGATATGCTGGGCGCCAAAGGAACGCAAGTCATGAGCAAAACCTTGACGAAGCCAGGTCTCGGATACCGGATCGACGTCGAGAACCCGGCACCAGGTGTTCGGCCGGGTCAGCTGCACTACCAGCGAGACGCCGAGAAATTTCTCTACGACTTCGATACCGAGGCGTTCAGGGAGATGCCCGAGTCGCTGCAGAGGGAGGTACTGCGAGATCCGCACGCGCAGCGCGCGATCGCCAAGGGTAAGACCTACTTAGGAGTGTCGTGAACCACGTCGAAGAGGCTTCGGAGCTCGCCATGCCCGCCGAGCACTGGGAGATACCGCTGCGTGACGGCGACCACATCAGCGTCTTCACCCACGCGTACAGCGTCGAGGGCGCCGAGGTGGTGTTCTCCCTGCTCTTCAAGGGCTCGCCCAACTTCGAGGTCGACACCCTGAGGATCCCTCTGTCCCTCCTTCCCGACGGGTTTTCCTAAGGGAACCCATGAGCATCTTCGATCTGCTCATCGAGCCATCGAGGTTCGACTGCGCACTGCCGGTGGAGATGGACGCGCTGACGGAGACCGGCACGTTGCTCGAGGCTGCGCTGCTCTCGGCGAGCCTCGACCCCACAACCGGTGACGCACGGCTTCTGTTCGACTGTCGCGGAGCGCTCCAGCTCCGGAACGGGAACACTGCTGTGGTGGTCGTGAAGAACGTGTCGGAGTTCCGGTGGCACGCATCGCCGAGACGAGGAAGCACCTGGCACGCCGTGATGAGCTGGATTCCGAGTCCTCATCCCGCGGGACTGGCGATCACCGCAGGCCTCACACCGGACGCAGATCTACAGATCGTCGGGCTTGCTGGCGAGTTTTACGTCGGTAACATCCTAGGCGGCGATAAACCTCCGCCCGACTTCACCAGCTCGACGCCGGCGGAGATCCGGAGAGGGCTCGCGAGCTGGACGAGTGAGATTGACGTTGTCGGTGCCTCTTTCCGCTGAGCAACCCTCCACACCCCCATCAGCTCCGTCGACGTGCCGCGGTGGGAGGGGAGAGTGGAGAGGTTACGGAATGGTCGACCGACTGGCAGGGATAACGGTAATCCAACGATTATGAATGATTTCATGCCCAGCACCGTTGACCTGTCCTGCCGAGTGTGCGGTTTCGAAGCCGGCGATCCGCCATGGGGTCTAGACGGCCTGACGCCACTTTTTGAACATTGTCCACGCTGCGGTGTGGAGTGGGGCTATCAAGACGGCCCTCCTACAAAGTGTGCAGCGCTTTCGCGCGGCATGGCTTGATGCCGACGCGCCGTGGCGGGATGCTGCGTGCCCAACGGATGTAGGTTCCGTCACCAAGCTTTTTCCGACGGCTTTTCCTGATCCCGCTTCTACCGTCAGACGCGATCCCGAAGATGCACGGTATAGGCTAGGTGGAAGAGCAATTCCGAGCAGCGCTTCACGCCCAGTCCGAGCATATCTTCGCAACCCATCGACGTCGGACGCATGAAAGACGAGGATGAGACATGTCAGAGCTGCTGTCGGCAAGCGAATTGCCGGACGACTTCGTCTACCCGGCGGAGTTCCTCCGGGTCGTGCAGCTGAACCTGGTCGACCTGGAACCGTGGCTGATTCTGCAGGGAGAGAGCCTGCTCGACCGGCATCGCGGCCTCCAGGCGAGGTATCCCACCCGGAGACTGGTGCCTTTCGCCCATCGGACCGACCGGGACGACATCGCCTGCTGGGACTTGGACCTGGGGCTGGCTCAAGTGTCGGTCGTCGATGACTTCGAGGTGCTCGGCTACGAGCAGGGAGAGGTCTACCTCACCTTCTACGGATGGTTCCGATCGGCCGTGGACGACTTGATCGAGTTCGACGACCAGCTTTGACCAGCGATCACATGGCTTCTGCAGCGCAGCCGTCAGAGGGCTGGCTGGCCGTCGTCGCGGCCGAGCGTCGCCTCACCGAGGCCGTCATGGCTCTCCCCCAGGACGAACTGCCAGCCACCCTCAGCTGGGCGCTGGCGGACTTCTCGTCGCGGCGCGCGGCGCTGAGCGTTCTGACCAGCGCTCACCCGCAGCTGACCTCAGCGGTGCTCCTCGCGCTGCAGCCGTTGCTCCTGGTGTCGCACTCCCTGCTCGAGGAGTGCCGGCGGTTGATCCTCCGGCTACCACCGGCCGAACGCTCGGAGTTCCTGGAGCGACTGAGCGCCACCGTGGTGGGTGACGTCAGCAGCGACGACGAGGCCTATCGTCGAGCTGCCGAGCTGCTTCGCACAGCCGGGCTTCCGAACCCCTCGCCGATCTGGTTCGCGCGGCTTCCCTCTCAGCCGACCCCGACATCGCCGAGGTCGGCGAAGACTTCGCCTGAGCCTCGTGTAGGCGCCAGACAACCGGGAGCGTCACGAAAAGCCGTAGTCGTTCTCCTCGAGCAGCGAGCGCCAGGCGAACCTGCCGCCTGACGCTCGCCCACTTCAGTCGCCCTTGACGTTCACGATCTGCCGCAGCGTGTGCCGGACCGTGACCAGGTCGGCGGCGTCGAGCATCACCTGGTCGATGTCCTTGTACGCGGCCGGGATCTCGTCCAGGAATGCCGCCGAGTCGCGGTACTCGATTCCCACCATCGCCGTCCGCAGCTGCTCCTGCGTGAAGGTCTGGCGGGCCTTCGACCTCGAGAACATCCGCCCCGCCCCGTGCGGAGCCGAGTTGAGGGCGACCGGGTTGCCGCGGCCCTCCACCACGTACGAGGCCGTCCCCATCGAGCCCGGGATGAGGCCCGGCTGGCCCTCCCGCGCCTCGATGGCACCCTTCCGCGACACCCACACCGTCCGGCCGAAGTGCCGCTCGGGGACGGTGAAGTTGTGGTGGCAGTTGATCCGCTCCGCCTCCTGCACCGGCGTCCCGACGAAGTGGCCGAGGCAGTCGACGACGCGGTCCATCATCTCCTCCCGGTTGAGCAGGGCGTAGCGCTGAGCCCACCGCAGGTCGTGCAGGTAGGCGGTGAACTCCTCGGTCCCCTCCACCAGATAGGCCAGGTCGGAGTCGGGCAGGTCGATCCAGTACCGCTCCATCAGCCTGGTCGCGACCTTGATGTGGTGCTGGGCCATCTTGTTGCCGACGCCCCGCGATCCCGAGTGCAGGAACAGCCAGACCCGGTCCTGCTCGTCCAGGCTCACCTCGATGAAGTGGTTGCCCGACCCGAGGGTGCCCAGCTGCTCGCGCCAGCGACCCATCCGGGCGTCGGGGTCGACGTCCGGCACGGCTTCCAGCTCCGCCACCCGGACGGCAGCGGTCTCGGTCAGGCTGCGGTTCTGCTGTCCGGCCGACAGCGGGACCGACCGCTCGATCGAGTGCCGCAGCTCCGCCAGCGGCCGCTCCCCGAGGTCGGAGGCCACGAACTGGCTCCGCACCGCGATCATGCCGCAGCCGATGTCGACGCCGACCGCGGCGGGCATCAACGCCCGCAGGGTCGGGATGACGGACCCGACGGTCGCACCAAGGCCCAGGTGGGCGTCCGGCATCAGCGCGAGGTGCGGGAAGACGAAGGGCATGGTGGAGGCCAGCTCGGCCTGGGACCGGGTCTTGTCGTCCAGGATCGATGCCCAGCTGAGCAGACGCGAGTTGATCTTCTCCACGGTGATACCTCTTGCCTCACACGGTTCTACGGCCGCTCGGACGAGGGCCGCCGACCAGCGTGCACCACGATCAGCTTCACCGCACCCAGGTTTACGGCCCGAGGGCTCCGCGGGCGACGTCGAGGTGAGCCCGGACCGTCTGCTCCAGGTGCACCAGGTCCAGGGCCACGGTGACGAAGGTGAACCCCTCCCGGAGACGCTGGGCGGCGACCTCGCCGGAGGGGGTGAAGATTCCGGCGGCGATCCCGGCGGCGTCACATGCGCCGCGCACGGCCGCCAGCGCCTCGGCGAGGGCGTCGTCGTACGCCGGGTCGTCCGGGGTGGGTGCGCCCAGGGCCAGGCGCAGGTCGTTGGGTCCGATGTAGAGGCCGTCGAGCCCCGGCGTCGCCGCGATGGCGTCGACCTCGGCCAGTCCGGCCGCGGTCTCGATCATGGCCAGCACGACGACCGAGTCGTTGCTGGTCGCCGGCTCGGGTCCGATCCGCAGCCCCGAGCGCATCGGCCCGAACGAGCGCACGCCGGCCGGCGGGTAGCGGGTCGCAGCCACCACCGCGGCGGCCTCGGCCGGGGAGCTCACCAGCGGGACGATGACCCCGCCCGCACCGGCGTCCAGGGCGTGGCCGATCGTGGCGGGCTCCCCCGACTCGACCCGGACGATGCCGACCGGCCGGTGCGGCGCGGTGGCTGTCGCGGCGGCGGCGTCGACGGCGAGCAGGCCGTGCAGCAGCCCGGTGTAGCCGAGCAGGCCGTGCTGTGCGTCGAGCACCACATAGTCATAACCCGCGCCGGCGATCCGCTCGGTGGCGGGCGGGGCGTTTAGTACCACCCAGTATCCGAGCACCTGCTCCCGGTTGCGCACCCGCGCGGCGAAGTCCGCTGCTGCACCCATGTCGACCTCCTCGGCCCTCGCGCCCGAACACCGTTCGGGCTCTGGGTCAGCCTCGCACCGCCAGGTCCGCTGCTGTGACGGAGGTCTCGCCGATCATGTTGCGTGCGCCATACAACCAATCATATGCTTGCGGCATGCAAACAACGCTCTCGGACCGGCAGCCTGCCGAGCAGCCCACCCCCGACCACTCCGCCGAGGCGCCGGCGGTCGTGGACTCGGTGCTGCTGGCCCTGATGGCCGTGGGCCGGTTGATGCGTCAGCGGGTCGAGGGCGACCAGCTCGAACCGGGAACCTTCTGGCTGCTCAAGTCGTTGGCCGCCGACGGTCCCATGCGGGTGACCGAGCTCGCGGGATGCAGCAACCTCGACACCTCGACGGTCTCCCGCCACGTCACCCAGCTGGACCGGGCCGGCCTCGTCGAACGCACCCCCGACCCCGGCGACGGCCGAGCCCACCGGATCGGCCTCACCCCCGCGGGGCGGCAGACCCTGCAGGACGCTTTCCACCGCCGCCGTACCCTGCTCAGCCGCGGGATCGGCACCTGGGACACCGCTGACGTCGCTCAGCTCGACCACCTCCTCGGCCGTTTCGTGAACGACGTCGAGAACCTCAACTCAGATCTGGAGCAAGCATGACCAAGCACGTACCCCGTCGTGCGCTGATCGAGGACGACACCGTCGTTCCTCGTCACGCCACCCGGGACGCGGTGACCGCCGCCGCACCGGCCGCCAGCGCTTCCGACTCCCCGGTCGCCCACACGGCGTCCACCGGTGGCTACCTCAGCCATCGCCAGATCCTCGGCGTCATGGTCGGGCTGATGGCCGGCATGTTCCTCGCCGCCCTCGACCAGAGCATCGTCGGTGTGGCCCTACCGAAGATCACCTCCGAGCTGGGCGGTCTGGACAAGCTGTCCTGGGTCGTCACGGCCTACCTGCTCACCTCGACGGCCGCCACCCCGCTCTGGGGCAAGATCTCCGACCTGGTCGGCCGTCGGCCGATCTTCCAGGCCGCGATCGTGGTCTTCCTCGCCGGTTCGGTCATCTGTGGGTTTGCTTCCCCGATCGCCGACTGGCTGAACCTCTCCGGTATCGACGTGATGATCGCCGGTCGGGCGGTCCAGGGTCTCGGTGGTGGTGGCCTGATGTCGCTGGCCCTCGCCGTCATCGGTGACGTCGTCCCGCCGCGCGAGCGCGGCAAGTACCAGGGCCTGTTCGGCGCCGTCTTCGGTGTCTCGTCGGTCGCGGGTCCGCTGCTCGGTGGCTTGTTCACCGACCACCTGGGCTGGGAGTGGATCTTCTTCATCAACCTGCCCATCGGCCTCGGCGCGCTGTTCGTCACCTCGATCTACCTGAAGCTGCCGCACGTCAAGCGTGAGGCGTCGGTCGACTATCTCGGTGCGGCCACGATCGTCGGCGCGGTCACCAGCCTGATCCTCTACCTCAGCTGGGCAGGCCCCTCCACCAGCGCCGACCTCGGCTGGGGCTCGACCACCGGCCTCGGGCTGCTCGTCGCCGTCGCGGTCCTCGTCGCCCTCTTCATCCTGGTGGAGAGCAAGGCCAGCGAGCCGATCATCCCGCTCGGCCTCTTCACCCACTGGACCTTCACCAGCAACATCGTGTTCGCGATGATCATGGGCATCGGCATGTTCGGCGGCCTCATCTACCTGCCGATCTACCTGCAGGCGGTCAAGGGCTACACCGCGACCGGCTCCGGCCTCGCGATGCTGCCGCTCGTCGTCGGCATCTTCTCGACCTCCATCAGCGGCGGTCAGATCATGTCGCGCACCGGTCGCTACAAGTGGATGCCGATCAGCGGCTCCATCCTCGTAGGGCTCGCCCTCTTCGGCCTCTCCCGGCTGCAGGTCGACACCTCCTACTGGGTGATCGCCGGCCTGATGTTCCTCTTCGGCGCAGGCCTCGGCCTCACCATGCAGGTCGTGGTGACCGCGGTGCAGAACAGCGTCGACCGCAAGCACATGGGGACGGCCACCGCCTCAGTGACCTTCTTCCGCTCGATGGGTGGCGCCATCGGCGTCGCGCTCTTCGGCGCCATCCTCAACACCAGGCTGCCGCACCACCTTGCCGAGGTCGTACCGGCCTCGGCCCAGGCGCAGCTCGGCTCCGCGTCGGCCTCCATCAACGACGTGACTGCCATCCGCGGTCTGCCCGAGCCCGTCAAGACCTGGGTGCTGACCGCCTTCACCCAGTCGATGGACGACGTGTTCCTGATCGCGGTGCCCTTCATGGCGGTGGCGTTCGTCATCGCACTGACCATGCGGGAGAAGCCGCTCGCCGGTCGGCAGGCTGCTCCGGCCGCCGCGACGGGTGAGACCGCCGACGACTCGGTCGAGGACAACCAGCTGGTCGCCGTCGGCCACTGAGCCCGGTCAGACCAACACCGTCTCGGCCCGTCCCGCAGCTGCGGGACGGGCCGAGTGGCATCCGCCGCGCCGTAGATTCCAGATTTGTCAGCAGGGGATGGCACCCTGGTGGCACCGTAGATCGACCTCGGAGGACCCCCATGACCCGCAGCCACCGACTGGCCTCGCTGTCCGGCATCGCCGGCAGCGTCGTGCTGGCCACCGTGCTGAGCAGCTGCAGCGCGCTCGGCAGCCAGCCCGGCAGCGAGACGACGCCCGACTCGAGTGGTGCACCGACGACGAGCACCTCGAGCCAGTCCCCGTCCCCGTCGACCCCGCCCACCCCCGACCCCGTGGTGCTGAAGGCGAACGTCGACGACGACGCCACCAAAGTGAAGGTCGACACCCGGGTCGCGGTCAAGGCCAGCGCCGGCACGGTGACCAAGGTCAAGCTGACGTACAAGGGCGTGGACGGCAAGGGTGCCAAGGTCGACGGCTCCGTCAAGGGTTCGCTGAGCAAGGACCGCCTCACCTGGACCGCGGACGACCGGCTCGAGCCCTCGGCGACCTACACCCTCGCGATGACCGGGGTGAACAAGACCAAGCAGAAGCAGACGACGACTGCGACCTTCAAGACCGCCAAGCTGAGTTTGGCGCAGCAGACCTTCGCCAGCGTCTACCCACTGCCCGATAGCAAGGTCGGCGTCGGGATGCCGCTGATCGTGAACTTCGACGTGCCGGTGAGCGACCGGGCCGCGTTCGAGAAGAACCTGCACGTCACCTCCAGCCCCGCCCAGAAGGGCAGCTGGAACTGGCTCTCGGACCGCGAGGTGCACTTCCGGCCCAAGACCTACTGGAAGCCCGGCACCAAGGTGACCCTGGACGCCGACCTGAACGGGGTGAACGCCGGTAACGGCATCTACGGCCAGGACTCGGCCGCCACCTCGTTCACCGTCGGCCGGGAGATGATCACCCGGGTCAACCTGAACACCGACTACGCCAAGGTCTACCGCGACGACAAGCTCGTCCGGACGATCGCCGTGACCGGCGGCAAGCCAGGCTGGGCCACGCGCAGCGGCACCAAGCTGATCATGGCCAAGGAGTACAACAAGGTCATGACCAACGAGATGATCGGTGCGAAGGAGAAGTACTCGCTCACCGCGAAGTACGCCCTGCGGGTCACCAACTCTGGTGAGTTCCTGCACGCCGCGCCGTGGAGCCTGGCCAACCTCGGCGTCCGCAACGCCAGCCACGGCTGCGTCGGGATGAGCGTGGACAATGCGGGCTGGCTGTACGAGAACTCCCTGATCGGCGACCCCGTCGTCACCACGGGGACGAGCAAGGGTCTCGAGCAGGGCAACGGCTACGCCGACTGGAACATCTCCTACTCCCAGTACAAGAAGGGCTCCGCGCTCTGACCGGCCCGACCCGCTGCGGCTAGGAGCGTGGTGTCGCCCCTAAGCCTTGTGGTTTGGCGGCCTCCAGGTGCGTGCATCGCAAGGCCGACGAGCAAGGGCTACCGGGTCGTAGCACGACGAGGAGAACGCCGCGAGGTGCGTGCCTGGGCGCCGCCACGCCCAAGAATGAGGGGCGACGGACTACTGGCCGCGGGTCGACTCCTGCGGCGCGACCGCGTCAAGCGCCTCGGGGGTCTCGTCGAGGTTGCCCATCGGCGTCGCTTCCGCCGGCTCCCGGTCCGGGACCAGGGCGCCGGACGACGGGTCGGCCGTGATCGGTTGCCGGGTGGCGTCGTTGCGCGGGATCTTGTGGCCGCGCAGGTACTCCACGAACGACTTGGTGAAGGCGAGCAGCGGCACCGCCAGCAGCGCGCCGATGATCCCCGCGATCACGATGCCCGAGGCGATGGCGAGCAGGACCGCGAGCGGGTGCAGCTTGACGGCGCGGCCCAGCAGGAACGGCTGCAGCAGGTGGCCCTCGACCTGCATGACGAGGATGATCACCCCGAGCATCAACAGCGCCTGGAACCAGCCGAGCGCGACCAAGGCGACGAGCACGGCTACGAAGCCGGACACGAACGCGCCGACCAGGGGAACGAAGGCGCCGATGAAGACCAGCGCCGCCAGGGCGGGGGCGACCGGCACCCCGATGATGAGCGCGCCGATCAGCACGCCGACCGCGTCCGAGAGCGCCACCAAGATGGTGGCTCGGACGTAGCCCGAGAGCGCCCGCCAGCCGTTGCTGGCGGCGTGGTCGACCCGGGCCCGTGATTCGGGTGGAAAGAACCGGAGGACGGCGGTGAAGATGCCGCGGCCGTCGTAGAGGAAGTAGAACAGCGAGAAGATCGCGATGGCTAGGCCGGCCACGAAGTGCCCCAGCTGAGCGCCCACCTCGGCCGCGTAGGTGGCGATCGTGCTGCGGCTCTCGGTGAGGAAGGTCTGGATCCGCTTGCCCCACGCTTCGGGGTCGAAGTAGGACGCGCTGATCGGCAGCCGGCTGTTCTGCAGCGTGGTGACCAGGTTGTTGAAGCCGGCCGTGACGTTGGTGGAGAGCTCGGCGGCCTGGGAGACGATCTGGGTGGTGATGAGGGTCAGCGCGCCAGCGATCAGCACGATCCCGCCGAGCAGGGTGACCGCCGTCGCCGCGCCCCGGTGCAGACCCCAGGCACGCAGCTTGTTCGCCACCGGCGACAGCATGGCGGCCAGCAGGATCGCGATGGCGACCGGAATCATCACCTCCGACAGGTAGCCGGCCACCCGGGCCAGCCCGTAGACCAGCACCGCCACCAGGATGAGCCGCCACGACCAGGAAGCCGCCAGCCGCAGGCCAGAAGGTACGGACTGGTCGATGTCCTCGGTGGTGGTGATCGCTGGCGCGGGGGGCGGCGGTTCGGTCCCGTTGGTCCCAGCCGCCACCAGCTCGGCCCGTCGGTTCAACGCTTCGCGGGCGCCGCTCACGCTGGTCCAGACCTTGCTGGGAAGTCCCACGCCCTGCCTCCTCGCTCATGGTTCCGAACGTGTCAACGCTAACCGACTGGACTGGCACACTTGGCCGGTGCGTGGGCGGTGGTCGGTCCGGGAACGACTCCTCGGCTCGTCCGGGCTGCCACGCGAGGTCTACGTGCTCGGCCTGATCGCCTTCTGCGTCGCGGTCGGATTCGGGGTCCTGGTGCCCGTGCTGCCGGTCTTTGCCCGGGCGTTCGGGGTCGACAACTTCGCCGTCGGGGCAGTGGTGTCGGCGTTCGCCGCGATGCGACTGCTGACCAGCCCGTTCTGCGGCCGGCTGATCGACACCTTCGGCGAGCGGACCGTGATGGCGACCGGCATCTTCGTGGTGGCCCTGTCCAGCGGCGTCGCCGGCGTCTCGCAGAGCTACGGGCAGCTGCTCGTCCTCCGCGGCGTCGGCGGCGTCGGCTCGGCGATGTTCACCGTCTCGGCCACCACCTTGTTGCTCACGTCGGTCGAGACCGGGCTTCGCGGCCGGGCCGCCGGCTTCTCCCAGGCCGGCTTCCTGCTCGGCGGCATGGCCGGCCCAGCCATCGGCGGCCTGCTCGCCGCGATCTCGCTCACGGCCCCGTTCTTCTTCTACGCCGGCACCCTCGCCGTCGCCGGGGCCGTCGGCCTGGTCCTGCTGCGGACGCGGAGCGAACGGCTCGACACCACCGCCGTCCCCGTGGTGCCGTTCCGGCAGGTGCTAGGCGACAAGCGCTACCAGGCGGCGTGCGTGACCAACCTCGCCCAGGGCTGGACGTCGTTCGGCGTCCGAAGCACCCTGATCCCGGTGCTCGTGGTCGAGGTGCTCGACCGACCCCCGTCCTGGACCGGGATCGCGTTCGCCTGCGCCGCCGTTGCCCAGACCCTGGCCGTCGGGCCGGTGGGACGCTTCGTCGACACGGTCGGACGACGGCCCGCGATGATCGCCGGCGGCACGATCGCGGGGCTGGCGATCCTGGCCGTACCGTTCGCGCCGACGATCTGGCTGCTGATCGCGGCCCTCTGCCTGTACGGCGTCGCCGCCGCCTTCCTCGGTACGGCGCCGGCCGCCTCGGTCGGTGACGCGGCGGGCGGACGCGGCGGCACCGCGGTGGCCGTGTTCTCGATGTGCTCCGACGTCGGCGCGATCGTGGGCCCCCTGGTCGCCGGCTGGCTCGCGGACACCTTCTCCTACCCGGCCGCGTTCGCGGTCGGCGCCGTCCTGCTGCTGGGCGCCGCCGCCACGTCGGCGCGGATGCCCCCTACGGTGGCCGGCACCGCGGAGGTGGCCAGTGCCGACCTCCGCTGACCAGCCGCTGACCGCCGGACTGGCGCCCGACTGGGCCCAGGCGCTGGCCCCCGTGGCGCCGGACCTGGCGCGGATGGAGGCGTTCCTGGACGCCGAGACGGCGGCGGGCCGGGGCTTCCTGCCTGAGGGTACGCGCGTGCTGCGGGCCTTCAGCCGGCCGCTGGCTGAGGTCCGGGTGCTGATCGTCGGCCAGGACCCCTACCCCACCCCGGGCCACCCCGTCGGGCTCTCGTTCGCGGTCGCCCGCGACGTCCGACCGGTCCCTCGTTCGCTGGTCAACATCTACGCCGAGCTGCAAGACGACCTCGGGATCGCCCCGGCGGCGCACGGCGACCTCACACCCTGGTTCGACCAGGGTGTGCTGCTGCTCAACCGGGTGCTGACCGTGGAGCCTGGACGCTCGGCGTCGCACCGCCGCCGCGGCTGGGAACGGGTGACCGACCGGGCGATCGAGGCGCTGGTGCAGCGCGGTGGCCCGTTGGTGGCGGTCTTGTGGGGGCGCGACGCCCAGACTCTGGCTCCGCGGCTCGGCACGGTGCCGTCCGTCGAGAGCGCGCACCCTTCACCGCTGTCGGCCCGCTACGGCTTTTTCGGCTCCCGCCCCTTCAGCCGGGTCAACGCCCTGCTCGCCGACCAGGGTGCGCCACCGATCGACTGGCGGCTGCCCTGAGCCCACTCCCCGACGTTCACGAGAGGGCGCGGTCGAGGTCGGCGATCAGGTCGTCGACGTCCTCGATGCCCACGCTGAGCCGGATCAGGTCGGCGGGGACCTCGAGGGCGGTGCCGGCGACCGAGGCGTGGGTCATCCGGCCGGGGTGCTCGATCAGGGACTCCACGCCGCCGAGGGACTCACCGAGGGTGAAGACCTCCGTCCGGCCGCACAGGTCGACGGCCGCCTGCTCACCGGCTGCGACCCGGAAGCTGACCATGCCGCCAAAGCGGCGCATCTGCGCCTTGGCCACCGTGTGGCCGGGGTGGTCGTCCAGGCCGGGGTAGTAGACCTGAGCGACCTTCGGGTGGTCCACCAGGTAGGCGGCCACCCGTTCGGCGTTGTCGCAGTGCCGCTCCATCCGGACCGCGAGCGTCCTCAGTCCCCGCAGCACCAACCACGCGTCGAACGGTCCGGCCACGCCCCCGATGGCGTTCTGGAAATAGCGCAGCCGCTCGGCCAGGGCGTCGTCGTCGGTCACCAGAGCGCCGCCGACCACGTCGGAGTGGCCGCCGCAGTACTTGGTGGTCGAGTGCACGACCACGTCGGCGCCCAGGACGAGCGGCTGCTGGAGGTAGGGCGAGGCGAACGTGTTGTCGACGATCAGCAGCGCGCCGGCGGCATGGGCGAGCTCGGCGACCGCGGCAATGTCGGCGACCCCCAGCAGCGGGTTGGTCGGCGTCTCCACCCAGACCGCGGTGGTCTCACCGGGCCGGATCGCCGCGGCCACCGCGTCCAGGTCACCCAGCGGGGTCGGGCTGTAGCGCAGCCCCCACGGCTCGTGCACCCGCGCGAACAGCCGGTACGTGCCGCCGTATGCGTCGTCGGGGATCACCACGTGCGCGCCCGGGGCGCCGATCGTCCGCAGCAGCGTGTCCTCGGCCGCGAGGCCGCTAGCGAAGGCGAAGCCGTGGGCGCCGCCTTCGAGCGCGGCCAGGCACTCCTCCAGCGCCGTCCGGGTGGGATTGGCCGAGCGTGAGTACTCATAGCCCGACCGCAGTCCGCCGACGCCGTCCTGGGCGTACGTGGAGGTGGCCCAGATGGCCGGAGCGACCGAGCCGTTGCCGGGGTCGGGTTTTTGGCCGGCGTGGATGGCGCGGGTGGAGAAGCCGGGGTCGGTCATGGGTCGAGCCTACGGAACCCGGAACAAGCATCGGTGGCGCGGCTGTTGTGGAGGTGCGAGATCGCATCCAGCGGTTGCGCAGAGAGGCAGACTGAACTCATGTTGTTCTCGAAGATGAAGACCACGTTGATCGAGCCCGCGCAGGCTCTCCGCGGCCGCGACCGCGCCGTCCTGGTGAACCCGACCTTCCACGACGTCTTCGGCATCCCGGTACAGCAGGTGCCGGTTGGCTCCGAGGTCGCCTACCTCGCCCTCGGCTGCTTCTGGGGTGCGGAGAAGCTCTACTGGAACACCCCCGGCGTGACGAACACCGCGGCGGGTTACGCGGGCGGCTACACCCCCAACCCGACGTACGAGGAGGTGTGTAGCGCTCGTACCGGCCACACCGAGATCGTCAAGGTCAGCTATGACCCGGCCAAGACCAGCTACGAAGCGCTGCTGAAGGTGTTCTTCGAGAACCACAACCCGACCCAGGGCATGCGGCAGGGCAACGACGTCGGGACCCAGTACCGCTCGGCGATCTACACCACCTCTGAGGAGCAGCTGGCGATCGCCCAGCGGGTCCGGGACGACTTCCAGGTGGCGTTCACCCGGTCGGGCTTCGGCCAGATCACCACCGAGATCAAGCCGGTGCCGGAGTTCTTCTACGCGGAGGACTACCACCAGCAGTACCTCGACAAGAACCCGTTCGGCTACTGCCCCGTGCACGCCACGGGCGTCACCTGCAACTAGCGGTCAGCTGACCGCGTCGGCGGCGAAGGTGTCACAGGCCTTCGGGTCGCCGGTGCGGAAGCCGGTGGTCAGCCACTTCTGCCGGTTGGCCGCCGACCCGTGGGTCCAGGTCTCGGGTGAGACCTGGACCTGCATCGAGCCGCCCTGCACCTTGGCCATCGTGCCGCTGAGGTTCTGGATGTGGTCGCCGAGCTCGTGGGCCAACACGTACGCCTCGGCCGCGTCCCCGCCCTTGGCCCCGAGCTCGCCGGTCAGCGGGTCGATCTGGCCCTCGGCTGCCTGGTCTGGGAGAGTGCGTGTCATGACGGCTGAGGTGCGCGACGAGCCAGCGCGGTCCCGCTACGAGGCCCGGGTCGACGGCGTGCTCGCGGGCATCGCCGCGTACACCCGCGCCGACGGGGTGATCACCTTCACCCACACCGTGGTCGAGGAGGCGTTCGAGGGTCAGGGCGTCGGCGGCGACCTGGCCCGGACGGCCTTGGACGCAGCCCGCGCCGACCACCTGGCCGTCGTACCCCGCTGCTCCTTCATCGCGGGCTGGATCGACCGGCACCCCGACTACGCCGACCTCGTCGCGGTCGGCTGACTGGTGGACTACCGGCACGAGCTCGCGTTCGGCAGCTTTCTCACCCCGGCCAGCGGCGATCCCGAGGCGGTGGTGGCGCTGGCCCAGCTGAGCGAGCAGCGTGGACTGGACCTGGTCACGTTCCAGGACCACCCGTACCAGCCCGCCTTCCTCGACACCTGGACACTGCTGAGCTATGTAGCGGCCGCGACGGTACAGGTCACCATCGCGCCGAACGTGGCGAACCTGCCCCTACGCCCGCCCGCCGTGCTCGCCCGGGCGGCAGCCAGCCTCGACCTGCTCAGCGGCGGCCGGGTCGAGCTCGGGCTCGGCGCCGGCGGCTTCCCGGACGCGGTCGCGGCGATGGGCGGTCCGTACCGGACCGGCGGTGAAGCCGTCGAGGCGTTCGACGAGGCGGTGCAGGTGATCCGGGCGATCTGGGACACCGACACCCGCGGCGGCGCCCGCGTCCGCGGCCGGCACTACGTCGTGGACGGCGCCAAGCGCGGACCGGCGCCAGCGCACCGGATCGGCCTCTGGGTGGGTGCGCTGAAGCCGCGGATGCTCCGGCTCACCGGCCGGGTCGCGGACGGCTGGCTGCCGTCCAGCAGCTATCTGCCGCCGGCCGAGCTGGCCGCCGCGAACGCCGTGATCGACCAGGCGGCGGTCGAGGCCGGCCGCGAGCCGGGCGCCGTTCGCCGGCTCTACAACCTGATGGGCACCTTCGGCGCCGGGTCGGGCTTCCTGCAGGGGTCGGCCGCCGACTGGGCCGAGCAGCTGACCGAGCTCGCCGTCGAGGAAGGAGTCAGCACGTTCATCCTCGCCTCGGACGACCCGCGCTCGCTGACCGTCTTTGCCGAGGAGGTGGCGCCGGCCGTCCGGAGCGCGGTAGCCGCCGAGCGCAGCGGCCTCGCGTCCCGGGTCCCGCTGTCGCCCAAGGCTCCGGCCGACGCGGGCGGCCGACCTTTCGACCTGGTCACCACCCCTGACCCCGGCGTCCGGCTCAGCACCGAGCTGCTGTGGGACGAGGACGAGCGGCCGACCGGACCGCCGGTACCCGCGAACCGCCGCTACCGCGACGCCGACCTTGCCTCCGGCGCGCGGCTGGTCGCCGTCCACGACCACCTGCGGGCCGAGCTGGAGCAGATCCGCGGTCTGGTGGCGCAGGTGCTCGACGGGTCGATCGACCCGGCCGCGGCCCGCGGGGCGATCAACGAGATGACGGTGCGGCAGAACTCCTGGACCCTCGGCGCCTACTGCGCCGCCTACTGCCGGCTGGTCGCCACCCACCACACCATCGAGGACCAGGCCCTGTTTCCCCGGCTCCGGGCGGCCGACCCGCAGCTGGCCCCGGTGGTGGACCGGCTCGCCTACGAGCACGAGATCATCCACGAGGTGCTCGAGCGGGTCGACCGCGGCCTGGTGGCCGTGGTCAACACTGACCCGTCCGGTGAGCAGCTGCAGCGCGCCGTCGACGCCCTGACCGACGCGCTGCTGTCACACCTGTCCTACGAGGAACGGGAGCTGGTCGAGCCGCTCGCCCGGCTGGGCATCCTGGTCTAGGGAGACGACAGCACGGTGTGTATAGAATTGCCGAGCGATACACACTGGAGGCCCCGGCATGCGCACCAACATCGACATCGACGACCAGCTCCTCGCGGAAGCCCAGGCGTTGAGCGGATCGTCCACCAAGAAGCAGACGGTCGAGCGGGCGTTGGAGCTGATGGTCAGCTTGGGTCGGCAGTCAGAGGTCAAGCAGCTCCGCGGCCGGCTCAGCTGGGACGGCGATCTCGAGGCGATGCGAAGAGACGGCGCGTGATCGTCGTCGACTCGAGCGTGTGGATCGACTACTTCAACGGCGTCGGCAGCGCGACGACGCGCCGCCTCGACACGCTGCTCGGTTCTCAACCGGTCCTCGTGGGCGACCTGATCCTCACCGAGGTCTTGCAAGGCTTCCGGCACGAAGCCGACTATCGCGCGGCCCGGACGGCCCTGGGCGCTTTCCCGCAGGCGTCGATGGTCGGACCCGCACGCGCGGTTCGAGCCGCCGACAACTACCGCACGCTTCGGTCCCGCGGCGTGACCGTCCGAAAGACGATCGACGTCGTGATCGGAACGTTCTGTATCGACGAGGATCACCAGCTGCTGTTCAGCGACCGTGACTTCGAGCCGCTCGTCGCCCACTTGAGCCTGCAGAGCGCCTGAGCGAGAGCCTGTCGGCTACGGCCGGGGGCGGGTCCGCCGTAGCCAGAGCAGGCCGAGGACGGGCAGGACCAGCGGCACGAAGCCGTAGCCGATCCCGTAGGTGGACCAGACCGTCGCCCGCGGGAAGGCTGCGGGGTCGACGACGCTGGCGGTGCCCACCGCCAGCACCCCGACCAGCTCGAGGGTGATGGCGGCCCAGGCGACCTGGCGCGAGGTCCGGCTGCCGCGGGCCAGGGTGAAGGTGGCGACGACGTAGATCACCCCGGCGACGGCCGACAGCAGGTAGGCCAGAGGCGCCTCGGCGTAGTCGGTGATCAGCTGCACCGCGGCCCGCGAGGTGGCGGCGAGCGCGAACAAGCCGTAGACGGCGACCAGCACCCGGCCCGGGCCCGACGTCGTCCGGCGCGGCCCGCCGGCGGCGCCGGGCTCTGACGACGCGGTGCTCATGCCTCGGTCCAGAGCGAGAGCAGCCGCAACGTCATGGCGAGCACCGACAGCGCGGCGACCGCGAGCACCACCCCGGACCAGCGGGTGCGTTCGGTGTTGGCCCAGAACCAGGCCAGCGGGATCAGCACGACGATGCCGATCAGGTAGCCGATCGTGGTCACCAGCTCGACCGGCCGGAAGCCGCCGGCCAGACCGACGAGCGCGACCACGGATTGGACGAGGGTGAGGAGCTCCACCACCCCGGCGTAGATGAGCTGTGCCTTGCCCGGGGCCTTGTTGAGCACCGCGGTGGCGACCCCCCAGATGCCGCCGGCCGCCGCCAGCGCGACCACGACGTAGGCCAGGACGGGGATCACGGAGCGGCTCGGTGGTGGCGGCGACGGGGCACGAGGCCCCAGATTACCCACCGGGTAAATCAGGCTACGGCGAGTCCTGCCCTCGTGGGCCGCCGCTGGACGCACTGAACGCGTCACCTCCCGTCCCGCCTGCCACACTGGGGTCACCATCCGAAGGCACCCGGAAGGGGGACGGCGATGAGAGTGGTCGGCATGCCCGACGCGGCTACGGACACACCGCTCTTCGACGTCCGGCTCGCCCACGGCGCCGATCCGTCGGTGGTCGCCCACGACGAGGGCTACGCGGTGGTCCGGCCGCTGGAGGCCGTCCGCAGCGACGCCGGCGAGCTGCGTCTGGTGCTCCAGGTCCGCGTCCTCGACGGCGAGCGCCGGCCGCGACTGGGGCCTCGCGGCCAGGACGCGGGGCTGGTCCTGTCGCCCGGGGTGCAGCCGCAGGTGCGGCAGCGCTTCGCCGCGTACGCCGTCGTCACCTCCAGCCGCGGGCTGCTGGCCACCGAGTACTCCGACCGGACCGCGGTCCAGGGCCGCTGGGGCATGCCGGGCGGCGGCATCGACGACGGCGAGCAGCCGGTCGAGGCGGTACTGCGCGAGATCCACGAGGAGACCGCCCAGCAGGTGCTGCTGGGCGACCTGGTCACCGTGCAGACCTCGCACTGGGTCGGCCGCAGTCCGCGCGGCGGGATCGAGGACTTCCAGGCCGTCCGGCTGGTCTACCGGGCCACCTGTCCCGAGCCCACCGACCCGCGCGTGCTGGACCTGGGTGGCACCACCTCGGCGACCCGGTGGATCGGCCTGGACGCCTGGACCTCGCTGCCCTGGACCCACAACTGGGCGACGCTGCTGCGCGAGCTGCTCAGCTGACGTCAGCCAGCAGGTCCTGCCGGGTGAGGACGCCGACAGGCCGACCGTCCTCGAGCACGAGCAACGCGTCACCGTCCACGAGCAGGTCGACGGCGCTGGCCACGAGCTCGGTGGAGCCGAGGGTGGGCAGCGCGGTCTCCATCGCGGAGGCCACCGCGTCGGCGGGCCCGACGCGGTGGCTGAAGAGGGCGCCCAGCAGACCGCGTTCGCTGACCGAGCCGACCACCTCGGCGGCCATCACGGGCGGTTCGGCCCGGACGACCGGCATCTGGGACACCCCGTACTCGCGCAGGATGGCCACCGCCTCGGCGATCGTCTCGTTCGGGTGGGTGTGGACCAGGCTCGGCAGCTCGCCGGACTTCTCCCGCAGCACGTCACCGACGACCCGCACGGCGTTCGCCGGCCGCGGTGCGAAGCCGTAGCGAGCGAGCCAGTCGTCGTTGAAGATCTTGGTCAGGTAGCCACGGCCCGAGTCGGGCAGCAGCACGACGATGACGGCGTCCGGGTCGTCGACCTCGGCGGCGACGCGGACCGCGGCGGCCGCGGCCATCCCGCAGGAGCCGCCGACCAGCAGGGCTTCCTCGCGTGCCAGCCGCCGGGTCATGGCGAAGGAGTCGCCGTCGGACACCTCGATCACCCGGTCACAGACCTTGGGGTCGTAGTTGGCCGGCCAGAAGTCCTCGCCGACGCCCTCGACCAGGTACGGCCGTCCGGTGCCGCCGGAGTAGACCGACCCGCTCGGGTCGGCGCCGATCACCTGCACCCGGCCGTCCGAGACCTCCTTGAGGTAGCGGCCGGCGCCGCTGATGGTGCCGCCCGTCCCCATGCCCGCGATGAAGTGGGTGATCCGGCCGTCGGTCTGCGCCCAGATCTCGGGTCCCGTGGTCTCGTAGTGGCTCAGCGGGTTGTTGGGGTTGCTGTACTGGTCGGGCTTCCAGGCGCCCTCGATCTCGCGGACCAACCGGTCGGAGACCGAGTAGTAGGAGTCGGGGTGCTCGGGGTCGACCGCGGTCGGACAGACCACCACCCTTGCCCCGTACGCGGCGAGCACGTTCCGCTTGTCCTCGCTCACCTTGTCGGGGCAGACGAACACGCAGGAGTAGCCCCGGCTCTGCGCCACGATCGCCAACCCGACGCCGGTGTTGCCGCTGGTCGGCTCGACGATGGTGCCGCCGGGCCGCAGGGAGCCGTCCGCCTCGGCCGCGTCGATCATCCGGACCGCGATCCGGTCCTTCACCGACCCGCCAGGGTTGAGGTACTCGACCTTGGCCAGCACCAGCGGCTTGGCCGCCCCGACCACCCGGGACAGCTTGACCAGCGGGGTGTTGCCCACGAGGTCGATCAGGGAGTTCACGTACTGCACCGGCTCAGCGTACGTGGGCCGGAACGCACGAGAGCCGCACCCCGAACGGGGTGCGGCTCTCGTTGTCGGGTCTGAAGAGCTAGCGGCGAATGTAGGAGAGCAGCCGCAGCATCTCGATGTACAGCCAGACCATGGTGACGGTCAGACCGAACGCGCCCCGCCAGGACTCGCTCGCCGGGGCGCCCATCTGGACACCCTTCTCGATGTAGTCGAAGTCGAGGATCAGGTTGAGCACCGCGAGCACGATGGCGATCGCGGAGAACAGGTAGGCGATGGGGCTGACCTCACCGGTCAGACCGCCACGCAGGCCGGGCGAGCCGCTGACGAGGCTGAAGACGAAGTTGACCAGCATCATCGCGGCGAACGCCATGGTGGAGATGACGACGACCTTCTGGAACTTGGCCGTCACCCGGATGTTGAAGAACTTGTACGCCGCGAGCGTCACGCCGGCGGCGATGAAGGTCGACAGCACCGCCTGACCGACGATGCCCGGGAACTGGGCCTCGAAGACCTTGCTGATCATCCCGATGAAGACGCCCTCGATGACGGAGTAGGCCAGCACGAGGCCCGGGGAGACGTTCCGGCGGAACGAGACCACCATCACGACGACGAAGCCGACGAGACCGGACAGCACCATGGCCGGGAAGTAGAGCGTGTCCGGCACCAGCATCCAGGCCAGACCGGCGGCGATCGCTAGGGTGCCCATCGTGACGGCGGTCTTGGTGACCACGTCGTCGAAGGTCATCCGCGCCTGCGGCGCCTGCGGGGCGGGCGCCTGGCCGTAGGCCTCCGGTGGGTACTGCTGGTACGGGGAACGGCCGAACTGGCTCTGGCCGTACTGCGGCGCTGCGGGTGTGAACGCGTCCTGCTTGGAGAGGATCGGGTTCGAGCTGCGCAACATGCTGATGTCCTCCTGAGTGGGCGCCAGGGGCGGCGCCATAGCTCCATTTTACGAAGCGCTCATGACGCACCGGTGACCTGGACGCCATGAATCGGCTAAGAAGGGTCGGTGCCCCCGATGGGACTCGAACCCACACTGTGGCGGGTTTAAGCCGCCTGCCTCTGCCGTTGGGCTACGGGGGCCCGGGCCGCTGCGATGCTAGCGCTCAGCCGGTGGGGGTGGGGGTGGGCGTCTCCCGGCCGGCGCTCAACCGCAGCCGGGTCTCGGCCGGCAGCTGAGCGAGGTCGCCGGTGCGGATCCGCTCGTCGACGACGACCCGGGCGTCCGGGGTGACGTGGACCGGCTGGACGCCGGTGATCAGCCCGGTGGCGTCGTCGCGGAAGTAGAAGTAGACGTCGGCGTTGATCAGCGGCGGCGAGAACGGCGTGCTGAACGAGGTGATGGTCGGCTGCTTGACCCCACCCGCCGTCCCCTCCTGCATGCCGACGGTCCACGAGCCGTCGGCGTGGTAGACCACGGTCGGGCCGGCCTGGGAGTGGAAGTGGCCCCAGGCGATCAGCCGGGCCGGCGGGTCCGGTGCGCTCATCAGCACCACCGACGCCGCGGGCTGGTGCACCAGCAGCACGTCGACCGGCCGGGAGCCCGCCGCCGCGATCAGCCGTCGGCCCATCTCCTCCTCGGTCTCGGGCCGGTCGGAGTCGCGGTCCTGGGAGAACGGGATGTTGTGCTCGGGGTCGTCGTCGCCGAGCACCTGCAGGCCGGCGGCGGCGACCGTGCTGCCGTTGAGCACCACCATCTGGTCGGCTCGCATCTGGGACTCGGTGACGTTCGAGTCGTGGTTGCCGCTCGCGCCGACGAACGGCACCTCCGAATAGATCGCCGCCTCCCGCCGGATGCACGTCTTTTCCACGGCGGTGCCGTTGACCGTGTCGTCGCCGGAGCTGAGCAGGATCCGGGGCGCGGTGACCCGCGCCAGCCGGCCGATCAGCTCGGTCATCGCCTGGTTGCAGTGCAGATCGCTGAAGCCGAGCAGCATCGTCTCCCCCGGCTCGGCCCGTGGCAGCCGCTCGACCTGCGCCGACAGGCTCTGCACGGCGCTGTCGACGTAGGTCTGGACCGCCCGCTGCTGCCGGCCGCTGAGCAGGGTGACGCCGGTGACGCCCCGGTCGAGCAGGTCCGCGAGCGCGCCGCTGTCGACCGTGAGGTCGGCGTACGGGGTGCCGGCCGCGACCTCGACCGGATAGCGGCTGCCGTCGGGGGCTCGCGGGCTCAGCACGGAGCCGAGGACGACGGCCATCACCGTGAGGTAGACCGCCGCCGTGCGCCGCCGGGTCGCAAGCCGTGCGACCCACGGGCTGAGCAGCCGGCTGCGCAGCCGCCAGAGCGCGAACGCAGTCAGCAGCAGCGCTTCCGCCTGCACCGCCTTGCCCAGCGCGTCCACCTCGAGCCGGTCGATGATGCCTTGCAGCGCGAGCTGCGGGTCGGCGTAGAGGTCGACGTAGGCCGCCAGGGTCTGCTCGGAGAACAGCGAGCCGAGGCTCTGTGCCGCCGAGCCGACGCTGCCGACGGTCGCGGTCACCCCGATCGGTGTCGCCGGGCTGGGCAGGTAGGCGTTGCCGATCGGGCCGAGGTCGGCCTCGATCTCGCCGGAGAAGTTGGTGGCGAAGCGGACCCGGTTGGGGCCGAGGTAGTCCTGCACCTCGGCGTGGCCGATCCCCCAGGCCGCGGCGAACGGGGCCGCGAGCAGGGCGGCCAGCAGGGTCACGCCGAGGGCGCGCGCCAGTCCGAGCAGCAGCGTCCGGCGGGACCGGACCCGGGCGGCCTGCCGCGCGAGCACGAGGAGCAGGCTGCGCTGACGGGCGAGCAGCAGGTCGCGGGACCGGGGATCTCGACGTCGGGGCATCTGGTCACACGTGCTGCAGCAGCCGGAGCGCGGTGCCGTCGAGGATGTCGGACTCGCTGACCAGCAGGCCGTCCACGTGCAGCCGGTCGGCGATGCGGACGGCGATCAGGGTGCCGGCGGTGACGACGTCGGCACGGCCCGGGTGCATCGAGGGCAGCGCGCGGATCTCCTCGACCGTGCTCGCGGCCAGCCGCCGGAACAACGCGTGCAACCCTGGCAGGTCGATCACCGCGCCGTGGACCCGGGTGCGGTCGTAGGTCTCCAGGCCCAGGTGGACCCCGGCCAGGGTGGTCGCCGTCCCGGCCACGCCGATCCAGGTGCCGACGGAGCCGAAGTCGATCCCGCTGCCGTCGAGCAGTGCGTCGACGGCTGCAGCGGCGGCCGCGACCGCAGCGGGAGCCGGGGGGCCCACCGGCAGGAAGCGTTCGGTGAGCCGCACCGAGCCGACGTCCAAGGACGCGGCCCGCATCACGCTGCCGGCCGCGTCGCCGACGATCAGCTCGGTGGAACCGCCGCCGATGTCGACCACCAGCACCGGCTCGGCGTCCGGTCGGATCCGGCTCAGCGCCCCGGCGAACGACAGCGCCGCCTCGGTGTCGCCGCTGATCACCTCCGGGGTGACGCCGAGCCGCTGCTCGATGCCGGCGAAGAAGACCTCGCGGTTCCGCGCGTCGCGGGCGGCGGAGGTGGCGACGAAGCGCACGTGCGCCGGGGTCACGCCGGCGTCGCGGATCAGGGCGGCGTACGCGTCGGTGGCGACGAACGTCCGCCGCAGCGCGTCCGGGTGAAACTCCCCGGTCGCGTCGATGCCCTGGCCGAGCCGGACGATCTCGGTCCGCCGGTCGAGCTCGACGAGGCTCCCGTCGCGTCCGGCCTCGGCGATCAGCAGCCGGATCGAGTTGGTGCCGCAGTCGACGGCCGCCACCCGGGTCACGGGCGCTCTCCCGCCGGCTTCCGGGACTGCGCGTCGAGGCAGGGCCGCCGCCAGAAGTCGCCCACGGCGCCGAGGGTCTCATCGCCCAGCGGGTTGACCCCGGGGCCGGCGGCCAGGCTGTGGGCGGCGAGGACGTGAAGGCACTTGACCCGGTCGGGCATCCCGCCGGCGCTGACGCCGTCGATCTCGGGCACCTCGCCCAGCTCGGCCCGGTCGCTCAGGTAGGCCTCGTGCGCCGCCCGGTACGCGGTCGCGAGCTCGGCGTCCTCGGCCAGCCGGCCGGTCATCTGGGCCATCACCCCCTGCGCCTCCAGCGTCGAGCACGCAGCGGTGGCGCGGGGACAGGTGAGGTAGTACGTGGTGGGGAACGGGGTGCCGTCGGCCAGCCGCGGCCGGGTCGCCACCACGGCGGGCCGGCCGCACGGGCATCGGTACGCCACGCCCGCGACCCCACGTGGGGGGCGCTGCAGCTGGGCCGTCACCGCAGCCTCGTCCTCGGCCGTCAGGGGTTCGCGCACGAGTTCAGTCTCTCAGCCGCGCCGCGCCTCCGGCGTCGTTAGGCTTCCCGCGTGATCACGGTCGCTGCGCTGAGCCCGTCGCTCGACCTGACGTACCAGCTGGGCTCGTACCGGTTGGGGCGGATGCACCGGACCACGGAACCGGTCGCGGTCGCCGGGGGCAAGGCGCTGAACATGGCGCGGGCGGCGCGCGCCATGGGCGCTGACGTCGTCGTGGTCACCCTGCTGGGCGGGTCGACCGGGGACCGCGTCGCCGCGCTCGCCGCGGCGGAGGGAATGTCGCAGGTGTCGGTCCCGTCCGGGGTCGAGACCCGCACCTGCGTCTCCGTCGCCGCCGCCGACTCCGGCGAGCTGACCGAGATCTATGAGGACTCGCGGGCGGTGGCCGCCGGGGTCCTGACCCGCTTTGCCGAGACCGTACGGCGGCAGCTGCGCCAGCGTCCCGGCTGGCTGTCGGTGTCGGGCCGCGGACCGTCAGGTTCGGCCGACGCCGTGGCCGAGCTGATCGGGCTCGGCCGCTCGTGCGGGACGGCCGTGGCCGTCGACACGCACGGCGAGTCGTTGCCCGCGTCGGCGGCAGCCGGTCCGGCGCTGATCAAGATCAACCGGGCCGAGGCGGCCGAGCTGCTGGGCCGCTGCCCGGGCGACGACCTGGCCCTGATGGCGGTGGAGATCCGGGACCGGACGGGTGCCGCGGTCGTGCTGACCGACGGTACGGCCGGCGCCGTGGCGGTCGACGACGGTGGCGTCATCCGGGTGGCGGCGCCGACGTTGCGCGGCGCCTTCCCGGTCGGCAGCGGGGACTCCTTTCTCGGCGGACTGGTGGCGGCCCTCGACGACGACCTGAGCCTGGCGGCCGCCGTCCGGCTGGGCACGGGCTGTGCCGTCGCCAACGCCCTGGTGCCCGGTCAGGCCCACTTCGACCGGGCGCTCGCCCGCCGGATCGCCGCCGAGACCCGGCTCGACTGAACGATCAGCGCACCCCGGTCGTGGCCGACGACCACGCTGACGCGAAGATCACCGGGAGCGAGCCCAGAGTCCAGCAACCCGGGGCGCCACCAGGCTCGCTGCCGCCAGGTCATCGTCGGGCTAGCCGGAGCCCTTCGGCTTGGTCTTGTCGGTGATCGGGCCGGAGTCGACCTTCTTCTTCTTGACCGGCGCAGGCTGGTCGGCCGCCTCCACCGAACCCCACAGCTTGGCCCACCAGGCGTCCTGCGGCGCGTCGGCGGGACCGGACTCGCCCTGGATCGCCGCGCCGCCGCCCAACGGCTGACCGTCGGAGCCGACGACCTGGTAGCCGGTCTCGCCCGGCACCACCCAGCCGAGCCGCTGCCGTGCCTCGGTCCGGACGTGGTCGGGGTTGTCCCACTGCGCCAGCTCGCCCTGCAGCTGCGAGATCTGCCGTTGGTGGTCGGCGATCTCGACCCGCGTGGCCGAGATCTCGTGCGCCTGGGAGAAGTAGATCCGCAGGCTGGAGGCGTAGGAGATCACCAGCACGAGCAGCACCACCACCAAGGCGATGGCCCGGGTGGTGACGTTCGAACGACCGCCGCTCCGGCGGACCGGTTCGAGGTCCGGCTCGTCCACGGCGGTCGGGCTGGCCGGGCTCGTGGGCGAGGACGCGCTCGCCGAGGACCCCGGCCGCGAGGCCGGGCGCGTCCGGGTGCGGCTGCGCCCCGGACCGGCACCAGGCCGGGCCGGGGGCCGGGGGCCGGGTGAGCTAGGCACTAAACCTCGGGAAGGCGGCGGCGCCGGCGTAGCGGGCCGCGTCGTCGAGGTCCTCCTCGATCCGCAGCAGCTGGTTGTACTTGGCCACCCGGTCGGTCCTGGCCGGTGCGCCGGACTTGATCTGGCCGCAGTTCGTGGCGACGGCCAGGTCCGCGATCGTGGTGTCCTCGGTCTCGCCCGAACGGTGGCTCATCATGCAGCGGAACCCGGCCCGGTGGGCGAGGTCAACGGCGTCGAGGGTCTCGGTCAGCGAGCCGATCTGGTTGACCTTGACCAGCAGCGCGCTGGCGGCCTTCTCGGTGATGCCGCGCTGCAGCCGAGTCACGTTGGTGACGAACAGGTCGTCACCGACCACCTGGACGCGGTCGCCGATCCGGGCGACCAGCGCGCTCCAGCCCGCCCAGTCGTCCTCGGCCAGCGGGTCCTCGAGCGAGACGATCGGGAAGTCGGTGATCCACTGCTCGTAGATCGCCGTCATCTCCTCAGCCGACTTGGTGCCGCCCTCCCAGTGGTAGACCCCGTCGCGAAAGAACTCGCTGCTCGCCGCGTCCAGCGCGAGGGCGATGTCGGTGCCGAGGGTGAGCCCGGTGGCCTCCACCGCGGTCGAGATCAGCTCGAGCGCGGCGACGTTGGCGGGCAGGTTGGGAGCGAAGCCGCCCTCGTCGCCCAGGCCGGTCGACAGGCCGCGCTTCTTCAGCACCGACTTGAGCGAGTGGTAGACGCTGGCCCCCATCTCGACGGCGTCCCGGAAGGTGCTGGCGCCGATCGGCGCGATCATGAATTCCTGGATGTCCACGTCGGAGTCGGCGTGCGAGCCACCGTTCACGATGTTCATCATCGGCACCGGCAGCACGTGGGCGTTCGGGCCGCCGACGTAGCGGTAGAGCGGCAGGTCGGCGGAGTTCGCGGCGGCGTGGGCCACGGCCAGCGAGACGCCGAGAATCGCGTTCGCGCCCAGGTTGGACTTGTTCTCGGTACCGTCCAGGTCGATCATCGCCTGGTCGATCAGCCGCTGCTCGCTCGCCTCGTAGCCGACCAGCTCGGGCCCGAGCTGGTCGATCACCCCGAGGACAGCCTTGCTGACGCCCTTGCCGCCGTAGCGGGCATCGCCGTCCCGCAGCTCGACCGCCTCGAACGCACCGGTCGAGGCGCCCGAGGGAACTGCCGCCCGACCCTCCGACGCGTCGTCGAGGATGACCTCCACCTCGACCGTGGGGTTGCCGCGTGAGTCCAAGATCTCACGGGCGCCGACGAACTCGATACTCGCCACGAACTGCTGCCTCTCGGTGGGTGCCCCGACTGCTCCAGCGACCGCGGGACGTCTGATTCAGGTGCTGGCCTCACCCTAGCGGCGGGAAGTGGCCGTAGCGTCGAGGCGCCCCCGGCGGGTCAGGCCGCGATGGCCCACACCTGGTCAGTCCCGACGGCGGCTGCTGAACCTGTGGGCCAGGTTGACCCCGACGATGCCGGCCCAGGAGACGGCGATCCCGAGCAGCCCGGGCTCGACGTTCGCGGCGCTGATCGCGGTGATCGGGACCCCGACGCCGAGGGAGATGATGCCCAGCACGAAGCCCTGCCGCTGGGCGGTCCGGGCCAGCTCCAGGGTGGCGTCCGGCAGCTCGCCGCGGTGCCGCAGCTCGGCCGTACGGTAGGCGACGAGCTCCTCGACCCGGTCGGCCAGCCCGCCGGCGATGTGCTCGTCGTACTCGGGTCCGAGCTCGCGCCGCGCCGCCAGGGCAGCCTCGACGTCGCTCCGAACCTCGGTGCGTCGGTACGGCCGGTCGGGCTCGGACATGACCGCAGCCTAGTGGCCGCCCGGCTCGGACGTCACGGTCTCAGACGTCACGGTCTCGGCCGTCACGGTCTCGGCCGTCACGGTCTCGGCCGTCACGGTCTCGGCCGACACGACCTGCCGCTCCAGGGCGCGGACGGCGTCCCGGACGGCCTGGTCGGGGTCGACCCCGGACGCGTGGGCGCGCGCGACCAGGGCGAGCACCTCGGCGCCGACGGTCTCGGCTGTCACCGGCTCGCCGGGCAAGACCAGCGGCACCTGCCGGGACCGGGCTCGCGCGATGATCTTGTGGCCCCGCGCCAGCGCCGACAGCTGTTCCGGGATCCCTTGCAGGGCAGAGGTCCGGCCCTTCTCGACCGCCTTGCGCGCCTCCCAGGTGGCGTGCAGGTCGAGGGGGACGGTGTCGTCGGTGAAGACGTGCGGGTGCCGGGCGACCAGCTTGTCGGCGACCCCGCGGGCCACGTCCTCCAGCGCGAACACCTCGCTGATCTCGGCGTGGAACACGACCTGCAGCAGCAGGTCGCCGAGCTCTTCGCGTAGGTCGGTGGAGTCGCCGGACTCGATCGCCTCTACGGTCTCCATCGCCTCCTCGACCAGGTACTGCACGAGCGTTCGGTGGGTCTGCTCGGCGTCCCACGGGCAGCACCGCCGCAGCACGGCCATCACCGCGACGAGCCGGGCCACCTCGGGCAGCGCGCCGGCGGGGTCGGCGACCGGGACCGGCTCGCCCCCCTCGGTCGAGGTCAGGGCGCAGCCACCGGCGGGTTCGGGGCGGGCACCGACAGCGAGCCGGACTGGTCGCTGACGATCGTCTTCTGCGTCGGGTCGAGGACGCCGTAGCGGGGGTTGAGGGTGACGCTGCGGGTCTTGACCTGGTCGAGGTAGGCCGCGTTGCCCAGCTTCTGGGCCACGATCGCCTGGTCCGCGACGTCGTAGACCACCGGCTGCGCGTCGGCCACGTTGACCAGGTCGGCGAGGTTCGTCCCCTTCAGCACGGCGGTCCGGGCCGCGTCGGTGAGCGGGATCTTCTGCTCCGCGGCGATCTGCTCGGCCAGCTCGCCCTGGATGAGCGCGTTCACCACCGCTTCGACCGAGACGGTCTGGCCGGCTTCGACGATGGACGCGAGGCCCTTGACCGCCTGGTCGACCTGGGTCTGGGTCACCTCGTCGTCGCCGACGTACGCGGCGACGCCCGGGTCAGCCTTGGAGCAGCCGGTCAGGGTGAGCCCGACCAGCGCCGTCGCCACGAGCAACCGGGCGGGACGGTGCCCGACCCCGGAGGGCCAGCGCGGTACGGACATGAGCTTCATCGGTCATCCTCGGTTCGTCTGCGGGTCGCGAGCGATCTTAACGGCAGCGCCGTGCCCGCTGCTCAGCTGATGAAGACGTCGTTGATCACCTTCGTGCACCAGGCGAGCAGCTCGGTGTCCTTGACCGCCGGTCCGCCGACCGTGGCGCTCATCGGCCGGGGCACCAGGATGAAGTTGGCCGTCTCCTTGACCAGCGACCGCGGATAGAGCCGCTGCAGGCGCAGCCGCTTCGAGTCCGCCAGGTCGGCCGGACCGAAACGGATGTGGTTGCCCTGGCTGACGATCTCGCGCAGCCCGGCAAGGCGGGCGACCAGTCGGAAGCGGGCGACCTCGAGCAGGTTCGCGACCACGGCCGGTGGCGTGCCGTAGCGGTCGTGCAGCTCAGCCTCGACCGCCTTGAGGTCGGCTTCGGCGCGGACCTCGGCCAGCCGCTTGTACATCTCCAGCCGCAGCCGTTCGGACTCGACGTAGTCGGTCGGCAGGTGCGCGTCGATCGGCAGCTCGATCCGGACCTCCGGGTCAGGCTCGGCGTCACCGCCGCGGTACTCCGCAACCGCCTCGCCCACGAGCCGGATGTAGAGGTCGAAGCCGACGTCGGCGATGTGGCCGGACTGCTCACCGCCCAGCATGTTGCCGGCGCCGCGGATCTCCAGGTCCTTCATCGCGATCGCCATCCCGGCGCCGAGGTCGGTGTGCGCGGCGATGGTGGCGAGCCGGTCGTGCGCCGCCTCGGTCAGCGGCCGGTCCGGCGGGTACATGAAGTAGGCGTAGCCGCGCTCACGGCCCCGCCCCACCCGGCCCCGGATCTGGTGCAGCTGGGAGAGGCCCAGCAGGTCGGCGCGGTCGATCAGCAGGGTGTTGGCCGTGGCGATGTCGAGACCAGCCTCGACGATCGTGGTGGAGACGAGGACGTCAGCGCGGCGTTCCCAGAAGTCGACCATCACCTGCTCGAGGCGCTGCTCGCTCATCTGGCCGTGCGCGGTGACGACCCGCGCCTCGGGCACCAGCTCGGTGATCCGCCGGGCGACCTTGTCGATGCTCTGCACCCGGTTGTGGACGAAGAACACCTGGCCCTCGCGGCTCAGCTCGCGGCGGATTGCTGCGGTGACCTGGGCCTCGTCGTACGGGCCGGCGAAGGTGAGCACCGGGTGCCGTTCCTCGGGCGGGGTGGCGATCGTGCTCATCTCGCGGATGCCGGTGATCGCCATCTCGAGCGTCCGGGGGATGGGCGTGGCCGACATGGCGAGCACGTCGACGTGGGTACGCAGCCGCTTGAGCTGCTCCTTGTGCTCGACGCCGAAGCGCTGCTCCTCGTCGATGATCACCAGGCCCAGGTTCTTGAACGTCACCTCCCCGCCGAGCAGCCGGTGGGTGCCGACCACGACGTCGACCTTGCCCTCGGCGACGCCCTCGATGGTGGCCTTGGTCTCGGCCTCGCTCTGGAAGCGGCTGAGCGGCGCCACGGTGACCGGGAAGCCGGCGTACCGGTCGGCGAAGGTCGCGTGGTGCTGCTGCACCAGCAGCGTGGTCGGCACCAGGATCGCCACCTGGTAGCCGTCCTGGACGGCCTTGAACGCGGCCCGGACGGCGATCTCGGTCTTGCCGTAGCCGACGTCGCCGCAGATCAGCCGGTCCATCGGCACGACCTGCTCCATGTCGCGCTTGACCTCCTCGATCGCCGAGAGCTGGTCGGGGGTCTCGACGAAGTTGAACGCGTCCTCGAGCTCACGTTGCCAGGTCGTGTCGGGTGAGAACGCGTGGCCGCGGGTGGCCTGGCGGGCCGCGTACAGCTTGATCAGCTCAGCCGCGATCTCGCGCACCGCCTTGCGCGCGCGACCCTTGCGCTTGTTCCAGTCGGCACCGCCCATCTTGTCCAGGGTCGGGTTCTCACCGCCGACGTAGCGGGTGACCTGGTCGAGTGAGTCCATCGGCACGAAGAGCCGGTCACCCGGTTGGCCGCGCTTGGACGGGGCGTACTCGATCAGCAGGTACTCCCGCGTCGCGTCCTGGACGGTGCGCTGCACCATCTCCCGGTAGCGGCCGACACCGTGCTGAGCGTGCACCACCGGATCGCCCGGGGTGAGCTCGAGCGGGTCGATCTGGTTCTTGCGCCGGCCGGGCATCTTGCGCGCGGACTTGTCCGGCGGCCGAGCACCCGAGAGGTCGGTGGTGGTGTAGACGGCGAGCTTGAGCTCATCGGCCACGAAGCCGGCGACCAGCCCGCCCGTCACGATGGTGATGAAGCCCGCCGCGGGCGGCTCCTGCAGGTCGGGCTGCTCGCGCACCGCCAGCTCGTGCTCGACCGCCACCTCGGCGTAGCGGTGGCTGGTGCCCTTGCCCTCAGCGACCAGGACGACCCGCCAGCCGTCGCGGACGCGGCGTGCGATGTCGGCGATCGCCGCCTCGGTGTCACCGCGGTGGCCCTCGGCGACGTGGCCGGCGATGGTGCGGGACTCGACGCCCGTACCGCTGACCGTGGTACGCAGGTCGACGACCTCGCCGTCGTCGGTGCGGACAACGCTTCGCGAGCCTGTCGACGGATCTGAGCCGGGGCCGGCGCTGAAGGGCGACAGCGTCCACCAGGCCAGCCCGCGCGCGAGGGCGGCGGCGCGTACGTCGGCTAGCGGTTGGTAGGAGGAGGCGCCGAGGTCGACCGGCGCCTGACCGCCCCCGGCGGCGGCCGCCCAGGAGGCCTTCAGGAACTCCTCGCTGGTCTTGACCAGGTCGATCGCCCGACCGCGGACGAGCTCGGGGTCGCAGACCAGGACGTGGGTCTCCGGCGGCATCAGGTCGACCAGCAGCTCCATCCCGTCGACCAGCACCGGTGACAGCGCCTCCATCCCGTCCACCGCGTGCCCCTGCGCGATCCGCTCCAGCATCTCGCCGAGCTCGGGGTGCTGGGTGGCGAGCGCGGCGGCGCGAGCGCGGACGGCGTCGGTGAGCAGCAGCTCCCGGCACGGCGAGGCGGTGACCTCGGTCAGGGTGAACTCGCTGGAACGCTGGTCGGCGACGGTGAAGTAGCGGATCTCCTCGACGGTGTCGCCGAAGAAGTCGATCCGGACCGGATGCTCCTCGGTGGGCGGGAAGACGTCCAGGATGCCGCCGCGAACGGCGAACTCGCCGCGGCGCTCGACCAGGTCCACCCGGATGTACGCAGCGTTGACCAGGGCGTTCGCCAGATCGCCGAGGTGGTGGTCCGCACCGGCCACGAGCCGGACAGGCAGCAGGTTGCCCAACCCCTTCACCTGCGGCTGCAGCACGCTGCGGACGGGCGCGACGACGACCCGCGGCGCCGGTTCGGGACTGTTGCCGGCCAGCCGGCGCAGCACGGCGAGCCGGCGGCCGACGGTGTCCGAGCGCGGGCTCAGTCGCTCGTGCGGCAGCGTCTCCCAGGCGGGGTAGTAGGCGACGGCCTCGTCCCCGGCGAGCGACTGCAGCGCGGCCGTGACGTCCTCGGCCTCGCGGTAGGTGGAGGTGACGACCAGCACCGGCCGGTCGGCTCCGCCGCGGTCGGTCGAGGCCGCCAGCGCAGCCGCCACCAGCGGCCGCATCGACGGCGGCGAGGTCAGGTCGAGGGCCGTCAGCCGCCGGACGCGTGCGTCGTCCAGGGTGGCGGCGAGGGTGGGATCGGTGCAGAAAAGGTCAACCAGTCCCGACAATGTCACCGGTCAAACTTACAGGCCGCCCGAAAGCCGCCCAACCGCTGAAGCCGGCGGCTGATCTGACCATCCCCTGACACGCAGATGCGAATTCAGCAACGCGTCCCGAGCTCGTCGAGGGCCCCGAAGGGGTTGCGGCAGCTCTTTCTGACGGTCAGCGCAACCTCTTCGAGGCCTTCGACAGGCTCAGGGCGCGTCAACTTCGGGCCAACGACCAAGCTCAGGGCGCATAGCTGGCGTCAGGAGTTGAAGGCGCTCTGGGTGCGCTCGAGGCCGGCGGTGACCAGGGACTCGACGGCGTCGGCGGCCCGGACGATCTCCACGGCCAGGCTCTCGCGGTCGCGGGCGGCGAAGTTGCTGAGCAGGTAGTCGGCCGGGTCCTGGCGGCCGGGCGGGCGGCCGACACCGACCCGGACGCGGTAGTAGTCGCCGGTGCCGAGCGAGGCGCGGATCGAGCGCAACCCGTTGTGCCCGTTGTCGCCGCCGCCGAACTTGACCCGCAGCTGGCCCGGGTCGATGTCGAGCTCGTCGTGCACCACGACCAGCCGGTCGACGGTGATCTTGTGGTAGCGGAGCAGACCCGAGACCGGTCCCCCGGTCTCGTTCATGTACGTCCGCGACTTGCTCAGCAGCAGCCGCGGCGCATCCGCCGTGCCTGGGGGGCCGAGGCGACTCTCGGCCACCTCGGCCTTGATGGGTCGCGCCGAGCTGAAGCGCGCGCCCGTCCGGGACGCGAGCTCCTCGACCACGCCGAAACCGACGTTGTGGCGGTGACCGGCGTAAGTCGGGCCCGGGTTACCGAGCCCGACCACCAACCAGGGCAGCACGAGCGGGTCCTGGCTGGACCGACTAGGACTGCTCGTCGTCCTCCGACGTCGCGCTCTCGTCGGTGTCGGTGACCTCGTCGCCCTCGGCGATGGTCGGCTCGATGCCGGCCTCGGCCTCGGCCGCCGCGAGCTCGGCCTCCAGGGCCGCCTCGGACTGGGCGCCGGTGATGTTGACGATCAGCGCGTCGGGGTCGATGTCGAGCGTCGAGCCCTCGGGCAGCAACAGGTCGGACGCGAGGATCTGGGTGCCGGCGGCGAGCCCCTCGATCGAGACGGTGATCTCGGTCGGGATGTGGGTGGCCTCGGCCTCGATCGAGACGCTGTTGCGGTCGACCACGACGAGGGTCTCCGGACCGGCTTCACCCTGGATCAGGATGGCGACCTCGACGGTGACCTTCTCGCCGCTGCGGACCAGCACGAGGTCGACGTGCTCGATGGTGTGCTTCAGCGGGTCGCGCTGGACCTGCTTGGGCAGCGCCAGCTGCGAGGTGCCGTTGACGTCGATCGACAGCAGCGCGTTCGCGGTACGCAGCGCGAGCAGCGTCTCGTGCCCGGGCAGGCTGATGTGGATGGGGTCGGTGCCGTGGCCGTACAGGACGGCGGGCACCTTGTCGGCACGGCGGATGCGGCGGGCAGCGCCCTTGCCGAACTCGGTACGAACTTCGGCGGTGAGCTTGACCTCGGGCACGAAACGAACTCCTCAGGAAACTTGCGGGGTGGGACTCGGCTGACCTGGGAGGGGTGCGGTCCGTACGACTCGGGGTCAGTCTTGCCGACCCACCCATCGTCGATCACGGTCTGCGACCCTCGCCGAGGCAACCTGGCTACCCTAGCCGACCCTGGCGCTACGGGGAAAGCTGCGCTCGGCGGACTTGCTGGGCTCACGTGTCCGGGTGCAGGAGCTTCTCGAGCTCGCGTCGCTGCTTGAGCAGCTCGACCTCGCCCTTGAGCACCGCCAGCTCGTCCGGCGGCAGCAGCTTGCCCTCGGCATCCGCGATCTCCACCCGCTGCTGCAGAACCTTCAGCTTGACGTAGTCGTCCTCGGTCGCTGCGGAGCCGAGGAGCTCGAGCCGTTTCTGCTGCAGCTCGACCCGGCGCTTCACCCCGGCCAGCTGACGCTCCGCCCCGGCGTCCAGCAGTCCGGTCACCCCTGACGTCAGTGAGGTGGCCGAGGCGAGTCCGGCGGCCACGTCGGCCGGCACCCCGCCGAGGGCGTCCCCGAGGGCCCCCGCAGCGCTGGTGGACCCGGTGGTCACCAGAGAGGGCGCCCCGAGCGGGCCGAACGTGATGTTGGCCGAGGAGCTGCCGAACAGCCGCTCCCGCAGCGGCAGCGTGCGGGTGTCGCAGTGCTCGTCGACGACCCACTGCTGGTCGCTGCTCTCCAGCACCGGGCCGCTGTCGGCTCGCCGCCAGATCGTCACCTGGACGCGTCGCGGGACCCGCCAGCGCACCAGCGGTTCCTCGTCGTCCCTGTCCGAGGTCACGGTCTCGAGCTCGACGGGCCCCACCTCGACACTCGTGTCCGGCGGCCCGATCTGGACGGCCAGCCCGAGGGCGTCCCACACCTCTTGGGCCCGACCGCCAGGTCCGCCACGAGGAGGGCGGCCGTCACCTCGATAGGCGTGCGCGGTCGACAGCTCGAACGTGACCGACTCCGTACGGGTGGGGAGCCAGCTGGCCAGCTGGGCCGCCTTGCGCGCGTCAATCCGTCCGATCTCGGCCCGCACCTCCGCGAGCAGGTAGTCGATCCGGCGGGACCGCGTCAGCGCCTCGACGTCGCCGCCGGCGGCGTCGACCGTCAGCGTCCACTGCGAGCTGGGCTTCGAGCAGGCGGTCGACCAGATCGGCGCACTCCGCCCGACGCTTGATCAGCCCTTGCCCCTCCTGGTGCTGCCAGGCTCGCTCGGCGTAGTCGCGCAGCTCCTTCGCTGATGCGCGCGCCGTCTCCTCCGCGGGTGGACCGTCGATTCTCCGACCGGGCCCGACTGCCCGGGCGCCGATGCCGATCACCGTGCCGAGCAGCTTGGCGCCGGCGGCCACCACGCGAGCACCCACCCCGGTGCTCTTGAACGTCAGTGACGTGAGCCGCTCGTCGTCGGTCAGGCCGAGGGCAAAGTCGAGGTCTCGGCGGTCGGACAGCTCGAGCGTCTGGGCGCCTGCGCCGGCATCACCCCGCTGGCCCAGCAGCACTGTCGACTGCACTGAGGCGAGATCTTCGGCTTCGCCCTCGGGTGAGGCGTCCTCCGGGATCTCGTCCCCGTCGTAGTGGAGAAAGGTACGCGTCCCGGTGAACACGAAGACGCTCTCGACCAGCCGATAGTCCCAGCGCATCGCCCACCTCGTCCTCGAGTTGTGGGTGCTGATCCTGCCAAACCCGGCACCGACCGCGCTAGAGCCAGATCGCGACGTTGAGCCCGTCAGCTCTGCCCGTCGAACAGGCTGGTCACCGACCCGTCCTCGAAGACCTCGCGGATGGCCCGGGCCAGCAGCGGGGCGATGGAGAGCACCGTCAGGCCGGGGATCCGCCGCTCGGCCGGGATCGGCAGCGTGTTGGTCACGATGACCTCCTCGAAGCCGGTGGCGGTCAGCCGCTCCACCGCAGGCCCGGACAGGACCGCGTGCGTGGCGGCGGCGATCACCGCCTTGGCCCCGCGAGCCTTCAGCGCCTCGGCCGCCTGGCAGATCGTGCCCGCGGTGTCGATCATGTCGTCGACCAGCAGACAGACCTTGCCGCGGACGTCGCCGACCACCTCGTGCACCGCGACCGTGTTGGCCACGTTCGGGTCCCGGCGCTTGTGGATGATCGCCAGCGAGCAGCCGAGCTGGTCGGTCCACATGTCCGCGAGGCGGACCCGACCGGCGTCCGGGGAGACCACGGTCATCTCTGAGGTGTCGTAGCGGTCGGAGATGTACCGGCTGAGCACGGGCAGCGCCCACAGGTGGTCGACCGGCCCGTCGAAGAAGCCCTGGATCTGGGCCGCGTGCAGGTCGACCGACATCAGCCGGTTCGCCCCGGCGGTCTTGAACAGGTCGGCCATCAGCCGCGCCGAGATCGGCTCCCGGCCGCGGTGCTTCTTGTCCTGGCGCGCGTACGGGTAGAAGGGCGCGACGACGGTGATCCGCTTGGCCGAGGCCCGCTTGAGCGCGTCGACCATGATCAGCTGCTCCATCACCCACTCGTTGACCGGAGCGGCGTGGCTCTGCAGCACGTACGCGTCCGAGCCGCGGACCGACTCCTCAAAGCGGACGTAGATCTCGGAGTTGGCGTAGTTGAGCGCCCGGGTGGGGACGATCTCGACCCCCATCAGCTCGGCGACCTCGGCCGCCAGCTCCGGATAGGCCCGCCCGGAAAAAAGCATCAGGTGCTTCTCGTTCGGCCGCTTCAGCCCGGTCACGCCGGCCCACCATCGTTCTCGGCTGCGGCGGCGGCCGCGCGAGCCGTCTTCGTGCCGGCCCGCTTGCGCAGCACCCAGCCCCTGATGTTGCGTTGCTGCCCCCGGCCCACCGCCAGCTCGCCGGCGGCGACGTCGCTGGTGATGGTGGAGCCCGCGGCCACGTACGCGCCGTCGGCGATGTGTACCGGTGCGGTCAGCACCGAGTTGCTGCCCACGAAGCTGTACGCGCCGACCGTGCTGACGGCCTTGTGCACGCCGTCGTAGTTGGCGAAGACCACGCCGGCGCCGATGTTGGCGCCGTCGGCGATCTCGGCGTCGCCCACGTAGGACAGGTGGGGCGCCTTGGCTCCGGCGCCGATCCGGGCGTTCTTGGTCTCCACAAAGGTGCCGATCTTGCCGCCGGCCCCGAGCCGGGTACCCGGCCGCAGGTAGGCGTACGGGCCGACGGAGGTGTCGGGGCCCAGCACGCTGAGCGAGCCGTGGGTGCGGATGACGACCGCGTTCTGGCCCACCTCGACGTCGACCAGGGAGGTGTCCGGGCCGATCGTCGCGCCGGCGGCCACCGAGGTCGCGCCCTCCAGGCTCGTGCCCGGCAGGAGCGTGACGTCCTCGGCGAGGTCGACGGAGGCGTGCACCCAGGTGGTCGCGGGGTCGACGACGGTCACGCCTGCGCGCATCCAGCGCTCCAGCACCCGTCGGTTGAGCTCGGCGTTGAGCCGGGACAGCTGGATCCGGTCGTTGACGCCCTCGACCTGCCAGACGTCCTCGATCGGGTACGCGGTGACGGTCTGGCCCGCGCTCCGGGCCGCAGCCAGGACGTCGGTCAGGTAGAGCTCGCCCTGGCTGTTGTCGGGCCGCAGCCCGGCCAGTCCGTCGGCCAGCGCCGAGGCCTCGAAGACGTAGATGCCGGAGTTGATCTCGGAGATGGTGAGCTGGCTCGGATCGGCGTCGCGGTGCTCGACGATCGCCTGCACGTGGCCGCTGCGGTCGCGGACGACCCGGCCGTACCCGGTCGGGTCGCCCACCTGGGCGGTCAGCACGGTCACCGCGGCCGCCTCGGCGCGGTGGGCGGCGACGAGCTCGGCCAGGGTGTCCCCGGTCAGCAGCGGGACGTCGCCGTAGGTCACGACCACCGCACCGGTCAGGGCAGGCAGCGCGGCGAGGGCGACCTGGACCGCGTGGCCGGTCCCCCGCTGCTCCTCCTGCACCACGGTGGTGACGTGGGACGCGACCTCGGCGAGGTGCGCCTCCACCTGGTCGCGCCGGTGGCCGACGACGACCACGACGTGCTCGGGTCGCAGCATCGTGGCGGCGGTCACGGCATAGCTGAGCATCGAGTGCCCGCCAAGCTCGTGCAACAGCTTGGAGCGAGCCGACCGCATCCGCGTGCCCTCGCCGGCCGCGAGCACGATCACCGCAGCAACAGGCTCGGCGTCGAGCGCTCCCGGGGGCGGCGGGTCAGGCTGTCCGGTCATCGCGCTCCTTCGTCGGGTACGGGTGGGAGCTCCCCGGGTAGGAGTCGAACCTACGTCGCTAGTCCTGATTCAAAGTCAGGCGGGCCCTACCGGCAGACCAACCGGGGAACGACCGGTACGTCGACCGACCGGGATACAGAGTAATGCCCACACGAACGGTCCGATTTCCACCGCGACCGACCAACGCCCAGACTGGCCGTCATGGCTGACGCTGCGAACGCCGACCGGCGCGAGTCGACGCGCGCCCGGCGACCGGGTCGGGTGCGGATGTCCGGCGCGGACCGGCGCGAGCAGCTGATCGAGGTCTCGCGCGCGCTCTTCGCCGCCCGCGGCTTCGACGGCACGTCGGTGGAGGAGATCGCGGCCCGGGCCGAGGTCAGCAAGCCCGTCGTGTACGAGCACTTCGGCGGCAAGGAAGGCCTCTACGCGGTGGTGGTCGACCGCGAGGTCCGCACCCTGCTCGACGGCATCCGCGCCTCGCTCACCTCCGGCCACCAGCGCGAGCTGCTCGAGCAGGCCACGTTGGCGCTGCTCGACTACATCGAGGCCCACCGCGACGGCTTCCGGATCCTGGCCCGCGACTCCTCTCTCGGCAACGCGGGCGGCTCGTTCGCCACCATCCTCAGCGACGTCGCCTCGCGGGTCGAGGGCATCCTGGCGGCCGAGTTCAGCCGCCGCGGCCTGCAGCCCAAGACCGCGCCGATGTACGCGCAGATGCTCGTCGGCATGGTCGCGGTCACCGGCCAGTGGTGGCTGGACGCGCAGTCGCCGCGCAAGGCCGAGGTCGCCGCGCACCTGGTCAACCTGGCTTGGAACGGGCTCAGCCACCTGCAGCCCGACCCCTCCCTGGTCACCCTGTCGACCCCCTGAGCAGCCTCCCGCCGGTTTGCCCCGGCTGGGCCCAGCAACGTAGCGTAGGCCGGACTTAATCGATACAGAAGATCGCGCAACAGAACAGGCCCGACCATGACCACCACCTCCCCGCCCGTGCCCACGACCACCGCGGACGCCAACCCGCTGGCCTCCCGGCTCGCCGCTGGGGCGGTCACCACGATGTTCGCGGTCAACGGCCTGCTGCTGGGCGGCAACGGTGGCGCACTGCCGTCGTTGCGCGACAAGCTCGGGATCGGCGACACCTCGATCGCGATCATGCTGTTCTGCGCCGGGCTCGCCGGCATCTTGTCGATGCAGGTCGGCGGCCGGCTCGCCGACGCGATCGGCGCCCGGACCGTGGCGTTGGCCGCGCTGCCGATCTTGGTCGCGGCGGCCCTCACCATCGCCCTGGCGCCCACGTACGGGGTCGCGGTGGTCGGGTTGATCTTGCTCGGGCTCGGCAACGGGGCGATGGACGTCAGCATGAACGCCGTTGCCGTCCAGGTCGAGGCCGCACGCCGCCGGCCGATCATGAGCTCGTTCCACGCCTACTTCTCCCTGGGCGGCTTTGCCGGCGCCGGTGCGGTGTTGATCATGGCCAAGGGCCTGGGGATCACCGGTGGCGCGATCGTGACCCCGTTGATGATCAGCATCGCCGCCGTCGCGTTGCTGATCTGGGTCGTGTTGATCAAGATCACCCCGCAGACGGCGACCGTGCCGCACCGGGTGGACGGCGTCCGGACGCGGATCCCGCGTGCCGCCTGGATTCTCGGCGCGATGGCGCTCGCGTTCGGCTTGTCCGAGGGCACGGCCGTCGACTGGTCCTCACTGCACGTCACCGACGTCGCCCGCGTCGACCCGACGACCGGCGCGCTCGGGCTGATCGCCGTCAGTGGCTTCATGGTGGTGATCCGGCTGCTCGGTGACCGCCTCGTGGCGCGCTTCGGCCGGCGGGCAGTCGTCCGGTTCGGCGGGATCTGCGCGGCCCTGGGCTACGCGATGGTGACGTTGGTCTCGACGCTGCCGCTGCTGGTGGTCGGCTGGTCGCTGGTCGGTTTCGGCGTGGGCATGATCGCCCCGCAGGTCTACGCCGTCGCCGGGCACCTCGGCGGCGGTCGGGTGCTGGCCGTGGTCGTCACCTTCGGCTACGCGGCCTTTCTGATGGGTCCGGCCGTGATCGGCTTCGGAGTCCGGCACCTGGGCATCCACCACGCGATGGCCGTCCCGGCGATCCTCTGCGCCGGGATCATCGCCCTGGCCGCCACCCTTCCGCGGAGCGACGCCGATCTAGCGCAGCCGAGGAGCGACGCCGATCTGGACGCCGGGGCCCCTGCCGCCCAGACGTAGCATTTCGCGGGTGACCGCTGCCAAACGTCCGCGGCCCGGGGAGGCCCGGGACGAGGTGGACGTCCTCGTCGAGGCGTGGGCGCGGGAACGCCCCGACCTCGACGTCGACCCGATGCGGGTGCTGTCACGGGTCACCCGGCTCGCCCGCCACCTGGACCGGCAGCGGGCTGCGGCCTTCAGCGCTCACGGCCTCGAGACGTGGGAGTTCGACGTCCTGGCCGCGTTACGCCGGGCCGGTCCGCCGTACCAGCTCTCCCCCGGCCGGCTGCTGCACGAGACCATGGTCACCTCCGGCACCATGACCAACCGGGTCGACCGGCTGGCCGCCCGTGGTCTGGTCGAGCGCGACCTGCACCCCGACGACAAACGTGGCGTCCTGGTTCGGCTCACCCCGGACGGGGCGACCGCCGTCGACGCGGCGTTGGCCGACCTGCTCACCGCCGAACGGCAGCTGCTCGCCGACCTGGACCCCGACGACCAGCAGCGGCTGGCCGCGGCGCTCCGCCGGCTGCTCGTGGTCTACGGCGACACCTGAGCCCCGAGCTCCCGGAGAGGCGGGGCGAGCTCAGATGACGAGCCGGGCCCCGGTCACCGGACCGCTGGCGCGCCGGACCTCACGGCAGAGGCCGTCGGCGCTCAGGGCGACGGCCAGGTCGATCGCGGCGGGCTCGCTGGCCGCGAGGAAGGCGGCGGTCGGCCCCGAACCCGAGATCAGGGCGCCGACGGCCCCGTACTCCAGCCCCGCCTCGAGCACCTGCCGCAGCTGGGGTCGGAGGTCGAGCGCGGCCGGCTGCAGGTCGTTGACCAGCGCGGCGCCGAGGGCGCGCGGGTCGCCGGTGCGGAGCGCGTTCATCAGCTCGTCGGGCACCTCGGGGTTGACCGGCTGCGGGGTCAGCTCGTCGAAGCGTCGGTACACCGCCGGCGTCGACAGCCCGCCGTGGCCGAAACCGAGCACCCAGTGGTAGGTGCCGCGGGCCAGGGCCGGCACGACCTCCTCGCCGCGGCCGCTGCCGACGGCAGTACCGCCCAGCAGGGCGAACGGCACGTCGCTGCCCAGCTCGGCCGCCAGCGCCCGCAGCGCTTCGGGCGAGACGTCGAGGTCCCAGAGGGAGGCGCAGGCCAGCAGCGCGCCGGCGCCGTCCGCCGAGCCGCCGGCGAGTCCCGCGGCGACCGGGATCGCCTTGCGGAGCGAGAGGCTGGCGCCCAGGGAGTCGTACGGACCGTGGGTGCGGGCCAGCAGCCGGGCGGCCCGGACCGCGAGGTTGGTGTCGTCCAGCGGCACCACACCCGCGCCCTCGCCGATGACGGCGACCTCGAACTCGTCCGGCTCGGCCCAGAGGGCGAGCACCTCGTCGTAGAGGGCAACAGCGTGATAGACGGTGGCCAGCGGGTGGTAGCCGTCGGCGCGACGTGGGCCGACCTTGAGGGCGAGGTTGATCTTGGCCGGTACGCGGACTCGCACGCCGACGGGAGTCGGGGGGAGGGGGGAGGCCACAGAGCGAGGCTAGTGCTCGGCCTTCAGCGCTCAGCCTCCGGTGCCTCGCCAGCCCCGTGCCGGGCGAACGCCTCGGCGATCCGGACGAAGTCGGCGACCTGCAGCATCTCGCCGCGGAGCTGCGGGTCGACCCCGGCGGCGACCAGCACGTCGGTCGCGGCGCCCGAGCTGCCCACCAGGCCGGCGAGCGCCGAGCGCAGCATCTTCCGGCGCTGGCTGAAGGCCGCGTCGACGACGGCGAAGACCTGCTCCCGGGTCGTGGTGGTGACCGGCAGCGGTCGGCGGCGGATGGCCACCAGACCTGAGTCGACGTTCGGGACGGGCCAGAAGACCGAGCGGGCGACGGTGCCGACCCGGGTCGTGTCGGCGTACCAGGCCATCTTGACCGAGGGCACGCCGTAGACCTTGGAGCCCGGTCCGGCCGCGAGCCGGTCGGCCACCTCGGCCTGCACCATCACCAGGCCGCGCTGCCAGCTCGCGAACGTGGCGAGCAGGTGCAGCAGCACGGGCACCGACACGTTGTAGGGCAGGTTGGCCACGACCACCGTCGGCGGCACGGCCAGCTCGGTGATCCGCAGCGCGTCGGCCGTCACCACGGTGAGCGCCGACGCCCGCTCGGGCAGCCGCGCGGCCACGGTCGCCGGCAGCTCATCGGCCAGCAGCTCGTCGATCTCCACCGCGGTCACCGACCCGGCCGCCTCGAGCAGCCCGAGGGTCAGCGACCCGAGGCCGGGCCCGATCTCGAGCACCGCGTCATCGGTGGTGACCTTCGCGCTCGCGACGATCCGGCGCACCGTGTTGGCGTCGTGGACGAAGTTCTGGCCCCGCTGCTTCGTCGGGCGCAGCCCGAGCCGCGCGGCGATCTCCCGGACGGAGGTGGGGTCGAGCAGGCCCTGGGTCACCCCAGCATCAAATCAGCGCAGGCCCAGCTTTGAGGTGCAGGCGGGCCAGGCGCCCCAGCCCTGGGAGGCCTGGACCTTCTTGGCCACGGCGATCTGAGCCGACTTGCTGGCGTGGTCGGGCCGGCCGCTGCCGCCGAAGGCGTTCCAGGTGCTGAGGGTGAACTGCAGGCCGCCGTAGAAGCCGTTGCCGGTGTTGATGCTCCAGTTGCCGCCGGACTCGCACGCCGCGATCTTGTCCCAGACCCCGCCCGAGACGTTGCTGTCCGTGCCGCCGCTCGAGCTGGCGACCTCCGGGGCCTTGGTGCCGACGAGGACGACCTCGGTCCGCGGCTTGGCGGTCACCTTGACGCTGGCCCGCTTGCGGCTGGTGACGTCGCCGTTCTCACGGACCACCCGGTAGGTCAGCGTCCGGCTGCCGGAGCGGCCCTCGGTGTCGACCTTGGTCTTGCCGCGGTCCAGCTTGGCGGTCTCCTGGCGCACGGTGGCGAAGGCGACCTTCTCCTTCTTCGTCTCGGTGCTCACGTCCACCCGGGTGTAGGTGACCTTGGCGCCCGAGACGAGGGTGGCGGTGGGCTTGACACTGAGCTTGTCGTTGCTGTCCACGGTGATCTTGGCCGCGGCGAGGGCGTCAGCCACGGTCGTGCCGGTGGTCTTGACGGTCCGCTTCTTGCCGGCGGCGTTGACGGTCACGGTCTTGAGGGTCTCGATGTCGACCGCGAGACCTTGCCGGCCGATGCTGGTGCTGCGGCTGGTGGAGAGGTCGGCGCCGGTGGTGTTGAGCCCGAGCGCACCGAGCGCGGCGTCGAGGCTGGTGGCGGTCGTCCAGATGGTCCGCGGGAGGCCGTCGACGGTGAAGGTGACCTGACGGGCGAACTGGACGGCCACCCGGGTGCCGTCGGTGACCTTGGTCGAGACCGCCGGGGCGACGACGTCTCGGTCGCTGACCGTGAGGCCCTGGTCGGTCAGCAGCTCGCCGACCGTGTCCGCCCGGGTGTGCAACGTCTGGGCCTGGCCGTCGACCGAGACGGTCACGTCCTTGTCCATGGTGGCGTAGCCGACGGAGGTTCCGACGACCGCCAACACGGCTCCAGCAGCGACGACAGGGATGATCTTGCGCACAGCACTCCAAACGCGGCCGGCAATGCCAGGCCCCTCGAGGCGTCCGGGCAGCAGAGCAGCCAGCCCGGAAGGGTCACGAAACCATAACGGTGATCCGACACGAGGGGAAATCCCGCGCTTGGAGCGCCTCGAAGTGCTAGCGCTCGCTGATGTAGCGACGCGTCACGGCGATGTCGCTGTCGCCGTGGCCCTGCGCGGTCAGCTCCTCGAACGCGGCTCGCACCGCCGGGAGCAGGACCGCGTGCGTCTGGGTCGCCTCGGCCACGGCGGTAGCGAAGTCGAGATCCTTGACCATGTACTTGGCCACCCCGGACGGGCTGTAGTCCTCCTGGACGATCCGCTCCCCGCGGGTGTCCAGGATGCGGCTGCCGGCGTACCCCCCGCCGAGCAGCCGGAACAGGACGGCCAGGTCGATCCCGCTCCGGTCAGCGAGGACGGCGGCCTCGCCGAGCGCCAGGACGGTCGACGCGACGATCATCTGGTTGCAGGCTTTGGCCACCTGACCCGAACCGAGCGGACCGAGGTGGACCGGGTTGCCGCACGCGGTCAGCACCGCCGACGCGTCCGCGACATCGCGCTCGGCGCCGCCGACCATGATCGACAACGTGCCGGCCTCGGCCCCGTCAACCCCACCGGACACCGGTGCGTCGACGACTCGGACAGCACCGGCGGTGGTCTCTCCCAACCGCGCGCCGAGCTCGACGACTCCGGCCGGCGACGACGAGGACGAGATGATCAGCAGCAGGTCGGCGGGTTGGGCAGCCAGGATCCCGTCGGGCCCGGCGAGCAGCTCCTCGACCTGGGGCAGGTCCGGCAGCATCAGCAGCACGACCTTGACCGCCCCCGCCAGCGCTCGGGGCGTGTCGTGCCACTCCGCGCCCGCGGCCAGGAGGTCGCCGTAGCGGTCCCGCCCCCGCCCCGTGAGGTGCACAGTGCGACCGCGCTGAATGAGGTTGGCCGCCATCGGACGACCCATCATGCCGAGACCAATGACCCCCACCGGGACGCCGTTGTGGGCTGACTCTGCTGCCATGCGCCACACCCTAGCGCCGCCGGTCGGTTTCAGCAGGGTGAACGCCTAACAGCATGATGGATACCTCTATACTGAGGGGCCGACCGTGGACATCGCGTCCGGTTCATCGAGGACGACGAGAGGCAGTGTCCATGGCAGAGCGTTCCGGACGTCTTCGCGTGGTGGTGGCCACCCCGCTGGCTGAGGCCCACTGCGAGCTGATCGAGCGGCTCGAACCGCGCATCGACTTGATCCGTGATCAGTCGCTGTATCCCCCGATGCGCCACGCCGCCGACTTCTCCGGTGATCCCTCCTTTGCGCGGACGCCGAGCCAGCAGCAGGCGTTCGAGGCCATGGTGGATTCCGCGGAGGCGCTGTACGGGATCCCCGACGTCGACCCGGCGGGGCTGAAGCGGACGGCGGATGCCAACCTCGGGCTCCGCTGGGTGCAGACCATGGCCGCCGGCGGAGGCGGACAGGTCAAGGCGGCCGGGCTGAGCCAGGACCAGCTGCGCCGGATCACCTTCACCACGTCGGCCGGTGTGCACGGCGGCCCGTTGGCCGAGTTCGCGGTCTTCGGGCTGTTCGCCGGCGCGAAGGACCTGAGCCGGCTGACCGCTCAACAGCGCGACCGCAGCTGGACCGGCCGCTGGGAGATGCGACAGGTCTCGGAGATGACGGTGCTGGTGGTCGGGCTCGGCGGGATCGGGAAGGAAGTGGTCAAGAAGCTGGCCGGGCTCGGCGCGACCGTGATCGGCACGAGCCGGCACGGCAAGCCGGTCGAGCACGTCGACCGGTTGATCACGGTCGAGGACATCGTGTCCACGGTGCCAGAGGTGGACGCCATCGTGTTGACGCTGCCCGGAACGGCGGCGACCGACAAGCTGATCGGGGCGGACGTCCTCGCTGCCGTCAAGCCGGGGACGATCCTGGTCAACGTCGGTCGGGGCACGGTGGTCGACGAGGACGCCCTGCTGCCCGCGCTCCGCGACGGTCGGATCGGTTTCGCGGCCCTTGACGTGTTCGCCACCGAACCGCTGCCGGCGAGCAGCCCGCTCTGGGCCGAGCCCAACCTCCTGGTCAGCCCCCACACCGGCGCCCTCAACTCGGCCGAGGACCGGCTCATCGCCGAGCTCTTCGCCGACAACGCGACCCGGCTGCTCGATGGGGACGCGCTCATCAACAAGGTCGACACCGTTGACTTCTACTGACGCTCGCGCCGCTGACGAACCAGGCGAGCGCACGCCCGCTCCTGCGGTGGCGCGAGCCCTGCAGATCCTTACCCTGCTGGAGAACGCCGACGGTGAGCCGATGCCGTTGGGCGACATCGCCCGCGGGATCGGGGCCGCGAAGTCGTCCACCTCGAACCTGTGCCAGGTGCTCGAGGACGGCCGGATGATCTCGCGCACGGCCACCGGTTACGTGCTGGGACGTCGAACGGTCGAGCTCGGCGGCGCCTTCATCGCCCGCTTCAACCAGATCCGCGAGTTCTACAGCTACTGCACCTCGGCGCCGCTGCTCGGCCACGAGGTGGTGCAGATCGCGATGCTGGACGGCACCGACGTGCTGTACCTCGCCCGGCACGAGGGCCGTGCGCCCATGCGCCTCTCGGCGAGCATCGGCAGCCGGTTCCCGGCCGCCCCCGCCGCCGTCGGGAACGCCTTGCTGACCACGATGACCGACGCGGAGATCGCCGCCCGCTTCACCGGACCGCAGCACTTCCCCCGTCGCACCGACCACAGCGTGCAGACCCTGGACGGGCTGCTCCGCAAGATCCGGCTGGCGCGGACCCGCGGCTACGCGATCGACGACAACGAGGTCCACCCCGGAATCTACGGCGTGGCGGTCGTCCTGCCGCCGTGGGCGAGCGGCGACCAGTCACTGGCGATGGGCGCATCCCTGATGGCCGCTCAGGCCAGCGAGCCGTTCGTCGCCTCCATCGTCGAGGAGCTGATGCTGGCCGTCGACCAGCTGTCCAACCCCCTGGTCCGACGGCCGGCTGACGGCTAGCCCTCACAAGCTGTTCAACCTGTTGACCTCCGTTCACTGGACTGATAGTTTCGGGTAACCCCAACCGCCGCCCCTACAGCCAGAGCCTGAGCTGTCGCCGCCGGAGTGGGACGTTTGCATCAAAGGAGATCAACGTGTCCGACACCTCTGTCACCCCGACCGGCCTCGGGACGGACGACCCGGAGTACGCCGCCAACCTCCGCCGAGCCACGCTGGCCAGCACGGTCGGTAGCGCCTTGGAGTACTACGACTTCGCGCTCTACGGCTTGGCCTCCGCCCTCATCTTCTCCAAGCTGTTCTTCAGCAACCTCGACCCGAGCACCGCGCTGGTCGCGAGCTTTGCCACCTTCGGCGTCGGCTTCGTCGCCCGGCCGCTCGGCGGTCTGTTCTTCGGCACCATCGGCGACAAGCTGGGGCGCAAGTGGGTCCTGATCGTCACGATCTTGCTGATGGGCGGCTCCTCCACCCTGGTGGGAGCGTTGCCGACCTACGAGACCGTGGGCATCTGGGCGCCGATCCTGCTGGTGTTCCTCCGGCTGTGCCAGGGCTTCGGTGCTGGCGCGGAACAGGCCGGGTCGACCGTCTTGATGGCGGAGTACTCCCCGGTCAGACGGCGCGGGTTCTTCGCCGCACTCCCGTTCATCGGCATCCAGGCGGGCACGCTGCTGGCCGCCATGGTGTTCGTCTACCTCGGCACCATCCCCCAGGACCTGCTGCTGGGCTGGGTGTGGCGGATCCCGTTCCTGGCTTCGATCCTGCTGATCGCCGTCGCTCTCTTCATCCGGATGAAGCTGCGGGAGAGCCCGACGTTCATCGTGTTGGAAAAGCAGGAGCAGATCGCCGAGCACCCGCTGCGAGAGATCTTCGGGCACTCGCTGCCGAGCGTCCTGCGCGGGATCGGGCTCCGGATGGCCGAAAACGGCGGCTCGTACCTCTTCAACTCCCTGGCGGTGGCCTTCGCCACCGGCACCATCGGGGTCAGCCGCTCGATCGGCCCGATCGCGGTCGCGGTCGGGTCCTTCATCGGGATGCTCTCGGTGCCGTTGGCCGGACATATCTCCGACCGGGTCGGCCGAGTCCCGGTGTACCGGTTCGGCGCCGGAGTCCTGGTGCTGCTCGCCTTTCCCGCGTGGTACCTGATCTCGCTCGGCCAGCCCTGGCTGGTCATCGTCGTCATCGCGGTCTGCATCGGCTTCGGGGTCAACACCATGCTGGGTGCTCAGTGCGCCCTGCTGCCCGAGATGTTCGGCAACCAGCACCGCTACCTCGGCGTGGCCGTCTCCCGTGAGTTCAGCGCCGTCATCGCCGGTGGCCTGGCTGGCGTCCTCGGAGCCGTCCTGATCGCCAAGTTCGACGGATCCTGGGTTCCGCTCGGGGCCTACACCTTCGTCCTGGCGGTCATCACGTTCGGCACGACCTTCATCGCCACCGAGACCAAGGCCCGCGACCTGACTCGGGTTGAGGATGCTCTCGACGACAAGCGCGCAGGATTGGTGGACGCCCCGTGAACCTCTTCGACCTGACGGGCACCACCGCACTGGTGACCGGGTCCAGCCGTGGCATCGGGCTGGCCCTGGCCAAGGGCTTGCTGCAGGCCGGCTCCCGGGTGACCATCCACGGCCGCAACCTCGGCCAGGTCACGGCCACCGCCCGCGCCCTGGCCGAGGAGACCGGCGGCCAGACGCGCGTCAGCACGTTCGAGGTGACCGATCAGTCCGCCGTGGACCGCGGCCTCACCGAGATCGAGCAGGAGTGGGGAACGCCCGACATCCTGGTCAACAACGCCGGCATCCAGCGTCGGGCTCCGTTCATCGAGTTCACCCTGGCGGACTGGAACGACCTCGTGGCCACCAACCTGACCAGCGCGTTCCTGGTGAGCCAGCGGGTGTCCCGCGGCATGGTCGAACGGGGCAGCGGCAAGATCATCAACATCGGATCGGTGCAGAGCCAGCTCGCCCGGCCCGGAATTGCGCCGTACAGCGCGACCAAGGGCGGGATCGTGATGTTGACCAAAGGTCTGTGCGCGGACCTTGGTCCGAAGGGGATTCAGGCCAACGCGCTGGCCCCGGGGTACTTCTCGACCGAGCTCACCCAGGCCCTGGTGGCTGACGAGGACTTCACCCGGTGGGTGACCACCCGTACGCCCGCCGGCCGCTGGGGTGCGGTCGAAGACCTGGTCGGGGGCCTGGTGTTCCTCGCCTCGCCGGCCTCGAACTTCGTCAACGGACAGGTGCTGTACGTCGACGGCGGCATGACGGCGGTGGTCTGAGGATGCGCATCGCTCGGCTCGAGACCGCTGACGGCCCGCAGGACGCCGTCTGGACGGGGGACGCCTGGGCGTTGGTCGAGGACGGCTCTGCCGAGAGGCCGGTCCACACCGGGGTGAGCGTTCCGGCGGCCGAGGCCCGGCTGCTCGCCCCGTGCGAGCCGCAGGTGCTGGTGGGGATCGCTCACAACAAGACGAACCCGTTCAACCGGGGCAATCGGGAGCACCCGCTGCCCATCCAGGCCTGGCACAAGTCGGTCCGGAGCGTCGTCGGACCGGGCGAGGCCATCCACGCCCGACGCGGGGTGGGCACCGTCAACATCGAGGGTGAGCTGGCCGTAGTGATCAGTCGTGAGACCGAGGGCCTGACGCTGGAGAACGCCTTCGACTACGTGCTCGGCTACACGGTCGTCAACGACGTGACCAACCCTGACCGCAATGCTGTCGACGAGAAGACGTTCCAGGGCAAGGGCGGGTACGGCTACACACCGCTCGGTCCGTGGATCGAGACCGAGCTCGACGACCCGGAGCACGTGGCGACGACGGTGATCATCAACGGAGTCGTCAGGGCCGAGTCCGGCAGCTTCAACCTGCCGTCGACCGTGGCGGAGAGCATCGTCTACGTGGCCCAGTGGATCCCCCTTGGCCGCGGCGACGTAATCATGTCCGGCGCGCCGAGCACGTCTGTCGCCGTCAACCCGGGTGACACGGTGGAGATCACGCTCGCCGGCATCGGCACCCTGACCAACCCGGTCGTCTGATCGACGTCCCCGGCACGCCCGGCTACCTACTGAAGGACCTACATATGGATCTGCCCAACGAATCGCTCGGTGTTGTCGCGTACGCGGCGGGAGACCTCCGCGTCGAACCGGTGGCGGTGCGTCAACCGGCCGCCGATCAGGCCGTCATCGACGTGGCCTACGGCGGGGTCTGCGGCTCGGACCTGCACTACTGGACCCACGGAGCGGCCGGCGACTCGATCCTGCGGGCGCCGATGGTGCTGGGTCACGAAGTGGTCGGCACCGTGGTGCACGCTGCCGCGGACGGCAGCGGACCGCGCGTGGGCACTTCTGTCGCCGTCCACCCGGCCAGCCCCGCCGCCGACGGCGCGACCCGGTATCCGGCCGACCGGCCCAACCTGTCGCCCGGCTGTACCTACCTGGGCAGCGCCGCGCGGTTCCCCCACACCGACGGAGCCTTCGTCAAGTACGCCACCCTGCCGAGCCGGATGCTGCGGCCGCTGCCCGCCGGACTCGGGCTGCGGGAGGCTGCGCTGGTCGAACCGGCCTCAGTGGCGTGGCATGCCGTCTCCCGGGCCGCCGAGGTCACCAACAAGTCGGTCCTGGTCGTCGGCGCCGGCCCGATCGGCGCGCTCATCGTGGCGGTGCTCAAGCGAGCCGGAGCCAGCGAGATCACCGCGGTCGACGTGCACGACCTGCCGCTGGCGAACGCGCGCAAGCTCGGCGCCACCCGGACCCTGCACGCCACCCAGACCGACGAGATCGCTGCCGTTCAGGCCGACATCGTGGTCGAGTCGAGCGGTAGCCACCGGGGTCTGGCCAGCGCCGTCCGGGGAGCGACCCGGGGCGGCCGGGTGGTCATGGTCGGGCTGCTGCCCAGCGGGGAACAACCCGTCTTGATCTCCTTGGCCATCACGCGCGAGCTCGAGCTGGTCGGGGCGTTCCGGTTCAACGACGAGATCGACGACGTGATCGCTGCCCTGGCCGACGGCAGCCTGTACGTCGACCCGATCGTGACCCACGAGTTTGACGTGGCCGACGCGCTGCAGGCATTCGCCACGGCCAAGGACTCAGCGGTCTCCTCCAAGGTCCTGTTGCGGTTCTGAACCCTCGGGCTGGGTGTCGATGGCGATGGGGTTCCAGCGGCCGCGGTGGACCAGCTCGGTCGGCGGCCGCCGAGCGCGACGGCGGGCCGACCCTCCCGGGCGGTCGGCTGGGCCGGGATAGCCGAGGCTGATGACGCCGACGCTCAGCTGGTCCGCCGGCACCGCGAAGGCGGCGCGGACGGCGTCGGCCCGGCCGGGGGGGACCCCGAAGAAGCAGGCTCCGAGGCCGACGTCGGTCGCGGTGAGCAGGGCGGCCATGGCCGCCATCCCGGCGTCGACGTACCAGTAGGGCGCCGACCAGCGGTCAGGGTCACGGTCGGCCCAGCCCTTGTCCGGCTCGGCGTAGCGCTCGAGGTAGGCGTCACGGCTGGTCCAGAAGGCGATCAGCACGGGAGCGGTCCGCATCCCCTCGAGCCAGCGGTTCGTGGCCCCGGCGTCGGCGGTGGCCGCCCAGAAAGCGTCCCGGTCGGCGCCGGTCAGCACCAGCAGCGACACGCCCTGGGTGAAGCCGGCCGAGGGGGCGCGGAGCGCAGCCGCCACGACCCGCTCCACCAGCTCCGCGGCCACCGGCTGGTCGGGGTTGTAGCGACGGGTCATCCGGCGTCGACTCAGGGCCTCGACCAGCTCCACTACCAGCTCCCGCCGAAGGCGGCCTCGGCGTTGACGTCCAGTGCCCGGCAGAGGACCGGGAGCTCCAGTCCCAGCGTGGCGGCGAGGAACCGGGCGGTGTGCGGGATCAGGTACGAGGCGTTCGGCCGGCCGCGCAGCGGGGTCGGGGTGAGGTACGGCGCGTCGGTCTCGACCAGCAGCCGGTCGAGCGGGGTGAGGGCGAGCGCCTCGCGCAGGTGCGGGTTGTTCTTGAAGGTGACGGTGCCGGCGAAGGAGAGGTAGGCACCGCGGTCGAGGCAGGCACGGGCGACGTCGGCGTCGCCGGAGAAGCAGTGCATCACGACCCGGTCCGGGACGCCCTCGGCGTCGAGCACGTCCAGCACGGCCGCGTGGGCGTCCCGGTCGTGGATCACCAGCGTCTTGTCGTACGCCTTGGCCAGCTGGATGTGGGCGGCGAAGGCCTCGCGCTGCCGCGCCTGCCCGTCGGCCTCCGGCGTGCGGTAGAAGTCCAGTCCGGTCTCCCCCACCGCTCGGACCCGCGGCCGGGACGCGAGCGCCTCGACCGCGGCCAAGGCCTCGGGCAGCGCCGGGCCCAGCCGGGCCGCGTCGTTGGGGTGCAGCGCGACCCCGGCCACGACACCGGGCCACCGCTCAGCCGCAGCCACCGCCCAGCGGGAGCTCTCGACGTCGCAGCCGATCTGCACGATCCGGGTGACCCCGACTGCGGCCGCACGCCGGATCGCCTCCTCGGGCTCGAGCCCGGAGAGCTCCTCGGTGTAGTCGAGGTGGCAGTGCGAGTCGACGACGGGGCCGGGCAGCGGCTCGGGTGAAGGGGGAAGATCCACGGCACTCACCTTGACAGACCCCTGAAAAACTACCCCGAGACGCCGGATTTTGGCCCCGATCGGCCTTCCGGGCCCGTCTGGGGGTCGTTTTTCAGGGCCAGCTCGTAGAGAGCGTTCTTGGCCAGGCCGGTTTCGGCGGCCACCACGGCGACCGCCGGCTTGAGCCGCTGTCCACCACGGACCAACAAGAGCACCTGCTCAGCCGCCTCGTCCAGGTCGACCGCGACCGGGGGGGCACCGGCAACCACCAGGGTGACCTCGCCGCGGACCTCCGTCTGTGCCCAGGCGGCGAGGTCGGCGAGCGGGCCGCGGACGACCTGCTCGTGCGTCTTCGTCAGCTCGCGGCAGACCGCTCCGCGGCGGTCCGGACCGAACGCCTCGGCCAGTGCCGCGAGCGCCTCCGCGGTGCGGTGTGGCGCCTCGAAGAAGACCAGCGTCCGCGGCTCGGCGGCCAGCTCGGCCAGCCGCCGGGCCCGCTCGCCGGCCTTGCGCGGCAGGAAGCCCTCGAAGCAGAAACGGTCGACCGGCAGCCCCGAGACGGCCAGCGCGGTCAGGACGGCCGACGGGCCGGGGACGGCGGTCACCGCATAGCCGGCCGCGACCGCCGCCGCGACCAGCCGGTAGCCGGGGTCAGACACCGAGGGCATCCCGGCGTCGGTCACCAGCACCACCCGGGCACCGCCGGACAGCGCCGTCAGCAGCTCGGGCGTCCGGGCCGCCTCGTTGCCCTCGAAGTAGGACAGCACCCGCGCTGACGTGGTCACCTCGAGCCGGTCCAGCAGCCGCCGGAACCGCCGGGTGTCCTCCGCGGCGATCACGTCCGCGCCAGCCAGCTCGGCCCGCAGCCGCGGGGACGCGTCGGCCGCGTCGCCGATCGGGGTTCCGGCCAGCACCACCACCCCCTTCGACAGGCTCAGGGAACGAGGATCATCGCCGCTCATGACCTCAGCCTCGCAGACTCCCCACCTAAGATGACCCGGTGACCGAGCAGGTAGGCGAGCTCGCGGCGCTGCTCGAGTCCCCGCGACGGGCCGGCGCGACCGCGCTGGTCGTAGCGCCGGCATCCGTACCGCCCCTGACCACGATCGAGCGGCTCCGGCTGCCGATGCCGCCCGACCGGGTGATGAGCTGGGTGGTCACGGTGCTGATCGGCGCCGTGGCGTTCGTCATCCGGGTCGTCAACCTCGGCTATCCCAACAAGCTCGTCTTCGACGAGACCTACTACGCCAAGGACGCGTACTCGCTGCTGAAGCACGGCTACGAGCGCAGCTGGCCCGCGAACGCCGATGCGATGGTGACGGCGGGCAAGACCGACGTGCTGCTCGACACGCCGTCGTTCATCGTGCACCCGCCGGTCGGCAAGTGGCTGATCGCCGGCGGCGAGCAGCTGTTCGGGATGGACTCCTTCGGCTGGCGCTTCGCCTCGCTGGTCTTCGGGGTCCTGTTCGTGATGGCGACCATCCGCCTCGTCCGCCGGGTCTCGCGCTCGACCCTGATCGGCGGCACGGCCGGGCTGCTGCTCACCTTCGACGGGCTGTCCTTCATGATGTCGCGCACCGCGCTGCTCGACATCTTCCTGGCGTTTTTCCTGGTCGTGGCCGTGGCCTGCCTCGCCGCCGACCGGGACTGGATGCGGGCTCGCCTGGCCGATTATCTCGACGCGCGCGGACTGCCCGACCTCGGCGGCACGTACGGGCCGGCCCTGCTGGTCCGCCCGTGGCGGATCGCCGCCGGCCTGAGCTTCGGGCTCGCTCTGGGCACCAAGTGGAACGCCCTCTACCTCCTGGCGACGTTCGCCCTGCTCTCGCTCGCCTGGGACATCGGCGCGCGGCGGCTCGCCGGAGCAGGCTGGCGGGCGAACGGAGCGCTGCTGCGGGACGGGCTGCCGGCGTTCGTCTCGCTGGTGGTGCTCTCGGTGCTCGTCTACGTCTCGACCTGGGCCGGCTGGCTCGCGACCAGCGGCGGCTACGACCGGCAGTGGGGAGCGCAGCACCCCGACGCCACCAGCGTCAAGATGCTCGGCAAGCCCCTGGCCTCGCTCCTGCACTACCAGTCCGACATCTACGCCTTCCACACCGGCAGCTTCATCAACTCCGCCCAGCACGCCTACCGCGCCGATCCGGGCGGCTGGCTGATCATCGCCCGGCCGATCGGCATCGACGCGGTGAACGGGATCAAGCCGGGTACCGACGGCTGCATCGGCCCCGACAACTGCATCCGCGTGATCAGCGGGATCGGCACGCCCGCCCTGTGGTGGGTGGCGGTCTTCGCCCTGGTGGCCGCCGTCCTGCTCTGGGTCGGCGGCCGCGACTGGCGCTTCGGCATCCCGGTGGTCGGCGTGCTGAGCGCCTGGTTGCCCTGGTTCCACTACGACACCCGGCCGCTGTTCTTCTTCTACGCGATCACGATCATCCCGTTCTCGGTGATGGCGGTCTGCCTCTGCCTGGGCCGCATCCTCGGCCCGCCGCCCCGGCCGGGAGACGGTACGGCCGGTGACCGGCGGATGGTGGGCGCCATCATCGGGGGCGCGTTCGTCGCGCTCGTCGCCGCCAACTTCGCCTACCTGTACCCGATCCTGACCGACACGTTGCTGCCGTACCCGTCGTGGCTTTCCCGGATGTGGTTCCGCAGCTGGATCTGAGGAGTCCCGAACCGAGCGGGCAGGTGTCGCTCTCGTTACGCCTGCGGCACCCGATGGGAACGCGGGTCGGCGACGGTTACAGTGCGACCACGGGGGTCTGACCAGGACCTGACGAAAAGGGGACAGGTGTGGGTGCGTACATCGCACGACGGGTAGCCAACTACGTCGTCCTGCTCTTCATCGCGGTGTCGCTCAGCTATTTCCTGGCCGCCACCCAGCTGCATCCGCGGATGCTCTACCAGCTGGTGAACCCACCGCTCGACCCCGGCGCGATCGAGGCCAACCTCCGTGGCCGCAACCTCAGCGACCAGGTGCCGCTGCTGGAGCGTTACGGCGTCTGGCTGCGCGACGTCGTCCTGCACTGGAACTGGGGCGAGGCGCCCAAGGGCGGTGCCGTGGTCGACGAGGTCGGCCGCCGGATCGGGGTCAGCATCCGGTTGATCACCCTCGGCTCGCTGCTCGGCACCCTGATCGGGGTCCTGCTCGGCGCCTGGACCGCGACCCGGCAGTACAAGCCGTCGGACCGCGCCTCCACCGCCGGTTCACTGTTCATCCTGTCCATCCCCGCCTTCGTGATCGCCAGCGCGCTGCAGGTGCTGGGGACCAAGATCAACAACGCGACCGGGTCGCGGTTCTTCGAGTTCGTGGGCGAGACCGGTGACGTCGGCAGCTATCCCGGTGCGGCTCTGGTCGACCGAGCCCAGCACCTGCTGCTGCCGACCATCGCGCTGACCTTGATCAACTTGGCCTTCTTCAGCCGGATCCAGCGCAACCTGATGCTGGACGCGCTCGGCTCGGACTTCGTCCGGACGGCCCGGTCCAAGGGCCTGCGCCGGTCGCGCGCGGTGATGAAGCACGCGCTGCGCACCTCGCTGATCCCGACCGGCACCTACTTCGCCTTCTCGATCGCGACGCTGTTCACCGGCGCCACGTTCATGGAGATCATGTTCTCCTTCCACGGGATGGGTGAGTACGGCGTCTCGACCATCACCGGTCAGGACGTGAACGGCACCGTGGCGGTGGTCGCCTTCTCGGGCGCCTGCGTCCTCGTCGGTGCAGTGCTGTCCGACATCGCCGTCGCCATCCTCGACCCGCGTGTGCGGCTGAGCTAGAGACCAGGAGAGCGTCATGGGTCAGAACCTGCTCGAAGTCGCCGACGAGAGCCCGCTGGAGGAACCGGTCGCCGGACCGGCGGAGTCCAAGCGGCTCTCCCGCAACCAGCTCATCCTGCGCCGCTTCCTCCGCAGCAAGAGCGCCGTGGCCGGGCTCGTGCTGATCGTGGTGTTCGTCGTCCTGGCCCTGGCCGGGCCCTACATCTCGCACTGGTCCTACGACCAGGTCGACCGCTTTGCCTACCTCAAGCCGCCGAGCGACCGGCATCCCCTCGGCAGCACCCAGAGCGGCCGCGACATGCTCGCTCTCACCCTGCGCGGACTGCGCAAGTCGCTGCTGATCGGCTTCCTGGTGGCCATCCTCTCCACCGGGACCGCGGCCATCGTCGGCTCCTTCGCCGCCTACTTTGGCGGCTGGTTCGAGCGGGTCGCCCTCTGGATCATCGACCTGCTGCTGGTGGTCCCGTCCTTCCTGCTGATCGCGGTGCTCACCACCGGCGCCTCCAAGGGCCCGAACTCGTGGCTGCTGCTGGTGGTCCTGCTGGCGGCGTTCGGCTGGATGCTGTCGGCACGCGTCGTCCGCAGCCTCACCCTCTCGGTCAAGGAGCGTGAGTACGTCCAGGCGGCCCGCTTCATGGGCCTGGGGGCCCCGAAGACGATCGTCCGGCACATCCTGCCGAACATCTCCTCGCTCTTGATCATCGACGCCACCCTGAACGTCAGCTCCGCGATCCTGGCCGAGACCGGGCTGTCGTTCTTCGGCTTCGGCGTCCAGCCGCCCGACACCTCGCTCGGCACCCTGCTCGGTGAGGGCGCCCGCCAGGTCAACAGCTTCCCGTGGCTGTTCGCCAGCCCGGCCGTGGCCGTCGTCGCCCTGGTGCTCTGCGTGAACGCCGTCGGTGACGGTCTCCGCGACGCTCTCGACCCGAACTCCGCCTCAGGAGGAACCGCCCGATGACGACCACGACCACCCCCGCGGGCAAGGTCCGGCGGACCACCTCCGGCACCGTGCTGAGCGTGACCGACCTGCACGTCACCTTCCCCAGCGAGGCCGGGCCGGTGAAGGCTGTCCGCGGGCTCAGCTTCGACCTCGCGGCCGGCGAGACGATGGCCATCGTCGGCGAGTCCGGCTCGGGCAAGTCGGTGACCTCGCTGGCGATCATGGGTCTGCACCCGGCGACCGCCCGGATCACCGGCTCGGTCAAGCTGCACGGCGACGAGCTGCTGGGCCGCAACGACGAAAAGATGCGGTCCGTCCGCGGCGGTCAGATCGCGATGATCTTCCAGGAGCCGATGACGTCGCTGAACCCGGTCTACACGATCGGCGACCAGATCGTCGAGGCGATCCAGACCCACCACGACGTCTCCCGGGCCGTCGCGACCAGCCGGGCCATCGACCTGCTCGACCTCGTCGGCATCCCCAACCCCGACGTCCGAGTGCGCGCCTTCCCGCACGAGTTCTCCGGCGGCATGCGCCAGCGCGCCATGATCGCGATGTCGATCGCGAACGACCCCGACGTGATCATCGCCGACGAGCCCACCACGGCACTGGACGTGACGATCCAGGCCCAGGTGCTGGAGGTGCTCAAGAAAGCCCAGCGTGAGACGGGCGCTGCGATGATCATGATCACCCACGACCTCGGGGTCGTCGCCGGCATCGCCGACCGGGTCACCGTGATGTACGCCGGCCGGCCCGTCGAGCAGGGCAACGTCGACGAGATCTACTACACGCCGCGGATGCCCTACACGATCGGTCTACTGGGCGCTGTGCCGCGGCTGGACTCGGTGGAGAAGCAGGCCCTGGCGAGCCTGGAGGGCAACCCGCCGTCAGTGGTCAACCTGCCACCCGGCTGCCCGTTCGAGCCGCGCTGCCCGATGTCGACCGACGACTGCCGGACCGCCGAGCCGCCGCTGATCCCCACGGAGCAGCCCGGGCACGTGGCGGCCTGCATCCACACCGGCCGGATCGCGGCCCAGAAGCTGCAGTTCACCGACATCTTCCCGGTGGCCAAGCCCGCCTTCTCCCCGCTCGAGAACGTGCCGCGGGCCGAGCGCGAGACGGTGCTGGAGCTGTCGGGGATGAAGCGGCACTACCCGCTGATGAAGGGCGCCATCTACCGGCGCCGGATCGGCACCGTGCACGCCGTCGACGGCATCGACCTCGAGATCAAGCAGGGCGAGACCCTCGGCCTGGTGGGCGAGTCCGGGTGTGGCAAGAGCTCGACGCTGCTGGAGGTGCTCAACCTCAAGCCGCCGACCGACGGCCGGGTTGTCGTGCTCGGTCGCGAGACGGGGGATCTGACCCGGCGCGACCGCAAGCAGATGCGCCGCGACGTCCAGGTCGTGTTCCAGGACCCAATGGCCTCGCTCGACCCCCGGATGCCGGTCTTCGACCTGATCGCGGAGCCGATGGGCGTCTTCGGCGTCCCCAAGGCCGAGATCGAGCGGCGGGTCAACGAGCTGCTCGGGCTGGTCGGCCTCGAGTCGTCGCACGCCAGCCGCTACCCCGGGCAGTTCTCCGGTGGCCAGCGGCAGCGGATCGGGATCGCCCGGGCCCTGGCCCTGGAGCCCAAGCTGATCGTGCTCGACGAGCCGGTCTCGGCCCTGGACGTGTCGATCCAGGCCGGCGTGATCAACCTGCTCGACGAGCTGCGGGCCAAGCTGGCCCTGTCGTACCTGTTCGTGGCGCATGACCTGGCGGTGATCCGGCACATCGCGGACCGCGTCGCCGTGATGTACCTGGGCAAGATCGTCGAGATCGGTGAGGTCAACAGCGTCTACAGCCACCCCACGCACCCCTACACGCAGGCGTTGCTGTCGGCCATCCCGATCCCGGACCCGGACCAGGAGCGGAACCGGCGGCGGATCCTGCTGACCGGTGACCTGCCGAGCCCGGCGAACCCGCCGAGCGGCTGCCGCTTCCGCACCCGTTGCCAGAAGTTCCCCACGCTGACGGCGTCCCAGCAGGAACGCTGTGTCGACGTCGTCCCGGACCTCTACCCGATCGGCCTCCACCCCGGAGACACGGCCGACCACACCTCGGCCTGCCACTACAACGAGGAGGTTGTCGTGCTGCCGCCGCCCGTACCGGCGGAACCCGCCCCGACCGGACGGTAACAAGACCGTTGCACGAACCGGGCACAGTGGACCGCGCTGCGACGTGGACCTCAGCCGGTCGCGCTCGTCTAGAGTGACTATGTGTTGGCGACCCCGGGTCGACCACCAGACTTCTTGGAGGATCAGTGATTGCACGCAAGATCGTTGCGGTGCCGTTGCTGCTCGGGGCCTTTGCCCTAGCAGCGTGCGGCAGCGGGAGCACCGACGACCCGGGCACGGGGCCCACCGACCAGCCGAGCGCGATCGCGGCGTCGGCACAGGACATCAACGCCCAGGACCGGTCCACCCTGGCTCAGGGCGGGGAGATGAAGCTCGCGGTCAGCGACCTGGGGACGAACTGGAACCCGCTCGAGATCGACGGCAACAACAACGAGCTGACCGGCATCAGGAACACGTTCCTGCCGAACTACTTCAACTTCGACGCCAAGGGCGCCTACACCCCCAACCCCGACTTTCTCACCTCCGCCGAGGTGACGACGCAGAAGCCCACGGTGATCCACCTCGTGCTCAACCCGAAGGCCGTCTGGGGCGACGGTTCGCCGATCGACGTCGACGACCTGACGGCGACGTGGAAGGCCTGCAACGGGGAGCAGAAGACCTTCAAGTGCGCCTCGACCGACGGCTTCGACCAGATCAAGTCGATCACCTCGGGGTCGGACAAGTTCGACGTCACCGTCACCTTCAAGGACGCGTTCCCCGACTGGGCCTCGCCGCTGTCCGGGCCGCTCAAGGCCGAGAGCGTCAAGGACGCCAAGACCTTCAACGAAGGCTGGGCGACCCTCGACAACGACTGGCTCTCGGGCCCGTTCAAGGTCGACAAGGAAGACCGCACCCAGAAGACGATCGACGTCATCCCCAACGACAAGTGGTGGGGCGACAAGCCGCTGCTGGACAAGATCACCTGGCGCACCGTCGCGACCGACGCCACGCCGAACGCCTTCGTGAACGGTGAGATCGACGCCTTCGACATCGGGCCCGACCCGAACGGGTACCAGCAGGCCAAGGGTGTCGCCGACGCCACCGTGCGTCAGGCGGCCGGCCCCAACTGGCGCCACATCACCTTCAACTCCAAGGCCGGCGTGCTGAAGGACGAGAAGGTCCGTCAGGCCCTGGTCAAGGGTCTGGACCGGGCGAGCATCGGTGAGTCCGACCTCGCCGGCATCGACTTCCCGATCAGCCAGCTCAACAACGGCATCATCCTGAGCAACCAGCAGGGCTACGAGGACGAGGGCAAGGCCACGGGGATCGACTACAACCCCGACCAGGCCAAGTCCGACCTGGACACCCTGGGTTGGGTGGCCGGCAGCGACGGCATCCGCGAGAAGGACGGCAAGAAGCTCGAGGTCAAGTTCTCGGCCCTCGACGGCGTCCCCGCCTCGCAGAACGAGGCGCTGCAGACCCAGAACCAGCTCAACGCGATCGGGGTCAAGGTCGACATCGTCAATGTGCCGGCCGCGGACTTCAACACCACGCTGTCGGGCCACTCGTTCGAGCTGATCGCCTTCACCTGGATCGGCACCCAGTTCCCGTACGCCAACATCAACCAGCTGTACGGCACGGGTTCTGAGAGCAACTACCAGCAGCTCTCGCTGCCGGACGTCGACAAGCTGACCGCTCAGATCAAGGTCGAGACCGACCCGGCCCAGCGCACCGTGCTGGCCAACCAGACGGCCCAGCTGCTCTGGAAAAGCGTCGGCATCGTCCCGCTGTACCAGCGGCCCGAGCTGATCGCCACGAAGTCGAAGCTGGCCAACTACGGCGCCTTCGGCCTGAGCAGTCCCGTCTGGACGAACGTCGGCTTCCAGAAGTAGCCGAACGTACGAACAGTCGAAGGGCCGGTGACGATGAAGTCACCGGCCCTTCTGCCGTTCAGTCCCCTTCGTCTCGCCCCGGAGCTGCCAGAACGCCAGTCCGAGAGCGGCGGCCATGATGCCCCAGGGCATGGCGGCGAACACGTTCCAGTCGGCACCGACCAGGTAGCGGGCGACCACGCCGACCAGCAGGCCGACTGCAGCGCCGCCGAAGACGGCGATCACAAAGCGGATCGAGAAACGGCTGAGCATCGAACGACCTCCTACGCTAGAATTTGTTCAACAATAACGTAATCGCGTAATACTGACCAGGGGGTGCAAGGATGGCCGAGCCGGACGACCTCGTGGCGCTTGAGGCGCGGATCCGCCGGCTCGAGGAGCACGCGCGCCTCACTCCGGACGACGGGCCCGTCGCGCCCCACCCCGCCGCGGACCCCTGGTGGTTGCTGACCGAGCTGGACCGTCGAGGCCTGGACTCGGCTCTGGTCTACGCCGGCACGGTACGCGAGGAGGCCGGCGGGCCGGTGCGCTGGCAGATCACCCAGGACCCGGCTGCTGTGCTCGACACCGACTGGGGCTCCTCGGCGGCCACGCTCGCCGCCCTCGGCCACCCCTCACGGCTCCAGATCCTGCAGCTCGTCGCTCGCGGCGAGGCGCGGACGGCGGCCGAGCTGAGCGCAGCAGAGGGGCTCGGGACGACGGGTCAGATCTATCACCACCTGCGCCTGCTGGTCGGGGCCGGCTGGCTGCGGGCGACGCACCGCGGTCAGCACGAGGTGCCGGCCGAACGGCTCGTCCCGCTGCTGCTGGTGCTCTCGGCCGCCGGCACCGCTGCGGGCTGAACACCCGGTGAGAGGGGAAAGCTGAGGTCCCCCGAGCAGCCGGGCGGTTCAGGTGAGTCGGTGGATCCCCCGCCTTCGAACCGGGACCGCAGCCGCCTTGGCTGAGGGGCACACTAGTTCACGAACCAAGTGGCGGCAAGCACCTGGGCTTCGGACTCGGTCCTTAGACCGCGGCCCCGCCCGCGCCGTCCCCGTGCCCGATCGGCTCACCGTGCACGGGCCGGCGCGAGCGGAGGCCGCGCTCGTAGCCGACCTGCACCCAGTGACCGAGCAGGTCGTAGTCCAGCCCCTCGCCAGCCATCACCAACAGGCCGGCCACGACCAGCTCGTGGCCCACCCGGGTCTCTGGCCAGGCGAGCCAGGAACCGGCGGTGATGCCGGCCGTCTCGGCGATCAGGTCCACCCGTCCGCCGGCGATCGTGCGCAGCTCACGCACGGTCTCCTCGATCGACCGGCGCTGCACTACCGATCGCCAGGCAGTTCCGTGCAACGCCGACATGAGCAGGTTGTCCGCGGTGGCCATGCCTTCAGTATCGAACGCAGAGTCGAATAAAGCCACTCCGGGAGCCGGTCGTGGGGACGAATACACGCCGCGGCACCAGCGTCGGCAATTCTCTCACCACATCTTCCGGTGCGCTCCCGACATGGCTAGCGTCAGGTGACCGCGTTACCGAGGACGCGGCGAGACTCCATGGGGAGAATCATGAACCTGCGTTGGAAGCCGATTCCCGTGCTTGCCGCCGCCGCCTGCGCCGCGGCCCTGGTGTCCACCCCGGCCGCCGCCGACACCCACAGCACGAAGGCCGGCGCCCCTCCCGGTGTCTCACGGGTGCTGGCGAGCACGCTCAACGGGCCGCGACAGGTCTCAGCCAGCCACGGCCGTCTCTACGTCGCCGAGTCCGACACGGGACAGATCACGTCGATCAACCCGCGGACCCAGGGCACGCGCGTCGTCGTCACCGGACTGGCGTCCCCCCAGGGCGTGGTGCGGATCGGCGGCAAGATCTACGTCGCCACCGGCGGGGCCGAGGACTCCGGGCCGGGCGCCCAGGACGCCCCGGCGATCATGGTGGCCCGCCCCGGCCAGGCCGCGACGAGGTTCGCCGACATGCTGGGCTACGAGCTCGCCCACAACCCGGACGGGCAGACCCAGTTCGGACCGGACGGGAAACCGGTCGACGCCCTGTCCAACCCCTACTTCCTGCTCCGGGACCGCAGCCGGCACGGCTTCCTGCTGGTGGCCGACGCCGGGGGCAACGCCGTGCTGAAGGTCAGCCGTTCGGGCAAGGTGTCGACGCTCTTCGTCCCGCCGACCATCACGACCGGCGGGTGCGCGACCACTCCGGAGAACGACCCGGGCACGTTCGGCTGCGACTCCGTGCCCACCGGTCTGGCGTACGGTCCGGACGGGCTGCTCTACGTCTCAGCGCTCACGTCCGAGGTGGCCGGCCAGGGCCGGGTGTACGTGGTCAACCCACGGACCGGCAAGCGGGTACGCACCATCAGCGGCCTCACGGCTCCGACCGGGGTGGCCGTGGACTCCCGACGCAACGTGTACGTGTCGCAGGTCCTCGAGGGGGCACCGGAGGGTGACGGCCCGCCCCCGGCCGGTTTCGACCCTGCCGACGTGGGCCAGATCGTCCGGGTCAGCCGGGACGGCCGACGCAGCTACGCGCAGGTCACGATGCCGAGCGGCCTGCTCTGGCGGCACGGCACCCTGATCTCCTCGACCTGGGCGATCGCCGCGTTCTTGCAGATCCCCGACGCGGGCCAGGTGGTGACGGTCGACCCGCGGGCCTTCATCCCCACCAGCTGAGGACGACGGTGGCGGGCCTGGACGTCAGTTCAGGCCCGCCTCCTCCGGCTCGGGGCCGTTGAGCTCACGCAGGACGTCCAGGACCCGAGCGCACTCGGCAGTGATCCGGTCCGCGAGGCTGGGCAGGTCGTCGGGCTTGGACCGGGCGGCGACCTGGGTCTGCTGAAGCAGGCCCGCGAGCGGCTTGGCCCCGACCAGCGCGGTGGCGGAGGCGAGAGCGTGCGCCAGGCTCGCGGCACCCGCGGTGTCCCCGGCCGTGATGGCGGCGGTCAGGTCGGGCACCAGGGTCTCGGCGCTCACCAGGTAGGTGCCGATCAGCTGCCGCACCGCCGACCCGTCGGCGTCGTCGAGGTCGCTCCGCAGGTGCTCCAGCACGTCCAGGTCGACGGCCGGCAGCCGTGACGGCGGGGCCACGGTCGCCGGCGCCGGCGGGTGCCGCATCGTCACCCCTACGCGGTCCAGCATCAGCTTCAGCTCTGCGGCCCGGACCGGCTTGGTGAGGTAGCTCTCCATGCCGGCGGCCGAGCAGGCGCGCTGGTCCTCGAGCAGCGCGCTGGCGGTCATGGCGATGATGTGCGGCTGCCGCTCCAGAGGCACGCCGGAGCGGATCTGCCGGGTGGCGGCCAGGCCGTCCAGCTGCGGCATCTGGATGTCCATCAGCACCACGTCGTACGTGGTGTCGGTGACCGCCTCCACCGCCTGGCGCCCGTTCGCGACGATGTCGACGCTGTGCCCCAGCTTGTGCAGCATCAGCTGCGCCACGCGCTGGTTGACCAGGTTGTCCTCAGCCAGCAGGATCCGCAACGGATGGTCGGAGGGGCCGACGGGCAGCCGTCGCTGCTGGTCCGGCCGCGGCGGGCCGTTGCCGGTGTCGAGCGACTCACTCAGCGCCGCCTTCAACCCCATCGCCTTGACCGGCTTGGTGATGACCGCGGCGAACGCGGAGTCCGCAGGCAGCGGCCGGTCCCCCACACTGCTGAGCAGGATCATCGGGGTCGTGGCGAACGACGGCACTGTGCGCAGCGCGGACGCCAGCTCGATGCCGTTCATCTTGGGCATGTTCTTGTCCAGCAGGGCGATGTCGAAGGTCTGGCCCTGAGCGACCGCGGTCAGCGCGTCGGCGGGCGAGGCCGCCGTCGTGACCACCATCTGCAGGGCCGTCAGCTGCAGGTCGAGGATGCGCAGGTTGGTCGCGTTGTCGTCGACGACCAGCACCGACTTGCCGGTGAGCTCGTCCGGCTCGGTCATCGGCAGCGCATCGGCGGTCGCCGGGTCGGTCCCCAGTACCACCGTGACCGTGAAGGTCGACCCCTCCTCGGGCGTCGACTCGACCGTGATGTCTCCGTCCATCGCCTGGGCCAGCCGCCGGCTGATGGCCAGGCCCAGACCGGTCCCCCCGTAGGAGCGGGTGAAGGAGGTGTCGACCTGGCTGAAGGAGGTGAACAGCTTGTCGATGCCGTCCGCGGAGATGCCGATCCCGGTGTCGCTGACCTTGATGGTGACGTTCAGCCGGTCGTCCTCCGACGGCACCGCCGAGACGGTGAGCAGGACGTCGCCGGTGGGGGTGAACTTGACGGCGTTGGAGAGCAGGTTGATCAGGATCTGACGCAGCCGGGACGCGTCGCCGACTGCGGAGTCGGGGCACGTCTCGTCGACGTAGCAGACCAGGTCCAGCTCCTTCGCCTTGGCCGCGGCCGCCACGAGGTCGAGCGCGTTCTCGATCTCCTGACGCAGCCGGAACGGACCGGACACCAGGCGCAGCTCGCCAGACTCGATCTTGGAAAAGTCGAGGATGTCGTCGATCACCGCGAGCAACGCGTCTCCGCTGGAGCGGACCGTGGTCAAGAAGTCCTGCTGCTGCTCGTCCAGCGGGGTGTCGAGCAGCAGGTCGGTCATCCCGATCACGGCGTTCATCGGGGTGCGGATCTCGTGGCTCATGGTGGCCAGGAAGTTCGACTTCGCCTCGGCGGCAGCCAGCGCGGCGTCGCGCGCCTCCGCCAGCGCGGCGTTGGTCCGTTTCGACTCGGTGATGTCGAGCGAGACCCCGCAGGTGGCGTACACCTCTCCGTTCGCGTCCGAGACCGGGAACTTGACCGAGTCCCAGTAGTGCGGGCCGTCGTCGTGCTCGGTGTACTCCTCCAGCCGGTAGCGACCGTCGCGGGCCCTGACGTCGGCTGCGCGCCAGATCGGGGCCAGGTGCGGGTCGAGCACCTCGTCGGTCTGGCCGAGGACGTCGGCCCGCTGCACCCCGAACGTCGCCTCGAACGCCTCGTTGACCATCACGTAGCGGCCGTCGAGGTCCTTCACGTAGATGACGGACTGGCTGTTGCTGCTGATCGAGCTCATCAGCGTGGCGTAGTAGTCGCGGTCGGCCTCGGCCTCGGCCCTGGCCAGCACCTCGGCCTCGAGCTTTTCGAGGTCGGCCAGCCGTTGCTTCTCCTGCAGGTCGTCGAACATCGGCGCCTTGTTGAGCAGCCGGCCGTAGAACTTGCGCAAGGTCAGGTAGTAGACGGCGACGCCGGCCGTGAAGCTGTGCCAGAGCGCGTTCCACCAGGTGCCCATCATCATCACGTTCATGCCGTCGTTGCCGGTCAGGAACGGGTCGACCGCGTGCAGGCCATGGCCCACCGAGCAGCTGAAGAAGATCAGGGCGGTGGCCGTCCCCAGCTTGTTGGAGCGCACCTGCTGCAGCCGATAGAGCGGCACCGCGATCAAGAACGCGATGAAGAGGTACGCGACGCTGACCACGGCGTTGGCGACCGACTCGAGCTGCCACCACATGATCACCGGGACCACCCGGTGACTCGCGGCCGACCTGCAGGCGGAGCGGTACCTGGGACGGCGGGGCTGAGGACGAGAGACATGATCTGCGCCTTGGGTGTACGTCGGGCCCCGAGTACGTGTGGATCGTACACGGAACGGTCGGTCCTCAGCCCGAATGTCGAACGGCTTGTGGCACACTGAGTACTCGCTTGGGGAGAAGTGCCGGCACGGGAACGCACCGAAGGACTGATCTCACTGACTGACGCCCCTGCCGCGAGCAGCTCCGCCCCTGTTCGCGTCTTCGTCCTGGACGACTACGACATGATCCGTCGCGGTCTGCGCGATCTGTTGGCCGCGACGGACGACCTGACGGTCGTCGGGGAGGCCGCCGCGGCGCAGGACGCGATCCCCGAGATCGAACGGACCCGTCCCGACGTCGCCGTCTTTGACATCGTCCTGCCCGACGGCAACGGCATCGACATCTGTCGGGAGGTGCGGTCCCGGCACCCCGAGATCAAGTGCCTCTTGCTGACCTTCCACGACGACGAGGAGGCCCAGCTCGCCACCTTGCTGGCGGGCGCGCTCGGTCACCTCACCAAGCAGATCCACGGGGCGGGCATCGTCGAGAGCATCCGGCGGGCCGCGGCGGGCCACTCCGTGGTCGACGCGGACGCGGCGCGGGGGCTGCTCGACCGCATCGGTGGCGCCAACCGGCTCGGCCGCCCGTACGGCTCCGGCGCCAACCTTCTCGGACTGACCGACCGTGAGCAGCAGATCCTGGACCTCGTCGCCGAGGGGGCCACGAACGACATCGTCGCCGCCCAGCTGTCGCTGCCCGAGACGGCCATTCGCACCAGCGTCTCGGTGATCTTTGCCAAGCTCGGGCTTGCCCGCCGGCTGCAGGCCGCGGGACGCGTGCGCCAGCGCTCGAGCTGACCCGCTCTCTCTGGCCCCTCAGCCCTGAGCCAGGAGCCGCCAGGCCTGGAACCCGCCGACGAGGTCGGTGGCGTCCAGCCCGAGCCGGCGGAGCGTGGCGGCCGCAAGGCTGGAGCTGAATCCCTCGTTGCAGACGACCACCACGCGGCGTCGGGCGTCGGTCATCTCGGGGGCGTGGTACGCGCTGGTCGGGTCGAGCCGCCACTCCAGCACATTTCGGTCGATGACCAGCGCACCCGGCAGGGCGCCGTCACGGTCTCGCTGCTCGACCGGACGGGTGTCGACCACCAGCGCGCCGGCAGAAAACGCCGCTGCGAGGTCCTGCGGTTCGACCCGGTCGAGGCCGCTACGCGCCTCCGCCAGCAGGACGTCGATCGCTGAGTCGGTGACAGGCAGCGACGGCTCAGTCATGGCGCAACCATAACTTGCTTCACGATCTCGTCGACCAAGAATTCGGCACCGTTCATCTCTTTGACCGCCTTCGACGACTTCACAGGGAACGCATGACCAGTGAAGGAAAGCTGAGTACCGCTCGTGCATGAGTCGGTCCATCGCCTTCATCAAGGCGCGTGACGAGCGGATCAGCGCCTAGGTCGACGCGGCCGCGGAGGTGGAGAGCAGATCCGGCGTTGAGTCTCCATGACCAGACATGATGTGTGGAGCTTAGGGGATTCGAACCCCTGACCTTCTCATTGCGAACGAGACGCGCTACCAACTGCGCCAAAGCCCCTCCGTCGGCTCTCACCGACCCCGAGGACACTACCACCTGAGCCGGGCTGAGCCTCAACCCGAGGCGGGTGCCGTCAGGCCGAAGCGGCCTGCTGGCCCTCGTCGTCCGCGTCCTGCTGCAGGGCCGTCGCGCCGGCGCGGGCGGGCGCGTCGGCGGTCACCGGGCCGGTCGGGGCGGAGGCGGTGATGCCCGGGCCGGACAGGTCGATGGTGCGGACGGTCCGGGGGGCGAGCGGCTTCGAGACGTAGGTCGGCATCGTGATCGGGACCGGGTCCCAGAGGACGCTGGTCTTGGGCTGCGGGGCGGCCGAAGTGGTCGTCGTGGCTGTGGGGGCGGCTTCGCGGCGGCTGAGCAGCACGGTCGACTCGTCGCCGCCCTGGCGGATCTCGCGGAAGCGCGCGTCGAGGTCGCGGCGCATCGCCCGGACGCTGAACCGTGCCAGCGTGACGAAGGCGACCAGCAGCCCGCCCGGTGCGGCCAGCAGCCACCACGGGGCAAGGCCGGTCGCGGCGGGGGCGACGGTGACAGTCAGCACGCCCACCAGGACGAGCAGGACGCGGCGACGGCGGCCGGCCGCGACCCGCTCCAGCCGGCGAAGGTCGGCGATCGCCGCGCGTCGGGTCATCGGGGTGGAGACCTCGTAGGCGGCGATCTCGGCCAGGTCCTGGTTGAGCAGGGGTGCGGTCCCCCGCCGGACGATCCGCATCGAGTCCGCGAACTGCTCGGCCGGGCCCACCGGCTCTTCGACCAGATCGTTCTCGGGTCGGCGCACGAAATGGGGCACGAGATAGGCAAGCCAGGCGATGGCGATCGCCGCGAATATGACCCCTGTCGTCCCCACACTCCGAACCGTAGACGCGCGTCCCGGCCGGACTGCTCATTGGCGCGGGTGTGTCGGCGACCAACGGGTCCGACGTGGCCGGGGGGCTACCGTCAACGCCGCCGTACGCTCTCCCAGCGCCGCAGCAGACCGCCCGGCACCTCCTCGGCGTTGAGGGCGAAGACCAGGTGGTCGCGCCACTCACCGTCGATGTGCAGGTAGCGCGGCCGGAGACCCTCCGGCCGGAAACCCAGCTTGGCGACGACCCGCAGGCTGGCCCCGTTCTCGGGCCGGATGGCGATCTCGATCCGGTGCAGGTGCATGACCTCGAAGCAGTAGTCGACCGCCAGCGCCACGGCCGTCGGGATGATGCCGCGGCCGGCGAGCCGTTCGTCCACCCAGTAGCCGATCTGTCCCCAGGACGCGGACCCGCCCACGATCCCGCTCACCGTCAGCTGGCCGGCGAAGTCGGGGCGGCCACGGCCGACGACCGGGTCGTAGAAGATCAGCCACGGCAGCATCCGGCCGTCCCGCGCCTGCCTGGTCAGCGAACGCACCAGACCCGCGTACGTGGTCGGTCCGGTCTGAGACCCAGGCGGCAGGGTGGCCTCCCACGGCCGCAGCCAGCCGCTGTTGGCGAGCCGGACCCGTTCCCATGACGTCCGGTCGCGCTGCCGCATCGGCCCCAGCAGCACCGGGCCGGACCGCAGGCTGACCGGCCAGTGGTGCGACCCGAACAGCTGCAGGCCGCTGCCACCGGGACCGGGCTCGTCGAGGCGACCGTCCACGTCAGGTCTCGGACCCTGGGTCACGGCCGCTCCTTGCCGAGCCCATCTGCGGGCACCCTCACGGCTGGTGGTCGCCGCCCCGGACCTGGCTGACCGCGTGCCGCAGCACGGGAGCGAGGACGGCCATGCCGTCACGCGCCCCACCGGTCGAGCCGGGCAGGTTGATGATCAACGTCGTACCGGCCACTCCGGCCAGCCCGCGGCTGAGCACCGCCGTCGGCACACCATGGTCGACACCGTAGCGCGCGACCGCAGCCGCCAGCGGCGGGATCTCGCGCTCGAGCACGCGCCGGGTCTGTTCGGGGGTGTGGTCGTGCGGGTTGAGGCCAGTGCCGCCGGTGGTGACGACCACGGCATGACCGGTGGCGACGGCCGTCCGCAGCGCGTCGCCGACGGCATCTCCGTCGGGTACGACCAGCGGCTCGCCGACCTCGAAGCCGAGCCGGGCCAGCTCCTCGACGATGATCGGGCCCGACCTGTCGGCGTAGACGCCGGCAGCCGCGCGGGTCGAGACGGTGATGACCAGAGCAGAGTCGGTCATGAGCTGCTCTCCTCGCGCCGCCAGTCACCGCGGCGCCCGCCGGACTTGGCCAGCACCCGGACGTCGGTGATCACCGCGGCCCGGTCGATGGCCTTGACCATGTCGACGACGGTGAGCGCCGCGGTGCTGACCGCGGTCAGGGCTTCCATCTCCACGCCCGTACGGTCAGTGGTCCGGACCGTGGCGGTCAGCTCGACGCCCACGTCGGTCACCTCGGCCGTGACGTCCACCCCGCTGATCGAGAGCGGGTGGCAGAGCGGGATCAGCTCCGGCGTCCGCTTGGCGCCCTGGATGCCGGCGATCCGCGCTACGGCGAGCGCGTCGCCCTTGGGGACCGTGCCGTCCCGCAGCGCTGCGACGCACTCTGCGCTGAGCAGCACCCGCCCCGCCGCGGTCGCGCTGCGGGCGGTGACCTCCTTGGCCGACACGTCGACCATCCGCGCCTCTCCGGACGAGGTCAGGTGCGGGAACGGCGCATCGCCGCTCATCAGGAGACCTCGTCCAGCAGCCAGACGTCGACGTCGTCGCCCGTGGCCACCTGGGTCACGTCCTCGCCCAGCACGATGATCGCGTTGGCTCTGGCCAGGTCGCCGAGCAGGTGCGAGCCGTGCCCTCCGGCCAGCTCGACGAGCCGTCCACCGTCGGCGTCCAGGCTGACGATGCCGCGGGCGAGCTGACGTTTCCCCGGGGCCGACCCGAAGTCGTGGGTGGCGCGGCAGCGGACGACCGGGCGGGTGTACGGCGTGACGCCCATCAGCTTGCGGATGGCGGGCCGGACGAACGCCTCGAAGGAGACGAAGGCGCTGACCGGGTTGCCCGGCAGCATGATCATCGGGACCCGGTCGTCGCCGATCAGGCCGAAGCCCTGCGGCTTGCCGGGCTGCATCGCCACAGCTGTGAAGTCGGTCTCGCCGAGCTGCGGCAGCACCGCCTTGACCACGTCGTAGTCGCCCTGGCTGACCCCACCGGTGCTGAGGATCAGGTCCGCCCGCACCAGCTGGTCGGAGATCACCTGCAGGACCGACTCCGGGTCGTCGCTGACCAGTCCGACCCGGTAGACCTGCGCGCCGGCCGCCTTGGCTGCGGCGGCGAGCATCGTGGAGTTGGAGTCGTAGATCTGGTGGGCGTGGCCGAGCTCCTGGCCGGGCTCGACCAGCTCGGACCCGGTCGAGACGACCGCGACCCGCGGCCGGGGCCGGACCAGCACCGTGTCCCGGCCGATCGCGGCCAGCAGCCCGACGTCGCGGGGGCCGAGCTGAGCGCCGGCGGCGAAGAGCTGGCTGCCGGCCCGGATGTCCTCACCGACGTAGCGGACGTGCTGGCTGACCACGCTGGGAGCGAAGACCCGGACGTCGCTCGCGCCCCGGTCAGTGTTCTCGTACGGCACGATCGCGTCGGCCGCGGGCGGCAGCGGCGCGCCGGTCATGATCTTGATCGCGGTTCCCGGCGAGAGCCGGTCCAGCGCGTCCTGGCCGGCGGCGACCTCCCCGACCACGGGCAGGCTGACCGGGTGCTCCGCCGACGCGGCTGCCACGTCGACCGCACGGACGGCGTACCCGTCCATCGCCGAGTTGTCGAAGCGCGGCATGTCGATGGCGGAGTAGACGTCCTCGCAGATGCTGAGGTCGAGCGCGTCGAGAAGGTGCTGACTGAACGGCGGCAGCTCGGTCAGGCAGCTCAGCAGGTAGTCGCGGTGGTCCTCCATCGACCGCAACCCGTCCGGGCCCGGCTCGGGTGTCGGGGGCAGCGGCTCACGGCTCCACCTGAGCGCGCTCGGGTCCTCGGACTTCTTGCGGCCGAACAAAGGCATGTCCGCCACCCTAGGTCGTGCGAGCCCAGACGAGAGCCACCGAAGTCGTGGCGCGAGCGTCGGAAGGGCGCGTCCCGATGCCGTCTGCACGACGAGGCCGGGGCGGACACGCTTTCCCGTCCCGGGCGAGGAGGAAGAGGGCAGCTTCAGGGACGCGACCGAGCGCGAGCGCCATCTAGGGTAGGTGGGTGCCTGAAGGTCATACGATCCACCGCTTGGCTCGACGACACGCGAAGCTGTTCGGCGGCCAGCCGGTCCGGGTCAGCAGTCCGCAGGGGCGGTTCGCCGCCGGGGCGGCGCTGATCGACGGGCACGTGCTGGAGGCCACCGACGCGTGGGGCAAGCACCTCTTCCACCGCTACGGCTCCGTCAGCGGGGGGGACAACCCCCCCGGGGCCCCCCGAGAAAGCGGCCTCTGGCTGCACGTCCACCTGGGCCTCTACGGCAAGTTCGCGGACGGGTTGCTGCCGGCGCCGGAGCCACGCGGCGCGCTGCGGATGCGGCTGGCGAGCGAGCAGAACTGGCTCGACCTGCGCGGCCCGATCACCTGCGACGTGATCACCCGTGCCGAGAAGGACCTGGTCACCGCCGCTCTGGGGCCGGACCCGCTGCGCCCGAAGGCCGACCCCGGTCTTGCCCTGGCCAAGCTGTCCCGCAGCCGCGTCGCGCTCGGCGCGCTGCTGATGAACCAGACCGTGCTCGCCGGCGTCGGCAACGTCTACCGGGCCGAGATCCTCTTCCGGCACGGCGTCAACCCCTACCTGCCCGGTCGTGACCTCGACCCGGCGGTATGGCTGGACATGTGGGACGACCTCGTCCGGCTGATGCGGGCCGGAGTCCGCGCCGGAAAGATCATCACCACCGACCCCGCCGACCGCGACCGGGTGTCCGGTCCCGCCCGGCGCGTCGACGCGTACTACGTCTACCGGCGGACGGGTGAGCCGTGCCGCCGCTGCGACACCCCCGTCCGGCACGAGGTGCTGGTGGGCCGGAACCTGTTCTGGTGCCCGCGCTGCCAGCCCGCGCCGGCCGGAATGATGATCCCGGGTGAGCTCAGCTGAGGGTCGTGGCCTCGGTCAGCCAGACCGTCGTCTCCCCCGGCAGCTCGTCGGCCAGCGTCGTACCGCTGCTGCTCAGCACGACCTGACCTTCGGGCAACGGGACGGCGGTCTCGCCGAAGTTGGTGACGCAGTGCCAACCGCCGGGACGGACGAAGTGCAGCACGTCAGGGCCGGCGTCGACCCAGTCGAGCTGCTCGGCGCCCTGCAGTCGGCGGCGCAGCTGCAGCGCGCGGCGGTAGAGCTCGAGGGTCGAGTCGGGCTCAGCAGCCTGGACGGCCGCCGACAACGCCGCGAACGTGGCGGGTTGCGGCAGCCACGGACGGCCGGGCCCGAACCCGTACGCCGGCGGGGTGGGCGCCCACGGCAGCGGCACCCGGCAGCCGTCGCGGCCCTTGATCGTGTGCCCGCTGTCGGTCCAGGTCGGGTCCTGCAGAGCGTCGTGCGGCAGGTCGGCGACCTCGGGCAGCCCGAGCTCCTCGCCCTGGTAGAGGTAGGACGAGCCGGGCAAGGCGAGCATCAGGGTCGTGGCCGCGCGAGCCCGGCGCAGGCCGCGCGCCACGTCTGGCTCGGGGTCGGCGCCGTCGCTCATCAGCCAGGCCTCATAGCGAAGGCCGGCCGGGAGCCCGTAGCGGGTGGTGTGCCGGACCTCGTCGTGGTTGGACAGCACCCAGGTCGACGACGAGCCCGTCTTGGCCGCCTCGTGCAGACAGAAGGTGATCACCTCGCCGAACGACTCCTTGCCGAAGGCCGCCTTCATCAGCGAGAAGTTGAACGCCTGGCCAAGCTCGGTCGGCCGCGCGTACAGGGCCCGGCGGGCGGGGTGGGAGACGGCTTCGGCGACGGCGCTGCGCGGCGGGTCGTAGGTGTCGAAGACCTGGCGCCACTCCTCGTAGATCGCGTGCACCTCGTTGCGGTCGTAGAGGGGGTCGGAGCCGTCGAGCGGCAGGTCGTCCTCGAGGTCGGGCTTGCTGCGCAGCGGCTCGGACAGGTCCTTGGCCAGGGCGTGGGCGACGTCGACCCGGTAACCGTCCACGCCGCGGTCGGCCCAGAAACGCAGGGTCTGGATGAAGTCGGCCCGGACCTCGGGGTGCCGCCAGTCCAGGTCGGGCTGCTGTGGGGCGAAGAGGTGGCAGTACCACTGGCCCTCCTGTCCGTCCGGCCCAGGGACCCGCGTCCACGCCGGCCCGCCGAAGTGGGAGATCCAGTCCGACGGGGGCTCGGACCCGTCCTCGCCGCGGCCGTCGCGGAAGATGTAGCGCTCCCGGGCCGGCGAGCCGGGCGGCGCGGCGAGCGCCTCGACGAACCAGGGGTGGACGTCGGAGGTGTGGTTGGGGACGATGTCGACGATCACCCTCATTCCCCGCGCGTGCGCGGCCGCGACCAGGGCGTCGAAGTCGGCGAGCGTCCCCAGCTGGGGATGGACGTCGCGGTAGTCGCTGACGTCGTAGCCGCCGTCGGCCATCGGTGAGGGATAGAAGGGGCTCAGCCACACCGCGTCGACGCCGAGGTCGGCGAGATAGGGGATCTTCGCGACGGCGCCGGGGATGTCGCCCACCCCGTCACCGTCAGTGTCGGCAAAGCTGCGCGGGTAGATCTGGTAGACCACCGCCTGCCGCCACCAGTCGGGATCGGGCTGCTTCGGGGCGTCAGGCACGGCGTCATGCTAGGGCGTCCCTCATTCCTTGCCACTACTCAGGCGACCTCGCTCGCCTGCCCGCCTCGGCAAGCGGACGGTCGCGCCAGGTAGAGGCAAGAAATGAGGGGCCGTCCTCCTACCATGGCCAGATGCCCACCTCAGCCGCGGACGACGAGGCCATCGCCGGCGCGAAGGCGATGCTGCGGCGTGCCGTGCAGCTGCGCCGGGAGAGCCGGAGCCCCGAGCAGCGGGAGGTCGACGACCTCGAGCGGCTCCGGGTCGTGGACGAGTCGCTCGGCGACCAGCTGCCGGGCACCGTCGCCGCCTACCTCTCCGCCGGGGTCGAGCCGGGCACCCTGCCGTTGGTGGGCTGGCTGGCCGCGCACGACGTCCGCGTGCTGCTGCCGGTGCTCAGCCGCGGCACCGCTCCGGCCTGGGCCCCGTACGCCGGTCCGGACGCGCTGCAGCAGGGCCGGCACGGGATCCTCGAGCCGAGCACGGAGCGGCTGCCCGGCGGTGGGCTGGCCGAGGCAGACCTGATCCTCTGCCCCGGGCTCGCGGCCAACCGCGCCGGCGACCGGCTCGGCCGCGGTGGCGGCTGGTACGACCGGGCGCTCGGCCACGCGCGCCGCGGCGCTCCGGTCTGGGTGCTGCTGAACCGCGACGAGGTGCTGGACGCCATCCCGACGCACGCCTGGGACCGCCCCGTCGACGCCGTCCTGACCCCGGCCGCCCTGCTTCCTTGCTTCTCACCGGCCCCGGTTCGCGTGTGATCGACCGGTCCGTTCCGCTTCCAGGGGGCAGGCCAATTCACCGACGGTAGATTTTCGTGCATCATGAGGGGGCACTCGGGAGAAGTTCCGCACCAAGGGCCGACATTGCACACCTCCCGTAGACGGGACCTGATCCGCCGCACCGCCCTGATCGTGAGCTGGTTGGCGCTGATGGTCGGCGCCGCGGCGCTCGTGCACTCGACGGAGGTCGAGCAGCGCACCGCTCTCGACCGACTCTTCAGCGCTCGCGCGGAGACCAGCGCCCAGTTCCTCACCTCCTACGCCGACGACCTCACCAGCCACAACACCGTGCTGGCCGAGGCCGTGCTGCAGGGCCGGATCACCCCGGCGAACTTCTCGCTGCTGATGCGGGCGAACGGGATCCCGACCGCTGCCGTCATCGACTCGTCCGGACGAGTGGTGGCAATCCACCCCTACCGGGCCAACAAGATCGGAGCGGTACTCGCTGACCAGTACCCGCACCTGCGGAGCGCCTTGGCGGGCACGGCGGCGGTGTCCGAGGTCGTCATATCCCCCTCGCTGCACGTGCCGGTCGTGGGCTTCGCTGCGCCGTACAACACCCCTACCGGGCGGCGCGTCTTCAGTCCCGCGTACGAGGTGAGCAAGACCCCCTTGCAGTCCTACCTGCGCAACGAGGGCGAGCAGTCCAGGCCCGAAGCCATCTACCTCATCGACGACGCCGGGGCGATCGTGTCCTCCGGTGGGCGGGCTGCCGTCCCGGCCGACCAGCTCAGCGACATCGACCCGTCGATGGCGCAGGCCATCCTCCACCTGGGTCCCAGCACCGCCACCGTGGCCGGCGACCCGTGGCAGGTCGTCACGACCCCGGTGGCCGACACTCCCTGGAGCATCGTCTTCGCCGTCCCGACCTCGACCCTCTACGCCTCGATCAGCCGTTCCGACGTCTGGGTCCCGCGGATCGGGCTCCTCGCTCTCACTCTGGCGGGGCTGGTCGTCATCGTCCTGCTGGAGCGGGTGAACGCGCAACGGAGCCGGATCCTCGAGCAGCAGCGGGCTGTCGCCCGCGCGGCTGATGCCTCCCGGGACGAGGCCATCGCCGCCAACAAGGCCAAGTCGGCGTTCCTGGCCACCATGAGCCACGAGATCCGGACGCCGATGAACGCCGTGATCGGGATGACCGACCTGTTGCAGGGCACCCAGCTGGACGACCAGCAGCGCGACTTCGTGGAGACGGTGAACAGCAGCGGCCGGACCCTGATGCTGATCATCAACGACGTCCTCGACTTCTCCAAGATCGAGGCTGGCCAGCTGCGGCTGGAACACCGGCCGTTCCCCCTGGACGCCACCGTGGAGGACTGCTTGGACCTCGTCGCCGCGGCCGCCGAGGCGAAGAACCTCGGGTTGTACTGCGAGATCGACCCCGGCTGCCCGACGATGGCCTTGGGCGACCAGACCCGGATCCGTCAGGTGGTGCTCAACCTGCTGGCCAACGCCGTCAAGTTCACCGCCGAGGGCGAGGTGGTCGTCACGGTGTCCGCAGCGCCCACCGGCGAGGGTCGGTACCGCTTCACCGTCAGCGTGAGCGACACCGGTATCGGCATCCCTGTCGAGCGGTTGGACCGGCTCTTCCAGTCCTTCAGCCAGGGCGACGACTCCACTACTCGTGAGTACGGCGGCAGCGGGCTGGGGCTGGCGATCAGCCGCGGCCTCGTCACGGCGATGGGCGGCGAGCTCACCGTGGAGAGCAGGCCCGGCGCCGGATCCACTTTCGTGTTCGCCGTCGACCTGCCCGTCGTGTCGGCCGACCCCGCGTCCTCGTCCCGGCTGGCTCGCTGCCGGGTGCTCGTGGTGGACGCCCACCCGACGAGCCGACGGGTGCTCACCGGCCAGCTGAAGGCGCTGGGAGCCACCAGCACGGCAGTCGCCACGACTGCGGCCGCCCTGTCCCTGGCCGCCCGCGGCGGGCACGTCGACGCCCTCGTGCTGGATCTTGCGGTCGCCGAGTCCAGCGCCACACCCTTTGTGGCCGAGCTGCGGCGGGCCGTTGGCCACCCCGTGCCAGCCGTGCTGATGAGTCCGCTGAGCGGGACGGGGACCTCCGAGCGGCCGCCGGAGAGCGTGACCCTGCCCCGACCGGTCAAGCGGTCGACGCTGGCCGCCGCGCTCTGCTCGGTCCTGGCGGACCCAGAACCTGGTACGGCGCGCGACGCCGCGACCACCACACCGCTCGTCCCGCAGCCGCCCTCGCGACAGCTGCGGGTGCTGCTCGCCGAGGACAACCCCGTCAACCAACGGGTGGCCCAGATCATGCTCGGCCAGCTGGGACACGAGGTGGACACCGTGGCGAACGGTGAGGAGGCGCTCACTGCCGTGGCGTCGACCCGCTACGACCTGGTGCTGATGGACGTGCAGATGCCGACGATGGACGGTCTGGAGGCGACCCGCCGGATCCGGGCCCGGGGCACGGCCGCGCCCCAACCGCCGATCATCGCCATGACGGCCAGCGCCTCGGTGCACGACCAGGAGGTCTGCCAGGAGGCCGGGATGGACGGGCACCTCCCCAAGCCCGTCCGCCAGGCCGACCTGCGGCAGTGCGTCGAGAGCATCAGCGCCCGCCAGCCCGAACCGTCCAGCCTGACGCTGACCCGTTGAACCGGTCGGGGCGACGTTCAGGTCACGCCCGGGCGAGCGCCACCTCCACCCGCTGACGATCCCCGATCTCGACGGCCTCCGGCCCGAGCCGCTGCTCCGACACGTCGAGTGACGCCGCCAGAGTCTCGGTGCAGATCAGCTCGGCGTGCGCCTGCACCGCCGCGACGAGCTCCGCTCCGCCACCCAGAGTCAGCCGGATCCGGTCGCTGACCTCCAGCCCGGCGGACCGCCGAGCCTGCTGGACGGCCCGGACGACGTCACGGGCCAGCCCCTCGGCTGCCAGCTCGGGGGTGACCGCGGTGTCGAGGATGACGAACCCGCCGCCGGGCAGCATGGCCACGGCGCGCGCGTCGGCCGGGTCGGCCTCGGCCACCACGGTGGTCAGGGTGTACTCCCCCTCGACCAGCGCGATGCCGCCGGCGGTCAGCGTGCCGTCCTCAGCGACCGACCAGTCGCCGCTCTTGCTGCCCTTGATCGCGGTCTGGACTGCCTTGCCCAGCCGCGGCCCAGCCGCCCGGGCCTGAACGGTCAGCGTCTGGCGGACGCCGAAGGCCGCGGAGCCGCTGGCCACGTCGGTCAGCTCGACCGTCCGGACGTTCAGCTCGTCGGCGACCAGGGCGCGGAACGGCTCCAGCGTCGCCGCGTCGTCGGCAACGACCGTGAGCGAGGCCAGCGGCAGCCGGACCCGCAGCCCCTCGGCCTTGCGCAGCCCGGACGCGCTCGAGCAGACCTCGCGGACCCGGTCCATCGCCGCGACCAGCGCGTCGTCGGCCGGCAGCAGCTCGGCGTCCGGCCAGTCGGTCAGGTGTACCGACCGACCACCGGTCAGTCCGCGCCAGATCTCCTCGGTGGTCAGCGGCAGCAGCGGCGCGATCGCCCGCGACAGCACCTCCAAGACCGTGCCCAGGGTGTCGAACGCCGCGTGCGACTCGGCCGACTCCCCGTCCCAGAACCGCTCCCGGGAGCGCCGGATGTACCAGTTCGACAGCACCTCGAGGAAGCCGCGGGTCGCGTCGCAGGCGGCCGCCACGTCGAGGGCATCGAGCTCGGCGGTCAACCTCTCCACCAGCTGGCGCAGCTTGGCCAGCACGTAGCGGTCGAGCACGTCGGGCGAGTCGTAGCGGGTCTGAGCCTCGTAACCGGCGCCTTCGGCCGCCACGTTGGCGTAGAGGGAGAAGAAGTACCAGGCGTTCCACAGCGGGATCAGCACCTGCCGGACGCCCTCGCGGATGCCCTGCTCGGTGACGACCAGGTTGCCGCCGCGCAGGATGGGGCTGGACATCAAGAACCAGCGCATCGCGTCGGCCCCGTCGCGGTCGAAGACCTCGCGGACGTCGGGATAGTTGCGCAGCGACTTGCTCATCTTGCGTCCGTCGCTGCCCAGCACGATCCCGTGGCTGATGGCGCTGGAGAAGGCCGGTCGGTCGAACAGCGCGGTGGCCAGCACGTGCATCAGGTAGAACCAGCCGCGGGTCTGCCCGATGTACTCCACGATGAAGTCGCCCGGGAAGTGGTGCTCGAACCAGTCGGTGTTCTCGAACGGGTAGTGCACCTGCGCGTACGGCATCGACCCCGAGTCGAACCAGACGTCGAGCACGTCCTCGATCCGCCGCATCGTCGACGCACCCGTCGGGTCGTCCGGGTTGGGCCGGGTCAGCTCGTCCACGTACGGGCGGTGCAGGTCTGTGACGGACACCCCGAAGTCGGTTTCCAGCTCGGCCAGCGAGCCGTAGACGTCGACGCGCGGGTAGCGAGGGTCGTCGGACTTCCAGACCGGGATCGGGCTGCCCCAGAAGCGGTTGCGGCTGATCGACCAGTCGCGGGCGCCGGCCAGCCAGTGGCCGAACTGGCCGTCCTTCACGTGCTCGGGCACCCAGGTGATGTCCCGGTTGAGCTCCGCCATCCGGTCCTTGATCGCGGTCACGGCGACGAACCAGCTGGACACCGCCTTGTAGATCAGCGGGTTCTTGCAGCGCCAGCAGTGCGGGTACGGGTGGTCGTAGGTCTCGCGGCGCAGCAGCACGGTGCCCGGTGTGACCGCCCCGGCGCTGCCGCCGCCCGTGACCGTCCGCAGGTCGTCGATGATGTGCGGGTTGGCGTCGAAGACCTGCATCCCGGCGTAGTCGGGCACCTCGGTGGTGAACTTGCCCGCGGCGTCGACCGGCACGACCGGGACGATCCCGGCGGCGTCACAGGCGATCTTGTCCTCTTCACCGAAGGCCGGCGCCATGTGCACGATCCCGGTGCCGTCCTCGGTGGTCACGTACTCAGCGGCCAGGACCTGGTGCGCGTGCTCGCGGCCGGCGAAGTAGGAGAACGGCGGGGTGTAGGGACGCCCGACCAGGTCCGCGCCGGTCAGCCGCTCGACGACGTGATCGGCGGCATCCTCGCCGAGCTCACGCGCGTACGACGCCAGCCGCGCCTCAGCCAAGATGTATCGCTCCCCCCCATGCTCGACCACCACGTAGTCGACACCAGGGTTGACGGCGACGGCGAGGTTGCTCGGCAGCGTCCAGGGCGTGGTGGTCCAGATCAGGGCGAGCTCACCGGTCGCGAGCCGGAAGCCGACGGTGACGGCCGGGTCCTGCCGGGTCTGGTAGACCTCGTCGTCCATCCGCAGCTCGTGGGTGGACAGCGGTGTCTCGTCGTTCCAGCAGTACGGCAGGACGCGCAGCCCCTCGTAGACCAGACCCTGGTCGTGCAGCCGCTTGAACGCCCAGAGCACGCTCTCCATGTAGGAGAGGTCGAGGGTCTTGTAGTCGTGGTCGAAGTCCACCCAGCGCGCCTGCCGGGTGACGTAGGCCTGCCACTCGTCGGTGTAGCGCAGCACCGAGGCCCGACAGGCCTCGTTGAACGTGTCGATCCCCAGCTCGAGGATCTCGTCCTTGGTCTTCAGCCCCAGCTGACGCATCGCCTCCAGCTCGGCAGGCAGGCCGTGGCAGTCCCAACCGAAGCGGCGCTCGACGTGCCGGCCGCGCATCGTCTGGTAGCGCGGCACGATGTCCTTGACGTAGCCGGTCAGCAGGTGCCCGTAGTGCGGCAGGCCGTTCGCGAACGGCGGACCGTCGTAGAAGACGAACTCGTTGCTGCCCTGGTCGCCGGCCGGGTTGCGCGCCACGGACGCGGCGAAGGTGTCGTCCCGCTGCCAGAAGGCGAGCACCCGCTCCTCGAGCTCGGGAAAGCTCGGGCTCGCCGGCACGCCCTTTGACAGGCTCAGGGAGCGGTCCTCGGGGCCGGTGGATTGTTTCGGGTAGCTCATCGCGCGCGTTCCTCGTGTCTCGTCCGACACGAGGACGACCACACCCCTGAATCAGGCTGCGCCGCGGTACCACCTCGCTTGCCCCGTCCGGAGCCGCAGGGGCACCGAGCGGGACCGCTCGTTCACAGGCGCTGACGGGCCCACCCGTCCGGTTCTACTAGGGCCCCAGCCAAGACAGAACTGGGCACCCGTTCTTCCGAAGACTCCCCGGTGATGGCCGGATCGATGTCGTTGAGGCGATGTTACCGCCGTGGCGGGCACCCTCCTAGCCGGTTATCCGCCCGGCACCAGCTCGAGCCGGTCGGTGGTGGCCGCCTCGACCGCCGACCGGGATGACACGAACGCCCAGGTCCGGTTGGTGGCCCAGAGCTCGGTCTGGTCGTCGTAGGTCGGGCTGTAAGCGTGCCCGGACACCCCGGACTGGTTGACCCAGCGCGAACCGTCGAGGTTGCCCAGGTCGACCAGCATCCGCATCGTCGGCGCTGTGGTCACCGCATAGCCGTCGCGGTCGTCGTACCCCATCGCGTCCACCACCCCCGGCCCGCCGCCGACCGGGTAGTGCCCCCGGTTGAACATTGACTCGACCGGACCGATACCGCTGGCCCCGAGCGTCAGGCTCTCCAGCCGCACCTCGTGCAGCCGGCCCCACTGCCAACCGTTGGTGTCCCGGCTCATCAGCGAGGTGATCTCCTTGCGCGCGCCGGTCATCGCCGCCAGCAGGATGTCGTCGCGCCGTTCGACCTTGTCGGGAGTGCTGTCGTCGTCCCACCAGGCGTTCTCGGGCTGTCTCATCAGCCGCTCGACGACGGCGTACCAACGGTCCCCGCCGGTGGGCCAGAGGTCAGCCGGCAGCTCGTCGCGGAAGGCGAGCTTGAGGATGTTGTGGAAGACCACGTTGAAGTAGGCGGCCGCCGCCGAGTCGGCCGAGGCGGAGTAGTCCCAGCCGACCAGGGTCCGCTGACCCTCAGCCACCCACGGGTCGTCCACCTTGATCTTCAGCAGCGCCGGCACCAGGTCAGCGGCCACCCGGACGTCGGTGTCGTAGAAGATCTGCTCCGCCGCGTCCATGGTCAGCGGCCCTGCCTCGTCGAGCCGGTCGCGGATCTGTTGGCTGCGCCAGCCGTAGGAGTACTCCGAACCGAGCAGGTACGGGTACTGCCGCCCGATCACCGGCTGGTTGGCCGCGACAAGGTAGCCGTTCGGCGGGTTGTAGGCGTAGGGGAGCTGGGCGAAGGGGATCGTGCCGCGCCAGTCGTAGCGCTTGTCCCAGCCCGGTGCCGGCAGCCGGCCGTCGCCGCGGCCGCGGACCGGGATGGCGCCCGGCAGCTGATAGCCGATGTTGCCGGCGGTGTCGGCGTAGAGCAGGTTCTGCGACGGTGACGCGAGCAGCTGGGCGGCCGCCCGGAACTGGGTGAACGACTGCGCGGCGTCCATGTCCAGGACGGCGTCCATGCTGCGACCCGGCGTCGAGCCGGACCACTGCAGCGCGACCGCGTACGGGTCCCCGCCGGGCACGTCCGGGGTGCCGACCCGCTGCACCTGCTCGTCGACGTCGGAGAGCAGCGGGCCGTGCCGTGAGGAGCGGATCCGCAGAGTGCGCGGCTGGTCCTCGCCGCGGACCCGGATCTGCTCGGTGCGCGAGGTCAACGGCTGGTACGTCGTGCCCGCAGCAGTGTCCACGCGGACGGTGTCGCCCCGGACCTGCTCCAGGAACAGGTCCTGCACGTCGGCGTAGCTGGTGGTCATCCCCCAGCTCATCGCGGCGTTGTGGCCGATCACCACCCCGGGCATGGCGGCCAGGCTGAAGCCGGACACGTCGAACGGGCAGCCGGCGGCGACGGTCCGGCAGTGCAGCCCGACCTGGGCGAAGGTCGACGGGATCGAGGTGGCCAGGTGCGGGTCGTTGGCCAGGATCGCGTGCCCGCTGGCGGTCCGCGAGCCGGCCACCACGAACGAGTTGGAGCCGGTCTCACCGCTGGCCGCGTCGGTGCCGAGGACGTCGGGGATGGCCTGGTTGAGCTGGGCGGCTCGGCCCAGGACCTTGTCGGCGGCGCGCAGCTGGCTGCGGCTCAGACCAGCAACGGCCGGCCGCCGCGACGCCGCTGCCGCGTCCGGGGAGAACGCCTTGCCCACGACGGTGCCGCGGCCGACGATCGGGTCGTAGTCCTCGAGCGGGTAGTCGGGAAAGAGCGCGGTGGCGCGAGCCGTGCCCACCTTGGCGGTGATCAGGGCCCGCGAGGTCTCCAGGTTGATGTTCGACCCGAGCTGCCAGCCCATCACCTTCAGCCACGAGACCGAGTCCGCGGCTGTCCACGGCTCCGGGGTGTAGCGCAGGCCCTGGGCGCCCAGCAGGGCGTACTCCAGGGACAGGTCTCCGGGCGAGCGGCCGCGGAGATAGCCGTTGACGCCGGCGGCGTACGCATCGAGGTAGCGGCGGGTCGAAGGCGAGAGCAGGTCGAGCTCGGCCTCGGCGACGCGCCGCCAGCCGAGGGTGCGGACGTAGGCGTCGGTCTTGACCTGGGACTCCCCGTACAGCTCAGCCAGCCGGCCGGCGGCGAGGTGTCGGCGGAAGTCCATCTCGTAGAAGCGGTCCTGCGCCGCCACGTAGCCCTGGGCCTCGAACAGGTCCTCCGCGTCGTCGGCGTAGATCTGCGGCACGCCATGACTGTCCCGCAGCACGTCGACCGGCGCCTTGAGGCCGGGCAGGCTCAGCCGCCCCGACAGCTCGGGGAAGGACTGCCGGACGCTGCCCACCACGACGACCGGCAGCGCCACCAACGCCAGGACGAGGGCGATGGCGGGGAACAGCAGCCAGCGGGGGAGGCGACGCACCCGCTCAGCGTAGTGACCGCGGACGCCGGTGCTCGTCCCTCGGGGCGCGGCAAGGGCCCGGGAGCGTACTGGCAGTCGTTATGCTGGAGTGCTAAGTGCGGCAGCCCCGGAGGGCGCCGGTACGGACCTGGACGAGAAGAGCGCGCGCATGCCGACCTATCAGTACCGCTGCACCGAGTGCGGACACGACCTGGAGGTGGTGCAGAAGTTCACCGACACTGCCCTCACCGAGTGCCCCAGCTGCGGCGGCCCGCTGCGCAAGGTCTTCAACGCGGTCGGCGTGGTCTTCAAGGGCTCGGGTTTCTACCGCACCGACAGCCGCAAGGCGAACGGCTCCGGGGACGGCGGCTCGGGCGACGGCGGCTCCGGCGACGGCGGCTCGGGCACCAAGAGCGACTCCGACTCCGGTTCGGGCAGCACGACCGAGAAGTCGACGCCCAAGACCGACGCCAGCCCGCCCAAGGAGTCCTCGACGCCGAAGCCGGCCGCGGCGTCGAGCGCCTCCCCGACCAAGGGCTCGTCGTCCACAAGGGCGAACGGCTCCTCCTAGCCTGTGGATGGCGCGCACGCGGAGGCGCGACGTCCTTAACGTCTGAGGTGTGAGTCGACCTCCTACCATCCGCCCCGCTGGTCGCGCCCGGCCGTGGCTCAGCTTTGTCCGCGCCGTGTCCTGGCACCGGCGGCCGTTGGCGGCGATCGCGGCTGCGCTGGCCGTGCTGACGGGTGTCTCCGCCGCCCTGCCCGAGGGGCCGAGCACGGTCGCGGTCGTGGTGGCCGCCGACCAGCTGCGCGCGGGGACCGTGCTCGGAGCTGCGGACGTCTCGGTCCGCCAGGTGGTCGCCGACGACGCCCCGGCCGGGGCGGTGGCCGATCCCGGTGAGCTCCTTGGCCGTACGCTCGCCGGGCCGGTGGCCGAGGGCCAGATGCTCACCGCGCTCGCGCTGGTCACCGCCCGGACGACGACGACCGCCGGTCAGGTGGTCGCGCCCGTCCGGCTGGCCGACTCGGGGCTTGGTGCCCTGCTGCACCCGGGGGACCTCGTCGACGTGATCGCCGCCGACAGCCAGGGCGGCGAGGCACGAGTGGTCGCCCGGGCGGTCCGGGTGGTGACCGTCCCCGTGGTGGACGAGACCAGCTCGGCCGAGGCCTCCGGTGCGCTCGTCCTGGTGCAAGTCGCCGCCGGGGTGGCCCCCGAGCTCGCCCAGGCGGCCGCCTCCGGCACCCTCACCGTCAGCTGGCGGTGACCACCACGTGTCAGACGCTCACGGTGCTCCAGCACCGTGACGTTCTGACAACCCGGCGCCCGGGTGGCTGCTTGCGTCGACCGGGCCGACCTGGTCTGCTGAGCGCTCGAGGCGTCGAGACCCGGTGTCCGCAACCGAGGGGACGACATGCAGGGGTTCAAGGACTTCTTGATGCGGGGCAACCTGATCGAGCTCGGCGTCGCCTTCATCATGGGCACGGTCTTCGCCACGGTGGTCACGGCGTTCACCGGGATCCTGCTCGACGTCCTCGGACTGATCGTGAAGGTCAAGGGCCTCAGCGGCCTCACCGTGAGCGGGGTCAACATCGGTAACTTCCTGACCGCGCTGATCACGTTCGCCTTCACCGCGGCCGTCCTCTACTTCGCCGTCGTCGTCCCGTACAACCGGCTTAGCGCGATCCGCAAGACCGAGGAGCCGGAGAAGGCGGCGTCGAGCGAGGACTTGCTGGCCGAGATCCGCGACCTGCTGCGGGAGCAGAGCCCGCGGACGTAGCGGACGTCACTGACCCAGCCATTGGAGCGCACCCGAGACGTCCGGCGGGGTCGCTCCCCGAACGTGAAAGTACCTACGATCCGTGGTGCGGCGGTACGTCGCGCAGCAGTCGCTGCTCGTCGGCCGACAGCGGGCGGTCGGCGGTGACCGGAACTTCCGCCCGACGATCAAGGTCGAGGAGGGTCCGCAGCCGGGCCACCGCCGCCCCCAGCTGCGCAGCCCCGAGGCCGGCGGACAAGTCCGACGGCACAGGGTACGGGCGCTGCCGCTCGGCTGGGTCCGCCGGCAGCCGACCCTGCAAGAAGTCAGCCAGCGCGCTGAGGTCGGGCTGGGCCTGTCGGCCCAGCTCGGGATGACGCTGACCGGTCACCGCGTACGCCAGCGCCTGGTGCCAGGTGGGGGGTTCCGCCGACGTGCTCACGCCCCCAGGGTGCCGTACGTCCTGTGCAAGGCGTCACAGTGCGGCTCGGAATAGCCCTCCGACGGTTGACGCTTGAACGATCGTGACCGACACCGACCTGACCACTGCCGACCTCGCCGCCTACGAGAAGGAGTTCGCCCCCTCCCTCGTCGTGCCGAACGAGACCGCAGACCTCCTTTTCCGCTCGGCCCAGACCGGCTACGCCTTCTCTGACGAGCCTGTCACCGACGAGCAGATGCGCGCCGTGCACGACCTCATCAAGTGGGGCCCGACCGCGATGAACAGCCAGCCGCTGCGGATCGTCCTGGTCCGTACGCCAGGAGCGCGCGAGCGCCTGGTCGAGCACATGTCCGGCAACAACAAGGCCCGGACCGCCTCAGCGCCGTTGGTGGCGGTGCTCGCCGCCGACGTGGACTTCCACGAGGAGCTGAGCCGGGTCTTCCCCGCCCTGCCCAACGCGCGTGACAAGTTTCCGGACGAGTCGGCGCGGGCGGCCATGGCCCACACGAGCGCCGTGCTGCAGGCGGGCTACTTCATCGTCGGCGTCCGCGCCGCGGGCCTGGTCGCGGGTCCGATGGCCGGGTTCGACGTCGACGCGGTCAGCCAGGAGTTCTTCTCCGACGGCCGGCACCGCGCCTTCCTGGTGGTCAACCTGGGCCACGCCACGGCCGAGTCCTACCGCCCGCGCCTGCCCCGACTCGACTTCGACGAGGTCGTCACCACGGCCTGAGCCACAGCCCATGCCTCGGTACGCGGTTGAGGCCGCCGCGCCCTGAGCTTGGTCGTTGGCCTCGAAGAGGTTGCGCCTCCTCGTACGGCCGGTCGAGCCGAAGACAGATCATCGAGTAGACCTGAGCCGCGACTATGCGGCTCAAGTCTTCTCAATCTTTCCGCCAACGGCCTCGGCGGACCTTCAAGCAGCTCGGGAGGCGTAGCCGGGGCTCACCCGTTCGGTCGGTGACCTGAGCGTCAGCCGCCCAGCACCGTCCCCGACGGGACGGTGCGGGGCTCCCCCTCGTCCTCCAGCTGGCCGGCGCCGACGACGGACACGTCGGCCTCGAAGGTCCAGTCGCCAGCCACCGTCAGAACGCTGGCCTGCCGGAGCGACGGCGCACCCGCGGGGAACCGCTGTTCAAAGGCGCTGATCGTCTTGTAGTGCGCGGTGTCGAGGTCGACCAGCGGAGCCGGGTCGGTGACCTTGACCAGCCGGCCGTCGCCGTCCACGTCGTAGACGTCGGACCGCAGCAACAGCAGGTCGTTGGTGGTCTTGACCGGCAGGAAGCGTTCCCGGCCGACACCGATCGCGGTGGCTCCCTCGAACACCTCGACCGCCGCCCCCATGGCGCACTCGATCTGCACGACCGCGGGTGAAGACGAGTCGGCGGGATCGACGGTCTTCTCGTTCCGGATCAGCGGCAGCCCCAGCACGGAGTTCCGCTCGGTGAGGGTCTGCGACAGCCGTTCGAGGTCGAACCACAGGTTGTTGGTGTGGAAGTACGGGTGGCGGTGCTCGTCGGTGAAGAAGGGCATCTCGTCCTTGGACGTCTGCGCGGTGTCGCGCAGGATCAGCCGGCCGTCGGACTTGCGGATGGCCAGGTGGCCGCCCTTGCGGTCGGCGGAGGTACGGCGACAGACCTCCGCCGCGTACGGGGCGCCGCTGGCCGCGAACCAGCCCGCGATCGTCGCGTCCGGTGCGGCCCCCAGGTTGTCGGAGTTCGACACCGACGCGTACCGGTAGCCGAGCTCCAGCAGCCGGTCGAGGATGCCGGACGCCCGTAACGCGGTGTAGAGGTCGCCGTGTCCCGGCGGGCACCACTCCAGCGACGGGTCGGCCGGCCACTCGACCGGCGTCAGGTCGTCGGCGCGCAGCTTGGGCTCCTGGCTCTGCATGAAGTCCAGGTCCAGCCCGTCGACGGCAAGGTCGCCGTGACTGGCGAGCGCGGCCAGCGTGTCGTCGTGGGTGCGGAAGCTGTTCATGAACACCAGCGGCAGGGTCACCCCGTACGCGGACCGGGCCGCCCGCACCTGTCCCACGATCAGGTCGAGAAAGCTGAGGCCGTCCCGCACCGGCAGCAGCGATTTCGCCCGGTCCATGCCCATCGAGGTGCCGAGGCCGCCGTTCAGCTTGATCATCACGGTCGCGCCGAGCGCCGTACGCGCCTCGTCCTCGTCGACGGTGACGTCGGCCAACAGGTCCGGGTGCTCGAGCGGGGTGATGCTGTCCTCGGCGATGAAGCCGGTCACGCCCTGCTGGAGCTGCGCGTAGTAGTGGCTGAACACTTCGATGGCTTGGGCGTTCACGCCCGCGGCCGTCATCTTGTCCCTGGCCAGCTGCAGTCCTTCGCTCATGCCCCGATCCTAGGGATCAGCCGGGCCGGGCCCCACCGCCGCCCGCTCGCGGCCCTACTTCTTCTTCGGCTTCGGCTTGGGCGTCACCGAGGCGAGCAGGTCCGCCGTCGCCTTCGTGACCTGGGCCTGCGCGGCCACCCGGTCCGCGGTCGGGACGCCGTCGCCAGGCTGGGGTCCGTAGTCGCCGAAGAAGCTGTGCACGGCCCCCGGCACGACGACGAACCTGCTGTTCGCGGGCAGGTCGGCCCTGGAGTCCGCCACCTTGGTCGGGGTGCTCAGCCCGTCGAGATCACCGGAGATCGAGGTGACCTTGAGGTCGCTGCGGCTCAGCTTGGCAGCCGGGTACGAGGCGTAGAGGGCCAGCCCGGCCACTTTCGCCGTCCCCACCGCGGCGTGGTCGTCGGCGTACGTGGCGGCGACCACCCCGCCGAGCGAGTGGCCCGCGACCACCCAGGTGGTGATCTCGGGGTGCAGCTTGATCACGGTCCCGGCGTGGTTCTGCTGCAGGAAGGCGATCCCGAACGGCTCCTTGAGGACGGTGACGAGGTAGCCGGCCTGCGCCAGCGGCCGCAGCACCCGGGCGTACGCTCGAGGGTCGACCCGCGCCCCCGGAATGAAGACGATCCCGACCGTCGGCTTCACGACCTGCTCGTCGGCGTTCTTGGCCACCGAGGTCATCTCGTACCAGGTGATCCGGTCCGAGACGCGGATGTCGTCAGCGGAGCGCATCGCCGTGAGCGCGGTCTGGGTGGCGGCGAAGGGTCGCGCCCACGCCAGCAGCCCCACGGTCAGCACGCACAGGAACAGGGCGGGCACGGCGAGCACCACACGTCGGTTGGCCCGCCGGATCCGCTGCCGCTCGGTCCGCGTCTGCGCGGCCTCACCCTGCTCGACCCGGTCGCCGATCACCAACGTGGCGACCGCCCAGGCCAGAGCCACGAACCCCAGGAGGCCGCAGGCGATGGACAGCACCATCATCGCGGGGTTGCCGGTGAGGATCGGCTGCCAGCGCGTCCAGCCCAGCCAGACCGGGACGGCAACCATGGCGGCCCCGACCAGCAGCCAGACGAGTGCGAGCACGATCCGGCTGTGTGCCCCCGTTTTCGCCATGCCGCGAAGTGTAGGGGCCGGGGGTGACGGTTCCGCGGACCTGCCAAGATCGCCGGATGGGTGCTGTCAGGGGCGGACGCGGGTGGCCGCACGAGCGGCGACCCGTCCGCTGGATCGGCCCGTCCACGAGTGCTCCGACCGGCCGATCCTCTTGGCCGGCGAGCGTTCCCGCCGTCGGACAGCTGCTCGAGGACGGCCTCGAGCTGCCCGCGGGAGTCACCTTCCTGGTCGGGGAGAACGGGTCAGGCAAGTCGACGCTGGTCGAGGGCGTGGCCGGCGCGTTCGGGCTCGACGTGGAGGGCGGCACCCCCAACAGCCGACACGTGACGCGCCCGTCGGAGTCGGAGCTCGCGTCCTGGCTGCAGCTCACCCGCGGTCCGGGCGCGTCCCGATGGGGCTTCTTCCTCCGGGCGGAGAGCATGCACGGCTACTACACCTACCTCGAGGGCGTGGCGAACCCTCGAGGCACGCCGCGCTACCACGAGATGAGCCACGGCGAGTCGTTCCTGGCGGTGATCGAGCGAAACGTCGGCTCCCCCGGGCTCTACTGTCTGGACGAGCCCGAGGCGGCACTGTCCTTCACCTCCACCTTGGCGCTGATCGGGCTGCTCGCCGAGCTGGCCCGCGGTGACGCGCAGGTGCTCTGCGCCACCCACTCGCCCGTGCTGTGTTCGCTGCCCGGCGCGCGGATCCTCGAGGTCGGCGAGTGGGGGCTGCGCGAGACCGGCTGGGACGACCTGCTGTTGGTCGAGCACTGGCGCAGCTTTCTCCACGCTCCGCAGCGTTACCTGCGGCACGTCGTCGACGACTGACCGAACGATCGACCACTCAGCCGGTGAGGTCGGCGACGGTTCCGTCGCAGGCGCGGACCAGTGCGTCGACGTCGACGAAGGCGCTGTGCCCGTGGTCGCCGGCCCCCGTCGCCGCGCCGGCCGGCCAGGGTCGTGCGGTGCGGTTACCGCCCCGGTGTCTGTCCGCCCCGCTGCCGGGCGCTAGCGTGACCGGCTTGGCTCTGGCCCCCCGCCTTGCTACTGTCGGCCCCGCCTCGCCCGGGGGGCTGGCGCCGTCGCTTGCTGCGGCTGGAGCCTCGCCGTACGCCTCCACGTGGGGAGCTCGAGCGGCTGTCCGCCCGCGTCAGCCGCAGGACTAGTCCAGGAGGACGACGCAGATGACCCGGTCCTACCGTCGCGCAGCAGTCGCGACCTTGACCTTCGTGGGGCTGGCGGCTGCCGCCACCGGCGCCACCGTAGCCAGCACCGCTCAGGCCGCCCCGGCACCGGTGACGGCCGCCCGTACGGTGAAAGCTGACTTCAACCGTGACGGCTACGCCGACTTCGCCGTCGGCGTACCGGGGGAGGACATCGGCTCCGCGACTGACGCCGGCTCCGTGCAGGTCTTCTACGGCGCGGCGGAGGGTATCAACCCGGCGGCGAGCAAAGTCTTCTCCCAGAGCGGCGCTGTCGTGGACGACCCGGAGACCGGTGACCGCTTCGGCGCCGCCGTCGCCATCGGCGACTTCAACGGCGACTCCTACGCCGACCTTGCCGTCGGCGTACCCGGTGAGGACGTCGGCACCATCAAGGACGCGGGCGCCGTGCAGGTCCTCTACGGCTCCGCGGGCGGCATCGGTGTCACCGGCAACCAGTTCCTCAGCCAGGCCACGTCCGGATCGGTCAACGCTGCCGAGACCGGCGACCGCTTCGGCAGCTCACTCGCCGCCGGCGACATCGCCGGCAGCAGCCAGGCCGACCTGGCCGTCGGCGTGCCGTACGAGGACGTGAGCAGCGCCAAGGACGCCGGAGCCGTGCACATCCTGCGCGGGTCCTCGAGCGGGCTGACCACCGCCGGTAACCAGCTGCTCTCCCAGAACAGCACCGGCGCCGGGGACAAGTCCGAGAAGGGCGACCACTTCGGTACGGCCCTGGCGATCGGCAACGTGGGCGCCGGCAGCAAGCGTGACCTCGTGGTCGGGATCCCGCTCGAGAACGTAGGCAAGGTCGCCGACGCCGGCGCCGTCCAGTTCTTCCCGGGCACGTCCGGCGCCGTCAGCACGGGAGCCGACAAGGTCATCACCCAGAACAGCAAGGGCATCGCCGACAAGGCGGAGAAGGGTGACCACTTCGGTGCCGCCCTGGCCGCTGCGAACATCGCCGGCACCAGCTACGCCGACGTGGCCGTGGGCATTCCCTACGAGAACGTCGGCAAGGTCGCCGACGCCGGCGCCATCGCCCTGCTCCGCGGGGCGAAGGCTGGCCTCAGCACCGGTAGCGACCAGTTCATCACCCAGAACAGCAAGGGTGCCGTCGACAAGTCCGAAAAGGCCGACCACTTCGGAGCCGCACTCGCCGCGGCCAACCTGTCCGGGACGAGCAAGGCCGAGCTGGCCGTCGGGGTGCCGCTGGAGAACTTCAACGGCAAGTCCAACGCCGGTGCGGTGCAGGTGTTCCCGGGGGGGACCAAGGGCCTCAGCCTGGGCAGCGACCAGCTGCTGCAGCAGGACCGACCCGGCTCCGAGGCGGCCGTGGAGACCAACGACCACTTCGGGGGATCCCTCGCCGGCGCGAACGTCGTCGGCTCCAGCCTGGCTGACCTCGTGGTGGGTGTGCCTTATGAGAAGGTCGGGCCCGCCACAGCCGGTGGGTCGGTCCAGATCTTCCGGGGCGCCACGGCCGGCGTGACGGTCAGCAAGGACCAGGTCATCACCCAGAGCACCGAGGGCGCCCCCAGCTTCTCCGAAGCGGGGGACCACTTCGGCAGCTCGGTCGCAGCCGGCTAGGTCTGAACGCTGCAGGAGGTACCACCCAGCAGGCCCGCACCGTGTCGGTGCGGGCCTGCTGCTTGGTCAGAGGCGGTCCGCCCGGGTGAAGATGATCAACGTTGGCGTCGTCGGTTCACCAGGTGGCGCCTGGACTTGACGACATCGTGGTGCCACGTCATCGCACGAGGCCCGGGTTGCGGTGGTCGCAGGTCCGCCGAGGACCTCCAGAGCCCAGGTCCGCCGGAGCGGAGCGACGGCCAGGCCGCTCAGCTGGCGCGGCTGAGGCGCTGCTTGAAGCCCAGCAGCAGCCGCTGGCAGGCGGTGGGGTCGGCGCCGAACTCCGCCTTGGTGAAGGGGGTGGTCAAGAAGTCGTCGAACCCCTCCCCGTCCGCGGAACCGCTCATGTCGGGGTCCTGGCAGGCCATGGCCCAGTCGGCGAACTGGCGCGTCTCCTGGTGGCCTCCGATCAGGGTGATCAGGCCGGTGTGCCGACGGTCGCGGCTGATCTTGGCGTACAGCCGACGCACCGCCGGCTCGTCGCCCTCGAGCACCTGCATCAGGTTGCCGTTGGAGTAGAGCAGTGCTCCGGTGATCCCGGCCGCGGCGTTCCGTTCACGGCTGGTCCGCAGGATGTCGACGAGCTCGTCCTCGGTGAACGTGGCACTCGCCGAGCTGACGTAGACGAGGGAGAACACCACCGGCCGAACCTAACATCGACGCTCCGGTTCAGGAACCGGTGAGGACGACGAGCTGCTGCGTCGCGCGGGTCATCGCGACGTAGCGGTCGACGGTTCCGGCGAGGCTCTGGCCGTGGGGACCAGCCCCGAACCCTGCTGATCCGAACCGGTCCGGGTCGAGGAGCACGACGAGGTCGAACTCGAGCCCCTTGGCGGACTCCGGGGTCAGGCTGCGGACGCGGGACGAGGTGGGGACGGCCGGGTGCTCACTGCCGTCCGCGCTGATGACGCAGGCGATGCCGTCGTCGTGAGCGGCGAGCCAGGTCTGCAGGGTCGCGCCGAGGTCAGCGGTCGAGCCGTGGCCGACCGGCACCCCCGTACGGCGGACCGAGGTCGGCACGCTGGCGTCGGGAAGCACCGCCCGGATGACCGGTTCCGCCTCGGCCATCACCTCCTCCGGGGTCCGGTAGTTGATCGTCAACGTGGCCACGTCGATCGCGTGCAGGCCGACCCGCTGCAGCCGCTCCCGCCACGACTCCGCGAAGCCGCTCCGGGCCTGGGCGCGGTCGCCGACGATCGTGAAGCTCCCGGACGGGCAGCGTCGCAGCAGCATCTGCCACTCCGCGTCGGTGAGCTCTTGCGCCTCGTCCACCACGACATGGGCGAATGGACCCGCCAGCCGGTCCGTGCCGGCGCTCGGCGAGGCACCCTCATCGACCAGGGAGTCCCGGATGCTGGCGCGGCGCAGCAGCTGCATCGACCCTTCCGGGTCGTCGTCGGCCGCGAGCAGGTCGTCGACCACCTGGTCCATGGCGGCGCGCTCGGCGGCGAGGGCCGCTTCCTGCTGCCGCCGACGGCGGGACGTCTCCGGGTCGCCGAGCCGCTGCCGGGCCGCGTCCAGCAGCGGCAGGTCCGACGTCGTCCAGGCCTGGGCGTCCGCGCGTTGCAGTCGCTGGACCTCCTCGGGGCTGAGCCACGGTGCGCAGCGGCGCAGGTAGGCGGGTACCGTCCACAGGTCGCCGACCAGGTCGGTGGCCTCGATCACCGTCCACGCCCGGCGGAGTGCGCGGTTCAGCTCGGGGCTGCGCCGCAGCGACCGGCGGAGCAGGTCCGGCGACACGTCGTCGTCCTCGAGCTTGTCGACCAGGATGCTCAGCAGCTCGTCGCGGACCTGGTCGATGGCCTCGTTGTGCGGCGTGCCGGGGTCCGGCGCGTCGAACGCCTCGACCCAGTCGGCGGCGCTGATCCAGAGGTCGGCCCAGTCGGTCTCGACGAGCACCCCCTGGCCGGGCGGCTCCTCGTACAGGCCGACGGCGGGCTCGACCGCCGACACCAGGGCCGCGGAAGACTTCAGCCGCGCCACCTCCGGATCTGACTCGACCGCCGCCGACCAACCCTCGGGCACCAGGTCACGCAGGGTGCAGGTCTGCACCCCTTCCTCGCCGAGACTCGGTAGCACGTCGGCGATGTAGGCCAGGTACGGCCGGTGCGGTCCGACGAACAACACCCCTCCGCGGCCGTCAGCGAGCCGCGGGTCGGAGTAGAGAAGGTAGGCGGCGCGGTGCAGCGCGACCACCGTCTTGCCCGTCCCGGGGCCACCGTCGACGACCAGGGCGCCGCGGGAGGAGGCCCGGATGATGCCGTCCTGGTCGGCGGCGATGGTGCTGAGCACGTCCCGCATCTGCGCTGAGCGGCTGCTCCCGAGGCTCGCGACGAAGGCCGACTGGTCGTCGAGCGCCACGTGCCCCTCCAGCCCGTCGGGGCTGAACACCTCGTCCCAGTAGTCGCTGATCCGGCCGCGCGTCCACCGGTAGCGGCGGCGGCTGGTCAGGCCCATCGGGTGGGCGTGGGTCGCGGCAAAGAACGGCTCTGCGGCCCGCGCCCGCCAGTCGATCAGCAACCGGCGCCCCGCCGGGTCCGCCAGTCCCACCCGCCCGACGTACGTCGCCTCACCGTCGGCGCTGACCATCCGGCCGAGGTTCAGGTCGAGCCCGAAGCGGCGCAGCAGTCGCAGCCGCGCGGTCAACCGGTGAATCTCCAGATCGCGGTCCATGGCCGCGCGGCCCTTCCCGCCAGGAGCCGTACGCAGCCCCTCCAGCTGCTCGGACAGGTCGCTGAGCTGCTGCGCCAAGGTCTCGGCGACGACGGTCAGATGCTGCTCGTCAGCCCCGATCATCGCCGGCTCCGCCTTCGCGGCCAGCCGCGCGGGCAGGTCGAACACGCTGGTGGTCACGGGCATCTCCTGGGGGTCGAGGTCCGATCTTGCTCCCTGCCCTGGGTCTTGCGGCAAGCCCGCCCCTGCGCTGTACGTTGAAGACGGAAGGGCTGACGCCACGCCCACCCCAATCGCCCCCTGAGCCTGCCGAAGGCCAACCACACGCGCCCTGAGCCTTGTCCTGGACCGCGAACGATGCCGTCCTCGCCGAGGGCCAGCGGGTGTTGATCAACGATCCGGGCCGGTTCGACGGGTGACCACGGTCGGGTTCGACGAACACGTGTGGCGACACACCCGGCGCGGTGACAAGTACGTGACCGTGATCATCGACCTGACCGGGATCCGCAACGGCACCGGCCGGTCAGGTTGCTCGACATGACCGAGGGTCGCTCGAAACAGGCCGTCAAGCAATGGTTGGCTGAGCGGCTGGAGGCATGGCGGGACGGGTTGGTGATCGAGCCAGGGACGGTTTCACCCGATTCAAGACCGCCGCCCCGGAGGAGGCCCCGCAGGCGGTCGCGGTGAGGGATCTCTTTCAGGTCGTCCACGTGCCGGCGACGCGCTCGATTTGTGCCGCCAGCGGATCCAGCAGGAGTTGCACGGCCACCGCGGCCGCACCACCGATCCGCTCTACCGGTGCCGGCGGACCCTGCACACCGGCGCCGACCTGCTCACCGACAAACAACGAGCGCGGCTGCTTACACTATTCGCCGGCGACGACCAACGTCCAGGTCGAAGCAACCTCGGGGCATCTACCAGCGCATGGTCGCCGCCTACCGCGAACCCGACCGAGCCAGCGGCCGACAGATGATGGCCAAGACCGTCGAGGCAGTCAGCGCAGGAGTCCCGGCAACTGGAGAGGATGAAGCCAACAGCGACGTGGCCCGTTGGTCTGCTGCCCTTGACATCTTGTCTACTTTTGGAAAGTGAGATCTAAGTCGCGGGTGGTCTTTGCTTCTCCGATGATCATGATCCTCGTTGTGAGCGACGCCTCCGCGAGCCACCAGTAGGACTCGATCGTACCGAACCAAAATTACTCTGTACCGAACCAAAATTACTCGCCGACCTGTTTGAGCACTGGGCCGGGACCTAGATCCGCGACGGTATGCAATGACTGACAACGCATTGGTCGGATACTTCTCTGAAACAGAGGTCGGTTCGAAGTCACGCAGCCCGGTAAATCGATCGATGGACGGTCTTGACACCACGGACCTCACCACATTTTACGACAGCACGCCTGTTGACAGTGGCTCAGGCGAAACAGATGTGATATACCGACTTGAACCGGACGATTTCCCGGCTGGCTCCGATCTGATTGGATACACGTTCTGCGATAACGCAGTTTACGATCAGCAATACGTGAACTTCAAGCCCAACGAAGCCGTGTGGGCACCTCCCTTGTCACGAGACTGGCCACGCAATCATGCTTCTCCATGGCCAGGACCAATCTCCGTACCTAGACAACGACGACCCCATCACCTCGTGCATGACCACGCCATTGAATACGAACAGACATACATATGGGTAACGTATGGCGATTACCTGTTGCCGTTCACGGCGACGTCTATCCGCAGGCAATCGAGAACGGAGAATGAGATTCAGCGAGGGGAAGGTGTCGACATCCGGCTAGTGACGGTTGCCCTCAATCAACCGCTCTGGAAGGGTCTGGAGCCCGCACACCGGCGCCAACGACATTGGAGCTTGGTAGCGGAGGGTGGACCTTCAATTCAGAAAAGAGGGAGACAGAACTTTGTTTCGACGGCCAAGTCGACCTTAGCGTTGGTCAGGACTACCTCGGTGTCTTCACTTTCACCAACTTGACTGATCCCTCGTCCCCCGGCGAGTGGATTGAACTCGCGATGTTCCCACTGACCGACGGGGTGGTCGGTGAGCAAAGGTCGAATGACGAGGCGAATGAGCCTGCACGTCGGAGAGTCCAAGGCCTCACTATCGCTGAAGTCAGCGAAGTTCTGACGTCCATAAAACCCGATCCCCGAGCTCTGCCATTCATGAAGCTCGATCCCACCGAACGCTACGCCGAAGCAAACAGCTGACGCAGCTGTCGAGGGCCTCATCGTTTGGAACACCTTCGACGACGACCCGTTCTCGACGCCGTCCGATCGCGTCATCGTCCGGCCGTGATCCACAGCGGGCGCGCCGTCGACGGGCTTCAACTGGTTGGCATCGACAACCGCTCGGCGGCAGCGGCCGTGGGCACCCGACCCGATCGGCACCATCACGACCGGCGCTGCTCTTGCTGACGTCAGGTTCGCGATCATGCGAGATCGCCCTCACGACTTCCGGCGTGCTGCTGAAATCGCTGGCTTCGAGTGGCGCAATGTCATGGTCGCTGGCACCCGCAACGACGCCGCCGAGGCCGTCGATGTAGCCACAAGGCTGCTGATTCGCCAGATCCGCCCGACGCGATCGCCGCTATGACAGACGAGCAGGCCTCCGGAGTCGTCCGCGCTGTCGAAGGGCCCGAAGACATGTCCTGAGCCTGTCGAAGGAGGTTGCGTCGACGCAACAAGAAGCACCCCGTTCGCCCGTTCGACGCCCGCGTGTGGACCGGCCATCTAGGCTGGACGGCGACCACGTGGAGAGCGCGTACCGACGACGAGGAGCCGATGGTGGTGACACAGCCGGGAGGCATTCCCGCCACGGTCATCGACGACTTCCGCGCCGGCGACGAGCTGGCCCTGGCTCAGATCTACGCCCAGTGGTCGCCGTTGGTCTACAGCGTCGCGCTGCAATCGGTCGGCAACGTCGCGGACGCGGAGGCGGTGACCCAGCGGGTCTTCACCGGAGCATGGAACTCACGGGACACCTTCGACTCGACGCGAGTCGGGCTGCAGGCCTGGCTGTTCCAGATCGCCCGGGACGAGATCGTCGGGGCCCAGGCGGCGCCGGTGGGCGACAAGGTCGAGCCCGCCGACCTGGTCGATCGGCTGATGATCGCCGACGAGGTCTACCGGCTGGACGCCGTCCCCCGGCGGGTTCTCCGGATGGCCCTGCACGACGACCTCACCCACACCCAGATCGCCGAACGGATGGGCCTGACCTCCGGTACGGTCGCGAGCCACATCCGCAGCAGCCTTCTCAAGCTGCGCGCGCGGCTGGAGGTCCAGACCCATGCATGCTGAGGCCGAGCTGCTGAGCCTCCTCGCGCTGGGTGAGCAGGTGGGGACCGACGACGAGCGTCGTCACACGGAGACCTGTCGCGAGTGCGCGACCGAGCTGTCGGAGCTGCAGCGGGTGACCGCTCTGGGACGCAGCGTCGGCGCGGAGACCACGATGATCGCCCCCAGTCCGACCGTGTGGGTACGGATCCGCGACGAGCTCGGCTTCGACGACTCCGTCGAGCCGCCCCCCGTACGGTCGGTCGACGCTCCTCCTCCCCGTACGTTGTCGCACCCTGACCGCCGGCGCTCACCGCTGGCCGCCATCAAGGCTGCGATCGCCGGCTCGTTCCACGGCTCCCCCGATCACCTGCGCGCGCACGTCCGGCTGACGCCCGTCGAAGCGTCCTGGTCGGAGGCGTCCGGAACCGCCGAGCTCGCCACCGACGAGCAGGGCCGGCGGCTGTTGCAGGTCGCTCTGCACGCCGACCTGCCGACCTCCGGCGTCCGGCAGGCCTGGCTCATCCACCGCGACGACCCCGCTCGGCGACAGACCCTGGGCATCCTCGACGGCCGCCACGGGCTGTGGACCGTCGACCACTCGATCGACCTCGAGCAGTACTCGATCCTCGACATCTCCCAGCAGGGCACCGGTCAGACCGAGCACTCCGGTCACACCATCGTGCGCGGTGAGCTGACCCTCGTCAGCTGACCCTCAGGACGTGTCGCACCAGTACGGGAGCGATCGCGTCGCGTCCTCTCGTCCGACGCCAACGCGGCTCGAGGTCGAACGCAGCCCACTAATCCCGACCGGGCTTGCTGAGGGAGGATCGCCTCATGGAATGGACGCGCAAGGGCTTGGCCGACGCCGGATTCGTCGGCTTCATTCCTCTCTCGACTCTCGAGCCGGTGGCCGTTCCCACCGATCCGGGCGTTTACGTCGTCGTGCGGAACTCGAGCGCTCCGCCCGACTTCCTCGAGCGAAACGGCGCAGGCCACTTCAAGGGCAGGGACCCAACCGTGCCAACACGCCTGCTGGCCGCAGCTTGGGTCCCTGGGGCCGTCACGCTCTACATCGGGAAGGCCTCGGGTGGAGCCGTCGGCCGACGCGGACTGCGCAGACGCCTCGACGAGTACCGTCGCCACGGCGCCGGCAAGCCCGTCGGCCACTGGGGTGGTCGCTACCTCTGGCAGCTTCGTGACCGCGACGAGCTGTTGGTGGCGTGGAAGCCGACGCCCGGGGAGGAGCCCGAAGCTGTGGAGTCGGATCTTCTGACAGAGTTCATGAAGGTGTACGGCCGTCGGCCGTTTGCTAACCGCAGGGCTGGGCGGCGGCCCGTGAGTCCGGCCCGATCGATCTCGGGTCGCGGTGAGCCGGTCAACCGCTGAGAAATGCTCCACAGATCCTCCACCAGGCGCCCGCTCAGCCAAACGACGCTGCTGCGGAGCATTGGTCAGCGCACCCCTCGAGGCCGCCTCGCGGCGACAGCGGCCATGGTGACAGGCTGGTCTCGATCTCGCCGCGGCTCACTGAGGGGAACGGGACATGCTGGCACTGGTGCTGCAGGAGTTCGGTCGGATGGCGGTCGAGGAACGACCGGACCCCGTGCCCGGGACCGGTGAGGTGCTGATCGCCATGGTGGCGACCGGGATCTGCGGCTCGGACCTGCACGGCTTCACCGGCGAGAACGGTCGCCGGAGTCCGGGGCAGGTGATGGGGCACGAGAGCGTCGGTACCGTCGCCGCACTCGGCCCGGACACCGACGGCACCGGTCTGAGCGTTGGTGACCCGGTGACCTTCAACCCGGTGGTCATTCCCGAGGACGCGCAGGCCGAGTACGCCGGCCGCGAGCAGATGTGCCCGGACAAGTACGTCATCGGCGTCGCCCCTCAGGTGGTGGCGTCGTTCGCCCAGCTGGTTGCGGTGCCGGCACGCAACGTGGTGGCGCTGCCCGCCGAGATGCCGATCGAGCACGGCGCGCTGGTCGAGCCGCTTGCCGTCGCCGTGCACGCCGTGGCCCGCGCCGGCGTCCAGCCCGGGGACGCGGTCTTCGTGGTCGGCGCCGGGCCGATCGGACAGTCGGTGGTGCTGGCGCTGCAGATGGCCGGCGCCGGGCAGGTCGTGGTCTCCGACGTCGACGCGGTCCGGCGCGAGGTGGTCGAGCGGCTAGGCGCCCAGCCGATCGACCCGACGGCCGGTGACGTCGCCGAGCAGGTCCGGGCCGCGTTCGGCCGTCCCGCCGACGTGGCCATCGACGCGGTCGGGCTCGACCGTACCGTCCAGGACGCGCTGCTGGCCACCAAGCTCGGCGGCGTGGTCTGCCTGGTCGGGATGGGTTCGCCCAGGCTCGGGCTGGACGCGTACCGGATCAGCGTCGACGAGCACGCCCTCGTCGGCAGCTTCACCTACTCAGCCGCCGACTTCGCGACCGCCGCCGCCTGGATGGGCACCGCCCCACCGGAGACCGCCGCCCTGATCAGCCGGAGTGTCCCGCTGGCCGAGGGTCCGGAGGCCTTTGCCAGTCTCGCCCGCGGGGACGGGACGCCGGGCAAGGTGCTCGTCCGCCTCGACCGCTGAGCACGACGGACCGCTGAGAACCGAGGAGCGATGACGATGGCGAGGACGATCGCGCACGTGCGGGCGTACACGGTCAAGGGCCAGGGCGCGGACTACCACGACCAGGCGCGCGGCCACTGGATCGACGACCACATCTCCACCCCGATGTCGGTCTACCCGGAGTACCGGGAGTCGCGGCAGAGCTTCGGCATCAACGTCCTCGGCACCCTGGTGATCGAGATCGAAGCCGACGACGGCACCGTCGGTTTCGCGGTGACCACGGCCGGTGAGATCGGGGCCTTCATCGTCGAACGACACCTGGCGCGGTTTCTGGAGGGCGCAAAGGTCACCGACACCGAGCGGATCTGGGACCAGATGTACCGCTCGACCCTCTTCTACGGTCGCCGCGGGGTCGTGCTGAACACCATCAGCGGCGTCGACCTGGCCCTGTGGGACCTGCTCGGCCAGCTGCGCCAGGAGCCGGTGTACGCGCTGCTCGGCGGGACGGTCCGCGACGAGCTGCAGTTCTACGCCACCGGTGCGCGGCCCGACGTCGCCCAGCAGCTCGGTTCATCGGCGGCAAGATGGCGCTGCACCACAGCCCGAGCGAGGGCGAGGAAGGGCTGCTCGCCAACCTGGCCGAGCTCGCCGAGATGCGGAAGCGGGTCGGACCCGACTTCTGGCTGATGTGGGACTGCTGGATGTCCCTCGACGTCGAGTACGCGACCCGGCTCGCCCATCGCGCCGCCCCGTACGGGCTGAAGTGGATCGAGGAGGCGCTGATCCCCGACGACTACTGGGGCTACGCGCAGCTGAAGCGGCAGGCGCCGCCCGGGATGCTGATCACCAGCGGTGAGCACGAAGCCACCCGCTGGGGTTTTCGACAGCTGCTCGAGACCGGCGTCGACATAATCCAGCCCGACGTGAACTGGTGCGGCGGCATCACCGAGCTGATCAAGATCTCCGCGCTCGCCGACGCCCACGCCACGTTGGTCGTCCCGCACGGCTCATCGGTGTACAGCTACCACTTCGTGGTCACCCGTACGAACAGCCCCTTCGCGGAGTTCCTGATGATGCACGAGACCGCCGAGAAGGTGGTGCCGATGTTCTCCCCGTTGCTGCTGGACGAGCCGGTTCCGGTCGACGGCCGAATGGTCGTACCCGAGCGGCCCGGCTTCGGGGTCCGCCTCAACCCTGACATCGAGCGCGCCCGGCCGTACCCGCACTGACGGCTCTCAACTCGTCCGTGATTTCGCCTTGGGTCGGGCACGGACGTGCATCCGCTCGCCCTGGGAGCCGAAGAGCATCAACACCTCGGCCGGCTCGTCGGCGGTGGCGCCAAACCAGTGCGGCACCCGGGTGTCGAACTCCGCCACCTCGCCCGCGGCCAGCACCAGGTCGTGCTCGCCCAGCAGCAGGCGTAGCTGGCCGGAGAGCACGTACAGCCACTCGTATCCCTCGTGGCTGCGCTGCTCCTGCTCGGCGGCGTCGCGCCGCGGGATGATCGCCCGGTAGGCCTGCGGGCCGCCGGGGCGCCGAGTCAGCGGCCAGAGCGTCATCCCGTTCCGCTCGACCGGCTGCGGACGGAACCGCGGGTCCTCGACCGGAGGAGCACCGACGAGCGCGTCCAGCGGGACGGCGTGAGCGCGGGACAGCGGCAGCAGCAGCTCCAGTGTCGGGCGCCGCTGTCCGGACTCCAGCCGTGAGAGCGTGCTCACCGACGTGCCCGTGGTGGCCGACAGCTCGGCCAGGGTCAACCCGCGGGTCTGCCGCAACGCGCGCAGCCGAGCCCCCACGCCGCTCAGCACCGCTTCCGCGTCGTCATCCATGCGGACTACCTTGCCATTCTGGCAACAGTATTTGTCAAGCGGCCGCCTCGCGACGCAAAGTGGAGCTCCCGGCGGTGGTCGTCGCGGAAGCCTGAGGAGCAGTCATGGAACAGCAGTACGACGTGGTGGTCGTCGGCGGTGGAGCCGCCGGTCTGAGCGGGGCGCTGGCGTTGTCCCGGGCTCGCCGCTCGGTGCTGGTGGTCGACAGCGGGACTCCCCGCAACTCACCAGCCGGACACGTGCACAACTACCTGGGTCGGGAGGGCACGTCCCCCGCCGGCCTGTTGGCGGCCGGCCGGGCCGAGGTGGCCAGCTACGGCGGAGTGGTCGAGCCGGGCGAGGCCGTCAGCGCACGTCACGCAGGTGACGGCTTCGTCGTCGACCTGGCCGACGGGCGGTCCGTGGTGGCGCGTCGGCTGTTGGTGACCACCGGCCTGGTCGATGAGCTGCCCGACCTGCCCGGCCTACGTGAGCTGTGGGGTCGAGACGTGCTGCACTGCCCGTACTGCCACGGCTGGGAGGTGCGCGACCAGCCCATCGGGGTGCTCGCCACCAACGCCTTCGGCGCGCGCGGCGCGCTGCTGTGGCGGCAGTGGAGCGCCGATGTCACGCTGTTCCGGCACACCGGCCCGGAGCTGGTCGCCGAGCAGGTTGAGCAGCTCGCGGCCCGCGGCGTCACGGTGGTCGACGGTCTGGTGGCCGGCCTCGAGACGAGCGACGGACGCCTCTCGGGGGTCCGCCTGGCCTCGGGCCAGGTCGTGCCGTTGAGCGCCCTCGTGACGGCGCCGCGCTTCGTCGCCCGTTCCGCGCTGCTGGAGTCCCTCGGGCTGAAGGCCGTCGAGCAGGAGCTGGGCGGCATCGTCATCGGACAGACGGTGCCGGCCGACGCGACCGGAGCGACAGCGGTCCCGGGCGTCTGGGTCGCCGGCAACGTGACCGACCTCCAGGCGCAGGTGATCAGCTCCGCTGCTGCCGGCCTGAACGCCGCCGCGATGCTCAACGCCGACCTGATCGCCGAGGACACCCGGCGTGCGGTCGAGGAGGCCCGGCACTCCTCCGGCGCGGCACATGCTGACGCCGGCGCCGAGGACGGACACGAGCCGCCCGGCCTCGACGTCGACTCGTGGGAGGAGCGGTACCGCGCCTCGACCGCGGTGTGGAGCGGCCGGGCCAACGAGCAGCTGATGACCGAGGCGAGCAGGCTGACGCCGGGCACCGCGCTGGACCTCGGCTGCGGCGAAGGGGCCGACGCGGTATGGCTGGCCACGCAAGGCTGGCAGACCACCGGCGTCGACTGGTCGGCCACGGCCCTGACCCGCGCCGCCTCGCACGCCGAGGCGGCCGGAGTCGGCGACCGCGTCGACTGGCAGGCGGTCGACGTCCGGGAGTGGACGCCGCCCTCGGGCGCGTTCGACCTGGTCAGCGCACACTTCCTGCACCCGACCGCGGAGGAGCGTCCCGGTCTGCTGGCCCGGCTGGCGACGGCCGTGGCGCCCGGCGGCACCCTGCTGTGGGTCGGCCACGACCTCAACGAGCGGCACGCCATCTGGGGCGCCGACCGCTTCGCCTCGGCCGAGACCATCGTCGCCGACCTGCCCTCCGACGGCTGGGACATCGAGGTCGCCGAGGTCCGAGCCCGAGCGCCCCTCGGTCACGAGGGTGACGCACGTTCGGTCGGCGACGTGGTGGTGAGGGCTCGCCGACGCTGAGCGTGAGGTCAGGTCGTGCCTTCACCGCGTGGGACGAACTGGCCAGGCTTGCGTGGCTCAGGTCGGGCCGGGGGCGCCAGCGCAGGCACGGTGGTCGCCATGGATACGTCCAACCGCTGACTCTGCTGCCCCTCGCGCTCGGCATCCTCGCCCTGCTCGGGGTCGGCGTGATCGGGTTCGTGATGTGGCTGCTCTTCATCAGCAAGTCCAAGACAGCCGCACGGAGGAACCGCTGGGTCCGGTGGGCGGCGAGGTGCTCGCGCTGCGCGACGAGTCAGCCACGGAAAGGTGCGCTGTCGACGGTAACTCGGCACCACTGATGACGGCTGCGCTCCACTGCCGAATCGGCCACTTGGCGTAGTCCAGAGGCAAGTAGCTACCTCAGACCAGGAGCGCCCCCAGCAGGATTCGAACCTGCGACACAAGGTTTAGGAAACCTTTGCTCTATCCCCTGAGCTATGGGGGCCGGCGACCGAGGGCGTCCAGCCCGACGGCCTAGGCTAGTGGATCGCGCGAGCCCGCGCCCAACCTCGGAGGTTCGCGTGCCCGTCCACCCCATCGTGCTCGACGTCGACACCGGCACCGACGACGCGCTCGCCATCCTGTACGCCGTCCAGCATCCCGACGTCGACGTACGCGGGATCAGCTGTGTGGCCGGCAACGCGAGCCTGGAGCAGGTGGTCGCCAACACGCACAAGGTGCTGGACGCGGCGAGCGCGCCCGAGATCCCCGTCGCGGCCGGGGCGGTCAAACCGCTGATCGAACGGACCCGGCAGGAGGAGGCGTTCCACGGCGAGGACGGGCTCGGCGGGATCGTGCTGCCCGGCACGGAACGCACGCCATCCCGGCTCACCGCCGTCGAGCTGCTACGGCAGCAGATCGTGGACGCCGACACCACGGTGACCCTCGTCGGGCTGGCGCCGCAGACCAACATCGCCATGCTGCTGACGCTGCACCCCGAGGTCGCCGACCACCTCGAGCGGATCCTGTTCATGGGCGGCTCAGCGGGCACGGGCAACATCACCGCGGTGGCTGAGTTCAACGTCTGGCAGGACCCCGAAGCGGCGACCTGCGTGATCGAGTCCGGGGTCCCGGTCACCATGTACGGGCTGGACGTCTTCACCCGGCTGACGGTTCCGCAGAAGCACGCCGAGCGGTTCGCCGCCAGCGACCATCCGGCGCAGCGGCTGGCCGGGGAGCTGTTGCTGCGCCGGGGATCCCGAGCTGACGGGTCCCAGCAGGAGTACGTCGGGCAGATCGGGGACGCCGGCGCGCTGGTCTACCTGACCCATCCCGAGCTGTTCACCACGGCTTCCCACCCGACGCGGGTCAACCTGAGCGGCATCGGCCGCGGTCAGACGATCGTGGACCGGCGGACAGTCGCGCAGGACGCGGCCGAGCTCGGTCGGGATCCGTGGCGGACGATCGAGGTCGTCTTGGACCTGGACGTGACGAAGGCCGCGCAGGCGTTCATCGACGTGATGAACGCGTACGCGGCCTGATGTCCGCAATTTGACCCGCCGTGCGCCTCTTACGGACTGGTGCGCCCGGTCTATCGGGCGCAGGAGCGCCGAAGGGGCGCACGAGCGGAGGCGAGGCCCTCGCTCAGCGGAGCGACTGTCTCAGCTCAGTGCTCGGCGTCGGCGTGCTCGCCGTGCTCAGCCTGGAGCTTGGCGACCTGGGCGTGGACCTCGTCCATGTCCAGCTCCTTGACTGCGTCGATGACCTGCTCGAGGGCGGGGCCGGGGAGGGCGCCGGCCTGGTTGAAGACCATCACGCCTTCGCGGAAAGCCATCAGGGTCGGAATACCTTCGATGCCGAGCTGGCCGGAAAGCTGCTGGTTGGCGTCGGTGTCGAGCTTGGCGTACACGACGTCACGGTGCTGGTCGGAGGACTTCTCATAGATCGGGCCGAAACGCTTGCAGGGCCCGCACCAGTCGGCCCAGAAGTCGACCAGGACGATCTCGTTGTCGCTGATCGTGGTCTCAAAGTTCTCGGCGTTGATGTCGATGGTGGCCATGCCCAACTCCTGTCAAAGGTTCGGCCGCTGCGCTCCGCGGTCACGGGTCACAACCAGTCATCGCAAGCACCTATTCCCCAGCCTCGACCACCCGCGGCGCCTACTTGATCGCGACGACGCGACGCATCGGGATGGCCACCTCGACGAGCTCGCGCCGCCGAAGTCGGTCCTCCAGGTACTCCACCGCCGCCTCCACCCGCGACCGCCGGGTGCCCGGCAGGTAGAGCGACGACAGCATCAGCGCCGCGTCCTCCCGGCTGCGGACGGTGAAGTGGTAGCGCTCGCGCTTGTCCTCGACCCGGGTCAGGCCGGCGTCGGTCAGGGTCCGCTTGAAGCCGGCGACCTCCACGGGACCGGGGAACTGCGGCGTGGCGCGCAGCCGGCCGCCGATCCGGGTCAGCACCCGCAGGTCGGTGGGCCGCAGTGGCCGGAGCGCGGGGGCGATGGCGGCGAGCACCCCGCCGGGCCGCAGCACCCGGGTCACCTCGGCCAACAGCTCGTGCAGCGGCGTCACCACGACCAGCCCCATCGAGCTGGTCACGACGTCGACCGACCCGTCCCGGAACGGCAGCCGCAGCGCGTCGCCCCGCACCCACGGACCCGGCCCGCGTTCGGCGGCCAGCGCCAGCTCGTCGGCACTCAGGTCGATCCCGACGACGGTCCGGCCGGGCTGGGCGAGCTCGCGCGACACCGCCCCGGAGCCGGACGCGAGGTCGACCACCGTACGGGCGTCCGCCGACACCGCTCGGGCCAGCCACCGGTACGGGGTGTGGTCGCCGGCCAGCGCACGCGACAGCACCGCCTCAGCCACCCCCGTCCGGGTGGCGTGAAAGTCGGCCACGAACCGCTTCCAGTCCAGCGGCTCCTGCCCGGTCATGCCATCACCTCCTGCTCGGTCTCCTCCAGCGCGCGGGCCACGTCGTCGCCGATGTCGCGCAGCACCCGTCCCGGACCCATCGGCTGCCCGGCGACGGCGGAGACGAGCGCCGCCATCCCGGGCAACGCCTCGGAGGCGGCCGCGCGGTCAAGCGTCTGCCCCAGCAGCGGGTTCGCCCCGTCCGGCCAGGGCGCCGACAGCTTGTGCCAGGTCTGCAGCCACGCGGCCGAGATCTCCGCCGTGGACGGCACCCCGAAGAAGTGCCCGACCGGCGCGTGGTGCCGCAGTGCGACCACCGGCGACTCGACGTACAGCCGGGCCAGCCGGACCCGCGCGTCCAGGTCGCGGCGCTGCTCCAGCGGCAGGTCGGTGACGAAGCGGCACGGCGTGGGGCACCAGTCGCCCACGTCGGGCCGTTGACCAGCGCCGACGGTCGCACCGTTGACGGCGCAGACGGCCAGCGCGTCGCCTTGGCGGGAGTGGAAGCGGTCGAGGTAGGCGGTGTAGCCGGCCGTGTCCCCGCTGCAGGCGTTCAGCGCACGCCTGGCCGTGCTCCGCAGCGCCGCGGAGTGCGGGCAAGCCCGGTCGTCGGTCCCCCAGCGGCTGCCGCCGACGAGCTCCCCCAGCCGCAGCGGGTCGCCGGCGTGGCCGAGCGTGGACTCCCAGGCCAGCTGGGCGAGGTACTCCCCGATCAGGTGGGCGGTGACCACCACCTGCAACGGTTCGCGGCGGACGGCCCGGACGTCGAGGATCTCGAGCATCAGCTCGTACAGCGGCACCAGCGAACCGAGCGCACCGCGGACCGCCGCCCGCGGCTCGGCCGGAAAGCCCGAGGCCGCCAGCCGACCCGCCCACGGGCGGTCGAAGCCGGCGGCGATCTCGGCGAAGTCCTCCGCGTCCAGGTCGAGCACCCGCCGGGCGGCGAGGGAGAGGTCGCGAGCGTGGCCGAGATCAACGGGAGAGCCGGTCTGGTCGAGCGAGACGTCGAGCAGGCCGACGACCGCGTCGTACCAGTGGCCGTCGAGCAACGCCTTCATCGCCGTGGCCCCGACAGCCGTACCCGCCATCGGCGGATCAGACGCGCGACACGAAGAGGTGGGTCGAGGCTTCCCGGTCGATCTCGCAGTCGGGCCAGCCCTCGGCCGAGAGCCGGACGCCCAGGCCGCCGGCCTCGACGCTCACCTCGGCGCCCGGCTGGATGCCGGCCTGACGCAGCGTGCCCATCATCTCGACGTCCTTCTGGATCTCTTCGCTCATCCGCTCGATGACCACCCGGGTGGGTGAGGTCTGGCGCCGGATGACGTCCTGGAGCTGCTCGTTGCCCTCACGGAAGACCCCGGCCTCCCCCACCACGCCGAGCTCGGCGAGCCCGGGGATCGGGTTCCCGTAGGGCGACACCGTCGGGGTGTGCAGCAGCTCGACCAGCCGACGCTCGACGTCCTCGGAGATGACGTGCTCCCAGCGGCAGGCCTCGTCGTGCACCTTCTCCCAGTCGAGCCCGATGACGTCGATCAGCAGCCGCTCGGCCAGCCGGTGCTTGCGCATCACCCGGATGGCGCGGTTGCGGCCCTCGTCGGTGAGCTCGAGGTGACGGTCGCCCTCGACCCGCAGCAGGTCGTCGCGCTCCATCCGGGCGACGGTCTGCGAGACGGTCGGACCACTCTGGTGCAGCCGCTCCGCGATCCGGGCGCGGAGGGGCACGATGCCCTCCTCCTCGAGCTCATAGATCGTGCGGAGGTACATCTCGGTGGTATCGATCAGGTCACTCACGGTGCCATTGTCCCCGATTCTTCGTCGCCTCAGTCCCCCACGGGCCCGGCGCGACGAGCCAGGCAAGATTAGACGATGCGCTTCCCCACGACACCCACCATCTGGTGGGTCCGCCGCGACTTCCGTCTGGCCGACAATCCTGCGCTGGGTGCGGCCGTCGACGCGGGTGCGGCGGTGCTGCCGCTCTTCGTGCTCGACCCGGTGCTGCTGCGCTCGGCCGGCATCGGTCGACGCGCCTGGATGCTCGCTTCGCTGGACGCGCTGGACGCCGACCTGCGGACCGGTGGCGGCCCAGGTCTGAGCGTGCTCGAGGGCCGACCGGCCGAGGTGCTGCCCGCAGTCGCTCGTCGGCTCGGTGCGGCATCGGTGCACGTCAGCGCGGACTTCGCGCCGTACGGGCGGCGCCGGGACGCCGCGGTCGCCGCCGCGCTGGCCGCGACCGGGGTCGAGCTGCGGGCAACCGGATCGCCGTACGGGGTGGCGCCCGGGACGTTGACGGGGCAGAGCGGCCAGCCGTACGCGGTCTTCACCCCCTTCCACCGAGCCTGGCTGGCGCACGGCGTGCACGGGCCGGCGCCTGCGGTGGCCGCCGACCAGGTGACCTGGCTGGCGGCCCCGGACCGGGTGACGCCCGAGGCGCCCGACCCTGCGTACGCACGCGTGGCCGGGGAGCAGCACGCGACCCGGGCGTGGCGGGACTGGCTCGAACGGGACACCGCCGGGCCAGCCGACTACAAGCGGCTGCACGACGTGCCCGGCGCCGACGCGTCCACCCACCTGTCCCCGGCACTGCGCTGGGGCCACCTGCACCCGCGGACGGTGCTCGCCGACCTGGCCGAGCGTCCCTCGGACGGCGCCGCGGCGCTGGCCCGGCAGGTGTCGTGGCGCGACTTCTACGCCGACGTGCTGCTGCACCGGCCGGACGCGGTCAGCCGCCCGATCAAGGCGGAGTTCCGCGCGATGGAGCTGGACGACCCGGTGTCCGGCAGTCTGGCCGCGGAACGGCTCACCGCGTGGGAGCAGGGTCGGACCGGCTATCCGCTGGTCGACGCCGGGATGCGCCAGATGGTCACCGAGGGTTGGATGCACAACCGGCTGCGGCTGGTCACCGGCTCGTTCCTGGTCAAGGACCTGCACATCGGCTGGGAGCACGGCGCTGCGGTCTACATGCGGCACCTGCGCGACGGAGACATCGCCCAGAACCAGCTCAACTGGCAGTGGGTCGCCGGCTGCGGCAACGACCCGGCGCCCTACTACCGCGTCTTCAACCCCGTGCTGCAGTCGGAGAAGTTCGACCCCAACGGCCGCTACATCCGTCGCTACGTGCCCGAGCTGGCCGACGTGGAGCCGGAGTTCCTGCACCAGCCCTGGACCGCACCGGGCGGTCCGCCGGAGGGCTACCCCCTGCCCATCGTCGAGCACGCGGCCGAGCGCAAGGAGGCACTCGCCCGGTACGCCGCCCTTCGCGAGCGACCTTGAGTCGGACCAGACATACCTGATCGGAATGCTCAGTCAAGGCAGTCGGAGGGCGGGTTCAATGTCTGCCTCATTTGGACCAGCCTTGGACGCCGAGCATCAGCCAGTACGAAACGCTTTCGGCTCACAATGAGGCAGGCACCTCTGGCGGGGAATTCTGCTACGGGCAAGTTATGCATCAGCGCGATTACACGCTGCAATGGAGCCCGTCACTTCTAACGGGGAATACCCGTTGGCCACGATCGCGCTCGCGCTCGCGCTGGAGCTGCAATGGAGCCCGTCACTTCTAACGGGGGATACGGCACCGTCGGGTCCACGGTCAACGGGACCCCCGTCGCTGCAATGGAGCCCGTCACTTCTGAAGGGGATACTGAGTTCTGCGGCAAGAGGGACTGGACGGTCTCGACCTTGCAATGGAGCCCGTGACTTCTGACTGGAAATACACCTGGTCGCACTGTCCGATGCGCTGAACCAGACCTCGCTGCAATGGATCCCGTCACCTCTGACCGGGAATACAATGGGTTGGTACCGAGCAGGTTGATGCCAATATTCCTGCTGCAATGGAGCCCGTCACTTCTGACGGGGAATACTGGGATCACCCGGGCGTGAGTGCGGATGGTGGTGAGGCTGTAATGGAGCCCGTCACTTCTGATGGGGAATACAGGTCGGGGTCTACCGCACGGTAGACCTCGGCCTTCTGCTGCAATGGAGCCCGTCACTTCTGACGGGGAATACAAGCGGTGAGCGGCTTGCCGTGGAACTCGACCTGGGTGCTGCAATGGAGCCCGTCACTTCTGACGGGGAATACGAGGCTATTCGCCACCTACGACCCGCAGTCACGATCCTGGCTGCAATGGAGCCCGTCACTTCTGACGGGTAATACATCACCGTCGGCTTCAGCTTCGCCGGAGGCTACTTCGCGCTGCAATGGAGCCCGTCACTTCTGACGGGGAATACTCATGACCGCAGCAGCCACCGTCGAGGACGTGAAGTGGCTGCAATGGAGCCCGTCACTTCTGACGGGGAATACGTGAACGCCACGCCTACGATATCGACAACGACAGCGCTGCAATGGAGCCCGTCACTTCTGACGGGAAATACTGGGTCCGGTTCGGGACTCTGTCCGTGCGGGTCATGTCGCTGCAATGGAGCCCGTCACATCTGACGGGGAATACTCGACCTCAGCCACGCGCGGCACCGGCGAAGAACCAGTCGCTGCAATGGAGCCCGTCACTTCTGACGGGGAATACCCTCAGAGCACGCAGAGATTGCAGCACTTCGGGCTATGCTGCAATGGAGCCTGTCACTTCTGACGGGGAATACGACCAGTCAGCGTGTAACACAGATCGTTGACCAGCGTGGCTGCAATGGAGCCCGTCACTTCTGACGGGGAATACATGGCAGCGCACAGCAGCGCCGAGGTGAGACGTTCCCCGGCTGCAATGGAGCCCGTCACTTCTGACGGGGAATACTGACGCTGACGGAGACCGACAACTTCCGCGTCGGGGGGCTGCAATGGAGCCCGTCACTTCTGACGGGGAATACGCTGTCGTACGCGGCCGGGTCCGCGGTCACCATCACGCTGCAATGGAGCCCGTCACTTCTGACGGGGAATACCCAGGCCGCCCAGCCCACCCACAGCAGGATCTGAATGCTGCAATGGAGCCCGTCACTTCTGACGGGGAATACCCGTGCCGCTTCTCCATATCGACCCCGACGATCTCATCGCTGCAATGGAGCCCGTCACTTCTGACGGGGAATACAACGGCGCCATCGCCTACTACCGCGCTCACGGTGTGCAGCTGCAATGGAGCCCGTCACTTCTGACGGGGAATACAGGGCAAGCCGTGAAGCCGCTCACCGTCGAAGTGGCTGCAATGGAGCCCGTCACTTCTGACGGGGAATACCGGAACGTCTCCTGCTCGTCCGCGACCCCGCACCCGTCGCTGCAATGGAGCCCGTCACTTCTGACGGGGAATTCTCGGGGCCACCCCGAAGGGAAAGAAGACGCCAGTTTCGGCGCTGCAATGGAGCCCGTCACTTCTGACGGGGAATACAGACCGGTACTCGTCATTGACCGTCGCAACGGTGACCGCTGCAATGGAGCCCGTCACTTCTGACGGGGAATACCTGGGCATCCGTTCGGGTGCCGGAAGGTCAGCTGCTCGCTGCAATGGAGCCCGTCACTTCTGACGGGGAATACCCGGCCCTGGTCCCCGTCGTGCCACGTCCAGCCGAGGATGCTGCAATGGAGCCCGTCACTTCTGACGGGGAATACGAGTACGACGACGACGGCACCTTCGCCACCGTCTGATCCCTGCTGCAATGGAGCCCGTCACTTCTGACGGGGAATACGCAGAACACCAGCAGTCAGCGGTACATACGACGTGGTGCTGCAATGGAGCCCGTTACTTCTGACGGGGAATACCGCTTATCTAGGCCACCCAGGACCCGTGCGTTTCACGTGCTGCAATGGAGCCCGTCACTTCTGACGGGGAATACGGTAGGGCACGCTCGAGCGCATGTCCCTGATGTCGGGCCGCTGCAATGGAGCCCGTCACTTCTGACGGGGAATACGAGCAGGAAGTACCGGACGAGCTGGGCCGAGTCGATGTAGCTGCAATGGAGCCCGTCACTTCTGACGGGGAATACCGGGCGGGGTGGTGATCGGCGCGGTGGCGCTGCCGGCGCTGCAATGGAGCCCGTCACTTCTGACGGGGAATACGCACACCGCGACCCCGCCGCGAGGCAGGCGCTTATGGGCTGCAATGGAGCCCGTCACTTCTGACGGGGAATACGTCGAGGCCGGAAACCGAAGCGGTGTTCGGAACACAAGCTGCAATGGAGCCCGTCACTTCTGACGGGGAATACGCTGTGGCGGCTGCGCATCCTCGCCGCCCACGAGTCCCGGCTGCAATGGAGCCCGTCACTTCTGACGGGGAATACGCTGGGCCCTTGAGGCGTTCACGTCAGGCACCCCGTTCGCTGCAATGGAGCCCGTCACTTCTGACGGGGAATACGGGCAGTCTTGCCGTCGGCCGACTTGGTGAGGGTGATTGCTGCAATGGAGCCCGTCACTTCTGACGGGGAATACAGAGGACCGGGGTGGGAAGCCCAACCCCGGCACGGGGCTGCAATGGAGCCCGTCACTTCTGACGGGGAATACGTCGTCGGGCAGCCAGCTCGATCGGTGGCACTCGACGAGCTGCAATGGAGCCCGTCACTTCTGACGGGGAATACAGGGCCAGGCGGTCGGGCAGGATGACGGCGCTCATGCCGCTGCAATGGAGCCCGTCACTTCTGACGGGGAATACCGTCCCGCCGACTGGCCCCCGGACCTCGCCTCTCTTGGGCTGCAATGGAGCCCGTCACTTCTGACGGGGAATAGCTCCCCGTCCCTCATCTGGGGACCGAACGGTGATTGGGCTGCAATGGAGCCCGTCACTTCTGACGGGGAATACCCGACCTGATCCAGGTCATCCACTGGGCAGTCAGCACGCTGCAATGGAGCCCGTCACTTCTGACGGGGAATACCAGCACCAGCTCCGCCTGCCGGCACTTCTGCAGAGCTGCTGCAATGGAGCCCGTCACTTCTGACGGGGAATACCTCGTCGGCGTCGCTGTCCAGACTGGAGTAGCGGATATCGCTGCAATGGAGCCCGTCACTTCTGACGGGGAATACACTCGGAGACGAGCGCAGCCACGGTCGCCGTTGTCTTGCTGCAATGGAGCCCGTCACTTCTGACGGGGAATACATCTGCGGGCTGGTGCTCACTGGTGTGATGTCGTAGTCGCTGCAATGGAGCCCGTCACTTCTGACGGGGAATACACCGCAGCCCCGGGTGTACCCGTCACCAAGGTTCGTTTGGCTGCAATGGAGCCCGTCACTTCTGACGGGGAATACCCACTCCCGCGACCGCAGCCCCTCCCAGTCCCAGATCGCTGCAATGGAGCGCGTCACTTCTGACGGGGAATACCCATCGCCTGATTGATGGTGATGATCCCGCTCGACAGCTGCAATGGAGCCCGTCACTTCTGACGGGGAATACCCGAACAAGCCGGTCGACCGACTTGCGTCACTTGCGGGGAAGCTGCTGCAATGGAGCCCGTCACTTCTGACGGGGAATACTGGCTGAAGGTGCGCCTCGCAGAACGGCTCGGCCGGATCCTGCTGCAATGGAGCCCGTCACTTCTGACGGGGAATACAAAAGATGGTACTCAACGTATAGCGACAAGTGGATTGGCTGCAATGGAGCCCGTCACTTCTGACGGGGAATACGTGAACTGGCCGCGGCCGTAGCGGACGATGGCCTGGTTGCTGCAATGGAGCCCGTCACTTCTGACGGGGAATACCCGCCACCGGCGCGACCGGCGCGGTCGCCTCCTACCAGGCTGCAATGGAGCCCGTCACTTCTGACGGGGAATACACGCACCAACGGAGTTCATTCACAGACTCCCCAACATGGCTGCAATGGAGCCCGTCACTTCTGACGGGGAATACGCATAGCGGCCGTCCTTTGCGTACTCCTCGGTGGTCCGGCTGCAATGGAGCCCGTCACTTCTGACGGGGAATACCCAGCCTCGGCCAGCTCGAGCTGTCATGGCGCACCCTGCTGCAATGGAGCCCGTCACTTCTGACGGGGAATACCGCTCGCAACTTTCGATGCCTCTGACAAGGCTCGATGGCGCGTGCTGCGAGCGGTGGAACGCTTCGGGGTGCTTGGCGGCGCACGCTGTTGAGTTTCCAAGGTTCAAACCCTCGCTGACTAGGTCACGAGGGGTCCCGGCTTGTCGTTCCAGCGACCGAGCGCTCGCACGGTCATACGATGACCGTACCTGAACGCGGCAGCCGTCGACTTGTACCGATCACGCCGATGTGCGCTGCCGCTTCGACTGGGCCCAGATCAATGTGGACCACCGAATCTTCGCCAAGTCGGACCTCCCTGAGCATGTCCACACGCCAGTCGACAAGTTCCTGCCCGGAGAGATCGCATAAAAATACCGAGTATTGGAGCCGTTGTCCATAGGACTCCATGACTTTGATGACACGTCGTAGCCGTTTGGGGTCGCAGATGTCGTAGGCGATCAGGAAGCGTCGACGAGCCATCGGTCACCGGGTCGTCATGGGGATATACGAAGAAAGCTCTCCGATGAGCGTGGCGGCAAGTAGCCGCGCCTGCACGTCCAGCACGCGACGGTACGAGATCTTGTAGCCAAACTTCGGGTGTCGGATCTCGGTGTCGAGACGCCGTTCGTATGCGGCGATGACCGTGCGACGCCCCTCCGGAGTCAGCATGACCCCGCGAGAGCGCACGACGAAGTCCTTGGCGGTGATCTCACCATTGTTGAGGACCTGAATCACCACTGAGTCCCCGATCAGGGGCCGGAACTCCTCCTGCAGGTCAAGCGCGAGCGACGGCCGGCCGAAGCGAGTGGAGTGCAGCACACCGATGTAGGGGTCGAGCCCTACCCCGATGCAGGTGGCAACCAAGTCCTTCACGAGCAGGCTGTAGCAGAAGCTGAGCAGACAGTTGATGGGATCACGAGGTGGGCGACGGTTGCGTCCGTTGACGTCGAAGAGACGCGATACCTCTGCGTTCTTGTCGTTGAGCATCGTCGAGAACTGCTCGAAGTAGAGACGCGCAGCCGTGCCCTCGTAGCCGAGCAGCGACGATCGGCTTGAAGCGCTCCGGGCCCGCTGCTCGAGCTCCTTGAGAGAAGCAATGACCTTGCTGTCGGCCGTAGTCTTCGCGTTGCGCATGAGAAGGGTGCGGCTGTTGCGAATCTTGCCGGCGATGATCAGAGTGGCGATCTCGATCCCAACGGCACCCTGGTTGATCACCTGCCGTCGTCGAAGTTCGACGTAGCGTGACATCTCACCCTGAGCCCAGCCGTTGAGCCACCCTCCATAGCTGAACCACAGGGTGGGGACCCCGCGTGCCCACAGCCGGCTGAGTGCTTCCGTCGAGATCTGCACGTGCCCGAACACGCAGAGCTGACTGACGTCGATAAGCCGCACGCTGGCCAGTTCGACCTGCTTGAGCTTGACGACCAGTCGCCCGCCCTTGATGCCGACAAGAGCACCCTGCTCCGTGACGTAGATCGGACGGTGGTCGGGATCTCGGGGCACGATCCGCCGAGGCATCTGGTCGCTGCGCTCAAGCGCCGCGTTCACCTCATCGGGCAGACACAGGCCCGCGAGCGAACACCGCGGGCATTTGGGTGAGTCCACCAGAGGAAGAGGTGGCGACGGACGCGCTGCCACCTGGCGCGCCTCGATGGCGGCCGAGCTTACGCGATCCATCACATCAGCAGGGATGGAGACCTCGACCCGCCTGTTGGCTGCCACGTAGTACAGGGCAGCGGACTCGACTTGGTACCCGGCCTCCCGGAGCAGCACCGCCTGCACCAGCAGCTGCATCTCATCGGCGGGCCACGCCTGGCCGTCCGGAGTCGGCGAGCCTTTCTTGATGTCCACTGGCGAAACAGTTCCGTCACTGTGGTCGACGCGATCGATCACCGCTACCAGACCCAGCTCGGCGTTTTCGATCTGGACGGAGTGGGCCTGGAGGAAGGACTCCATCTCGGCGGGCGGCGGGAGCGCCGGACCGGTCTGGTCGACCCGACGATGCGCAAAGCGTCCTTGCGCGGTGTCCTCGTTGTCGGCCCAACGGTGGTCGACCCACTCGAGGTAGAACAGGCGCTGGCAGTAGACGAACTCGTTCAGCATCCGCGCAGGTAGCAGCTCCGGGAGAGCATCGGGCTGGGCCGGGTCGACCACGGTCGTCATAGCGAGGGCTCGCCCGGCCCGGGCGCGAACAGACCAAGACCGAAGTGGCTGAGCCGGCCCAGGCAGAGTGGACCAGCCACCTCATCGGCGAACCGCAGCGAGACCCAAAGAGCATCCTTGCGCTGGGCCATCGACTCCTTCCACCGGTAGCGCCGGTAACGCACCGCTTCGGCCTGACGGTCCCGATGCAGCTCCACCTGCACCGGAGCCGGGAGTCCGCGGTACTCACACTCCTTGCCCACGTCGTGTTCCACCCATTCCAGGACAGACTGGTTCTTCTTGCGGTGGCGGACAGGGACGTAGGGCGTACGGGCGGTCCAGGCGGTAGCGGGGCCCACCAGCTCGGGCAGCACTTGATCTGCTGGACCCAGTCCCACCAGGTGAGCACTGCCTTCGGTAAAGCCGGTCGGATTCCACCGCTCGAAACCCTTGAAACCGGACCGGCTGATCAAGGCGGCGGCCGCGTCCGAGCCCAGGTTGCCGTCCGGCATCCACAAGACGAGATCGTGCACCAGTCCGAGACCGTCGCCCAGCCACAGCCAGTGGGCGTGCCGGTGGTCGTCGGTGACGTGCGCGGCGTCCTGCTTCCCGCTCAGCTGCGCCGGCACGGCGGGCAGTGCCCGCTGGACAAGGGCAAGCTTCAGCGTCCTCAGGTGCTCCGTGGCCAGGATCCCGTTCTCGACCCGGAACGGCGCCTTGGTCTCCAAGCGCCACCGCACCGCCTCGACCTGGGTCCGCACCGCCGGCGGCTCGGGTGACACGTCCACCTCAAGTCGACCGTACGTGCGCAGCGACGTCTGCGGGGGCAAGGGCAGTCGCTGCCTCCGCAGCTGCGGGGTGGTCACCTCCAGCTCCGCACGGGTGACCGTGGCACCGGGCTGGAGGAGCTGGACGCTCGGCCGGTGCTCGGAGTCGAGCTGCCACCACTGCTCGTCGAGATCAGGAGCTTCTTCCAACAGCTCGATCTCGGCCAAGGACTCCGACCTTCCGAGGTAGGGCACCAGCTGGCAGAGCCGGGCGAGGTCGGCGCGCTCCTGCGCCGTCAGTTCCACCTCCCACCTCACCAGCAGCGGGTCGTCACCCTCGACCCACGCGTACGGGTCCAGCACCAAGTCGGTGCTCGGGGCTCCCGACTGATGATCGAGGGCCGGCATGTAGTGCCGGGTGTGCCCGCGTGACACCGGCGGAGTCCAGTACGCCGGCGGGGACTTCGTCAGCGCGGCAAGAACAGCGTCGAGCCGCCCACCCTCCAGCTCGGGCCACCGATGGTGCCGGGTCGCGATGAGCGCACGCGCCAACCGCCACATGGACGGCGGCCACTCGATCTCTCCTTCATTGACTGCCCGCTCCCACGGCGTCGCGTGATAGCGACCCAGGGGAAAATGAATCGCGATCGCGGTCGCCACCCGAGCTACTTCTTGGCCTTGACGGAACGCTCCGACCAGACCACCTCGGTGATCGGGCCGAGCAGGCCGCCCGCACTCGCAATCGCGTTGCCGACCCGCTCCTCGGCTACGGCCACCGAGGGCAGTCCGCTCGAGGGGGGATCGACGACCTCCAGGTCGCACGACGTGCGCAGCCGGAGCCCGCCCTCGAAGATCGTCGCCAGCTGGAAGTCGACGATGGCGTTGAGCAGTTCCTCCCCCGGCGCCCCAAGGCCGTAGGAGGAGATCTGGTCCAGATCCACCGCGACGTACGCAGTGATGGACGTGGCAGTGAACTCGACCCGCTGGTGCGGCACCATCCCGTAACCCGTGTCGGTGTTGCTGCCGCTCTGGTCGACCGAATCCTTCTTGACCCCACCCGACACCGCCTGCCGGACCCCGTCGGCCTCGATGAAGCAGGTCAGGGCCCGGGCGATCTTCGGTTGCCAGGGCCACCTGCCGCGAGCGAAGAACACGCCGTGGACGAGCGACAGGGGGTCGAGGCGACAGATGGCGGCGGCGATCCGGCGGTGGTTCTGCGGCCGGCCTTTCGCCAGGCCGAACAAGGTCTCCAGCCACGCTTCTCCGGTGCCGCCGTCGACGGTCGCGTCCATCACGTACGCCGAGGCGAGCCGGTGGGCCTCGAGCCGCGAGGACGTGAGGAATTCGCCGTCGGAGGTGACCACGCGGACGTGCGGTAGCCCGGCAAGGGAACTGACCTGCTCAGCCTCGGCGTCGTCCCATGTCGTGCGTTCGGCACAGTTGGCCATCGACTGCACAGACTCGACCAACAACGCGTCGGTCGTGGTGCTGTTGGCACCCGAGCGCTCGAACAGGGCGGGTCCGAGGTCCGGGAACCCGGTGGGTTGGAACCGGCTGCCTAAGATCGGACGCAACCCGATCCGATGAATGGTGCGGTTGCTCATGACTCTTCTCCTTGCTCGTTCACGCTCTGGGGGTCGGGGACGACGTCGGAACCACGGTCGGTGGGTGGGCTGGCCCCGGACCTGCGCAACGGCTCGGTGGTAGACCGCGCCACCAGCGCGGCGACGAGCCGACTCCGGTTCATCTCGGTGCGAGACGGGGCCGAGAGGTTCCAACCCATCCGCCGAAGGAGCAGGGCAGCCTCCTGGGCCACCGAAGAGGAGACGCCGGGAGCGCCCGTTTCGGCGAGCAGGCGAGTCGGCCAGTGACGTTCGAGACCGACCCTGGTCAGCTCAGCCCCGGAGCGCACTCGACCCGAAGCGAACGCCTGGTAGAGCGCCAGCTCCAGGTTCGGCAGGCTGGCGGGCATGGTCGGTCTGAGCGTGATCTTGGCTTGGCTCCAGTCCAGGGCCAGGCAGGCCAGGAAAGACCGGCTGACCTCGCGATCGTTGACGCGGCCCGAGGCCCAGTCGTGCACGTCCTGCCAGGGCACCTCGACACCGGAACTGAGGAACGGCACGAAACCCCGCCCAGACTCCGGGCCGATGTTGTCTTGCTGCGCCCGCCATCGCACGAGGTCCGCCAGCACCTCGGGCAGAGGTCGGATACCCAACCCCGGGACCTCGGCGTCGACGAACGCCTCCTGGTTGCTGCGAGGCAAGATCCCGACCACCAGGTCACGTACGGAGGTCACCCGCCCGTCGTTCCGGATCTGGCTAGCCGCCAGTGCCGCCCCGACCCGGAAGGCAGCCTGGTCGCGGAGACCGGCGTGGAGGAACGGGGCAAAGTCATGAGCCGGTGGCGGCGGTGGACGCCAGCCCAGGTCGGTCCGGGCCCGGGTCGACCGCATGGTCGCCAGATCCATGGCGGTGAGCTCGGCGAGCAGGTCCCGAAGTGCCGCTGGCTTCAGCTCGGCAACCAAAGCCAGGTGCGCTCGGGTGGCCCGCCGTCGGCTCGTCGCCACCGTGCGCGAGGTCACCCGCTCGTACGCTTGGGCGACCCGTTGAGGTGCGACCGAGAGCTGGATGGCCGAGTCCTCTCGCACAACGACCTCGTCCAGCCGGACCGCGGAGAAGGCCAGCCCGTTGCGTTTGTGCAGCCCGTAGCGGACGAACCGGTCAATGCCCCGCGCCACGCCGTAGGACCGGAGTGCGGCGTACATCTGAGCCGCATGGGTGGCGATCTCCCCCTGCCAGGACGCCCGGCTCTCGGCGAAGACCTGTGCGATCTCGCGGGCCCGGAGCGGCGAGCTCCACACCGGCGCCCAGATCTCCCCTCGGGAGTCCTCGTCGTCAGCGCCCGGGTTGGGTCCGTCGGCGCTACGTCGCACGCAGAACGGCATGGCGGCCCGGCTCTGCGCGGAACCCTGCCGACGCGCCACGCCCGAGGCGAAGTAGAGCGCGCCTTCGATCAGCAGGACGAACTCCCAAGGGTTCACCTGCGACTCCGCGGCACCGAACGGCGAGGAGTTGCGACCGCCGGCGCCGCCTGGGTCGAACTGCCCGACGGCAGCCCGTACGAGGGGCACGGACGAGCGACCAGACAGCAGGTCCTCCAGCCAGCCTCGGGAGCGGACGGGGTTCGCCCCTAGCTCGGGCAGCACGTCGATGAGCCGCTGGTGGAAGTTGGTCGAAAAGTCGAGGCGCCCGTCGTTGCCGCCCGTGCCGAGCAGCGGCGGGAAGACCGGACCCTCGTCCCGGAGGACGACGCACACGTCGAGCCACCGGAGTAGCGACTCCGGACAGACGTTGCGCAGCTCAGACACCTGGCGGGCCTTGTCCCAACCCCGCTCTTCCGCCTGCACCATGATCATCTCCGCCACACCCACCGCCTGCCGAAGCTCAGCGAGGCGCTCGGAGCTCTCGCTCTGCAAACGTTCCAGCACCACCCGGGAGGACTTGTCCTTCAGCCCGAAGCCCGAACCGCCGTTCCACGGGCTGATCACGGGGGTGGGCCGGTACTCCGTGACCAGCCACGCGGCCGGATCGGGCACCGTCGTGTCAATCATCAAGGTGCTGCCGTCCCACCAGGCGGCCAGGTCCGGGTCGGCTTGCGCCGCGAGCACCCGGACCAGACCAAGACCGGCCAGGTAGCGGCTGAACGAGTTCGCGCTCAGTCCAGCACAAGCGATCGGCATCCGTGTCGGGGCCGCGGCGGTCATCGAACAGCCCCGTCTGGTAGACCGAGCCCAGCACTGGCGCGCCAGTCCGCGACGCGCACCAGCATCTCCAGATAAGCCAGCCGGAACGGCCCGTAACGGTCCAGTAGCTCGAGCGCCGAACGTGTCCAGCTCTGCTCACCACCCAGGGCAAGCAGGCCCAGGTCGACGACCCATGGCTCGACGGACGTGTCGAGCACGGTGCTGGGACCGAGCAGCTCACCGTCGCGCAAGCCAAGAGTTCCGTGGGACGGGCCGGCCGATCCGGAGGGCTGGCGGACCTGCAGCCGGACCTTCCCGTGGTGCGCCGCGACCAGGTAGCGGACGAGAAACACGTCATCGTCGGTGATGCCCGCGTGCGTGCGTAGGTCCGCGGCTTCGGGGGTGCCGAGCATCAACGCCGACTGGAGCTCGTGCCGGAACGACGATCGGCCCGGCACGGCCAACCTCCCGCGGCCCGGGGACTTGGCCAGCAGCCCGTCCGGACCTTCGATCGGGTGAGCCGTCGCACGCAGTCCCTGCTGCCACTCGAGGTTGGCCTTGCCGATGTCATGGGTGTACGCGGCCGCGACGGTGACGCGACGCATTCCCTCGTCTAGGTCGGGGTCGAGTGCTTTCACCAAGGCGACGGCGTGGTCTCGGGTCGCACGAAGATGCTCGTCGAGCAGCTCCCAGCGGCGCGCCTCACCGTTGGTGAGGTCGGCACTCAAGAGGTCGACTTCCTCGGCACCCGAGGGCGCATCGGTGGCCGAGGGCGGTTCTCCCTGAACCAGCAGCGTGCTCGTGGGATCGAAACCCACATCGGGGTTGTAGCCGCCGGACCTCGCAGCCACGAGAATCAGCTCCCCAGGCCGGATTCGTGTCTGCGCGCGAACCCGCTCCCACCGCTCAACGACCACGTCGAGAGTCCAAGCCTCGACGCTCTTGGCCCACGACCGCGCCTCGTTGACGGGAACGGGACACCTCCACGCCTGCCCAGGCAGCGCCGCCCCAGGTTCGGGAGCGCCCTTCGGCGGCACCTCGATCCAGGCAACCTGGCAATCCAGGGAGTCGGCACCCTCGCGAATGAAGGGCGCAACATCGATGTCGACCCCGGAAAGATCGGGGGCAGTGTCGAACAGCGCTAGGAAGTCGGGGCGACGCAGCACCCGGAGAGCGAGGTCGCCCGGCGTCACCACCTGGGCCAGCAGCACCTCACCTGTACACGGCTCTCCCTCGAGACCGGTCAACACGCGCTCGGTCTCGACGATGTCCTCGGCCGTATACGGCCCCGGCGAGGACCCAGAAAACCACCACAACTCGGCGTCGCTCACCTTGGCGTACCGGTTGCACCGCCCACTGCGCTGGCACAGGGAGGGCCACGGCGCCGACTCCGTGATCAGCACCGAGGAGTCCAGGTCGACCCCCGCCTCCACCACCTGGGTCGCGACCACGATGACGCCGGCCTCGGGCACGGGTCCGATCAGCCGCCGGGCCAGCTCGGCCCGCTCCACCCCGCGGAAGCGCGAGTGGATGAGCAACACCTCCGCGGCCGGCTTGAGCCGACGCAAGGAAGCGAAGATCGCCTTGGCCGACTTCACGGTGTTGACCACGACCAGGGTCCTGCTGCCAGGGCGGTGCCTGGCCTGCGCGTGGGCAGCGACCGCCGGCGGTGCCGAGGGTTGTTCGCCGGGCATCCGACGTACGACCTTTCCCGCGGCCAGCAGCTCGCCCAGACGACCGTGTCGGTCGGGCTCGCCCAGAGCGATGGTGACCACATCGTCGTCAGCGTTGTCGACGGTGTTGATGATTCGGCGGTCGACGGTGGCCGACATGCAGGTCAGACCGGCGGGCTCGGCCGCGGGCCAGGTCCGCCGAAAGCCGGCGATCTGACGAAGGGTCACCGTCGAGGCTGCGGCGAGCTGGATCTCGTCGATGACGATGTGGGTTCCGTTGGTCATCAGCGCGAAGTCGATCGGGAAGGCGTTGCGCGAGATGCCGTACCCGCGGTTGAGCGCCTTGCTCACCAAGCAGTCGATCGTCCCCACCACGATCGACGGCTGGTGAGCTTCGATGCGCCAGCGGCGCTCGTCCGACCGGCGGGCACCCATCACCACGTAGAGACCGACCTCGGCGGCGAGTCCCAGCCTGTCGAGACACTCTTGGACGTCCGTCTCGAACTGGTCGACCAAGGTTCGCATCGGGAGGGCGACAGCGAGGCGACGCGGCGTCGCTCGGCGCACCTCGTCGGACCCGTGGAGCCGACGCCATAGCCAGCCGAGCACCACCGCTTTCGACTTACCCGCGCCCATCGGGACCCGCAGGAGGTCCGGAAGGCCCTCGGCCGCGACTCGCGCCTGGTATGGATGCGGGGCGAACCCCGTCGCACGCTCGAAAAACTCACTGAACAGCAATGTTCGCTCCGCTCGCCCCGAGGCGGTCAGAAGAATTCAGAGGGTAGCTGACTGGCGCCGACCTTGACGCGTTCAAGACCAAATGACCCAAAGCAGTCGCAACAGACAACACCACCTCGGTCAGGGTCGCAGCGCTGGCGGTTTTCGTGGGCGGGGTGGACACACGGAGTCTCCTGAAGGTGGGACGAGCGACTGCCCGCGGCACCGAACTTAGGGATGTGAAGTCAGGAGCAAACGGAGCAGACGAGCCACCTCCGCGGCCATCGCCTCCCGCGCCGGACCGAGGTACTTCCGGCTGTCGACCAGGCCGGGTCGGTCGGCCAGCACCGCGCGCACCTCGTCGGTGAAGACGTGGTTGAGGTGGGTGGCGATGTTGATCTTGGTCATCCCGGCCGCCACGGCCCGGAGGATCTCATGATCATCAACGCCCGAGGAGCCGTGCAGCACCAGCGGAACGCCAACCACAGCACGGATTTCCTTGATCAACTCGAGGTCGAGCCGAGCACTGCGTTCGGTCATGGCGTGCGAGCTGCCGACGGCGACGGCCAGCGCGTCCACCCCGGTGGCGGCCACGAACGCGACGGCCTCGTCCGGCCGGGTGCGGGCGCCCGGCGCGTGCACGCCGTCCTTGCCGCCGACCTCCCCCAGCTCGGCCTCGACGTCGACCCCGTGCGCGTGGCCGTGCGCGACGACCTCCGCGGTGGCGGCGACGTTGTCGGCGTACGGCAGCGCCGACCCGTCGAACATGACCGAGCCGACGCCGAGCGCGAGAGCCTCGTGCACCAGGGCGACGTCGGTCGCGTGGTCGAGGTGCACCACCGCGGGTACGGCGGCGGTCTCAGCCAGGGCCAGGGTCGCCAGCGCGATCGGCCGCAGACTGCCGTGGTAGCGGACCGCGTTCTGGGAGAGCTGCAGCACCACCGGCGTCCCGGCCTGCTCGGCGCCCGCGACGATGGCCTCGGCGTGCTCGAGGCTGAAGACGTTGAACGCCCCGAGCCCGCAGCCGGCCTCCACCGCCGCCTGCAGCACGTCGACCAGCCGAGCCCGCGTCACCGGTCCACCCAGACGCCACGCTGCAGCACCCGCGACAGCCGACCGGAGTCGTCGACGACGCAGAGGTCCGCGGCGGCACCAACCTCGATCACCCCGACCCCGTCCAGTCCGTGCCGGCGGGCCGGCGTGCTGGCCGCGAGCCAGGCGGCCCCGGGAACGCTCAGCCCGATCCCCACCAGGAAGGCGAAGCCGGCCGCCATCGTCAGGGTGGAGCCGGCGATCGAGCCCGGCGAGCCGTCCTCAGCTACCAGTCGCGCCTCGCCGCGGCGGACGACCACGTCCAGGCCGCCGAGGGTGTAGCCGCCGTCCGGCATCCCGGTGGCGACCATGGCGTCGGTGACCAGCGCGACGCGGTCGAGCCCGGCGGCGGCCACCGCCATCCGGACCACGTCGGGGTGGACGTGGAAGCCGTCGCCGATCAGCTCGACCATCGCCCGTTCGTCGTCCAGCAGCACCGGGACCGGCCCTGGCTCGCGCTGGTGGATCGGTCGCATGGCGTTGAACAGGTGGGTGGCCACCGACGCGCCGGCGTCCAGTGCCCGCCGCACGTCGGTCTCGTCCCCGTCGGTGTGGCCGATCGCGACGGCGACCCCGGCGGCGACCAGTCGGGCCGTCGTCTCCAGGGCGCCCGGCAGCTCGGGCGCCACGGTGACCATCGCGAGGGTGCCGTCCGCCGCCTCGAGCAGCCGGTCGACCGCGGCCGGCGTGGGGGGCGTGAGCAGGGCTTCGGTGTGCGCGCCCTTGCGTGCGGGCGAGAGGAACGGCCCCTCGAGGTGCACGCCGGCCAGCTCACCGGCGTGCACGAGCGGCGCGAGCGTCCGCAGCTGAGCCACCAGCGTGTCCAGGTCGGCCGTGACCAGGCTGGCGAACGAGCTGGTGGTGCCGTGCCGCCGGTGGAACCCGCGGGCCGCCAGCGCCTCGTCGGGGTCCACGGTCGCGTAGTCGGCACCGCCGCCGCCGTGCACGTGCGTGTCGACGAAGCCCGGGACGGCCCAGCCGGCCAACCGTTCGGCCCCCTCCGTCGGTCGCTCGGCGGGCCGGACCGTGGTGAACCGCCCGTCCGCCACCTCAAGCAGCACGCCGGTCGCCGCCCCAGGTGGCAGCACGGCCCGCTCGCACCACAGATCGGTCATGCACCCTCCTCGGATCGGACTCGGTCCCAGCCCACCAGACCGGCGCCGATCACGCCGGCGTCCGCGCCGAGCGCAGCCGGTAGGAGACGCGGTCGCCGCTGAAAGGTCATCGCGGCCGCGATCCCGGCCTCGACCGGGGGACCGATCAGGTCGTACGCCCCCGCGAGCCCGCCGCCGACCACGATGGTGGCCGGCGCCAGCAGGGTCGCGTACGTGTGCAACGCCTCGGTCAACGCGCGGACGGCCAGCCCGTACGCCGCCTGCGCGTGCGCGTCGCCGCCCCGGGCCAGGTCGGCGACCTGGCGGGCGTCGACAGCAGGACCGCCGGCGCGTCGCCCGTACGTGCGGGACACCCCGGTCGCGGAGGCGACGGTCTCCAGGCAGCCGCGCTGCCCGCAGAGGCAGTCGAGTCCCTGGGCGGCGGGGACGGCGGTGTGCCCGATCTCGCCGGCGTAGCCGTCGGCGTCGACCAGCCGGCCGTCGACCACCATGGCTCCGGCAATCCCGGTCCCCAGGGCGAGGAAGAGCAGGTTCGTGGCCTGGACGCCGGCCACATCCCGGCCCGCACCGACCCGCCACTCGGCCAGACCGCCGGAGCGGACGTCGTGGCCGACGGTGCCGGCCAGCCCCGTCCGCTCGGTCAGCTGCGCCCGGAGTGGGACGCCGTACCAGCCGACGTTCGGGGCCGCCCGGACGACGCCGCCGGGGACGTCGATGACGCCGGGAACGACGACGGCGTAGCCGAGGCAGCGGTCGGCCGGCCGGTCCCGGACCGCGTCGGAGAGCACGTCGGCGAGCCAGCCGATGGAGACCTGTCCGTCCGCGGTCTCGGTGCGCAGCCGACGGGGTGGGCTCGACGTACCGTCGCGCCCGGCGTACGCGAGCTTGGTCAGGGTGCCGCCGAGGTCGACGGCGACCACGTAGTCGCTGGGGTGGGACACGCGTCAGGCTGAGCCGGCAAGCACGACCGAGCGGGTGAGGTGGCGCGGGGCGTCCGGGTCGACGCCCAGGGCGATCGCGCGGGCCACCGCGACGCGTTGGGCGACCACGAGGTGTACCAGCGGGTCCTGGTCGGAGCTCACGAACGTCGCGCCCGTCGCTCGGACCTCGTCGACGAGCCCGGACGGTGGCTCGCCAAACATCCAGACCAGGCGACCGGGGCCGGCGATGGCCAGCGGGCCGTGCCGGTAGTCCATGGCCGGGTAGGACTCGGCCCACGACGAGGAGGTCTCGCGGAACTTCAGCGCGGCTTCGTGGGCGAGGCCGATCGTCCAGCCACGGCCGAGGAAGCTGACCTGCTCGGCCTCGGCCAAGCCGGCGGCGAGGGGCTCGACCACGGCCTGTTCGCCGGCGTCGGCGAGCGCGGCGACGTCGGCGCCGTAGGCGCCCCGGAAGAGCGCGAGCGTACTGGTGGCGAAGCGGGTCTGGACGACCGAGCGCTCGTCGGCGAAGGAGAGGTCGACCACCTCATCGGCCACCTCGGCCACCGGGGTGTCGAGGTCGCCGAGCACGACAGCCGTCGGCGTCCGACCGCGCAGCGACCGCAGCAGGTCGACGACCTCGGTCGTGGTGCCCGAGCGGGTGAGGGCGATCACGCGGTCGTAGCGGCGGTCGGGCATCTCGGAGGCGGCGAACGCGTCGGACTCGCCGTAGCCGGCCGACTCGCGCCAGGAAGCCAGCACCTGGGCCATGAACCAGGACGTTCCGCAGCCGACGAAGGCGATGCGCTCACCCCGCCGCTGGAGCGACGGCGCGAGCTCGCGGGCCAGAGCAGCCGCACGCCGCCAGCACTCCGGCTGCGATGTGATCTCGGCTTCGACGAAAAATCCCACAGTAACCCCTGTAGCATCTGACTTATGTTTGTTTTCCGCGTAAACGAGCAGATATGAACATATCATGGTCATGTATTGGCGCGTCGGCGCTCGGAGCGGAAGTAGGTGAAGCGATGACACGAGCCGAGCGTCTCACCGCGCTGCTTGAGCTGCTCGTCAACGCCGGCAAGCTCGACGTCGAGGAGGCGGCGACGCGGTTCGCGGTCTCGGCCGCGACGATCCGGCGCGACCTGGACTATCTCGCCGACCAACAGCTGCTGAGCCGCACCCACGGCGGCGCCGTCCCCAACACGACCTCCTACGACCTGCCGCTGCGCTACAAGTCGAGCAACCACGGCGAGGCGAAGAGCCGGATCGCCGCGCGGGCCGTGGCCATGCTCTGGCCGGGGTGCACGGTCTCGTTGAACGGCGGCACGACGACGGTCGAGGTGGCCCGGGCGATCCCCGGGGCGGAACCGCTGCACAACGGCATCACGGTGGTCACGAACGCGATCAATATCGCGACCGAGCTGACCGTCCGTCCGTTCATCAAGATCGTGGTCTGCGGCGGGGTGGCGCGACCGCAGAGCTATGAGCTGGTGGGGGCGATGGCCAGCGAGACCCTCAGCCAGCTGACGCCCGACATCTGCTTCCTCGGCGCCACCGGCCTCGACCCCGTCGCCGGCATCACCACCCACGACGAGGCCGAGGCCGCGATCAACCGGGTGATGGTGCAGCAGGCCAAGCGGACGGTGGTCGTCGCCGACTCGTCCAAGCTCGGCACGGTCGGTTTCTCCCGGATCTGCCACGTGCACGAGGTCGCCGCGGTGCTCACCGACAGCGCCGCCGACCCGGCCACGGTCGAGACGCTGCAGGGGTCCGGCGTCGAGGTCATCCTGGCCTGAAAATAGCCGTTGCGCATCGCCGAACCGCCACCTATCGTCGAACCACACGGAGAGGAGGTGGTCCAAAGAATGAGTGACTTTGGGACATGTGAGGTGTCGGCCAGCTAGCCGCACGCGCTGACTGTGCTAACTGGTCCCGTGCGGCCGGCTAATCCACAGCCAACACCCGAACCCGCGAGTGCCGGAGTTGTTCCCCGGCCGACGGACTCTCCAGAGAGAACGCCGATCAGCTCGCGGGTTCGTCCATGTCTGGACCTGATTCCCTGTCCGAAGGAGCGCCGTGGCCGACCGGGTCGTGCACGTCTCGCGTGAACGGCTGCCCGGCTGGATCGACGGTTTCGCCCGTCGGCACGGCTCCTTCACCGCGGGCCTTCGCAGCGACGCGGTCACGCTCACGGCCTCGGACGGGGCGGTGGCCGTCATCACCGTCCCGTTCCTGGGGTGGTCGCCGGTCGGCGAGCCTGTTCCCGCGTTGCTGGCCCACGTCGGTCAGGACCGGACGGTCGGGGTCGTGCTGGTACGCCTCGGCGGTTACGCGGTCGGCCGGTTCGTCGGGGATCGGCTGGTCTCGTCGAAGGTCGACTCGACCTACGTCCAGGGCCGGACCAAGGCGGGCGGCTGGTCCCAGCAGCGCTACGCCCGGCGCCGCGGCAACCAGGCCGCCCAGGCGTACGCCGAGACCGCCGACGTCGTGGCCCGGCTGCTGCTGCCCCACGTCGCCGACCTGGATGCCGTGATCGGTGGCGGCGACGCCGGCGCCGTCTCCGCCGTGCTGGCCGACTCCCGGCTCGCGCCGTTACGTCCGCGGCTACAGCCGCGCGTCTACCCCGTTCCTGATCCTCGGCTCAGGGTGTTGCAGGCCTTCCCGGAGCAGTTCCTTGCCGTCGAGATCAGCCTCAACGAGCTTGCGTGAGACGTTCGGCGGGAGATGCGACAGTTTCCGGCAGCGGTCGACACAGCAACCTCGCCCCAGTTGACGCCGCCGGCGACGTACTCCCAGCTTTCTTGAACCAGTGGCCCACCGCCTCGTTGGCGGCAGCGAGGGCCGCTCTTCACATTGTTGTAGGCCCCGCCAATGCCGTTGCGGTTGCGATACTCCGCCAGCTGTTGGTCGGTCACCGGGGACAGGCCGGCGGGGTCGACGGCGTGGATCGGGTCGTTGCCGGCGTAGGCGTACGGGTAGTTCTCGAACGTTTGCGTGAGAGTGTCGATGGTCGACGGACAGGAAGCTGCGGGCGGTCGAGTCGTAGACCCGAGCGCCCATCCACTCGAGACCGTCGATGGCGAGTCCGCCGGTCGAGTCGATCGCGACCGACGGACTGAGTGCGGTGCCACTCCTATCGAGCTGAGCGGCTCAAACTGTGGTCATCTGGACCGCGCGGCGTCTTCCTCGTTCCAGATCGAAGGACGTGCCCTTCCCGTACTTATTGAGAACGAGCCTTCTTGCTTTGGTTAAGGTTGTCGCCCACCCCTCAACTCGCAGTCCGGGGTCGTCTCGATCCAAATAAATTCTACGACCACGACCCGGTTCCACGCCAAGAAGATCCCCCGCCTCCGTGTCCCCCAACAGCTTCTTCTTTTGCCATCGTGACAAAGACTTTGTTCTGGTCACTCGCTATGATTCGGCCCTCCTCCGTGATCTTACCGGCAGAGGACTTCGACGGGTAGTGCCCAAGGCTCGGCAAAGTCGTGTTCAGCAGGTCAGGAGCACTTTGAGGATGGATTTCGGGTCACGGGCGTGATGTCGTAGGCCTTGGACGACGTGTTGGTGCCGACGTCACTCGTAGGAGACTGATCGCGGTGCTTCGCAGGGTAGCTGCTGGACGTTGTGAGAAACCAAACAGCATGTCGGGGCTACGAGCCCAACCCCAGTCAGGCACCCCTCTCAAGTTCGTAGAGCCCCTCTGGGGGCGGCTAGATCGATAGATAGCGCGGCGCCCCGCGACCGTCACCAGCTCACTGCTCACCACTGCTACGCCGCGTCGCGCCGCAGTCAAGGAGGACGGGCGCAGCACCCTCGCCGTCGTCGGCGAGCAACTCCAGCACCGCGGAGGAGCGAGTAGATCAGTCACCCGGAGAGGCGTCGTCTCCGGTATCCGGCTCCGGCTCAGTCCAAGCAGGCCAAGGGCGCTCGCCCCACCTTTCCTCAAGCTCGTCCTCGGTGTACACCCGGCGAAACGAGCTGGCAAGAATACTGCGCGCATGGGACAGCCGACGGGTAGCGCCGCCCGTACTGGAATACTCATGGATCCAGGTGTGCCCGGGATCCTCCCCCGAAGCCTCCCTGCTCCCCATGCGGTCGAGCGACACGACAACATCGGTGAGAATCTCGAGCAGTTCGTCCGCCTCGCCAGCCGTCAACTTGATCTCATGCTCCAGCTTCATCGCATCCTCACAGGATTCAACATATGCACGTCACCTCGTATGAAATGCTCAAATCGGCCTTGGCGTGAATCAAACTGCGCCTTGAGTCTATGGCTGAGCATATCGAAATCGACGACACTGTGACCACAACCTGGATCAATACCAAGGAATTCTTCCGCCCTCACTGGCGACAGCATCTTCCCCTTCGCCTTCGAGACGAAGACTTTATTTCTGACCAGTCGCCAACGATCGTCCTGCTTGTATCATCTTTCGGCAGCGGACTTCCTTGTGTAATGCCTGACGCGCGTCAAGCAGTGGTTGTGAACTAGAAGCCAGCAATGTCCAGCTCGGACGTGGTAGTTGACGACCTGGCTGTCGAGGTCGTACGTCCAGCGGGCGGTGCCAGCTCCTGGAGCCGAGTGCTCGACAGTGAGAGGCCGCGGACGTCGTACCCCAATTCGGCCCCGTTGGCTCGGATCTCGTTGTAGACGGCGGCCTTGAGCGGCGGGTTCCGGGCAGCCAAGGCGAACACACGGACACCCCAGGGATCGCTCGTCTCCGTAGGGACCCAGGCCATGCACGTCTCGCCAGACACCGGGAGGTCGCCGTCGGCGTCGGGCGCGTGCGCGCCCAGGATCGACATCGTCGAGCTTGCGTAGTTGCTGAACCATTCCTGCTGAGTACTGGTCTTTGCGGTCACCGCGGCCTCCTCGGGCTGTTCTCCTCGACGACCCTCACGCAAACTTGTCTTGCCGACCGGAAAGTCCGCTGGCTCCTCGGGCACCAATCCCCTTCAGGGGTAGCGCCACCGCCGCCTGCGGTCGAAATGTAGCTTCGCCTCCCCTCGCGCCGTCGACTGTTGGTTCTCAAGAGGTCAAGCGTTCCCGATCTGCCGCAGTAGCCCGGAGGTCGCTATTTCGTGCGTGACAGGTAAATCCAAGTAACGCCGTCTGACGGCGCGGTCTGCCGCTCACTACGAATGGCAATGTGCCTACTCACGTGCACTTCGACCTCCGCTATCGTCTCGAACTCATCAAGGATGTCCAGCATCTCCTCTTCGTCCTCCTGTGATGCGTAGGGCATCTGGAAATGGAAGATTGCATTTCTCCCCTTCACTTCGATGCCGATCGCAGTGGCATGCGGAGGGTACCTACCGAGCGATGCCTGTACCGCTTGGCAAACGAGGTAGTTCTCCCAGAACGGAATACGTCCGTACTCTTCAGAGTCAAAGAAGTCTAGCTGACTCATTTCGCCTGCCATCCTGGGTTAGTCGGGACGACACTCGGCGATGTCGAGCCCTTAATGAAGTGAACGTCAGTGGTTGGTTCAGGTATCAGTATCGAGGGTTATGGTTGAACCCCGACTGACTAGGAGTTCTGACGACTACGTCATTCTCGGTCCGATAATTGCGTATTTTGATGGTCCGCCTCTAGCGGAGTCGATACTCAGTTAAGTCAGTCAATCGAGAACTGTGTCGGGCCAATCCGCCGGATCTGTTTCGGTTTCTAACTTTTGGGGGACGACCAGGCGACTAACCCAACCGCCGTGGCCGCATGTTTGACAGCGGATAACGCACCACCCAAGCCTGGTCTCTGGCGCCGCTACGTGACACAACGATTCAAGTCCCGTACAGCGGCATGAGGGGCAGAGCATTTGAGCGGGATCGTCACCTAGGAGAACTGCTTCGAACCTCTTCAGCCATTTAGCGTTCAGCCGCATGTTTACCATTGGTAGTCGATCTCGTACGCTGCCTTCTCGAAGGCTTGCAGGTCTTCGGAGGTCTCGGCTGACCAAAAGTTTTCATCTGGTCGACATGAGTTCTTCGTGCCCCAAAGTCCTGACGCAGAGCTGTTCTCGATGAAAACGCGTCGAGATAGAGGTGGATGTGCTTCGCATCAGGAGTGTGGCCCATCAAGTCTCTTCCGATTAGGTCAGACTTCCAAACAACTTCACTCTCACGCCATCCAGGCCGATACCAGCTTTCTCTTGCTTCCGAACGGACATGCCTTTAGTGATACCCTCTGCGAGAGCCCGCTGAACTCTCCGGTGTTCGATATCTCCCAAAAGAGGCCACTCCCGGACTGCAGGAGGAACCTTACTTAGCGAGTAAGCGAACGAGATCGAACTGGACGAACACCGCTCGAACGCGAGCTCCCGAGCCTTTGGGGGCGGCTAGATGACGCGGACCACCTCGACCGTCTCCAGCTCGCTGCTCACAGCTGCTGCGCCGCCCTGCGCCGCAGTCAAGGAGGACGAACGCAGCACCCTCGCCGTCGTCGACGAGCAACTCCAACACCACGCAGGAGGGAGTAGATCAGTCGCCCGGAGATGCGTCGTTTCCGATATCCGGCTCGGGCTTAGTCCAGGCAGGCCACGGCCGCTCGGCCCATGCTTCCTCAAGCTCGTCCTCGTCGTACACCCGGTGAAACGCGTAATCAAGGATACCGCGCGCATGGGACAGCCGACGGGTCGCGCCGCCCGTACTGAAATACTCATGGATCCAGGTGTGCCCGGGATCCTCGCCCGAAGCCTCCCAGCTCCCCATGCGGTCGAGGGAGACGACAACATCGGTGAGAATCTCGAGCAGCTCGTCCGCCTCGTCAGCCGTCAACTTGATCTCATGATCCAAGTTCATCGCACCCTCACAGGATTCAACATCTCCACGTCACCTCGTATGAAATGCTCAACTCGGCCTTGGCGTGAATTGAACTGCTTTTCGAGTCTGTGACTGGGGACGTCGAACTCGATCACACTGTGGCCCCGACCCGGTGTCAGGCCAAGACGAATTCGCGCCTCCTCGCCCCCCAACAGCTTCTCCTTCGCCTTCGTGACGAAGACTTTGTTCTGGTCACTCGCTATGATTCGGCCCTCCTCCATGATCTTATCGGCAGCCGACTTCGACGTGTAATGCCGGACGCGCGTCAAGCAGTCGTTGTGAACCAGGATCCAGTCATGCCCGGCTAAGACGTAGTAGTTGTGGAGGCCCTCGACCTCGAAGTTGTGCACCGTCGCGGTCTCACCCGTCGCGTTGACGGATAGTACCTCGATGGTGCTGCCGTCGGGTCGAACCAGGAGGTCGCCTTTCTCCATCTCGTCGACCGGCGTGTAGCCCTTCCCCGCAACCATGAACGGGTGCTCGGACGTGGCGGTGACCTTCTCGCCGTCCTCGACGACGACGTCATAGGTCGGCTTGTCCTCGTGCACGTAGGTGCGCACAACCCGGCGCTTCTCGGTCTGGTTCGTCTCAGGGTTGTACGCGAGGACCTCATCATCGGTCTCGACGTCCTCGATGGCCTTGCTCGACCCATCCGCAAGAAGCACGTCCGTGCCGGCGACGAAGCACCCGTCGGCGACGGTGGCTTCGACCTTGCCGAGCAGCTTGTTGGTCGGAGCCCCGTGACCGATCCCCGCGGTGACTCCGTCCAACGCCGCGTTGCTGGCTGTCGCCCGAACCAACCCGCTCACCGTCTTGGGGCCGGAGCCGGTGAGGTAGTTACCTCCGCCGCTGAACGCTCCCTCGGCGACGCTGCTGCCCACGTTACTGAGAACGGTGTTCGCGCCCGTGCTCAGGGCTGTCTTGGCGATCGCCCCGCCGACACCGAACCCGACAGCACCCGCCGCGCCCGAAACAGCGACCTGACCCCAGTTAACCTCGCCCGTGGTCGCCTTCTGGATGATCGTGTCCGCGCCGGCGGACACGAGCATCATCCCGGCTGGACCACCGACGCCGGTAGCGATAAGCACCGCGCCACCGACCACCATCGCGCCGCCCGCGACGTACTCCCAGTTATTCTCGAACCAGTGCCCGACGCCGTTCGCGACTGTGCTGGCCGTGCTCTTCACCGCGTTGTATGTCCCGACAATGCCGTTGTTGTTTCGATAGTCGGCGAGCTGGGAGTCGGTAACCGGCGCCAGCCCGAGCGGATCCAGAGCGTGAATCGGGTCATTGCCGGCGTAAGCGTACGGGTTGTTATCCCACGACCGCGTCAAGTTGTCAACCGGGTCGACCGACAGGATGCCGCGGGCGGTCGAGTCATAGACCCGGGCGCCCATCCACTCGAGACCGTCAATGGCCAGGCCGCCAGACGGGTCGATCGCGACCGACGGACCGAGCGCGGTGCCGCCGCCCGCGGCCCAGGGGTCGGCGTCAGTGGAGCGGGCGGTGCGCCAGCCCGGCGCTGTCCAGTCACTGCCGATGCCGGTGACCGGCCCGGCCGAGAGGATCGGGGTGTCGCCGGCGAGGACGGGTGCGCCAGCGTAGGCGGCGGTGTCCCAGAAGAACTCGGTGACCAAGATCGCATGGACGGCGGTCGTCGCTGTTATCTGTAGCCGCTTTCACACCTTTTGTCATTTCGTGGACCAGGATGGCGCGCTATGAATCGGTGGGGGTGAATACGTTGTCAGTTACCGCTAAACAATTGCGGCTTCATGCTGGTGGTGTCGTGAGGCTGCGCCTTAGCCTTCAACGCCATCAAGCCGGGGGTACCTGGCCCCAGCGAAGGTAGTGCCTAGTGGATCATCGGAACAACCACTGCTCCCGCCGCGCGCCAAGCATCAAGTCCAGAAACGTCATCAAGTTCAAAATGCAAGACGACATGGAAAGGAACAGCCGGCCGGTCCCACCACGCTCCCTCGTTTACCGGATGAGAATAAATCGCCATCGCACTAACGAGACTCCGTATGAGAGTCTCAAAGTCTTCGACGTGATCCCGAGATAACACCTGGGAGGCATCGGAGATTGCTACCACGACCCCGTCCCCGCGAGGGAGCCAATCCATGTCGTTCAGGCAGTCCTGCGCGGCAGACCAGTTCTCTCCAAAGTAGTATGAGAATTGCAAGGCTGGCGATACTTCGTTCATCAGATCCGCTAATACTTCTATCTTGTATCCGCGAGCCACTCGCGCAACCAGCCCTGAGTCAGTCCATCCGAGCACCGCGTTGTAGAGCTCACGAACCGTTCCCCTGAATGCAAGAAAGGACGTATCGCTCCCAACTGACATCAACTCTCCAATGTCATCCATCGGCACTAGTCTTCCCTTCGGGTTCCACAACGCGGGTCTAGTAATGGTGCTTCCCGGCGGACCATTTGTTCGCGTCCACTAAGAAGTAGTCGGCCCCATCCGTCTTGGAAAAACATTTTCCGGGGTAAACGGGGCTCACATTAGCCAAATTTGGATGCTCCGCGGCAGTCGTAACAAACTGATAACTGGAAGAAACGCCCGGGCGAGACACTTTGTCGAATCGTCGTACCTAGACGGCAGAATCAACACTGAAAGACGGCCAAAGCGCGCCCGACGATGATCAACGACCACCGTGTGAACCATGCAGCTTGAACGCCTCGACTCTGGCGAGATTTATAAATTCGCAGGGAGAGAGCCTCACCATGGATCGGTTGCTTGTAGCTCTGGACTCAGCAGGTCTCGCAATTCACACCCCGGCTGGCCGGGGCTTGGCATAGCCTCGACTCCACCCGTCGCGATCACATTCTTCATAGTTTCAGAAGCAGCAGGATATGTTTCATTCATCCACCTGATCACCACATGTGCAACTTCGGGAGCGTCCTCGAGATGGTCGACTACCCAGGAGACAATTTCTGCGATGAATAGGGTGGGGAGGAGTTCCTGATCGTAATATTCGAGGTGATCCTGCAGGAGGGGCCGAAGAGTTGGTTCGCCATCAACCAGATCTTGAAACGCCGAAACCACGTCGCTCACTGGGCCCCTCACGGAAGAACGTCCCCGAGTTCCATCCTCAAACTCTCGGCTACTAATCTATCTTGGTATGGTGCATCTGGGTACTTCCGCTGCCAATTCTTGATGCCTCTCAATGATTCACGACCCTTAGCAACATGCATCCTGCCGTGAACCTCCTGCTGAGTAGCCACTTCGTATCGAATTGCGTCCATCGTTGTCCCATTTCCTATCCGGTTTTCATTCGTAGTACCCCTGTAGAGATTATCCACAATATTATATAGGCGCGTACCTGGCGTTACCTCTGGTGTAGGCAGGACGCAGGTGTTGTGAGCAAGTATCCAATGCTCACCTGCTTGGACGTAGTAGTTGTGGAGGCCGTCGACTTCGAAGTTGTGAACCGTCGCGGTTTCGCCGGTGGCGTCGACGGACTGAACCTCGATAGTGGTGCCGTCGGGGCGGACCA